>NZ_JACJQG010000120.1 GCF_014696435.1 Calothrix anomala FACHB-343 | reverse complement strand
CCCCATTGTTCAACTGCCCAAGTTTGGAGGTCTGTGAAATTTTCTAATTTCATACTCTGACTCTAATACACCCCATTTCCACTTTAAAAGATGTTGGTAATGACAAGCCCTTATAGGGTGAGGGCGTTTTTGCACATTTGGGATGCTCCCGTATTTTCATTACGCCGACCTACTTAAAACTGCTGTAATTTCTGCTGCCAATTTTTGCAGATGCGGATTTTTCAAAATCGTTTGATGTTCGCCGGTTAAAGAACAAACATACACCTGATCCTGGGTTAAATTCTCCCAACCTACAGTAGGATCGTCAGGAAATTGCTCTGCCAATGATGCAGTTTTAAACAGTGAAATAGCAGCTTTAATAGTTTGCGGTTGATAACGCAGACTTGCTTGTACATTAGCTTTGTAAACGTTAACTAACCCAGTAATTAAATTTTCTCCTGAATCTGGGGGAACAAGTTCAGACTGCTGCAAAATTTGCAGTACATATTGAAATTGTTCTGCTTGGTTGCGGCTGGATAATTCTTCGTAGGAAATATTGATATTTGTGTTGAAATGAATTGCTATTTGCTCAACAATGAAGCACAGAATAGCCGCATCATCTTCTAAAGAAGTTTCAATTTCTAATGTCGGTAATGGGGGATGGGTATCAATAATTAGTAGATTTTCTACCTGTTCACCCATAGCTTCTAGTTGAGACGTAATTTCAAATGCAATTAATCCTCCCAAAGAATGACCGCCTAATAAATAAGGGCCAGAAGGTTGGATGGCGCGAATCGCTTTGATGTAACTAGCAGCCATTGCTTCGACAGTTGCTAACGGCGGTTGTTTCCCATCTAAACCACGTGCTTGCAGTCCATAAACTGGGCGTTCTTGACCTAAAGTTTGCGCCAGTAAGGAGTAAGAAAGAGCATAACCACCGGCTTGATGCATGAGAAATAAGGGGGGTAAATTTCCCTTGGTTTGGAGAGGAACTAAAACATCTAAATCGCTGGTTGTCCGCTCTTGCTCTATTAAAGCTGCTATCTTTTCAATTGTACTTTCTCGGAATAAAGTAACAACGGGTAAATTGCATTCTAAGCGGTTTTCAATTGCGGCAATTAAGCGAATTGCTAATAAAGAATGACCGCCTAAATCAAAGAAGTTTTCAGTGACGCCAATAGGGTTAACTTGGAGAATTTCTTCCCAGATTTCTACTAATTTATATTCTAATGGTGTTCTTGGTAAAATTTGGTTGTTGGATGCAGTTTTTCTTTCTACATTCAGTGAAGCTAGAGCTTTTCTATCAACCTTGCCATTAGGTGTTAAAGGTAAAGAATCTATAATGACAAAGCTAGCTGGAACCATGTAATCTGGCAGTTTTTTCTTTAGGAAATTCCGTAGCTGATTTACTGAGGTAAGCTGCTCAGTTACAGGGACAATGTATGCAACTAAATTTTGACTTCCTACTGCATCTACATTAGTAATTACAACTGCATTAACTACATCTGGATGCTGATTTAATATTTCTTCAATTTCTCCTAGTTCAATGCGGAAACCGCGAATTTTAACTTGGTTATCAATGCGTCCTAAAAATTCAATATTACCGTCGGGAAGATAGCGAACTAAGTCACCTGTTTTATACAGACGCTCTGATTTAACAGAATTGAAAGGGTTAGCAATAAATTTGTCAGCAGT
The DNA here is from genome assembly GCF_014696435.1 of Calothrix anomala FACHB-343. Taxonomy (GTDB): domain Bacteria; phylum Cyanobacteriota; class Cyanobacteriia; order Cyanobacteriales; family Nostocaceae; genus Aulosira; species Aulosira anomala_A. The sequence continues at coordinate 11,494 of NZ_JACJQG010000120.1, read as the reverse complement.
CAATTCTGGACGGTTGAAATATCCCCTGGCTAGTCCAGCACCGCCTATGTACAATTCTCCAGGAACACCAATCGGTACTGGTTGCAAATTAGAGTCAAGAATATAAGTTTTTGTGTTGTGAATTGGTCTACCAATAGGGACATTTTTTTGATTTATTTCGGCTTGACAAGTCCAGAAAGTAGCATCAATACAAGCCTCAGTTGGGCCGTAAAGATTATACAGATTCACATTTAGTTTCTTCAATAAACTTTCTTGCAGTACTAAAGGTAAAGTTTCACCACCGCAGAAAATATGTTTAAGAGAATTACATTTTTCAATTCCCTCTTGTTCTAAAAGCATTTGCAGCAATGATGGTACAAGTTGCACAATAGTTACTTGTTGTTGGTTGATAACTTCCAGCAAATAACTAACATCTTGATGACCGCCAGGTTTAGCAATGATTAACTTTCCACCGACTAATAAAGGTGCGTAAAACTCCCAAATTGAAGCATCAAAACTAAAGGGAGTTTTTTGTATTACTGTGTCTGTTTCTTGGAAAGCAAAGGTTGTTTGCATCCATAACATGTGATTGCAAATAGCACGGTGATTAATCATCACCCCCTTAGGCTTACCTGTAGAACCAGACGTATAAATGATATATGCTAAATTATCTGCTATTGTCCCGCTAACTGGGTTATCTATACTTTGTTGAGCAATAATTTCCCAGTCTCTATCTAAACAAATCATCTGTGCATTATTTTGCAGGCTCAATTTTGGTAGTAGTTGTTCTTGGGTTAATAATATAGATATCTGCCCATCTGCTAACATGAAATTGATGCGTTCTTGGGGATAAGCTGCATCGATGGGGAGATAAGCACCACCAGCTTTCAAAATTCCTAATAATCCTACTACCATTTCTAGAGAGCGTTCAATACAAATGCCTACTACTACCTCTGGTTTAACCCCTAAATTTTGGAGGTAATGGGCTAATTGATTAGCAAGTTGATTTAACTCATCATAAGTTAAATATTGATTTTCAAATAATACTGCTATTGCATCCGGTGTTTTCTTGACCTGAATTTCAAATAATTGATGGAGAGATATATCTTCAGGATAATCAACTTGATTATTTTGCCAATTTACTAATAGCTGATGTTGCTCAGTTGGTGTTAATAGAGGTAGTGCAGTAATGCACTGTTGGGGATTAGCTACAATAGCTGTTAGCAAAGTTTGGAAATGTCCTACCATCCTCTTAATGGTTGTGACATCAAATAAATCGCTTCTATATTCCCATTGTCCTTGAATTCCTTGTTCTGTTTCTGTCATCAACAAAGTTAAATCAAACTTTGCTGTTACCTGTTCTGTTTCCCAGGGAGTTAATTGTAAATCGGGTAATTCTAGTTTACCCATTGGTGCATTTTGCAAGACAAACATCACCTGGAATAAAGGATGATGACTGAGATTTCTTTCTGGCTGAATTTCTTCGACTATTCTCTCAAAAGGTACATCTTGATGGGCATAAGCTTCTAGGGTTTCTTCTTTAATGCGTAATAGTAAATTGATAAAATCAGGATTGCCGCTTAAGTTAGTATTAATTACTAAAGTATTGACAAAAAAGCCAATTAATGATTCAACTTGTTTGCGGTTGCGGTTAGCAATTGGTGTCCCAATTAATAAATCTGTTTTTCCGGAATAACGCATTAACAGGGTACTAAATACCCCTAATAAACCCATGAATAAAGTAGCACCTTGAGATTCGCATAATTTTTGTAATGCTGTGGATGTTTCACTATTGATTGTAAAGGATACTGCACTGCCTTGATAACGCGCGATCGCTGGACGGGGATAATCTGTGGGTAATTCTAAAACCTCTATTTTCCCAGTGAGTTTTTGTTTCCAGTAAGCTAATTGTGCTGGTAGTTGAGTTTGCTCAAAAGTTGTGCGTTGCCAATGGGCAAAATCTGCATATTGTATAGGTAGAGGCTGTAATTTGGCTGCTTCTTGGCGACAAAATGCTGTATAAGATAAGGATAATTCCTCAATGATTAATCCCAACGACCAACCATCAGCAATAATATGATGGATGACTAAAACAAAAACATAAACATCTGCGGCTAATTGATAGAGATGAACGCGAAGTAAAGGTAGACTGCGCAGATTGAAGGAAGTGGTAATGGCTTGGTTAATTAATTCTTGAAGTTGTTCTGTTGGCTGTAGTTCAGTAACGATTAAGGGGACTGAATAAGCAGGGTGAATAACTTGAATCGGAACACCATCGACACTTTCAAAAGTGGTGCGTAATACTTCGTGGCGGTGAATTATGGTTTGTAAACTCTGCTGTAAGGCTACGCGATTTAACTTTCCATCTAAGCGAAATGCAACGGCGATGTTGTAAGCAGGATTATTGGGTTCTAATAAATCTAAAAACCACAGTCGCGATTGAGAGAAAGATAGGGGTAAATTTTGGCGATCGCTAAATTGAGGGATAATATCTAAAGCTGCATTACTACTATTATTAGTATCTTCCGCCAGACGTTCAATTTCTGTTGCTAAACCTGCAATGGTGGAATATTCAAAAACTGTCCGCAATGGTAAAGCTAAATTAAATTCTTCCCGAATTCGCGAAACTAATTTAGTTGCTAATAGTGAATGTCCTCCTAAATGAAAGAAATCATCAGCGATACCAATTTGTTCAATTCCCAAAACATCACTCCAAATGTGACATAGTTTTGTTTGGGTGGGTGTTGTCGGTTGAACAAAAGATTCTCTGGTAATTTCTTGTTCTCTATCGGGTGCTGGTAAGGCGCGTCTATCTAGCTTCCCACTGGGAGTCAGAGGAAAGCTTTCTAGTAGTACAAAAGATGCGGGACGCATATATTCTGGTAATTCTTCCCGCGCCTGTGCTTTTAATTGAGAAATTAAGGTTTTCGCCAAACGTGCTTTCAGAGGATTAATGGCGTAATAATTAGCAACTTGATGCCCTATTTTATGACTAATTGGCATTACCGGCGAACGGCGTTTATCGTTTGTTTTCGGGTAGAAACAAACATCAAAATATTCATGATTTAAATCTGGAGAGTAGCTGATAGTTACTTCACAACCGATTGCTTGCGCCAGAGTATATAAATCTGCGGGGTCGATTGCTGATGCTAAATCGAGTTGATGAATAAATTCGCGTAATTCTCCAATATTCTGACTATTAATATTACTATTATTACCTTGCAACCATTGCCAAATAGCTGCATCTTTAATTAACCGCGCATTGGGAATACCACGCCAACCAATTGCACCTACTGCGCTAATTTTATCTCGTAAATCATCTAATTGGAGATTTGCAGTTTCCCAATCTTGCCAAACAACTTCAACAATATCATGTGGTTCTGCGCCTGATTTATGTAAAATCGCATCATAACGATATTTGGTTAATTCATTATGGTTATTTTCAGCTTTGAGATGAACTTCAACTGCGGCGATATCGGGGAAAGCCTGAGTTAAATTAACAAAGAAACTAGGATCAATGACTAACTCGCTTTCGGCTGCTGCTAGGCGATTAACTTGAATTTGAAAATTCTCTCTATCTATATTATCTGCTGCTTGAAACAAGCCAACGCTACTATGGAAATAATTGAGAAGGGGTAAGCTACGGTTATCGCCAATAAATAAACTACCGCCCGGTGCTAATAATTGTAAAGCCCCAGCAATTACCTGCTGTAAATATTCCAGGGAGGGGAAATATTGCGCAACAGAGTTAATAATAATTGTATCGAAGTAAGCAGTGGGAATATCTGCAAAATTAATCGCTTCTCTAGAGAACAAGCGCACATTAGATAAAGATTGATTTTGGAGAATATTTGTTAAGCGGTTAATCGCTGCTTGAGAAAAATCAGTTCCCCAATAAGCCTCAACTTGCGGTGCGATATTCAACAAAATCATTCCTGTACCACAACCAATTTCTAATACCCTTTGAGGTTGTAGTGCTTGGATTCGCTCCAGGGTATTATCTAACCATTGACGCATTTGCGCGGCGGTAATCGGTTGGTTATCGTAACTATTATTCCAACCAACAATATTAAATGCTGGATCGGTTTCTGTGTCACCACCCTGATAGGTTTCGTTAAAAGTATATTGCCATTCTTGGGTTTGTTCTTTGGTTAAATCTTGTTGGGAAAATTGATTTTTCGCTACGATATAAGCTGCTATTCTCATATCTTCCTGGCTAGTTTCCCGGACTATCACTAAAGCATCCTTTACCCCTGGATGACGTTTCATTACTGCTGCAATTTCGCCTAATTCTATGCGAAAACCCCGAATTTTAACTTGATGATCGTTGCGTCCGATATATTCAATTTCACCGTTATCAAGGAAGCGCGCTAAATCACCAGTTTTATACAGACGTTCTGGTTTTGTATGATTAAAAGGATTGGGAATCATCCGTTCGGCGGTTAATTGGGGACGGTGAAAATAACCGCGAGTTACACCCGCGCCACCAACATACATTTCCCCGACAACACCAATAGGAACGGGTTGACAATGACGATCTAAAATATATAAAGAAAGGTCAGGAATTGGTTTACCAATTAAACTTCCTAAACGTTGTTTAACATCCCGTAACCTGATGGGACGATAAGTAACATGAACTGTAGTTTCCGTAATCCCATACATATTTACTAGTAAAGGAAACTCTTCATCGTGGCGTTCAAACCAAGGTTCTAAGCTGGCTAAATCCAGAGCTTCCCCACCAAATATCACATAGCGTAATTCTAATTCTCCTTCTCTCCCCAGTGATGCTTCAGCTTGCATTAATTGGCGAAAAGCTGAGGGAGTTTGGTTTAAAACTGTGACTTTGCGATCGCAAAGTAAATTATAAAATTCTTCTGGAGAGCGACTGACTAAATAAGGTACAATAATTAAAGTTCCCCCAAAGAAAAGAGCGCCCCAAATTTCCCAAACAGAGAAATCAAAGGCGCAGGAATGAAAGAGAGTCCACACATCTTTAGGGTTAAATTTAAACCATTTTTCCGTCGCCAACATTAACCGCACAACATGACGATGGGTAACGACGACTCCTTTCGGTTTTCCTGTGGAACCACTGGTGTAAATAATGTAAGCAGCGTTATCGGGATGAACTAAAACCTCTGGTGCGGTGGTTGGTTGTGTTGCTAGTTCAACCTCGCAATTATCGATAAAGATAGTTGTGGCTTGGTGGGGGGGAATTTGTGCTTGAAACTGGCTATGGGTAAGCAAAACTGCAACTTGACTATCTTCCAGCATATAAGCAATGCGATCGCTTGGATAGTCAGGATCGAAGGGAACGTACACACCCCCAGCTTTCAATATAGCTAAAATAGCCACCAATAAATCTAAAGAACGAGACAACCACAACCCCACCCTCGATTCTGGTTTGACACCAAGATTAATTAAATGATGGGCTAATTGATTGGCGCGATGATTTAATTGTTCATAGGTAAGACTTGTTTTTTCAAAAATGAGTGCTGTTTGCTGCGGACGTAATTTTACCTGTTGACTAAAAACTTCATGTAAACAAGATGTGACAGCAAAAGTTTGCTGCGGTTGAACGGGTACTAATGGTGCTAATTCTTCTGGAAGCAAGAAAGATAACCGACTTACTGGTGTATCTGGTTGCGTCACTAAACTTTCGAGCAATTGACAAAAATGACGAGCAAATCTTTCTACTGTTTCTCGTTTGAATAAATCAGTATTATAGGAGAAAACCCCATGTAAACTATCTGCGCTTTCAGTAATGAATAATTCTAAATCGAAACGCGCTGCTTCTTGATTAGCTAATATCGAAATTTCTAAATCATCTATGCCAAAATTTGGTTTAGGTGCATTTAATAAAGTAAAGGCAATTTGAAATAAAGGATTACGACTAGTATCGCGTTCAATATTTAAGCGTTCTACCAAAGTTTCAAAAGGTACTTCTGTATGTTCAAAAGCTTCCAAAACCGTTGTTCTGACTCGATTTACTAGAGTGCGAAAACTTGGTTCATCGCCTAAATCAGTGCGAATAACTAACATATTGACGAAAAAACCAATGAGTTTTTCCGCATCAAATCCCGGACGGTTGGCGATAGAAGTTCCTACGGGTATATCTTCTTGTCCCGTGTAACGAGACAACAGCGCTTGAAACCCAGCCATCAGCGTCATAAACAAAGTCGCACCTGATTTTTGACTGAAGGTGCGCAGGTTTTTGCTGAGATAATTTGGTAATTCAAATTTGACTAAATCGCCGCGAAATGTTTGTAAGCGAGGACGAGAAAAATCCAGTGGGAATTGCAATATAGGTAATTCTGATAATTGTTTTTCCCAATAATTCAGGCTATTTGCTAAAGTTAAAGGATTGAATTTTTCTTGTTGCCATACAGCATAGTCTGCATATTGAATTTTTAACTCGGCAATTCCGGTTTTATCTCCTTGAATTGCCTTTTGATACAAAATAGCAATTTCTTGTAAAATTACACCAATAGACCAAGCATCAGCAATAATATGATGTAGAGTCAAAGTGAGAATATATCGCTGTGGTGTCAGGCGAAAAAGTCGCGCGCGAATGAGGGGCCCTGTGGCTAAATCAAAGGTATAATCAGCTTCCGAACGTCCTATATGAGAAATTTCTGGTTCAGTGTCTGTAAGAGAGCGATCGCTCCAATCTTCTAAGCTAATTTCTGTAAGATAATGGGGGTGAATTATTTGTCTAGCTTCACCATCAATATTCGTAAATGTGGTACGCAAGCTTTCATGTCTTTGTTGCAATTCGCGAAAAGCTTGCTGTAAAGCCTCAACATTCAGCAACCCTTGCAGACTGAATACAGAACAAATATTATAAGCCGAAGATGTCGGTTCTAATTCATATAAAAACCACAAGCGTCTTTGTTGAAAAGATAATGGCGCTTCTTGAAGACTGCGCCGGGGAATAACAAACTGATCTGCTTCCTGGTTGATTCCGTCTTCTTCTAGCAATAATTCTAAAAGTTCAATATCGTTAATATCTGAATAGTTCATCATAAAAATTCAAAATTCAAAATTCAAAATTTAAAATGAAAGACATTTCCATTTGGATATTTATACCCCCATTGATGAAAATAAGCTATCTGTAGATGAAGCGCCAGAAGAATTCGTAGAGGTTGCGTAAGTCCTAAGAGGATGTTTTAAAAGTCCTCTTGTTAGTAATGAAAAGTTTTCGATCCCCCTAAATCCACGCCACTTGCTACAACGGGGAGGCAGCCGCGTGGGCGGGTTTCCCGACTTGAGCGGACTGCCGTGGGAACCCCTAAGGGCGCAGGGCTGCCCCTTAAAAAGGGGGACTTTAAGAAGTTTTCCCCCCTTAAAAAGGGGGGTAGGGGGGATCGATTAGTATCTCAAATCACAGCCAAAAACTTTTCAAACACCCTCTAAGTTTTATCGGAGGAGCTATTACACTTTCCTAATATCTATCAAAATCGCCGATAAAGATATTTTTTTCCAGCTTTATCTCAACATCATTAATATTCTCCATCTATTCATATTTTTGTCAAGCACAATCATAATTACTGGGGAAATATACAATTTTTTGAGATTATTTTTGCAGATTAAAATCGCGCACCACCATCTACATCAATGACGCTACCAGTAAAATAGTCACATTCAATAATAAAACGCATAGCTTGCCAGATTTCATAAGGTTCAGCTATGCGCCCCAGGGGTATTTCTGCTGTCATTTGGGCTAAAGCTTCAGGAGATACGCGGCTGAGAATGGGAGTATTAGTTAATCCTGGGGCAATACCTGCTACCCGAAATCCAAAAGGCGCTAACTCTAAAGCCCATGTGCGTGTATCTGCATCTAGTCCTGCCTTAGAAGCACTATAATTTGACTGTCCGGGATTGCCCGATCTGGTAACAGAGGAGATATTGACAATCAAACTGGGGTTAATGTTTCTCTCTATCGCCGCAGCTGCAAATTCTCGCGCCATCAAAAAAGCACCGGTTAAGTTAACATCAATCACTCGCTTCCATTGGGCTGTGGGTAATTTCCGTAGCCAACCTTCTTCATCCCGTGTAACTAGTAACCCATCACGGAGAATACCAGCATTATTTACTAATGTATTAATATTTTCAATCTTTTCAAAAGCTTGGGTAATAAAATCTTTTACCGAAGTTTCATTAGCTACATCTAAATGAATTCCATAAATTTTTCCTGATAGTTCTAGACTTGCTGTTTCTAGTTCTTTCAAGCCATCCACATCCAAATCGCCACCTATAACTTGTGCGCCTACACGCGCTAATTCTAAAGCGATACAACGACCAATTCCACTAGCAGAACCAGTAACGATCGCACTCACATTTTCTAGTTTCATATTAATTTTTTAAATTGTTAGCAATTGCAAATTGAGAATTTTTAATGTTAATTGTAAACAGTGATACATATTTCTGCTGATACATTCGTACCATCAGAAATATATGTCACATGAAAAGCTTACAAAATCAGGTTTTAGTTGTGACGAAATTCTAGCATAGCTGGCGAGCAAAAATTTTTGTAACGCAAGATTTACTTTATACATCAGCTTGAAAGCATGATATACTGCTCACGATCAAATCCAAATTCATAAAAATTCAACACCACACTTTAGTAATTTAATAAAATAACATAATGTTTTTCCCAGCTAGTGACTTTGAATTTGCAACAGCTTTAGAGGCCAATTGGTTAACTGTGCGTCAAGAATTAGAGCAGTTACAACCTAAAAACTTTATTGATTGGCCAGAAAAAAATATTTACAACCAAGGCTGGGAAGTTTTTGGACTTTATGCCTTTGGGCAAAAAATCGCCGAAAATTGTCGATTATGTCCAGAAACAACTAAGTTAGTGGAAGCAATCCCTGGTATGCTCACAGCAGGGTTTTCTTCTTTAGCTCCTGGTACTTATATCGGGCCGCATTTTGGCGCAACTCAAGCTGTACTGCGCTGTCACTTGGGGGTAATTGTGCCCGATAACTGTGCAATTAGGGTAGATAAAGAAACTAGAAGTTGGCAGGAAGGTAAATGCTTAATTTTTGATGATACCTTTGAACATGAAGCTTGGAATAAATCCGAGCAAACAAGAATTGTATTATTAATAGACTTTACCAGACCTGCATCTACCATTAATGAACCATTAACCAGTAATCAAAAAATTGATGAAGAGTATTGGTTAAAGATTTTATCTCAAACTGAATCAGTCTCCAAGTAATTAAATATACTGGAATATATGGAAGTTTATGTATTGCCTTTGTCTTTGGCGCAAAGGCAGATATGGTATCAGGAAATCTTAAATCCTGGCAATATTGCCTATAATATTCCGATTGCTTTACGCTTAGTTGGTAATCTTGACCAAGTAGCTTTAGAGAAATCCTGTCGGCAAATTATTCATCGCCATGAGATTCTCAGGACAACCTTTGCTATAGAAAATGGTGAACCTGTTCAACTAATCCACAGCGAACAGGAATTTTTTTTAGAGCAAAAGATTCTCGATTTACCAGCAGATAATATTCACAGTATTTTAGAAACAGAAGCGCAAATTCCCTTCAACCTTGTCACCGGGCCGTTGATGAGGGTAGTTTTATATGAGATATCCCCACAAGAGCATATTCTGTTAGTGAATTTGCATCATATTATTAGTGATGGTTGGTCTTTGGGTATATTTGTTCAAGAATTAACAAAATTTTATCGTGCATTTGTTACTGGTAAAAAAGTCGCTTTACCAGAATTGCCAATTCAATATGGAGATTATGCTGAATGGCAGTTAAATTGGTTAAAAACCCAGCCTATTCAACAACAATTAACTAATTGGTCAAATAACCTCCTAGCACCTTTACCAATTTTAGATTTACCTTTAGATAAACAACGTCCAGCTACCCAAACTTTTTCTGGTGCGGTGTTGCGAGAACCTCTGTCACCATCTCTCACATCGGCGTTAGAAGCATTAGGAAAAGCCGAAGGTGCTACCTTTTTTATGGTGGCATTAGCAGTTTATCAAGTTTTATTATTTCGTTATTCTGGTCAAACTGATATTATTGTTGGCAGTGCGATCGCTAATCGGCAACAGAGTGAAATTGCCCATCTCATCGGTTGTTTCGTTAACAGTATAGCTTTACGTGGTGACTTGTCTGGGCAACCCACATTTAGGGAATTTCTCCGCAGCATCCGCCAAACTTGTGTAGCAGCTTATGCTAATCAAGATGTCCCTTTAGAACTGTTAATAGAGAAACTGCAAATCCAACGAGATCCTAGCCGTTCGCCGATTTTTCAAACTCTGTTTGTCTTACAAAATGCACCCATCGGCGAAATTCAATTACCAGGACTGACAGCGACACCTATATATATAGATAATGGCGGCGCTAAGTTTGATTTGAGTTTGATGCTAGAACCCTCTGAATCGGGATGGCAAGTTGCACTAGAATATAACACCGACTTGTTCGCCTCAGAAACAGCCCAAAGGTTATTAACGCATTATCAACAACTGTTAATTAATGTTGTGAATCGCCCGGATGTTAACATTAACGCCTTACCGATGTTAACAAACGCGGAACGTCAAGAACTTTTAGTTTTAGGTGCGAGTAAAGAAACTGCTAAATGGGAACCGACAAACTTAGTTGAACTGTTTATTCATAGCGCCCGTAAATATTCCGATAACATTGCTATTAGCAGCGCCGAAGAAAAATTAACTTATCAGCAACTAGATGAACGTTCTCAGCAATTAGCGGCGATTTTGCAACAAAAAGGCGTTGGCAGAGAAACAAGAGTCGGAATTTTTCAAGAACGCAGTGCAGCGTTAGTAATTTCGTTACTAGCAGTTTTAAAAGCTGGCGGGACTTATGTACCTTTAGATCCCCAATATCCCCTAGAAAGGCTAAGTTTCATCGCTGAAGATAGTGGTATTAGCCTGATATTAACCACAGAAAATTTACTTTCTCAGCTACCAGTTAAGTTAGGGGAAATCTTGGTCATTGACAATATAAAATTGACCGCAGATATTACCGTAAATGCCGAAATTATTCCCCAACAAGCAGCTTATATTATTTACACCAGTGGTTCCACCGGACAACCCAAAGGCTGTTTAGTCACCCATTACAACGTAGTCAGATTGATGGGGAATACACAAGCGTGGTTTGACTTTAATGAAAACGACGTTTGGACATTATTTCATTCCTTCGCCTTTGACTTTTCTGTGTGGGAAATTTGGGGAGCTTTATTATATGGAGGGAAACTAGTTGTAGTTCCCTATTTAGCCAGTCGTTCTCCCGAAGCTTTTCGCCAGCTGTTACAACAAGAAAGCGTTACCATCCTCAATCAAACGCCATCCGCTTTTCGTCAACTTATCCGCGCCGATGGAGAATTTGCAGATGAAAAACTCCACCCACAAGGGGATGGAGTTTTTGGGCATCGGGCATGGGGCATCGGGCATGGGGAAGAAATTACCAATGCCCAATGCCCAATGCCCCAAGCGGCGGGGCGGCTGTCCCTCTCCACCCACAAGGGGATGGAG
>NZ_JACJQG010000012.1 GCF_014696435.1 Calothrix anomala FACHB-343 | reverse complement strand
AAACGCCCTCACCCTATAAGGGTGGGGCTAGAAATACGAAGCCTGCCTTCGCAGGCTATCAAACTTTTAGCCTGCGAAGGCAGGCTTTGTTGGTATAGCAATACCCTTCTAGGGTATTGCGTCATTCAATTTTGGATTTTGGATTTACGATTTTGGATTAACCTCTCCTTATAAAGAAGAGGCTTAAATATTGAAAAATTTTTGTTTTTCTTCTGGGTTAACCCAGAGGCTTGAGACCAAATATTTTAGATTTCAAATTTTCATTTAATCCAAAATCTAAAATCTAAAATCTAAAATTGCTTCGGTCAAAATTGGGATGCTCCCCAAATAACACAAGCATGTAACTCAAAGTAAAGTTACCTCAATATATCTTTCCTTCTGCCCTCTGCCCGGTTGGTAAATTTCGGCTTCGCGGTAGTTGAACGAAACCGAACCACTGCCTTTTATTTTGAATTTTGAATTTTGAATTTTGAATTGATTTATCTTAAGTCTTGGCGTAAATACCTGGGGCATAAGCCTCAATGACTTTAGCAGTGCGCGTACAAGTAATCATTAAGTAATCACAAGTTGGGCATTGGGTACGAGTTATTTGACTATCAGATATATAGTGACGTTCAGCTTTACTGCCACAGTTGGGGCAGCAAATTTCTTGTACTATTTGCATTTTAAATTCCCTGGTTTTAATGAATTATGGTGAGTAAAGACAGCCAATCAGACCAGTCAATCACTGGTTTAATGCAAATTAATAAAAGCCTCTATAATTTGCCTGATTTCTTCAAACAAACTTCAATTTTTTAAAACAAGCCCTTATTGTCTATCTATTATCTTATTAGATCTATAAGTGTAACATCTCACTTTGGATATATAAATTAATTTTTGGTAAGGCTCCTATTTAGAAGTTTACTGATCCCTAACAATAATGCTTGGAGATAAACTCATTTGCTGCGATCTCGCAGATTAGTCTGTATATTAATAGCAAAAAGTTAAATAGAGAAAAATACTGTAACTTTAGTCACAAAAATATTTTTTTAAGCTTTGCTTAATGTTTTCTGGGTTGATGTGGGGATGAATTTGTCGGGAAACAATTTAATTAAAACTTCCAATATTTATGACCCAAGACGTAGGTTATGTCTGCTAGGCTAGTGGTTGGTAATGGGTAATGGGGAATGGGTAATTAGGTAATGGGTTATCTCAGTTATCAATTACCCATAACTTTTTTTTAGTCATTTGTCATTGGTCATTTGTCATTGGTCATTTGTCATTGGTCATTTGTCATTGGTCATTTGTCATTGGTCATAAGATATAAAAATATTTCTTAAGGAATTTTTACAGAAAGATTCGCATCAGGATTGAATTCCTGATGACGAAGTAAAGAGAATTTGTCAGCTTTAGATTCTCCTTAAGCAGGATGAAAATAATCGTAGATTTCCTGTGCTAAATGGGGGCCGATGCTCGGGACTTCTGCTAGTTGGGCGGGTGTGGCTTGGCGGATATAATCGACGGAACGGAAATGTCCTAAAAGCTGCTTTTGGCGATAATGTCCTAAACCGGGAATTTCGTCTAAACGCGATCGCTTTAATTTATCACTACGCTGCTGACGATGGAAACTCACAGCAAAACGATGGGCTTCATCGCGCAATCGGCGTAATAGTTGTACTCCTGGTTGTTCTGCATCGGTTTCTAAAGGTTGAGATTCTCCGGGGACAAAAATCTCTTCCCGTCGCTTCGCCAAACTAACAACCCGCAAGTCTTCTAATAAGTTCATATCCTGCAAAATGGCGACAACCGATGATAATTGTCCTTTACCGCCATCAATCATCACTAAATCCGGCCAGTCTGGATTACCTGCGCGTTGTAATTGCGGATCTTCGATATACTTGCGAAAGCGGCGTTGAATGACTTCGGCTAAACTGGCAAAATCATCGGAATGTCCGGCGGTAACGTTGGGATTTTTGATTTTGTAGTGACGATAGTGTTGTTTGGCGGGTAACCCATCGATAAATACTACTTGAGAAGCGACTGCATTTGAGCCTTGAATGTGGGAAATGTCGTAACCTTCGATGCGATGGGGTAAGTCGGGTAAATCGACAATTGCAGCTAAATCTTCCATTGCTTGCTGATTGCGATCGCCTAATTTTTGCATTCTTTGCAATTCATATTGAGCATTGCGCTCTACCATCTCAATTAATTCTGCCTTAGTTTGGCGTTGAGGCGCTAAAATTGTGACTTTTCGCCCTTTACGCCCAGTTAAAACATCTGCCAAAATTTCTGCTTGTGGTAACTCATGCTGTACCAATATTTCTATGGGAATTTCCACAGAATCAGCAGTTTGATAATGTTCTTCTAATACTCGTTGTAAAATTGCCCCAGGTTCAGCATGAGCATCCGCTACAAATGCTAAACGTCCGACTAATTGCCCAGCCCGAATTTGAAATAATTGAATATAAGCTAGTTGTTCATCTGCGGCTAAGGCGATCGCATCCCGCGACACTGTATCATCTGGTAAGGATACTTTTTGCTGTGCCGTCAGGGATTTTAACCCAGAGATTTGATCGCGAATCCGCGCTGCGGCTTCAAAATTCAACGCTTCGGCGGCTTTCTCCATTTGTTGTGTCAAAATCTCAATTAATTCTTGAGTTCGACCTTGAAATACCATCGCTACTTTTTGGACAGTTTTGCGGTATTCTTCTGGTGTAATTAATTTTTGACACACCCCAGGACAGCGCCCTAAATCATAATTTAAACAAGGACGGTCTTTAAATAATGGTTGGGGTCGTTGTCGCAGAGCAAAAATGCGTTTGGATAGGCGTAATATTTCCCTTAATAAACCTGCATCTGTATAAGGGCCGTAAAACTTATCTTTTTCTTTGCCTAATTGACGTTTACGGGTTATAAAAATACGCGGATATGCTTCCGACCATGTGATGCAGACATAAGGATATTTTTTATCATCTTTGAGCAGCACATTAAAATATGGCTGATGCTGCTTAATTAAATTCGCTTCCAGCGCCAAAGCTTCCGCTTCGGTATCGGTAACAATGAATTCAATTTCTGCCACTTGTTTTACCATTGTGGCAATGCGATCGCTTTTATTGTAGCCATCACGGAAATAGGAACGCACCCGCGATCGCAATTTCCGCGATTTCCCTATATAGATAATGCGATCGCCTTCATCCCGCATTAAATAAACACCTGGTTCCGGCGGTATCTCGGCTAGACGGTTTTCCAGGCGTTCGGTATCTTTAACTAGTGTTTTAGCAGTTTGTGTCACGATTCGCAAATAGGTAAATTGACAAATCCACCTATATCTATTTTAGAGAAAATCTCTGGTTAATTGTTAGAGACGCGATTAATCGCGTCTGTACAATGGTCAATGGTCAATGGTCAATGGTCAATGGTCAATGGTCAATAGTATTTTTAAGTTCAGCTTATCTTCCCACCACTTTTTATTGAGCGTTTATTTTCATCAATGCCCCATGACGCCACTTGCTTCAAGCCGGGAAACCCGTCCAACGCAGTGGCTCCCCAATGCCCAATGCCCCATGCCCTATATTTAATATCCCACAACATTGCGAGAAGCTAATTTTTCGCTAATTGTCGTAATTAACTCTTTGAGATTTACAGGTTTGACAAAGTAGCGATAAGCTCCTAATCTCATCGCCCGTTCTTGGTCATTTTTAAATGCAAATGCGGAAACTACAATAATAGGTATTTTGGGAAATGATGGTTTTCTTTGAATTTTTTCTAGCAATGAATAACCATCAATATCTGGCAGTTTTAAATCCAGTAATATTAACTCTGGCTGGAATTTTTCAACAGTTGAGAATAAGGCAGAACCTATCGATAAACTATGGACATTATATCCACAGTAACTCAGATAGTCGCTCATCAACATTCTGTTTACATCATTATCCTCAACGAGCAAGATGCGTCTCAGTTGTTGCGAACTCAATCGCTGATGTATCTGGAGTAATTGTGCTGTCATGTTAGCTGTTTTTGGTTATGAACCCACCACTGATGATCGAAAAAACCGAATTAAACTCCCTATAGCCGATAGAAAATCAAGTAAATTAACTTCATAAATTGCAAACAAAGTTGTAATAAATTCAAATTACTTTTCTCTTGTCCAGGCTTAATAGTATTATCCGAAACACCATTTAACTGAAAAATTAATAATTTCTTCAGCTATTTTTATTGCAACTCATGGTAATAAATAGATTGGTATACTTTCTGATATTTTGTCTTGGCATAAATATACATATGCCAAGGTTTGTATGTCGATAAATGTAAATCCCAACTATAAGTAAGTAAGAACAAAAATTTAATAATTACAAACAAGCCTTTCAACAACATTATCAATACGATATCGGTATAAGTTTATAGATATTCTCAATATTAACGAAAATTTTTAATCATTATAGTCATTACTCAGAGACGCGATTCATCGCGTCTGTACAATTGTCATTAGTGAGTTGCTGCGTTGCTTTGGGTTACTGGGTTGTAGTGACTGCCATAAGGGTTTCCAGGTAAGCCAAAATGGGAATCATCGACTGAGTGATAGGTGTATGTCAAACTCGTTGAGAGCATCAACAGCAGGATTGGTAATTGTCGATAAAGCGAGGTTGCGTCTGGGTTGGACGAAAACCAGTACAGCGCGTTGGTGGGTAGATGCACACACTTCTAGGGCTACTTTACGGCGATTTTGGCAAGGCGATCGCATTCAACGAGAAATTTTTATTGCAATTTGTGAAGCTGTAGGTATTTCTGATTGGGAAGCGATCGCGGATGCTTCCTCAGGAGAATCGGCAATAATTGCAGATATCTCTACACCATACCTCGATTGGCATGAAGCACCGAACGTAGAAAGCTTTTATGGGCGAAATCAGGAGTTAACTCAGCTAGAACAATGGATTTTCGGCGGTTGTAAGTTAGTCGCGATTGTGGGAATCGGGGGGATTGGTAAAACTGCTTTAACGCTGGCTTTGATAGATCGGATTCAATCGCAATTTAATTGCTTGATTTGGAAATCCCTGCAATCTACACCATCTGTTGATTCTCTCATAGATAGCTTGCTGGCAAATTTTGAACCAAGTGCCGATATTATCTATCATTTGCAAAAACAGCGCTGTTTAATCATACTGGATGGATTAGAGGCAGATTCAAGTATATATAATCAATTTATCCAAAAAATCAGCCGTTATCAGCATCAAAGTTGCATTATCATTACTAGTCGGGAAACCCCCAAGACGATAGAAATTGATAATAAGACAGTTTACTGTTTAAATCTCAAGGGATTGGCGAAAACAGAAGCGGTAGAATTATTGCGATCGCGCGGATTTACCGGGAAAGAAATCGGACTATCAGCTTTAATTCACCTTTATCGCGGAAATCCCTTGGCTTTGAAACTGGTAACACCGTTAATTCAATTGGTGTTTGGGGGAAATATCGCCGGATTTTTGACTCAAAATACCTTAGTAATTGGCGATCGCTTACGGGATATTTTAAAACAACAGTTTGCCCAATTGAGCGATTTAGAGCAAGATATTCTTTATTGGTTAGCAATTTGGCAAGAACCGATTGCTTTTGCGCGATTGCAGACTCATCTATTCATAGCCATCGATCCGGCTATGGTGTTAGAAGCGATTATGGCATTAGAAAGGCGATCGCTTTTAGAAAAATGGATCGGTACAGCAGAAATCGCCTTTAGTTTGCAACCCTTGGTAATGAAAGTAGTTACCGACGAGTTGGTAGAACATGCGACAACCGAGATTCAGCAAGTAATCGAGACTCAAGATTTACGCCATTTTCAAATTTTGCGGACACATTGGTTATTGCGTCCTGGTACTGATGATATTGCAGGCGATCGCATTTTGCATCAACTGCGGGAAAATCTCTGGCGAGTATATGGTGCAACTTTACCCCAAACCCTAGAGCCAATTTTCTTGTTGTTAAAGGATAAATCTCCTTTAGCCATTGGTTACATTGCTTGTAATTTAGCAGCAATTATTCAGCAATTAAGCATATAGGAATCCGCTTTGATTACTGAAATTATTTGCATTGGGAGGGAACAGGGAACGGGGAACAGGGAAGAAAAAATCAAAGTTTACTGAGTTTTTTCAAAAATCAAATAGGAATCCTATAGTTTCATAAATAAATTTAGTAGGGGCGGGTTTATTTGGATCTTTGTTAATAAATGAGCATATCTGTGAACCCGCCCCTACTTGTGACTCGGACAGAGCGGCAAAATATAGCAATGCCATGCACTCTAGAATATATTGATTTGCTGGAAACGATATTTAAATATTATTAAAAGTCTTCCTCCCTAAGACATATACCAAAAGGAATAGATAAAAAACTCTGGAAATATTTACTGTAGAAAAATCTCCTAGAAGCGGCTATCCTCAGAACGATGCAAAGGCTATGATTGGCTATATGAGGTGCAAACAAGTGTTGTGTCAACCTTATTTCTCAATAGTTAAGGATAAGGTTATTGGCTGAATTTAACCCCGTTCTAAATATTGCCAATTCAGAACTTAACACTATTCCCCAAGTCAAAATGGGGAGAAAAAATATATAAAATTAATTCCTAAAGGGTATAGTAATGGCAACCGAACAGTTAATCAGAGAAAGCGACAACCTAGATTTAAAACAGCTATTGAGAACGTTAAATGCTGTAAAAAAAGGCGATTTTTCTGCTCGGATGCCTATCGATCAAACAGGAATGGCGGGTAAAATTGCTGATACGCTGAATGATATTATCGATCAGAACGAGCGCATGGCAGCAGAGCTACAGCGCATCGGTAATGTTGTGGGTAAAGATGGTAATGTTTCCGAACGCGCTTCTTTAGGAAATGTTCGCGGTTCTTGGTTAAGTTGCGTTAATTCTGTTAATACTTTAATTACCGATTTAGTCCAGCCTACAGCAGAAACTACGCGGGTGATTCGCGCTGTAGCTAATGGCGATTTATCCCAAACTATCGCCCCAGAAATTGAAGGTAGACCTTTGAAGGGGGAATTTCTCCAAACTGCTAATATTGTTAACACAATGGTAGATCGGCTTGGTTCCTTTGCATCGGAGGTTACCAGAGTCGCGCGGGAAGTGGGGACGGAAGGGAAATTAGGTGTACAAGCTGAAGTTCGCGGTGTGGCTGGTACTTGGAAGGATTTGACTGATAACGTGAATTTGATGGCAGGAAATTTAACTGCCCAAGTACGTAATATTGCGGAAGTTGCAACTGCGATCGCGAATGGTGATTTATCCAAGAAAATCACTGTTAATGTTAAAGGCGAAATTCTCGAATTGAAAAACACCGTCAACACGATGGTAGATCAATTAAATTCCTTTGCATCGGAAGTTACCAGGGTAGCAAGGGAAGTAGGAACGGAAGGGAAGTTAGGCGTACAAGCAGAAGTTCGCGGTGTGGCGGGTACTTGGAAGGATTTAACTGATAACGTGAAT
Source organism: Calothrix anomala FACHB-343 (assembly GCF_014696435.1). GTDB lineage: Bacteria > Cyanobacteriota > Cyanobacteriia > Cyanobacteriales > Nostocaceae > Aulosira > Aulosira anomala_A. The sequence goes on along the minus strand of NZ_JACJQG010000012.1, from coordinate 151,972 downwards.
TTGATGGCGGGTAATTTAACAGCCCAGGTGCGGAATATTGCGGAAGTGACAACGGCTGTAGCGAATGGCGATTTATCGAAGAAAATTACTGTAAATGTTAAAGGCGAAATTTTAGAGTTGAAAAACACCGTCAACATCATGGTTGATCAACTCAACTCCTTTGCATCGGAAGTTACCAGGGTAGCGCGGGAAGTAGGCGCGGAAGGTAAATTAGGGGGACAAGCTGAAGTTCGCGGTGTGGCTGGTACTTGGAAAGACTTAACCGACAGCGTGAATTTCATGGCGGGTAGTTTAACAGCCCAGGTGCGGAATATTGCAGAAGTAACTACGGCTGTGGCGAATGGTGACTTATCCAAGAAAATCACCGTGGATGTGAAGGGCGAAATTTTGGAGTTGAAAAACACCATTAATACAATGGTGGATCAATTAAATTCCTTTGCGTCGGAAGTAACCAGGGTAGCGCGAGAGGTGGGAACCGAAGGGAAACTCGGTGTACAAGCAGAAGTTCGCGGTGTGGCTGGTACTTGGAAAGATTTAACTGATAACGTTAACTTGATGGCTGGGAATTTGACAGCCCAAGTCAGAAATATTGCGGAAGTAACTACAGCCGTGGCGAATGGCGATTTATCCAAGAAAATCACCGTTGATGTCAAAGGTGAAATTTTAGAGTTAAAAAACACCGTCAACATCATGGTTGATCAACTAAATTCCTTTGCATCGGAAGTAACCAGGGTAGCGCGAGAAGTAGGCGCGGAAGGTAAATTAGGGGGACAAGCGGAAGTTCGCGGTGTGGCTGGTACTTGGAAAGATTTAACCGACAGCGTGAATTTCATGGCGGGTAGTTTAACAGCCCAAGTACGGAATATTGCAGAAGTAACCACGGCGGTGGCGACTGGTGATTTATCCAAGAAAATCACCGTGGATGTGAAGGGCGAAATTTTGGAGTTGAAAAATACCATCAATACAATGGTGGATCAATTAAATTCCTTCGCTTCTGAGGTAACCAGGGTAGCGCGAGAGGTGGGAAGTGAGGGGAAACTGGGAGTACAAGCTGATGTACGCGGTGTTGCGGGAACTTGGAAAGACTTAACCGACAGCGTGAATTTTATGGCGGGTAGTTTAACAGCCCAAGTGCGGAATATTGCGGAAGTAACTACAGCTGTGGCGACTGGTGATTTATCCAAGAAAATTACTGTGGATGTGAAGGGCGAAATTTTGGAGTTGAAAAATACCATCAATACAATGGTGGATCAACTTAGTTCCTTTGCATCGGAGGTAACCAGGGTAGCGCGAGAGGTGGGAACGGAAGGTAAATTAGGCGTACAAGCAGAAGTGCGCGGTGTGGCGGGAACCTGGAAAGATTTAACAGGCGCGGTGAATATGATGGCTGGAAACCTCACCGATCAAGTAAGGAATATAGCAGAAGTTGCAACTGCGATCGCAAACGGTGACTTATCCAAAAAAATTACTGTCCAAGTTAAAGGCGAAATTCTGGAGTTGAAAAACACCATCAATATCATGGTGGATCAATTAAATTCTTTCGCCTCGGAAGTAACCAGGGTAGCAAGGGAGGTGGGAAGCGAAGGAAAATTAGGCGTACAAGCCGATGTAAGGGGTGTTGCGGGAACTTGGAAAGACTTAACCGACAGCGTAAATTTCATGGCGGGTAGTTTAACAGCCCAAGTGCGGAATATCGCCGCAGTTACTACCGCAGTGGCGAATGGCGATTTATCGAAGAAAATTTCTGTGGATGTGAAAGGGGAAATTTTGGAGTTGAAAAACACCGTCAACACGATGGTGGATCAACTTAATTCTTTCGCCTCTGAGGTAACCAGGGTAGCGCGAGAGGTGGGAACCGAAGGAAAACTCGGTGTACAAGCTGAGGTGAAGGGAGTTGCGGGAACTTGGAAAGACTTAACCGACAGTGTAAACTTCATGGCGGGTAGTTTAACAGCCCAAGTACGGAATATTGCAGAAGTTACCACAGCAGTGGCGAATGGTGATTTATCGAAGAAAATCACCGTGGATGTGAAGGGTGAAATTTTGGAGTTGAAAAACACCATCAATACAATGGTGGATCAATTAAATTCCTTTGCTTCAGAGGTAACCAGGGTAGCGCGAGAGGTGGGAACGGAAGGTAAATTAGGCGTACAAGCCTACGTCAGAGGTGTGGCGGGAACTTGGAAAGACCTCACCGACAATGTAAACTCAATGGCGGGAAACTTAACAGCCCAAGTGCGGAACATTGCAGAAGTTACCAAAGCCGTGGCGAATGGCGATTTATCGAAGAAAATTACTGTAGATGTGCGCGGGGAAATTTTGGAGTTGAAAGACACCATCAATACAATGGTGGATCAACTGAGTTCCTTTGCATCGGAAGTAACGCGGGTAGCAAGGGAAGTGGGAACGGAAGGAAAATTAGGCGGGCAAGCCCAAGTGCAAGGTGTGGCGGGGACTTGGAAGGATTTAACTGATAATGTCAACTCAATGGCGGGGAATTTAACAGCCCAGGTACGGGGTATCGCCAGAGTTGTTACCGCAGTGGCGAATGGAGACTTGAAACGCAAACTCATGTTAGATGCGAAGGGAGAAATTGAAACCCTCGCGGAAACAATCAACGAAATGATTGATACCCTAGCAACCTTCGCCAATCAGGTAACTACAGTAGCGCGGGAAGTAGGAATTGAAGGAAAATTAGGCGGACAAGCCAGAGTACCTGGTGCTGCGGGTACTTGGAAAGATTTGACGGATAATGTCAACGAACTCGCTGCAACTTTAACTACACAGCTAAGAGCGATCGCAGAAGTTGCAACAGCCGTAACCAAAGGCGATTTAACTCGGTCGATTGCGGTGGAAGCTTTAGGAGAAGTCGCCATCCTCAAAGACAACATCAACCAAATGATCGCTAACCTACGGGAGACTACCCAGAAAAATACTGAGCAGGATTGGTTGAAAACGAACCTCGCTAAGTTTACCCGCATGTTACAAGGTCAACGTGACTTAGAAACTGTTTCTAAACTCATCCTCTCAGAACTTGCACCATTAGTAGGCGCACAACATGGCGTATTCTACATGATGGAAGCCGCAGATCATCAGGCTTTCCTCAAATTACTCAGTAGCTATGCTTATCGCGAACGCCGTCATTTAGCGAACCGCTTCTACTTGGGTGAGGGTTTGGTGGGACAATGCGCTTTGGAAAAAGAAAGAATTCTGTTAACAGAAGTGCCGAGCGATTATGTGAAAATTAGCTCAGGTTTAGGCGAAGCTTCACCTTTGAATGCAGTTGTCTTACCTGTGTTGTTTGAAGGACAAGTGACAGCCGTGATAGAATTAGCTTCCTTCCGGCGCTTCAGTGAAATACATTTAACCTTCTTCGATCAACTCACCGAAAGTATTGCGATCGTTTTAAATACCATCGCCGCTTCCATGCGCACCGAAGAATTACTCAAACAATCCCAATCCTTAGCCGAAGAACTGCAAACCCAGCAAAACGAACTCCGGGAAACCAACAAGCGGCTAGAACAGCAAGCCCAATCACTCAAAGCCTCCGAAGATTTACTCAAAGGACAGCAAGAAGAACTGCAACAAACCAACGCCGAATTAGAAGAAAAAGCCGAGTTGTTAGCGTTGCAAAAGAAAGAAGTTGAGCGGAAGAATTTAGAGATAGAACAAGCGAGACGTTCTTTAGAAGAGAAAGCCGAACAACTAGCCCTCTCATCTAAATATAAATCCGAATTTCTCGCGAATATGTCCCACGAACTGCGGACACCCCTAAATAGTTTGTTAATTTTAGCGCGGTTATTAGCCGATAACACCGAAGGTAATCTCACCACCAAACAAATTGAATATAGTCAGACAATTTACTCTGCGGGTACTGACTTATTAACCTTAATTAACGACATTCTGGATTTAGCGAAAATCGAATCTGGAACCATGTCCATTGATATGCATCAGATGCTATTTTCGGAATTAGGCGATCAATTAGAACGCACCTTTGGACAAATAGCTCAGAATAAAGGACTGGGCTTTACAATTGAACTTGCGCCGGATTTACCCAAAACTCTCTACACAGATAGCAAACGTTTACAACAAGTCTTAAAGAACTTACTTTCCAACGCTTTTAAATTTACCGAACGTGGAGAAGTTCGTTTACGAGTAGAAGTAGTCAAAGCCGGTTGGAATTCATCACAAGAAACCTTGAATCGCGCCCACAGTGTAATTGCTTTCTCAGTCAGCGATACAGGTATCGGAATTGCGCCAGATAAACAAAAAGTAATATTTGAAGCTTTCCAACAAGCCGATGGTAGTACTAGTAGAAAATACGGCGGTACGGGATTAGGTTTATCAATTAGCCGAGAAATCGCCCGCTTATTTGGTGGAGAAATTAAACTTGTTAGCGAACCGAATCAAGGTAGTACCTTTACTTTCTACCTTCCCCAAACCAGCCCAGAGTTACGCGGGTTGAGTTCTGAAGTTTTAACACCAAAGCCAATTTCTAGTCCTCAATTCCTCGCTGCTACTAACCATTCTCCCGTACTCAACGACGATCGCGCAATCTTAGCCGAAGACGATCGCGTTTTATTAATCGTCGAAGATGATATTAATTTCGCCCGTATCCTTTTAGATATGGCGCGACAGCAAGGATTTAAGGTAATTACCGCCCAAAACGGCAGTATTGGACTTACCTTAGCCCAGCAATATCATCCTTCCGCCATTTTATTAGATATCCGCCTCCCAGAAATGGACGGTTGGACGGTGTTAGACAGGTTAAAACATAACCCCAAAACCCGCCACATCCCCGTACATATCATCACCGTAGAAGAAGGAAGACAGCGCGGTTTACAACTCGGTGCGATCGCATATTTACAAAAACCCTTAACCAGCGAAGTGATTTCCGAAGCCTTAACTAAAATTAAAGGCTTTATCGAACGGCGCGTGAAAAACCTGCTAGTAGTAGAAGATGACGACACCCAACGCCACAGCATCGTCGAATTAATTGGAAATAACGACGTAACTACCACAGCAGTGGGTACAGGTGCAGCCGCCTTAGAAGCCATTCAAAATAAGTATTATGATTGTCTAGTGCTGGATTTAGGTCTACCAGATATGACAGGTTTTGAGTTAATCGAGCAGATTAAACTCTTACCCAATGGGAAAAGCTTACCAATCATTGTTTATACAGGTCAAGAACTGAGTAGAACCCAAGAAACAGAACTAAGACGGTTAGCTGATACCATCATCGTCAAAGATGTGCGATCGCCTGAACGTCTCTTAGATGAGACAGCACTATTTTTACATCGCGTCCAAGCAAATCTACCAGCACCAAAACGGGAAATATTAGAACAGCTACATGCTAGAGACTATTTACTCACAAATAAAAAAGTCTTAATTGTAGATGACGATGTGCGTAACATCTTCGCCTTAACAAGTATGCTCGAACGATATCAAATGCAAGTAGTCTATGCCGAGAATGGTAGAGAAGGAATTGCCATTTTAGACAATACACCAGACATTGATATTGTGTTGATGGACGTAATGATGCCAGAAATGGACGGTTACGAAACAACCAAACTCATCCGCCAAAACAATAAATTACGCAGCCTCCCAATTATTGCCCTCACCGCCAAAGCCATGCAAGGCGATCGCGAAAAATGCATCGCCGCCGGTGCATCAGACTACATCACCAAGCCTGTAGATACGGAACAATTGCTTTCTTTATTGCGCGTTTGGTTGTATAGGTAAGGGCATGGGGCTAGGGCGTGTTTTCAAACTCTAAATTAGACTTAATTGTAGGTTGGGTTGAGGAACGAAACCCAACATTTACGTCACTAGGGGCTTAGGGGCTAGGGGCTAGAGGTTTTGAGGTTGGAAGTTAGAGTTTTGATTGCGGAGGTTGGGGCTTTTATCTTGGAAATTGTAGTTTTAAGCATGAATGTTGCGCCTTTTATCTCGAAAGTTGCACCTTTCAGCATGAATGTTGCGGCTTTTATCCCGGAAGTTGCAGCTTTAAACCTCAACGTTGCGCCTTTGATGTCGGAAGTTGCAGCTTTAAACCTCAACGTTGCGCCTTTGATGTCGGAAGTTGCAGCTTTAAACCTCAACGTTGCGCCTTTTATCCCGAAAGTTGCAGCTTTAAACCTCAACGTTGCGCCTTTTATCCCGAAAGTTGCACCTTTCAGCCTAACTTTTGATTAATAATACCCCATTCCCCATGCCCCATGCCCAATGCCCCATGCCCAATGCCCAATGCCCAATGCCCAATACCCCATGCCCCATTTAGAAGACATCGAAATTCAACTTTTGCTAGAGGGCATATACCGTTACTATGGTTTAGATTTTCGCAATTATGCGCTAGCTTCTCTAAAACGTAGAATTTGGAATACTATTCGCGCAGAAAATTTAACTACCATCTCCGCTTTACAAGAAAAAGTCTTGCACGATCGCGAATGTATGGAACGATTTTTATTAAATCTTTCCGTTCATGTAACTTCCATGTTTCGCGATGCTGACTTTTACATTGCCTTTAGAAATAAAGTTATCCCCCTGTTAAAAACCTATCCTTTTATTCGCATCTGGCACGCAGGTTGTTCTACTGGCGAAGAAGTTTATTCTATGGCAATTTTGCTGCAAGAAGAAGGACTTTATCATCGCTCTCGTCTTTATGCCACAGATATGAATGAAACAGTATTGCGCAAAGCAAAAGAGGGGATTTTTCCTTTAGAATTAATGCAGCAGTATACCCATAATTATTTACAAGCAGGGGGTAAAACTTATTTTTCTGAATATTACACAGCCGCCTATGATAGCGCTATCTTTCGCTCATCCTTAAAGGATAATATTGTCTTCTCCCCGCATAATTTAGTTACAGATAGTTCTTTTAATGAATTTAATGTCATCTTTTGCCGCAACGTTTTAATCTACTTTGATAAAACCCTGCAACAGAGAGTACATCATTTACTTTATGAAAGCCTAATTAGGTTTGGCATATTAGGTTTAGGACGCCAAGAATCTCTGAAATTTACACCTTATGAACAACAGTATGAAGCTTTAGATGTTCGTGAGAAGCTTTATCGGAGAATAAGTTAAAATTAAAGATAAAAAAGTCACTCCATGCCTGCTAAAGATATTTACCATGATGCTGTCAAAAATGCTCTGATTAAAGATGGTTGGCTAATAATTGCTGACCCTTACATAATTAAATATGAAGACGCTGAACTTTATGCTGATTTAGCTGCTGAGAAACCAATAGCAGCAGAACGCCAAGGGCAAAAAATTGTTGTTGAAATTAAAAGCTTTGTCGGGAAATCTCAGATGTATGACTTTCATAACGCCCTGGGTCAATACATCGTTTATCGTAACCTTATCCAAGTCAGTGAACCTGAATATAATTTATATCTAGCAATTGACGACATTGTTTATTTTAACTTTTTTCAACGTCCATCAATTCAGCTAATTATCCGCCAAAATAACCTGCAATTAATGATTGTCGATACTGAACAGGAGCAAATTGTGCAATGGATACCTTAATCCAATATCGCAATACTGTGCAAAAAAACATTAAAAGATACTACGAACTCAGCAATACTCAATCTGCTAAAAATACAGAACCGACAATTAGCGATCGCCTGATTTTAGACGAACAACGCGATCAATACCTGTGGCTGCGTTGTGGTTGGGATGGCAAAAGACGAGTACAACACATTATTTTATACTTGCAGATTCACAACGGTAAAATCTGGGTGGAAGAGGATAGCACCAACTTGGCAATTGTTGACGATCTATTAGCCGCAGGTATTCCTCAGACGGATATCATTCTCGGTTTTCATCATCCTAGTAAACGAGCATTAACGGAATTTGCGATCGCCTAGAGTGAGTCAACAGTCAACAGTCAACAGTCAACTGAGCCTATAGCCATAACCTACCACAGGTTCCAGTGTCGTTGAGTCGAAAAATAGTCAGTTTCACTTCGTTAGTCTTACCGTAAGCATCACGAATTTTTTGGATTATACCGTTTAATGTAGGATCGAGGAGGTAATTCTCAGTTTCGTGGTCAATTGCAATATGCCAGTTGTTGTAAGCTTCTCTAAGTTGGGGACGTAAACGCTCAAAAATTACACGGGATTTTGCAGCAATCGCATCACGTTGTTCTTGGCGGCGAATTTTTTCTGCTGCTGCTATGGGAGATGGCGGTAAGATGCGAGTACGTCGTGGTGGGGAAACCTGAGTCATATGCAATATCAAGATGCGATCGCTGCTGTGATTCAATTATGGATTAATTTTGACCTACCAAAGACAGTTTTGATATTAACTATTCTCACCCAATAGTTAAATTGCATAACGAAGCAATGAAAATCTCTCGTAAGAGTCAACAGTCAACCGTCAACAGTCAACAGTCAACAGTCAACAGTCAACCGTCAACAGTCAACAGTCAACAGTCAACCATCAACCATCAACCAAGCTTTTGACAGCCAACTACGATCTTTCTACAATGACCCTTGAGAAACGAAAATCAAGTCTTTGAGCAAAACATCTAGTATATCTTTATTCCTTTTCCTCAAAGCTGTAACCTGAGATAGTTGTAAAAGTCCTCCAGAAAGTCGAAAGTCTATAAAAAAGCATAGAAACTAATTTTTTAGTCTAGCTAGGAGTCTATACCCATAATGCCGTCTGAATTACCAGTAAATATTCTCCTGGTTGATGACCACGCCGAAAACTTGTTGGCTTTAGAAGCCATATTACACAGCCTGGGTCAGAATCTGGTAAGGGCGACATCGGGGGCCCAAGCTTTGAGATGTTTGCTTAATCAAGATTTTGCGGTAATTTTGCTCGATGTGCAAATGCCGGAGATGGATGGATTTGATACAGCCACTCTCATCCGCCAAAGAGAGCGATCGCGTCATACGCCGATCATTTTTTTGACGGCATTTAGTACCAACGAATCAATGGTATTTAAAGGCTATTCTTTAGGCGCAGTAGACTATCTATTTAAGCCCATTGAGCCAGAAATATTGAAATCAAAGGTGGCGGCGTTTGTCGATTTATTCCAAAAAACTGCAGAGGTAGAACGTCAAGCCGCCCAATTAGCAGCCTTAAATGCGAGTTTGCAAAAGAGTGAAGAACAATTTCGTTCTTTGTGTGTTAACTCCCCAATCGGCATTTTTTTAACAGATGCAGATGGTAATTGCACTTATACAAATCCCCGCTACCAAACAATTTTAGGGATTTCAGGTGAAGAATGTTTAAACAAAGGTTGGTTGCGATCGCTAGCACCCCAAGATAGAGAAACTATCTTTGCAGATTGGACAAGCTGCGCCCAACAAGGTACAGAATACTATAACGAGTTTACTATTCTCACCCCAGAGGGGGATGTAAAATGGTTAACTTTGCGTTCCTCACCGATGCTATCTGAGCAAGGTAAAGTGATTGGTTATGTAGGTACAGTAGAAGATATTAGCGATCGCAAACGAGCGGAAGAAGAACGCGCTAAATTAATCCGCGAACAAGCTGCACTCAAAGAAGCGGAAGCCGCCAACCGCATGAAAGATGAGTTTTTAGCCACCTTATCTCACGAACTACGCACACCTTTAAATTCAATTCTCGGTTGGTCGAAGCTTCTGCGCAATCGCAAACTCGATGAAAAAGCTACGGCGCGAGCTTTGGAAACCATTGAACGCAACGCCCTATTACAAGAACAACTCATCGAAGATATTTTAGATGTCTCGCGCATCATTCGCGGCAAACTATTTTTAAATATTTGCCCCGTCAATTTAGTGACAGTGATTGACGCCGCCGTAGATACAGTACGTCTCCAAGCCGAAGCCAAAAATTTGACATTTGAATTTGCGATCGCACCCAGTGAAGCGGGTAGCATTGATGAAGTCAGGAAAAAAGCCAAAAAGCTAAAAGAGAATAACGGCTACGTCTCTGTAGCTAGCCATCTAGCTTCACCCTTTATGGTTTCTGGCGATCCCGATAGATTACAACAAGTCGTCTGGAACCTACTCAGCAATGCAATTAAATTCACACCCCAAAACGGGCGAGTGGAAATTAGATTATCAGCGATTAAGGGTAAAGAAATCAAAGACAACTACGCCCAAATTCAAGTGAACGATACAGGTATAGGCATAAAACCCGACTTTTTACAATATGTATTCGATCGCTTTCGTCAAGCTGACGGCAGTACAACTCGCAGTCATACTGGCTTAGGATTAGGATTAGCGATCGCCCGTCACTTAGTAGAATTACATGGCGGAACGATCCACGCTGATAGCCCTGGTGAGGGACAAGGCGCAACATTTACTGTCAGATTACCATTTTTAGCAGCTAAAACCCAGGAAAGCGGCGAAAATTCCCCGGAAAAAGCCTTAGTTACCCCCAAATTACCCCTAAAAAATTTACGACTGCTAGTAGTCGATGACGATACTGATACCCGCCATTTTCTCACCGTCGCCTTACAGCAAGCTGGTGCAGAAGTCACATCTGTAAATTCCGTCAAAGAAGCCCTGGCTGCAATTCAACAATCTTCCCTAGATATTTTAATTAGCGACATTGGAATGCCAGAAGAAGACGGCTATACATTAATTCGCAAAGTCAGACTGCTACCACCAGAACAAGGCGGAACAATTCCCGCGATCGCTCTTACCGCCTATGCTAGAGAAGAAGACGCCAAACAAGCAATAGAAGCTGGTTTTCACATGTATGCTACCAAACCCGTAGAACCAACTCAATTAATTGATGCGATCGTTAAATTAGCCGAACAGAATTACCCAAATTAAAATATTTCGTAATTATACCAATTTGAAAAAATCCGACAGATTGTAGGGGCACTGGCACTGCCATGCCCTATAGAATATTTTGATGTGTAGCAAAGATTATTTGAATTGGGATAAGGGACTTCCAAATAAAAAAATATTCCAATCATTAACTTACCAAACCCGCAACTCGTAGGGGCGGGGTTACCCCGCCCCTACAATTTGGCATAATTTATTTTTTGGAGTTCCCTAAGACAAAGGCTATTTTTAGCAAGTGCGATCGCAAAAACGAGAAAACCTAGCTGCCATAAAGCTTGTTGTTCAACATTGCAATTTTTAAGCAATTAATCAACCCAAAAACTTGCGCAAAACACCAAAATGATTGCGCGATTTACCGAAATGAGTAAGCAACAAGGCTTTTTATCTGCGGAAAACACCAAAATGAGTGCGTGATTTACCAAAATGAGAAAGCAATCAGGCTTTTTAAGTAGATGAAATGGCTTTTTACCTGCGGAAAACACCAAAACCAGAAAGCAATAAGGCTTTTTGAGTAGTTGAAATGGCTTTTTAAGTAAGTGAAATGGCTTTTCGCTTACTTAAAACATCTAAATGAGAAAGTAATCAGCTTTTTTGTTTACTCAAAATATAAAAATGAGTCTCTAATTTAAAGAAATCATCAAGGGATGTCTACCACAGGCTACGCCTACAGACTTTTTGAGTCAGCAATCAGTTAGAGCATTACAAATCGCCTGTATCATACCCATTTGAAAAAACAATGCGACAGATGGTAGGGGCATGGCACTGCCATATCCTCTAGAATATATTGATGTGTCGCCAACATTATTTGAATTGGTATGACAGCATATTTCAGATAAATGAGGTACGCGCTTCGGGCATGGCAATGCCAGTGCCCCTACAATCAAAAATAATCTGTACCTCACCAAGTGGCAATTTGCTGTATTTGTATTGATATTAAATTAGTTGGGGTTTAGCACCTCACAATATAAATACCACCAATTTAAAAATTTATTGTGGCTTTCCCCAACTATTAGGAATTAGTAATTATTTTATCCTCTGGCTGATAACCAATTAGTTAAATCAGCCATCGAAGTAAAATCAAGTAAATCCTCAGCTAATGTTTCCAACTCGTTAATAGTTAAAGAGCGCACCTGCTCAAGTAATGCCTCATCAACATTACCTAAACGACGATTGAGTAACCGTGTCACTAATGATAATGCTTCTTCCAGCTTGGCAATACGTTCAAAAGAAGTTACATATTTCATCCGTCGTCTAGCCTCAATTTGTTGTATTTCTAGTTTAAACTCTGCTTCTAAATTAGGTGGCAAAGTTAACATCCAATCCACAAACCCTATTAAATTAATTACATCCTGCTCTTCAAAGCCTTTTTCATACAACCTTTGTACTAACGCCAATTTTTGCTGTTTACGGTTGTTACGGTCATTACGGGTATTCAGCGCCGCTAAGTGTGCCATTACTACCGTTGCAAATGGGTTATTGTCGTTGTCTAGTTCCGATAACCTTGATTGATAATCTATCAATTTAATAATCGGAAATTGAAAATTTAACCTACACCCAAATAGGCTATAACCAAATTGTTCCGGTCGCCAATTTGCTTTTTCATCACCTAAAATTGCTAAAGAAGCTACCGATTTTTTGTATCTATCGTAAATGCGATAATTATAGGTATACATCCTCGCGGCAAAATCTGCTTCTTCTTGAGATTGCACCTCAACATGAATTAACACCCAAGTTTCTTGACCATTTTGCAGATAAACTTTGACTAATTTGTCAGCAAAACGGCGACCGATTTCTGCATCGGCTACGACTTCTTGTAATTCTTTATCGAGAAATTCTGGCTGTTGTCTCCAATCAATTTCATTATATGCATTGGGGAAAAAGAACTGCATAAATTCGGAAAAATATGTTTGTAAAATATCCTTCCAGGGTGAATCATATTCGGTTGCGGGATTGAGATTTTTGTTGTCATTATTATCAGTCATTATCGTCAATTGTGTCTTGCTTGGGCGATCGCATAATTTTTTCCTTGCACCTATATATCACTAAAAACCTGCAATAAACATCGAAAAAAATCTATTTGTCGCCAAAAATTATTTAATAGGCTATATAGCAACAAATTATACCTAATATCTAACTCATAACATCCAAAACCGACTAATCCAATTAGCTATTCACCCGATGTCAGTCCACAACCAAGTATAATCATCTCTCTTCCCTAGCCTCAGCGCCCCCAATCCCTAGCCCCTACTTTTAAAACTTCAGCAGGTACAAATATTTACACGCTCTCCTATTAACAAAATTCTTAATATTGCCAAAATTTACTAACGAGATGGGCTAATGAATTCTAAAAAGTCAATTCTCAATCGAGATTGTGGGATATTGTTAAATAGGTTAGAGATTAAGCGAATAAATAATTAAGAATGAAACTGGCAGCACGAGTAAGTCAGGTAACACCCTCTTTAACCTTAGCGATCGCAGCTAAAGCTAAGGCAATGAAAGCAGAGGGGATAGATGTTTGTAGTTTTAGCGCTGGAGAACCGGATTTTGATACCCCAGCCCATATCAAAGCAGCAGCCGAAAAAGCTTTGGATGAAGGGAAAACCAAATATGGCGCAGCCGCCGGAGAACCAAAGTTAAGGGAAGCGATCGCCCACAAGCTGAAAACAGATAACGGACTCGATTACAAAGCCGAAAATGTCATCGTCACCAATGGCGGGAAACATTCTCTCTACAACTTGATCGTCGCCCTCATCGATCCAGGTGATGAAGTCATTATTCCCGCACCCTATTGGCTCAGTTATCCAGAGATGGTTACTTTAGTCGGGGGAGTATCCGTAATTGTACATACAGATGCTTCCACGGGCTATAAAATTACTCCCGAACAACTGCGCCAAGCAATTACCCCCAAAACCAAGCTATTTATCCTCAACTCCCCATCTAACCCTACGGGAATGGTATATACCCCAGAGGAAATTAAAGCCTTGGCAGAGGTAGTAGTTGATGCAGATATCTTTGTTGTTTCTGACGAAATTTACGAGAAAATTCTCTACGATGGTGCAGAACATATCAGCATCGGTTCCTTGGGAAAAGAAATTTTCGCCCGGACTTTAATTAGCAACGGTTTTGCCAAAGCTTATTCTATGACAGGCTGGCGGCTTGGCTATTTAGCCGGGCCTGTAGAAATCATTAAAGCCGCCAGTACCATCCAAGGGCATAGTACATCTAACGTTTGTACCTTTGCCCAATATGGCGCGATCGCGGCTTTAGAAAGTTCTCAAGACTGCGTGGAAGAAATGCGCCAAGCTTTTGCTAAACGGCGACAGGTAATGTTAGACAGACTCAACGCCATCCCCGGCTTGAGTTGTCCAAAACCAGATGGTGCTTTTTATCTGTTCCCCGACATCAGCAAAACTGGCTTAAAATCCCTAGAATTCTGCGATGCGCTCATCGAAGAACATCAAGTAGCAGTAATTCCCGGTATTGCCTTTGGTGCCGATAAAAACATCCGCCTTTCCTACGCCACAGACATGGCAACAATTGAAAAAGGCATGGATCGATTAGAGAAATTTGTGCGAGCGCGAATTTAGAATTATGGGGCATTGGGCATTGGGCATTGGGCATGGGGCATTGGGCATTGGGCATTGCTTCTTTCTTAACTACTTCCTTGTCCCCCCTATCCTCCTTGTCCCCCTTGTCCCCCTCATCTCCCTTGTCTCCCCTATCCCTCTCACAACAACCCCATCTCCTGCAAACCCTGACGCAGCCTTTGGGCTTCTTCGGGGTTTTGTTCTTGGTGGAGAGCGATCGCATTTTTAAAAGCAATTAAACTCGCTTGGTGATTGCCGACTTTTAGCTGCACTACTCCTAAATTTTGGTAAGCTTCTGCATATCTGGGGTTTAACTTGATGGCTTTTTGATAACAGGCGATCGCATCGGTAAATAAACCCATCGCTTTTAATGTCATGCCTAAATTGTAATGTCCGGCAGCAAAATTATCATCAATTTTCAAAGCTGCTTCATAAGCTTTTCTAGCAGTTTTTAAATCTCCAGCTTCTTTGAGTAAATTCCCAATATTGTTATATGCACCCAACTTTAAAATTGGGTAAATTGGTAACTTAATAGCCGCTTGATAATGCAAACTAGCTTGTTTAGGATTCTGTAACCGACTGTAAGCAATTCCTAAATGATAATGCAGTTCATATAAAATTTCGTAGTTTTCTTCACTGGTTCTTACTCCTCGTTTGAGAAGTTCTATCCCTTCATTAATTTTACCAGTGGTAACATACAAAGCCCCCAACTTACTACATACATAAGCATCGTAAGGATGAGCAGCTAAAAATTGTTCCATTGCTGCTTGAGCTTTCGCGTATTTATTACCTTGCGCGATCGCACTTTTTTGATATCCTTTATGGAGAATCGCCACACCTTGTAAATAGCCAATTTGCCACTTAGGTTCCTTAGCTAAAATTGTCGCTACGCTATCATCAATTAAAGCGTGATAAGGACGCGAAAATTGAATTTCTGGGTGACGGCGAAACAGTCGAGATACTAAAGAATAAGGTGATTGTTCGGCACCAACTTCTTGACGCAGCAGGTTAATTAAAAGATATTCTTCTCTTTGAATTACAGAATAAATTTGTGGTACAATTTCTGGTGTTAGCGTCTCATCTGCATCTAAAACTAACACCCAGTTACCTTTAACATATTTGAGAGCTTCATTGCGAGCAGTACTAAAATTATTATTCCATCTAAAATGATGTACTTTTGCACCGTAAGATTTAGCGATTTCTGGAGTGCGATCGCTAGAGCCTGTATCTAAAATTACCATCTCATCAACAACATTTGCTACACTGCTGAGACATTTATGCAGTGTAGCTGCCTCATTTTTAACAATCATGCACAGGCTGAGATTCATAATTAAAGCACTCTAATGATTTGAAAAATTTTACATATTTCTCAATCGAATATAACCGTTTTTAATTTAGCTTAAACAAAAAGAATCCCCACATCTGACCCGAAGGGCAGTGTGGGATGAATTTTTGGGCGGCGACGAATTGACCAACAACCAATTCAATCCTGCGGATTGAATTGGTTGTTGGTCGGTGATAGCGCAGCGTTAGCGAGTCCGCGAGCGTCGGAGTCGCCATTTTTTATGTTTGGCAACGTGTCGATAAGCTCATCTATCACTTGAGTCATTGTTTTGTCTGCGTACTCTGCATATTGTCTAAGCTTATTGAATCGTCGCTCTGACATCCTTAATCTTAATTGCTTGTTTTTCATACTGGTTACACAGTGGATACACTTTATGTTATACTGTTTTCAGGTCGAAAAACAAGGATAAAGAGATGAAAACATCATACCAGTACAAAATCAAGCCAACTAAAGAACAAGAAAAGAAAATAGATAAAATCTTGGAAATGTTACGTTGCCAGTATAACTATTTGCTTGCTCAAAGGTTTGACTGGTATGAAATGAATCGTTGTCCTATTGATAGATGCCCGCTAATTTGTCATCTACCAGAGTTAAAGGAACAACCTAACTACTACGCTCAAAAAGCGTCTTTGGTTCAATTGAAAGTTGATAGACCTTGGTACAAGGATATTCACTCTCAAGTATTGCAGGAAGTTCCTAAAAAAGTTGAACTAGCTTTTGATAGATGGCTCAAAGGTGATGTTAACGGCAAGAAGTCTGGTAGACCTAGATTTAAGGGTAAAGGACAGTACAAAACTTTTATTTACACCCAATTTAAACAACATCACTTTGTTAACAACAAAATTACACTGTCAAAGATTGGAGATGTTAAAGTAATTGTCCATCGCCCAATACCTGATGGATTTGATATTAAAACTGTATCTGTTACCAAGAAAGCCGATGGTTATTACGTAACCTTGAGCCTTGATGATAAAACAGTACCAACTGTTAAGCCTGATTTTAATCCTGACAATATTATTGGGATTGATGTTGGCTTAATTGATTTTTATGTAGCATCTGATGGTTCTAGAATCGCTGCGCCAAAACATTTACGAAAAGCTGAACGTAGATTAAAGTCAGCACAGCGTAAGGTGTCAAGACGCAAAAAAGGTTCTAATCGTCGTAAAAAAGCTATCCAGAAACTAGGTAAACAGCACAAGAAAGTTGCTGATACCCGTAGGGATTTCCACTTCAAAACAGCTAAATCACTGCTTGATAAGTATGATGTTGTAGCTGTTGAAAAGTTGAATATTAAAGGACTAGTTAAAACAAGACTGGCTAAAAGTATTAATGATGCTGGTTGGAGTAAGTTTATCACAATACTTTCTAACAAAGCCGAAAACGCTGGTTTGAAAGTAATAGCTGTTAAACCAAACGGCACAAGCCAAGAATGTTCTAGTTGTGGTCACATAGTCAAAAAGCCGCTATCCCAAAGAATGCACAATTGCCCTGTTTGTCATGCTAGTTTGTGCAGGGATTTAAATGCGGCTATAAATATAAAGAACCGTGGGGCACACGGTCTTAAAGCTCAGTCAATGTCCGGATTAGGAGTCGCTGAGAAGCCTACACTTACTGCGAAGCAGAAGTGTAGGAGATGTCACTTAAAGAATAGTGAATTTATCCAGAAAATTTCCCCTCAAGCCTGTCACCTCACAATCAGCCCCATTGAATCAGCAAAAATCGCTAACCACCAAGACAATTGTACAGACGCGATGAATCGCGTCTCCCTTTCACTGATGGATAAAGCCATCAGGCATAATTGTTCCCGTCATAAAGGTTTCGCTCATATCTGTAGCGTTAAGATTCGCGCCTGTTAAGTTAGCTTCGCTTAAGTTAGCTTCGCTTAAATCAGCGCCACTTAAATCCGCCCACTGCAAATCAGCTTTCCACATCCGTACTCCGCCCATTTTCGCCCCGCTTAAATTAGCACCCTGCAAATTAGCTACACTCAGTGATGCCATGTGTAAATTAGCATCACATAAATCTGCATAATTCAAACATGCACCACTTAAATCTGATTCATTTAAATTCGCAGTTGTTAGCGCCGCTTGGCGTAAATCCGCACCACTCAAAATAACTTCCGATAAATTCGCTCTATGAAGTTTCGCACCTCTAAGATTTGCCCGACTTAAATTAGCCCCGCTTAAAGATGCACCAGTGAGGTTAGCACCTTCGAGGTTAACTCTACCAAAATCTACACCACCCAAGTTAGCCCCGCGTAAATCTGCTTCCGGTAATTCTATACCGTTAAAGCTTCTTTCTCCTGCTGCATACCTAGTTAGAAGTTCTTTGACATTCATGATTGTTTAGTTCACAGTAACTTAGTGTAAATACCAACTTTGATTGTCACTAAAATGTCAGGTTTAACAACATAGCAAAGCTAAAACAGGCAGCAAAGTTAACTAGATTATTAATGTTGAAACTTCATAGGGAATCGATTTAAAAAATTGTAGCTTACCAAAAATCACGGTTAATTTTAGATAGCAAATTCAACTAAATTAACTAGACTTTGTATTTGCAGTTTCTTTGCATAAAATCAGCACAATACTGATTAATTTTTATGACTTGTAATCAATTTCCGAAATTCCCAAAAGCAGACAAAGCAGTAACTACAAGTTAATCAAATTAACCAAATACCAATCCGGTGGGTAAAGGTTGAGTCAGTTACCAGAGGTATGTTGTTAAAGGAATAATAGCATCGTCTAGTTATCATACAATAAATATATAAAATATAATAACTAATATGATAAATACTGTGATTTAATGAAATATTATGTAAACAACATTAATTTTCCTAAAAAATATTAGATATCCTTGACAATATATTCAATTGTTGTATTGCTATGAATTACAGTATTTTTAGTATAGATACTTAATTAATATCAACATAATCCATCAAAGTTGTATGATTTACGCCTGTGTAATAAGAATATTGATGTCAGCAATAAAGTCATTTTTATAATTTAAAAATAATATATTAATCGTATAATTCGTATTTAAATAAAATTTAATTTACCCTGCACTGAAAATAAATTATTACCATATATAAAGCCGCTTTAATTACTGCAAAAATTTAAGTATATCGATGATTGGCGATCGCTCACTTAGATATCTGGGAGAAATTCACTCTAAATTCTCCTATACCAGAGGCATTTCTTCGGGTTACTGTCATAGTAATGACATAAAAATTACATATTATGTTCATACTCTTGAAATACAAATTTAAGAGTTGTGAAATATGCCACAATGTATAGTATAAATGTCCCCAATATAACAATTGAGGCTGCATAAATAACAACAATATATTTAGCTTGAGATAAAATAATACCTAGTAGCTCAACTAAATTGGATTGCAGATTCTACTTACAAGGGTTAATAACGAAAATATAGGTTACTATAAATTCAATCATAATAAATTCAAAAAATCAGCCATGAAAAATTCATTTTTTCAGAACATTAAATACCAAATCAGCAAATTTAAGCAATGGTTTCTCAGTACACCAGAAAGAGCATTATTAGAAGCTTACCAAGCAGCGCAGATAATTAGAAACATTGAAATCGAACATTTTGGTAATCAAAAGATTTCTGCATCAACAGGAAACTATACCGAAAATGTCATGTCTTATTGGCAAGGTTATCTCAATAAAAACTTAATTTTTATTAAAGTCAAACTTGCCGAATTTCGCCTCAGTCGCTCAGTGTTAAATATCTCTGAAGCTGCAATTTTAGAACAACTACAGTTTATTGATGATGTCATCTCTAAATATAATATACCAACTGAACAAATAAGTACTATTCAAGACATCTCAAATGTCACACCTATACCAATTAATAACCCAGTTAATAAAAAAGTAAAAATCTCTGATAACAATATTGCTAATGTTCCCCCTGTCACTCAAAAAACGGGATTTCTCCCTCGTTCTTTAGGGAGAACAATTAATCGCATTCAATCAGACTTATCACCCCAAGCTGAAGCCGATTTTATCAGAAATTACCATATTACCCAAAGGCGGACAAGAATTGCCTTAAGATTTTTCTTAATTTTAATACTTGTCCCCCTATTAACTCAGCATATTTCTAAGCAAGTATTGTTCAGTCCGCTAGTAGAAAAAGTTAGAGGTGAAACAAGCGAGCATATTTTCCTTAATGTCAATATGGAAATCAAGGCTTTGGAGGAATTAAAAACTTTTGAACATAAACTAAAGTTTGAAAATTTATTATATGAATCACCAAAATTCTCTCATGAAGAAGTTCAAGAACAAATGCGTGAGAAAGCCCTAGAAATAGCCGAGGAATTTACTCAGGAAAGTAATAGCGCTATCAGTAATATATTTGCCGATTTACTATCCTTAGTTGCTTTTGGCATTATAGTGGCTATGAGTAAAAAAGAAATTGTCATTGTCAAATCTTTTATCGACAATATTGTCTATGGTTTAAGCGATAGCGCCAAAGCCTTTTTAATCATCTTATTTACTGATATATTTGTCGGATTTCACTCACCACATGGATGGGAAGTACTATTAGAAGGTTTATCAGAACATCTAGGTATCCCCGCCAATAGAAGTGCAATTTTTCTCTTTATTGCCACATTTCCCGTGATTTTAGATACTATATTTAAATACTGGATATTCCGCTATCTCAGTCGTTTATCTCCTTCAGCATTAGCGACTTTAAAAGAGATGGACGAATAATTGAGAGTAATCAAGGGTGTAAAGCAATGCAATTTATTGATAAAGTTGTTTGGATTACGGGAGCATCTTCTGGTATTGGTGAAGCTTTAGCTTATCAATTTGCTCATCAAGGAGCAAAATTAATTATTTCCGCTAGACGGGAAGAGGAATTACAAAGAGTCAAACAAAATATCAAGAGCGAATGTTTGATTATCACCCTTGATATTACAGATTCGACATCATTAGCAACAGCAGTACAAACAGCAATCAATCATTACCAGAAAATTGATATTTTAGTCAATAATGCAGGTATCAGTCAACGTTCTCTAGTCGTTGATACCCAAGAGATAGTGGATAGAAAAATTATGGAAATTAATTATTTTGGCACTATCAATTTGACTAAAAAAATTCTACCTTATATGATTGCTCATGGTAGCGGACAAATTGCGGTTGTTTCTAGTATTGTTGGTGCAGTAGGTTTTCCCTTACGTTCGGCTTATGCAGCTTCAAAACATGCATTACATGGCTTTTTTGAAACCTTGCAATTGGAATTAAAGCCTGAGAATAATATTTTTATTACCATTATCTGTCCTGGCAGAATTAAAACTAATATTTCTTATAATGCCTTAAATTATGATGGTAGTGCCTATCAAAAAATGGATGAAGGGCAAGAAAAAGGCATGAATGCCGATATTTGCGCTCAAAAAATACTGGCGGCTATTTACCGTAAAAAACGAGAAGTTTATATTGGTAGTTTTGATATTTTATTAATTTATTTTAAAAGATATCTACCCACATTATTTTATTGGATAGCTAGCAGAGTGAAACCAACATAATTGGTAATTGGTAATTGGTAATTCGTAATTCGTAATTCGTAAGTAAGTTGGCACTCAGACTTTGCGCTTTGTCATTGGTAAGAGTTTCAAGACTGTTTAGGTTTCGTAATATAATTATGTTTATTTCCGCTTATTGACTTATACCAATTCTCTGTAAACTTGCACTTAATACTTGCTTCTTTTCTCTTGGCGTACTTGGCACGGCAGTTGCTTCAAGTCGGCAAAGCCGCCCAACGCACTGCCTCGTCTTGGCGGTTCATTAAATAAATATTAAGTACATCATCATAGCGAATTGGTATTACAGCATATTTCAGGTAAATGAGGTACGCGCTTCGGGGCATGGCAGTGCCAGTGCCCCTACAATCAACGATTATCTGTACCTTATCAACTGGCAATCTGCTGTAATTAAAATAATAGGAATTTGGAAAAAGAATGTAACAAATGAGTAGGGTCATGGCAATGCCATGACCTCTAGAATATATAGATGTGTCGCAAACATTATTTGAATTGGCATAATAAAATATTTGCGTAAATCCTGGTTAAAATTTATGGTAAGAAGCCAAAGTACAGGTTTGCTGAGAATCGCCAACTTCTATTTGTAAGGTAGAATGTTCAATACCAAAATGATCGTGCAGTTCTTTGCAAGTTTTAATGAGAAAATCATCGCCAGGATGGCCAGAAGGAATTACTAAATGGGCTGTTAATGCTGTTTCTGTGGTACTCATCGCCCAAATATGTAAATCGTGAACTTGGGTAACACCAGGACGTTCAGATAAATAAGTTTGTACTGCTAGTGGTTCAATACTTTCTGGAACAGCATCTAATGCTAAGTTGACTGAATCTTTTAATAATTGCCAAGTTCCAACTACTACCACTGCGACAATTATTAAGCTAACAACTGGATCAAACCACAGCCAACCAGTTAAAATAATAGTAATCCCAGCTAATACTACTCCTAAAGAAACTCCGGCATCAGCAGCCATGTGTAGAAATGCGCCGCGAATGTTTAAGTCATGTTTGCGACCTGACATGAACATTAAAGCGGTGATAGTGTTAATAATGATGCCAACTATCGCTACAACAATAACTGTATTTCCCCCGATAGATGCAGGTTGACTGAAGCGTTGGACTGCTTCCCAGCCAATCCCGCCCATGACTAATAAAAGTGCGATCGCATTAATTAAAGCCGCTAAAATCGAAGAACGTCGCCATCCATAAGTATAGCGTTGGCTGGGGGGTCGGCTACCCAAAAAACTCGCACCCCAAGCTAGTAATAATCCTAAAACATCACTCATATTGTGCCCTGCATCAGCCAGCAAAGCCAACGAGTTAGCTAAGTATCCATAAGTTGCTTCAATAATGACAAATCCAACATTGAGAATGATACCAATTGTAAAGGCACGGCTGTAGTTATTAGTACCATGTTCATGCTCATGACTATGATGATGATGATTGTGATGACCATGATGATGATTATGTCCCATCTTTGACACCTAAATAACAGCCAACTTCTGAATACTAGTTTGCAGAATTTTTGTGCTAATTGCCACTAATTTAACTTAATATTAATCTTCTGATTGAAATAGAAAGAAATAAAAAATTTGCCATCCGTATAGCAGAAGTTAAAGCCATTCATCGCCATTATTTTCTTAGAGAAGAGTATTGATTGTTGGTAGCGCAAATACTCTTACATCCAAAACTATGATTAAATAATGAGGATGAATCATGAGTAACTTGGGATATGCAAGTTTATTTATTGTGATGTTAGCAGCATTGTTAGCAGCTTTAGCACAAATGAGTATGGCATTAGACGAAGCAGATATTGGACGCTTTTCGATTTGGACAGGAATTGCTTCTGTAATTGCAGGGTTACCAATGATGTTGTGGTGAATAGCTGTCAACAGTCAACAGTCAACAGTCAACAGTCAACAGTCAACAGTCAACAGTCAACAGATAATCGACTATTGACTCTTGACCAGCCAAGCAAGTAAAAATTTAACTTATTCCTCGAAGTTTGCGAGTATTATCAACTAAACTCTGAGCAAAGCTATCAAAGCGTTGGGAGAGTTGTTCATCTTTAAGTTTACCTTCAGGACTAAAAGCACCCCAAGCTTGTCCAATCGCAATTTGTTCAGGAATTACCCAACCATGTACCCAGCGCAAAATTAACCGCAAGTCATTAAGGGCGTTACTGTTTGACTGTCCCCCTAATACACTAATTAGTCCAGTCACTTTACCAGACAATTCTTCAAAGCTCAATAAATCCAGTGCATTTTTCAACACACCACTGACACCGCCATGATACTCTGGTGTCGCTAAAATTAAACCATCAGCATTTTTGACTGTATCCCGCAAACGCTGAACTTCTGGAAAATCTGGATATTCTTTACCACCATTGCAAAATGGTAGCTGCATCTGCCGCAAATCCAGAATTTCTACTTCTGCACCCAATACTTCTACCCTTTGTGCTGCCAATTCTAAAGCAAGCTGGGTATAGGAGTTGGATCTTAAACTACCACCAATACCAACAATTTTCACCATAATTTCACCCACCAACTCAATAACAACATTGACTAAATCACTAGATATCTGCTAACAATCAGATTTTTGAAAAGCGGAATCATTACGACTATGGTTATTTTAGCAATTTTGTTGACAAATATGTAATTAGTCATTAGTCAGAGACGCGATGAATCGCGTCTGTACAATAATTAGCAATGCCCAATGCCCCATGCCCAATGCCCCATGCCCATATTTTGTCAAAATAGATACCATGTATATAGCCTTATGGGGCTTATAGCTACCTACCAATTTGCTAGGCTCAAAGTTGGGTTGATTTTCATCCCCTGATTTTAGGGACTGTATTCTGAAAACCTAATGAAAAAACTCTGGGAAATGGTTTTGTGTGGAAGCTAAACTAGATGAGAAAACATTTATTTCCCGTTATTTCAATTTTGGCTAGAAGAATAGGCATAAAAACAGCGCGCAGCTTTTGCCACCACGAGAAAGGTAATTGTTATGAAAGTTTTAGGTAAAAAAGAATTGTACAAACAGCCATCGACAAAGCGTGTTTCTTGGGCTGGAGCATTAGCTGCCAGTTTGATATTATTACCGGGGATTGTCGCTGGAAATCCGGCCTTGGCGCAAAAAGCAGAGCGCAATTCCTTAAGTTATGGGGAGTTGATTAAAAAAACAGACAAGGGGGAAGTGGCAAAAGTCGAACTGGATGAGGCGGAAAATATTGCTAAGGTTTACTTAGTTGGGCAAAAAGATACACCTATTCAAGTGAAACTTTTAGACCAAAACACAGAGTTAATTAATAAACTCAAAGATAAAAATGTGGAGTTTGGGGAAGTTTCTTCCGCCAACAGTAGAGCTGCTGTAGGGTTATTGATTAACCTGATGTGGATTTTACCACTGGTGGCTTTAATGCTCTTGTTTTTGCGCCGCTCTACGAATGCTTCTAGCCAAGCAATGAATTTTGGCAAATCGCGAGCGCGCTTTCAAATGGAGGCGAAAACGGGAGTAAAATTTGACGATGTGGCAGGGGTAGAAGAAGCCAAAGAAGAACTGCAAGAAGTGGTCACATTTTTGAAGCAACCAGAAAGATTTACGGCTGTAGGTGCGAAGATTCCCAAAGGCGTGCTGTTAATTGGGCCTCCGGGTACAGGTAAAACTTTACTCGCAAAAGCGATCGCAGGAGAAGCGGGCGTTCCCTTTTTTAGCATTTCTGGCTCAGAATTTGTGGAAATGTTTGTCGGTGTGGGTGCATCCCGCGTCCGCGATTTATTTAAAAAAGCCAAGGAAAATGCACCCTGTTTGATATTTATCGATGAAATTGACGCTGTTGGTAGACAACGGGGTGCGGGTATCGGTGGCGGTAACGATGAAAGAGAGCAAACTCTAAATCAATTGCTCACGGAGATGGATGGTTTTGAAGGTAACACTGGCATCATTATAATTGCTGCCACTAACCGTCCCGATGTCCTTGATGCAGCGTTATTACGTCCCGGACGCTTTGATAGACAGGTGATTGTTGATTCACCAGATTTAAAAGGGCGCTTGGATATTTTAAAAGTTCATGCTCGAAATAAGAAAATCGATCCTAGTGTATCCTTAGATGCGATCGCGCGCCGCACCCCAGGATTTACAGGCGCAGATTTAGCTAACTTACTCAACGAAGCTGCAATTCTCACCGCCAGACGCAGAAAAGAAGCCATTACCATCCTGGAAATTGATGATGCTGTCGATAGGGTAGTTGCAGGGATGGAAAGAACCGCCCTAGTAGATAGTAAGGCTAAACGGTTAATTGCTTATCACGAAGTGGGACATGCCTTAGTCGGAACCTTAATTAAAGACCACGACCCCGTGCAGAAAGTTACCCTGATTCCACGCGGACAAGCACTAGGTTTAACTTGGTTCACCCCCAACGAAGAACAGGGTTTAATTTCCCGTTCTCAACTCAAAGCGCGAATTACCTCAATTTTAGGCGGTCGGGCTGCCGAGGAAGTTGTATTTGGTAAGCCAGAAGTTACCACCGGTGCGGGTGATGACTTGCAGAAAGTCACAAATTTAGCCCGTCAAATGGTTACCCGATTTGGGATGTCTACCTTAGGCCCCTTATCTTTAGAAAATCAAAGCGGTGAAGTCTTTCTCGGTCGCGATTGGATGAATAAATCAGATTATTCGGAAGAGATTGCTGCCAAAATTGATGCCCAAGTCCGGGAAATTATCAGTAGTTCTTACCAAACTGCAAAATCAATCTTGGAACAAAACCGCGTTGCTTTAGAACGCCTGGTAGATTTGTTATCTGACCAAGAGACAATTGAAGGCGAACTCTTCCGCCAAATTGTTGCTGAACATGCGCAGGTAGCTGATGAAAAGGTAGCTGTATCACATCAGTAATTCAGCGACGTACAGCAAATACAGGTTGGTGAGGTACAGATATCTTTGATTTTAAGGGCATGGCAGTGCTATGCCCCTGTCTGCTTACTTCATTTATCTGAAATGCGCTGTCTAAAAAATGGGTAAGGGGGGGGAAACCCATTGGTGTCAACTTAACGTGAAACCCTTTTGGTTGCAAAGTTTTGTCCTCACTCTCAACCCCTCGCTTACCCAATAAACCGCCGTCACCCTGTAAGGGTGCGGCTAATTGAACAAAGCCCACCTGCGTGGGCTAAATTTTCTTAGCCCACAAAGGTGGGCTTTGTAGCGTTAGCCCCAGGCTTACAGCCTGTGGGCGATTTGTTGGGTAAGCGTTTGAACTTAAGTTGACACCAATGGGGTAAACCCCGCCTCTACAGTGTGGTCTATTTACCTGAAAATAGCTGTAACTACGCACATTTGTTAACCTACATTCCGTCCTTTGAGTTCGCTCAGGGAGCGTAGTTACCATTTGATTATTGCTTAACCACTGAGTTGGGATTCAGCAATTCCTACGGGACAGGAAACATTGGTTCCGCCTAAACCGCAATAGCCATTTGGGTTTTTAGCTAAATACTGTTGATGGTATTTCTCAGCATAGTAAAACTCAGGTGCAGGTAAAATTTCTGTGGTAATGTTTCCATAGCCTGCATCTGTTAGGGCTTGTTGATAAGCTGCCTTTGATGCTTCTGCTTGTTGACGTTGGGTTTCAGAATAGAAGTAAATTCCCGAACGGTAT
The DNA here is from genome assembly GCF_014696435.1 of Calothrix anomala FACHB-343. Taxonomy (GTDB): domain Bacteria; phylum Cyanobacteriota; class Cyanobacteriia; order Cyanobacteriales; family Nostocaceae; genus Aulosira; species Aulosira anomala_A. The sequence goes on along the minus strand of NZ_JACJQG010000012.1, from coordinate 125,043 downwards.
TGAGTTCCCACATCATTACCTTGACGCATTCCTTGGGTGGGGTTGTGGCTTTCCCAAAAAACCTTTAACAATTGGGAATAACTCACCACCGCCGGATCAAACACTACCAATACCACTTCATTATGACCGGTTAATCCAGTACATACCTCTTCATAGGTGGGGTTTGGTGTGTAGCCAGCAGCATAACCAACTGCCGTAGAATAAACACCTTTAACTTGCCAGAATTTACGCTCTGCACCCCAAAAACAGCCTAAACCAAATACAGCTGTTTCTAATCCATCGGGAAAAGGTGGTTTGAGCGGATTACCATTGACATAGTGAGCCGCAGGTACGTGCATTTGTTCTGTTCTTCCTGGTAAAGCTTGCTCAGGAGTGGGTATTACTGTTTTCTTGCCAAATCCAAATAATGCCATTGATTTTTCATAAATATCTTTACATTAATTAATATTTTAACGATTATAGAGAGCGATCGCGGCAGACATCTGCAGAATTTGGGTTATCAAATTCACCCGCAATTCTGCGAGTATATGCCGTTAATTTTGAGAAATATGAATTCAGGGCTAGTTTTTTGGTTTAATATAAGCGATCGCGTGCTTCCAAATAGTAGTTTGCTCGCTGTGTTCATCTAAAATACATACACAGTTGGGATCTTGCCAGATGATTCTCCCTGTAAGTAAATCGCCTGTCATCAGTTTCAAATCTACGTGAGTTGTATTTTTAATCAAATTTTGGACTTGGCGAATACTCGGTAGAGAAGTATCAAAATCCGTAGGCATTTTGGCTGGTGATGGATGCATAAGAGAAAATGGTGTAATGGGGGATAGGGGCTAGGGACTAGGGGCTAGAGAAGGAGGACAAGGAGGACAATTGTACAGACGCGATTCATCGCGTCTCTGACAATTGTACAGACGCGATTCATCGCGTCTCTTTTCTGACAACTGACATTCAACAGTAACTAATCTTTGATAATTCATCCTGGGATAAATGGCAATCGAATTTACTAAGTATCACGGTTTGGGGAATGATTTTATTCTCATTGACAATCGCTCTTCATCAGTGCCGGTAATCACTCCAGAGCAAGCTATTAAATTGTGCGATCGCCATTTTGGCATCGGTGCTGATGGTGTTATTTTTGCTTTACCTGGGGAAAACGGTACTGACTACACCATGCGGATTTTTAATTCTGATGGTTCAGAGCCGGAAATGTGCGGCAATGGAATTCGCTGTTTAGGTGTATTTTTAGCCGATTTAGAAGGGGAATCGCGAAGTAAAGACTTATATCGCATTCATACTTTAGCTGGCGTGATTACACCTCAACTGATGGCGGATGGTCAAGTTAAGGTAGATATGGGTTTACCCAAATTACTAGCCGCAGAAATTCCTACAACCTTGAGTGCTGGGGATAGCAAGGTAATTAATCAGCCCCTAGAGGTAGCGGGGAAAACTTGGGAAGTTACCTGTGTCAGTATGGGTAATCCTCACTGTATTACTTTTGTGGATGATGTCGCCGCTATTCCCTTAGAAAGTATCGGGCCGCAATTTGAACATCACCCAGTTTTCCCTCAACGGACAAATACGGAATTTATACAAGTTGTCAGCCGCAATTACTTAAAAATGCGCGTTTGGGAACGGGGTGCAGGTATTACCTTAGCTTGTGGTACTGGTGCTTGTGCTTCCTTAGTTGCTGGTGTTTTGACTGGAAAATGCGATCGCACCGCAACTGTAGAACTCCCTGGTGGCCCCTTGGAAATCGAATGGTCAGAAATTGACCAACGGGTTTACATGACTGGCCCGGCTGAGAGAGTGTTTACAGGTAAGTTATAGCGTTGACGGTTGACGGTTGACTGTTGACGGTTGACTGTTGACGGTTGACTGTTGACTGTTGACTGTTGACTGTTGACTGTCAACAGCCCTCACCATGGATTGTGCAACTTAAAAGCAGAATAGCTTATCCATATCTATCTGCTAAACTTGATTTACTTTTGCTTTAACCGTAATCTCACCGAGATAATAGTGCCAAAGTATTCTCGTAGCAACTGCCCGCCAAGGTCGCCATTGTTGGGCGATCGCTGCGATTTCTGTCGGTGTAGGACGGGCTGTCAAACTTTTGAGATTTTGGATGGCGATCGCGATTCCTAAATCGCCTTTGGGCATGACATCAGGACGTAGTAGCGCCATTAATAAATAAATATCTACTGTCCAATCGCCAATGCCTTTGATCTGCTTTAATTCGTTTCTAATTGTCATTTCCTCCATTGTTTCTAGCTTGGTTAAATTCAGCTGACCTTTGACAATGGCTTGGGCTAATTCACGACAATAAAGTATTTTTTGGCGACTAAATCCAATATTTCTTAATTGTATATCTGTTAATAGCACAAAATTTTCTGGTGTTAGCGGCGAAAGCAGATTACATAAACGGTTAAATACAGCCTTTGCTGCGGCTAAGGATACTTGCTGTTCAAGAATAATTTGCAATAATGTCGGAAAACCTGTAGGGCGTTGCCAAAGAGGAGGCTGACCAAATTCGGCGATAATCTCGGCAAAATCTGGGTCAGAATCAGCTAAAACCGTCAAAGCATGGTTAAAGGTTTTAGGTGTCAAGCAGAGTATTTCTGGTGTTTGAGTCATTTGCTTACTTATAGAGCAATGTTTGGTGCTTAAAATTACAAATTGTCTATAATATGAATTGACAGGAGGTATTGATCGCCCAGATTAGATGTAAATCGAAAATTAATAATCCCTTTTTATAGATCCATCATCTTTGATTTATTAAATTTGCCTTAATTTTGCCCAATAAATCAGCAATCATCTGACAATTAATACCTTTGAAGAATTATTGACAATTACAGATGATGAAATCATCTCTGTAAAAGTATGTAGACTGACCCATAATGCCAGCAAACTCAATATTTAATAACTTTATGTTTTATGAAACTTGGATATTCTTCACGGGAATCATAGAGCATAAACCCTTTTAACATGAATGTTTAACAGCACAAATTCTCTGATTCCATTAGAACTGAAATCGGCAATCGTCCGCGATCCCATAATAGTTAAATTAGATACTCTGGTCATAGACGCGATCGCTCAAATGAGTAGCGTTCGGGCGGTATGCGATAGGACAAAAATCGATGAACTCCATCTCAATGCTAGGTCGAGTTGCGTGTTAGTTGTTGACAATGGGCGATTGGTAGGTATCCTCACAGAACGAGATATAGTGCGTTTATGCGCACAACAGCGACATCTCGAAAATTTAAGGATAGGGGATGTGATGATACATCCAGTCATCACCCTAGAAGAGTCTGAATTTAGCGATTTCTTTTTTGCGGTAAATTTGCTCCAGCAGTATCACATACGTCACCTACCGATTTTAGATGAACAAGGACAGGTGGTGGGGTTGCTGACGAATGAAAGCTTGCGTCATTCTTCTAGTTTTACCAAGATCTTGCGCTTGCGCTTGGCTGGTGAGGTAATGACGCGGGAAGTAATTTGTGCTGCACCAGATAGTTCTCTGTTAGCGATCGCGCAATTGATGACAGCTAACCGAGTTAGTTCTGTAATTATTGTTGAACCTGGCGGTAATCCAGACAAAACCCTCAATATACCTGTGGGAATTGTCACCGAGGGGGATATTGTGCAATTTCAGTCTTTAGAATTGAACTTGGCTACCTATACAGCACAAACGGTAATGAGTAGCCCCATCTTTACCGTCAAACCTGATGATTCTTTGTGGACTATACAGGAGATTGTCGAGCAGCGCTTGATTCGACGGTTGGTAGTGACAGGAGTGCAGGGAGAATTATTAGGGATTGTGACTCAAAGCAGTTTGCTCCAAGCCCTCAACCCTTTAGAACTATACAAACTAGCACAAGTGTTAGAGAAGAAAGTCGTGCAGCTAGAAACAGAGAAAGTGCAACTGCTAGAAGCGCGTAACATGGAATTAGAGCAGCAAGTTGCAGCCCGGACAAACGCCCTCAACAAGAAAGTCGAACAGGCGCAACTGGTATCTGATATTGCCATGCAAATTCGCTCATCTTTGAGTTTGCAAACAATTCTTGATACCACAGTAGCCCAAGTGCAGCAATTGTTGAACTGCGATCGCGTCATGATTACACGCTTAGAAGCCGATGGCGAAGCGATAGTCGTTGCAGAATCTACCAATTCTTCTTTGTCTGTTTTGGGCGAACGAGTCAAAGACACCTGCTTTCAGGACTACCAAGAGCTTTATCGTCAGGGGCGGATTCGCGTTGTTTCCGATATATATCAGATGGAAATGGCTGAATGCCATCGAGAAATGCTGCAGAATCTGCAAATTCGTGCCAAAATTTTGGTACCTTTGCTCTGTGACGATCAACTGTGGGGCTTACTTAATGTCAGCGAAAGCCACCAACCCCGTGAATGGCAACAGTCAGAAATCGAACTGCTAGAAGCATTATCAGTGCATCTAGAAATTGCTCTGCACCAAGCCACCACCCACCACAAATTGCAGGAAGAACTGCGCGATCGCCAGCAAGCTGAATTAACACTGCAAAAACTAGTCAACGGTACAGCAGCAGTCACCGGAGACGATTTTTTTCCCGCCTTAGTCCGCCATATTGCCGAAGCCTTGGATGTCTCCTATGCGATCGTTAGCGAATTGGTGGATAACAAACTCCACACCTTGGGATTCTGGGCAAATCGTACCTTAGAGCCACAAATTATCTACGATCCCAATTGCACTCCCTGTGAATCTAGCCTGAAATATGGGGAATTTTACTGTGACAACCAAGTGCAAACATCTTTTCCTGATGATTTAGACTTGGTGAGAATGCAAGCAGAAAGCTATGTAGGAATAGCGTTAAAAGACGATCTCGGTAATATCATTGGTAACCTTTGTATTCTCCATCGACAGCCCTTATCCCAAACTAAACGCAACCAAGCGATCGCCATTCTCCAAGTATTTGCAGCCAGAGCAGCAGCAGAATTACAACGCCAAGCAGCTATCGATGCTCTACATCGCTTAAACCAAGACTTAGAAATCAGGGTAGAACAACGCACCCAAGAAATAAAAGCCCGTAAAGCCGAACTGCGGAGAATATCAGAACGCCTCAGCTTGGCCTTGAAATCTGGGGCGTTTGGCTGTTGGGAATGGGATATTGTCGAGAACACCATCCTGTGGGATGAGCGGATGTACGAACTCTATGGAGTGACGCCACAACCTGATATTAATCTAACTTATGAAGTTTGGTCGAATAGACTACATCCAGATGACCGTAAGTCTACAGAAACCTTGCTACAGCAGGCAGTTTTAGGACTGGCAGAGTACAATACTGAGTTTCGAGTAGTACATGATAATTCGAGCATTTACTATATTAAAGCCTGTGGGGTATTAGTACGAGATGAGCGGGGAAATCCCCAGAAAATGATTGGCGTTCACTTCGATTTAAGCGATGCCTATCGGCAAGCTACGCAACGCAAACGCGCCGAACTGGCTTTACAAAGTAGTGAAATTCGTTTCCGGCGAATTTTTGATTCCCATGTAGTCGGGATGATCTTTGCTGATTTTCAAGGCAACGTAATCGATACCAACGATCATTTTTTAGAAATGGTAGGCTACACCAGGGAAGAACTCAATGCAGGGGCGATGAATTGGCAAGCAATGACTCCACCCGAACATTTACCTGCAGATTTTGCCGCAATGCAACATCTCATGCAATATGGCGAAATCGATCCTTGGGAAAAAGAATATTACCGTAAAGATGGCAGTCGGATTCCTGTCTTGTTGGGTGCTGCAATCCTCTCAGGTTCAGATAATCAAACCATTTGTGTAGTAGTTGATATTAGCAAGCAGAAAGCCGCACAGCAAGAACGAGAAAAAGCACAAGCGCAACTACAACAACAAGCAAGACACAAACAGTTACTCTGGAATATTACCCAAACAATTCGCCAATCTTTAGAAATTGAAGTCATTATTAATGCTGCCGTACAGGAAGTTAGGCAGATATTAGCAGTAGATCGGGTAGCACTTTACCGCTTTGGAGCAGATTGGAGCGGTGAATTTATTGCAGAAGCTGTAACTGGCGATTGGGTAAAACTTGTAGGCGCTGATGTGCAACAAGTATGGGAAGATACCTATCTCCAAGAAACTCAAGGCGGACGCTTTCAAACAGGGGAAACACTTATTGTCCCTGATATTTATCAAGCAGGCTTAAAGCCATGTCATGTAGAACTTTTAGAACAGTTTCAAGCCAAAGCTTATGTAATTACATCTATATTTGTGAATGGAGCGCTCTGGGGGCTGTTGGCGATGTACCAAAATCTTCAGCCTTATACCTGGACAACATGGGAAATTGAATTATTGCAACAAATTGCTAGTCAGTTAGCGATCGCGATTCAACAAGCCAGTCTCTACGAGCAAATTCAATCAGAACTGTTAGTGCGGGAGCAAGCCGAAGCGAAAATTGCCATACAACTGCGGCGACAGCAAACTCTAGGGGCGATTATCGAACAAATACGCCAGTCCCTGGATATTCATGAGATATTAGCAACAGTGACTCAGCAGGTAAAAGACGTAATGCAGTGCGATCGCGTCATTGTGTTTCGACTGTTTGCCGATGGTAGCAGTCACATTGCCGAAGAAGCCGTATCTGCTGAGTTTCCCCGCTTGAAAAACCTGGGTTGGCAAAACGAAGTTTGGTCACAAGAAATCCTAGATTGCTACTGGAAAGGTAAACCCCGCATCGTCCCTGATGTTATGGATGATATCTGGACGGATTGCCTAGTAGAATATTCTCGTCAAGGTCAAATTCAGTCAAAAATTGTCGCACCCATTCTGCAAGAAGTCCACAACCAAAATCATCGCTGGGTTGCGCCTTGGACTCAAAACAAGCTTTGGGGAATTTTAGTGGTTCATGCTTGCCAAGAAAAGCGCGTTTGGCGAGACTCAGAAGCTCAACTGCTGCAACAAATTGCCAACCAATTAGCGATCGCCATTCAGCAAGCGAGTTTATTTGAGCAATTACAGCAAGAACTCGCTGAACGCCAACAAGCCGAAGCCAAGCTCACCGAAGCTAATCAACAGCTAGCCTTGTCTAATCAAGAACTCGCCCGTGCTACCCGCCTCAAAGACGAATTTCTGGCGAATATGAGTCACGAACTTCGTACTCCCCTAAATGCCATTCTCGGTATGACAGAAGGGCTACAAGACGAGGTTTTTGGCACGATTAACGATCAACAACGCAAAGCCTTGCAAACCATCGAGCGCAGTGGCTCTCATTTGCTAGAGTTAATCAACGATATCCTCGATGTCGCCAAAATCGAAGCCGGACAAATTGAACTAAATTGCACCTCAATTTCTGTAGCTAATCTCTGCCAATCTAGTTTGGCATTTATTAAACAGCAGGCATTGCAAAAACGCATTCAGATAGAAATCAAACTTCAGCCCAAACTACCAGACTTACTTGTAGATGAACGACGTATTCGTCAGGTATTAATTAACTTGCTGAATAATGCAGTTAAATTCACCCCAGAAGGGGGACTCATTACCCTAGAAGTTAGCAAACTTGCCTCAGAAATTACTACTAGCGATGTCTCAAAGCAAAACTTCCTGCAAATTGCTGTGAGCGATACAGGTATTGGCATCTCCGCAGAAGATAGCAAAAAACTATTTAAGCCTTTTATCCAAATTGATACCGCCTTAAACCGTCAATATAGTGGTACAGGTTTGGGACTAGCTTTAGTCAAGCGAATTGTTGAACTTCATGGTGGTAGAGTGGGGCTAACTAGCGAACTAGGTGCAGGTAGTTGCTTTACTATCGAACTTCCCTACGATCCCGCTTCTCTCCTCACACTAGATATTCAACCAGCCACTACTTTAGAACTGAATTGCGTAACAGTTGACCCAGCCGTTAGCCTTGCGCCCACAATTTTGCTGGTAGAAGATAACGAAGCTAATATCAGTACAGTTTCTAGCTACCTCACTGCCAAAGGCTATTGCATTATCTTGGCATATAACGGTCAAGAAGCCATCGATCAAGCTAAAATGCATCAGCCCGACTTGATTTTAATGGATATTCAAATGCCAGGAATGGACGGTTTAGAAGCTATCAGCAAGATCCGCCAAGATCCGCAATTGCGTGAGACTCCGATTGTCGCACTCACCGCCTTAACAATGGCAGGCGATCGCGATCGCTGTCTCGAAGCAGGAGCCAACGATTACCTCAGTAAACCCGTCAAGCTCAAGCAATTATCTACCACCATTCAGCAGTTGTTAACCCATCATCAATAAATTGTAGAGACGCAATTCATCGCGTCTATCTTGTAGAGACGCGATTCATCGCGTCTCTAGAATAGTCAACAATCGTTGGGAAATTTTGAATTTTGAATTTTGAATTTTGAATTTTGAATTTTATTAATATGCCTTCTATTTTAGTCATTGATGATGACCCCGATAACTTTGATGTGATTGAAACGCTATTAAGCGAACAAGATTATTTGTTACATTACGCTGCCAGCGGTCAACAAGCGATCGCCTCACTCAACTTATTTCAGCCAGATGTAATTTTGCTCGATGTCATGATGCCAGGAATGGATGGTATCGAAGTTTGCCGAAAAATTAAAGCCATTCCTCAATGGCAGTCAGTTCCCATCATTATGGTAACTGCGCTCACAGGCAAAGAAGACCTAGCTCGTTGCTTAGATACGGGTGCTGAAGACTTTATTAGTAAGCCTGTAAATCAAGTAGAATTACGGGCACGTGTTCAGTCTATGCTGAGAATTAAGCAACAGTACGATAAAATTCAAAATTTAGCGAATATCCAAGCTAATAGTATTAAATTTTTAGAAAATACCCTGAATGAACTGCGCGGTAATTTAGCTGTGACTGTACCCCATGAACTGAATACACCGCTACATGGTATCGTCGGTACCCTCAACCTCCTCATAGCCGATCTGGAAAATATGCATACTGAGGAAATTCGAGAATTACTAGGCTGGGCTGATGAATCCGCACGAAGGCTAGAAAAATTAACGCAAAAATTGTTGATTTATTTAGAATTTGAACTATCAACGCCGAAAAAGCCGATTAGCAAACCGCAGTCAACTAAATTTTCTCTAGCCGCGATCGCTCCACCTTTGCAAGCTCTGGCTCGCAGTTTAAATCGCAATCACGATCTAATGTTTGCGATCGCCGAGGCTGAAGTGTCAATATCAGCTGAATATCTCGCAATTATCCTCTATGAATTAGTGGATAATGCCTTGAAATTCTCCCAACCGGGGACAGCCATCAAGATTACTAGTCAAGTAGATTCAGGAATGCTCAATGTCTACGTTCACGATTGGGGACGGGGAATGACAGCAGAACAGATTTCTAAAATTGCTGCTTTCATGCAATTTGAGCGCAAAACCTATGAACAGCAAGGCTTAGGTATGGGCTTAAATTTAGTTAAAAAAATCGTTGAACGTTATGGTGGGCAATTCTCAATTAGCAGCGTTTACAAACAAGAAACAACTGTAAATATTAGTTTACCCATTAGCTGTTGACCGTTGACCCTTGACCGTTGACTGTTGACGGTTGACTATTGACTATTGACTATTGACTATTGACCAATAATAAATAACCCGATTGGGTGAATGCGATCGCCGCATCCAGAATTACTCTGAAGTAAGAGGCATTTTTGCTGCTGACAATGATGATTTATGCAGCGTCAAAGTTGTCAGGCTGGCAGAAATTGTCACAATCAGATTATTTGCTGGTTTTATCAAGGCACAAAAAGTGGATGAAATTGTAAAATTACTGCATAAACCAGATTTTCCACAGGGGAATCACACTTTGTTGGAAAAAATTGCTGCTAATTTACCGGGAATGATTTTTCAAATCCTGCAACGGCAGGATGGTTCGGAATTGGTGATGTATGTAAGTTCTGGTTGTCGCGAATTATATGAGTTAGAACCAGAAGTTATCCAAGCAAATTTGCAGGTTTTAGATCGACTAGTTCATCCAGAAGATGTGCAATCGTTAGCGAAATCTATAGAAGTTGCGAAAGCTACATTATCACCTTGGCGTTGGGAAGGTCGCATCATTACACCAAGTGGCAAAATCAAGTGGATTCAAGGTGCTTCCCAATTGGAAAGACAAGCTAACGGTGATTGGCTATGGGAGGGTTTGGTAATGGATATTACAGACCGCAAGCAGGTAGAAGAACAATTGCGTCACAGTGAGAGGCGCTATAAAGCAATTGTAGATGCAATTCCCGATTTGATGTTTCGCCTCAGCCGGGAAGGCGAATATTTAGATTTAAAAGAAGATGTAGACAGTTTGCTGCTACCTAAAGAAGAGATTTTAGGCAAAAAAGTAGGAGATTTATTACCTTCTGATGTCGCCGCAATTAGTCAAGAAGCGATCGCTAAAACTTTGGATTCGCAAAATTTACAAATTTGTGAATATCAATTAGCAACACCTGTAGGCGTTCGCGATTATGAAGCACGCTTGGTAGTTAGTGGTAGCGACGAAGTTTTAGCCATTGTGCGGGATATTACAGAACGCAAACAAGGGGAAACTAACTTACAAAGTCTCGCCCAAAAATATGCTAAAGCTTTTCGTTGCAGTCCCGATCCAATTCTCCTCAGCACTGTGGAAGAAGGACTTTTCTTAGAAGTGAACGAGAGTTTTGTCAAGCTTTCTGAGTATCAGCAAGAGGAAGTGATTGGACGTACAGCTTTTGAATTAAATATTTGGCTAGATAAGCGCGATCGCATGGCGTTGTTGCAACAATTGCAAATGGAAGGCTTTGCGCGTAACTTAGAACTCAACTTCCGCGTCAAATCGGGGAAAATCATTACAACCCTAGTATCAGCCGAAATCATCGAATTAGAAAATATTCCCTGCATACTGGCTGTAATTCACGATATTACCGAACGCAAGCAAGTAGAAGCACAATTACACCTGACTGTACAGCGCGATCGCTTATTAACAGAAACATTAGCGCGAATTCGTTCTTCCCTGAATCTAGAGCAAATTCTCCAAACTACAGTCACCGAAGTTCGGCAATTTTTGCAAGCAGATCGCGTATTTATTGGGATTAGCGATTGTCAAGGGAAAGCGAAAACTGTCGCCGAATCAGTCAATCCCCAATATCCCGCAGTCTTAGGTTGGACTACTGACGATGAAAGTTATCTCCAGGAATTAAAAAATCTCCTGATCACTAATAGCGTGCGGTTAGTGGAAGATGTGAATAAAACTGTTGTTTCTCCCAAAATTAGAACGCACTATCAACAATTTCAGACAAGAGCTACCTTAGCTGTACCGATTATGCTCAATCAGCAATTATTTGGGGCGTTAGTAGCTAATCAATGTTCTGGGCCTCGGCAATGGCAAACTATCGAAATTGATTTATTGCAGCAAATGTCAGAGCAATTAGCGATCGCTATTCAACAAGCTCAATTATATCAAGAATTAGCTGCACTTAATTCTAATTTAGAACGTCAAGTAGAAGAACGCACCGCCCAACTCCAGCAGAAAATGCAGGAACTAGAAGAAATGCAACGGGTGAAAAATGTAGTTTTACATACTGTAGCCCACGATTTGCGGACTGCGGTTATGGGTAACTTAATGGTATTGAAGAATTTACTCAAAACTCAAAGTTTAGGCAATAGTGAGTGGGAACTAGCTAAAGAAGCAACCCAAAATCGCCTTCCCAATTCTCAATCCTTTATTCCTGTATCGCGTTCGGTGATTGAACGCATGATTCAAGGTAACGATCGCCAACTAGCAATGCTCGACTCTTTGCTAGAAATTCATAGTTGTGAAGCTCAAGGAATTAATCTGCGTCGAGAGCTAGTACATTATAACACGCTGCTAGACTCAATTATCAAAGATTTGCAGCCATTACTTAACCACAATCAAGCCATATTAAATAATTTAGTCCCTGACGATTTACCCTTAGTCATGGCCGATCCGACGCGGTTGCAAAAAGTTCTCGCCAATATATTCACATATAGTTTGCAAAACAACCCACCAGGACTGACTTTTACCCTAAAAACCAAAGTTGAAGGCGACATCATTCGCACCGAGATTCAAGATAATGGCATTACTCTAAGTAAACTAGAGTGCGATCGCTTGTTTGATTTGTACATTCCCGAACCACAAGCTTGTTGTTCTAGCAGTATTGCTTTAAAAATGTATTTGAGTCGCCAAGTGATCCAAGCGCATGGTGGGGAAATTGGAATTATTAGTCATCGCCAGCGTGGTTTAACATTTTGGTTTACATTACCCCTCGCTACCCCAAATTCCACAGTTCGCCCTTAAAATCACCATGCATATCAATATATTCTAGAGGGCATGGCAGTGCCCATTAGTGTCAACTTAACGCAAAACCCAGCTACCGCAAGGAACTGAAGTTCCTTGCTAATAGCCAAAGTCATCTCAAGATGACTAAATATCTTCCAAATCTTGAGTCTACTTTAGTAGACTTGAGCTTTGGCCCTGAGAATTCATTCTCAGGCGGGTGACAAAGCCAAGACATAGGCTATTTTTAACTTGAGTTGACACCTATGCCCTACCATCTGTGGCATTCTGTTTGAAAATGAGTAGAATTTAGCATAATTAGGCGATCGCAAAATCATAGCAATATCCCAAAAACCCTTACCAATCAAACTTGTACAGACAAGGGTTCATCGCGTCTCTAACTCACGACTTCATCGCCCAATTCAGAATAGGAGACAATAGCATATAGGCAAACTTGGTAAAAGCTGATGGCTACCTTCTGGAAAACACTGCAAAGGTGGGGGAAAAAAGCCTTTCCAGCCTCAACATCAAAAATAACGGCGGATGTGGCGATAAATGCTGTTCGCGATGAACAATGGCTGAATGCTAGAAGAAGCTTTTTATGGCAAAGATTGCAGTTATGGTTATTAGTAGGATTAGTCTGCTTATTTACTTTTACTTTGCGTAGTATTTATGATGTTTATTTTCCCTTAAAAGAGTTAGACAAACTACCCCAACCATTGAGAACCCAAGCATTATGTATTAATTTTGCCATGTTCTTGATTCTACTGGTTTGTTTTATTGTGCATAAAACCCGGTTTGGTCAACGTTATCCGGGAATGCTATTATTGGGGTCTTCTTGGTCAATTAGTCTAGGAACGCAGTTTTTCGCTACAATTCAAGGCTATGCCCTACGCGATCCTTTATCTTGGTCATTGCTATTTGTCAGTCAAGCTACATTTATACCTGTGTGTTGGCATTTACATTTAACTTCACAGGTGGGTTTGCTAATTTACTATTTTGGTGTGAATCAAGTCTTAGGACTGAAAACATTCCTACCCGAACATCCAGAACTTTATGATGTAACTTTTATCTTATATGTTTTTTGGCTATGTGCTATCTGTGACATCGGCGTTTATCTTTACGATCGCCTACAACGCTCAGATTTTTATGCCCATCAAGAACTAGAATTAGCTTATCAAAAACTGCAAGTTGCAGAAGCTAAATATCGCAGTATCGTAGAAAACGCCATCGAAGGGATTTTCCAAAGTAGTGCTGATGGTAAGTATATTACAGCTAATCCCGCTTTAGCGAAGATTTACGGCTATGCATCGCCCCAAGAAGTCACAGCCAAATTAACAGATATCGAACATCAATTATATGTTGACCCTAAGCGGAGAGCCGAGTTTGTTCGCTTAATCGAAAAATATGGTAGTCTCTCGGAATTTGAATCGCAAATTTATCGCCAAGACGGAAGCATTGTGTGGATTTCGGAAAAAGCCTACGCAGTACGTGACGAACAAGGAAAACTGCTTTACTACGAGGGAATGACAGAAGATATCACCAAGCGCAAGCAAGCAGAGGAAGCAGTGCGGGTATTTTTTCATGCGGTTTCCCACGACTTACGCAACCCCGTATTAGGAACTTTAATGGTGTTGAAAAACTTGCTAGCTAACCCAGAGAGTAAAATCACTATTTCTCGGTCAATTTTAGAACGAATGGTGAAAAGTAGCGATCGCCAACTCAATTTAATTAATTCCTTGCTCGAAGCTCATATCAGTGCAGTTCAAGGCGTAATCTTACAATTACAATCAGTACAATTACATACAGTGGTCGAAGCCGCGATCGCAGATTTAGAACCGATGCTAGGGGAAAATCAAGCCACCCTCACCAATTTAGTTAGTGCAGATTTACCATACATTAACGCCGATCCGACGCAACTATGGCGAGTTTTTTCTAACCTAATTGCCAATGCAATTAAACACAATCCCCCTGGTTTAATGTTAACCATTAACGCTACCGTTGCCGGAGACAAAATTTATTGCACTGTCAGCGATAACGGTGTGGGAATCAGTCAACAGCAAAGCGAACGCTTATTTGACCTTTATTATCGAGGTACAAACACCCGCAATTCTGTCAGCTTAGGATTAGGGTTATATCTGTGCAAGCAAATTATCCAAGCGCATGGTGGGGAAATTGGTGTTACTAGCGCATTATCCGCCGGTGCGACATTTTGGTTTACGTTACCTATAGGATAATGGGCATGGGGCATTGGGCATTGGGCATGGGGCATTGGAGCGTTGCGATGAATAAGAAAAGGCTTGACGATGATTGTCAAAGCCTGGAGCATGAAGATGAAATATATCAGGCAAATTTAATAGTTATTTGTCATTTGTCATTGATAAGGGTTGCAATCCTATTTACATTTTTTAATATAGTAGGGGCTAGGCACTGCTTTGCCCTCTAGAATATATTGATGTGTCGCGAATATTAAACATCAAGTCTATTACCAGGTAAACGGCGATCGCGAAATAAACTTGTCATATAAATTCCGCTCACTAATAAGCCTAGTAAACCAAATCCGTTAATTATGGGGAAAATCCCATCGAGTCCAAAAGTTTCTAGGGTGTGCAGGTGGATGAGGAAACCTGCTAATTCTCGTTGATGTAGAGCTTTAGCGATGGGAAAAGTCATACCAGTGATGACTGTTAGCATTAACGGTAGGGCACAGACAATTGCCAACCAACGATGATATTTGCGAAAAAAGCGATTCATAACACAATACGGTTCAGTTAAGGATAAATGTAGGTTGGGTTGAACGAAGTGAAACCCAACAAAGCGCCGAAAATGTTGGGTTTCGTTCCTCAACCCAACCTACACCAAATCAGTTTTTTGAGGCTAACTGAACCGTATTGATTCATAACAGCTCCAATATACCAAATATAAATGGGGTAGTTGTATAATTTGGGCGGGCAAGATGCCCACCCCACAAGAGATTGATAAAATTTAATCCGCAAATTAGATGTGTTTGAGGTTACTCTTCACCTTCTGCCCTCGTCCCTCTGCCTTTGTTTGTAAACTATCTATTTTGGGAAGACTCTGGGCGATCGCCTTCGCCGGGAGGATGGGGAGGAACGCCTAAGGCATCTTTTAATTGCTGTTCAGTCACACCTAATTTGGCGGCTGCGGCTTTAAAATCAGGGCGGGGTGGGCGCTGGCCTTCACTGGGAGGATTAGCGGGAACGCCTAACGCATCCTTTAATTTTTGTTCAGTTACGCCTAACTTGGCTGCGGCTGCTTTAAAATCGGGACGGGGTGGTCTTTGATTTTTGTCACCTTCACCGGGAGGATTAGCGGGAACGCCTAAGGCATCCTTTAATTTTTGTTCAGTCACGCCTAACTTGGCAGCTGCTGCTTTAAAATCGGGACGGGGTGGTCTTTGATTTCTGTCACCTTGAGCCGGAGGATTAGCGGGAACGCCTAAGGCATCTTTTAATTGCTGTTCAGTTACACCCAGTTTGGCGGCTGCTGCTTTAAAATCAGGGTGAGGTGGACGCCGTTGTCCATCCTGTTGTTGTTGATTAGGTTGTTGTGAACCTTGGGCAATGCGGTGGGATGGCTTGGCAGCATTGACTGAATTGAGAGAAATTAAACTAAATGTACCTGCAAGAATAGAAATAGCTGCTACGACAACTGTTTTATTAACCTTCATAATCTTTCCCCGTGTGACTTGTGTTGTGTGTTGATATTTATGATTTAATCGACTCAAAATTACAGTTCGCCTTGCTTGTGGATTACATTTTTGTAATTTTTCTAGGCGATTTGTAGTCCCACATCAAAGGTAGCTGTATAGCCTTGCCCGTTTTGGGTAAGCTTGAGTAACATTTGTTCGCCACCATCTTGAAAAATTCCGTCATCGGCATTTTTCAGCGTGCGTTGTCCCTTGCTGTTGTAGGGTGCTTGACTGTAGATGCGATCGCTCATTGCATCATCAAAGTACGGGAGCATCCCAAATGTGCAAAAACGCCCTCACCCTATAAGGGTGGGGCTAGAAATACGAAGCCTGCCTTGGCAGGCTATCAAACTTTTAGCCTGCCAAGGCAGGCTTTGTTGGTATAGCAATACCCTTCTAGGGTATTGCGTCAAAATTGGGATGCTCCCCAAAATACAACTGTGACAAACAAAGACCGCCCTAATAACGCTATATATAAGGTATGCTGCAAATTTCTCATAAAATTCTCATCTCAGATAGCGAACTCGAAATTAGCGCGATTCGCTCCCAAGGCGCAGGTGGTCAAAACGTCAACAAGGTTGCTACCGCCATTCACTTACGCTTTGATATTGGAGCTTCATCTTTACCCGCTTTCTATAAACAGCAGCTTTTGACGCTAAACGACAGACGCATTACCCAAGAGGGAGTAATTGTCATCAAAGCCCAAGAACACCGCAGCCAGGAGCAGAACCGAGAGGAGGCTTTAGAAAGACTTAAAGAACTGATTAAAAGCGCAGTTGTACTCAAGAAAAAACGCAAATCTACTAAGCCAACACGCAGTTCGCAAAAAAAACGCCTTGATAGTAAAACCAAGCGCGGACAGATTAAATCCAGTAGAAGGCAGATCATTGATTAAAATGCAATGGCCAAAAGACTTCTCCTAATTACAGAGCTACCAAGCTGGGGCTTTTTGTTGCACCTATGAAACAAAAGCAAGTTTCGACAGAGGAAAAGGCGATCGCAGTTATTGAAAGTGACTCATCAATTCCCAGCGCCTAACTTTCGCTATTACTGCTCATTTCACCCCGGATCAGACTAAGGCATCAAGTAAAAATAAGTAGTGCGAGCATCTTGCTCGCGCGGGCAAGATGCCCGCACTACAAATATTAAATTGTTCAACTTATTTTTACACGACTCCTAAGGGATTTCCAAATAAAAAAATATTCCAATTATTACTTACCAAATCCGCAAATTGTAGGGGCGGGGTAACCCCGCCCCTACAATTTGGGATAATTTAATTTTTGGAGTTCCCTAATCAAAATTTCGGTTCTACTCTCAGATAAAATTGTGTACCCACAAACTTAATATCTCTCTTGGTCGGATCTAAGTTGTTTACTACCTCAGTTCTACCTACAGTAATTAAACCTTTAGCAAAAATTTCTCTTGTTGCTGCTTCAATTTGTTTCTTTGTTGCACCCGTTTGACTTAAATCGATTGACGAAACTTGAGAAATGTTAGGCTTATTCAAAACCAGTTGATTTGTGGAGAAGCAAGGGGTAGTGATGCAGACAATGCCATTGTTTTTGAGTCCCACAAAAGTACCTTTTGGTGGCGCAGCTGTAGCAGCGATGAAGGCTTCTTTAACTCTCAAATTCCCAAACTCACCAAATCCAGGAAATTCCACTGGAACTATGCTACCTCGAAGAATCACACGGCTACCATCATCACTTTGGATTTTTGCCAGTTCGGAAGATGCTACTTTTAGGGAACTCCAATCAATTGCAGACACATAGCATTCCTCACGAAAAACACCATCGATGCAAGGAGTAGCTTTCAAGTTAACCTGCTTAATGAAATATCCCCCACATATAGGAGAAACACATTTGCGAAAATCTCTTCTTACCGTGTAATATCCCCACTGTGGAAACTCTTGGTTGTTGACAGTGGTTGCTTCAGAATCTGTAGTGTCTGGAGCAGCAATGTTTTGAGCAGATACTTTGGAGAAAAATCCGTAGCTAACAATTAAAGCACTGAATAGGAGAATAAATGGGTGTTTGTAGTCAAACAGTCTTTTGTTCATGGTAGGTTTATTTTTTTTTGAGAGTTCAATACCTTTGTTAAGAGCCGAGTTGACAGAATTTTTGGCAAAATTATCATATAGTAAGCTCTTATTTGACAAGATAAGTTAAAATGCCATAACTTTTACAATACTGACAATAGGTTAAAAAAACCTTGCGGGAAACCTTAAAAGAATTTTAAGGACTAAGCCATATTAGAACAAAAATGACAGATGCTCTAGTTTTTAAATTACATTTTTGTAATTTCAGCTAAAGATTAATCAATTTAAAATAGAACCTATAGATCAACTCATAAAAGCTTGTGAATGTTCTGTTTGTCGAAGATGAAGCAAAAATTGCTAACTTCGTCCGGGCTGGACTGAAGGAGCAAGGATTTGTCGTAGACTATTGCGACAATGGCGATGATGGCTATCTCCGGGCATTAGATAACGAATATGATGCGATTATTCTTGATATCATGGTTCCGGGAAAAGATGGACTATCAATTCTCAAACAATTGCGGCGAGAAGGACGCAATGCTCCCGTAATTTTGTTGACGGCGCGGAATGAATTAGACGATCGCTTGCAAGGTTTGAACTTGGGAGCCGATGATTATATTGCTAAACCTTTCTTTGTCGAAGAGTTAGCCGCGCGGATTCATGCGGTGGTACGTCGCAGTGTGGGCGATCGCCAAAATATACTCACAGTAGGGCCGATTAAACTCGATCGCATTGCTCGCGAAGTTACTTGCAATCAAAAAGCAATTGAACTTACCAGTCGGGAATTTAATCTTTTAGAATATCTCATGCGATCGCCTGGACGAGTTTTCACCCGTACCCAAATCCTGGAACATATTTGGGGTTACGACTTTAACCCGAATACAAATGTGGTGGATGTCTGTATTCAGCGCATTCGCAAAAAAATTGACCCCAGTGACGAACCGAGTTGGATTGAAAGTATTCGCGGTGTTGGTTATCGGTTTCGCAAACCAGAACCATCGTGAAACAACTGCGATCGTTTCGCTTACGGATGGCGCTATTATCTGCAGCTTTGGCGGGTAGCACCTTGCTTGGGTTTGCGGTTGTCTCCTGGTTTCAGATTTACAATGCTAAAATCAGCCGCTTGGATGCACAATTATTAAATCAGTTAATGCGGACTAGTCGTCCCCCAGAACCAGAGCGATTGCATCCTCGCCCAGAATTATTATCCTTTGATTGGGGTAACCATACAACAATTCCCGTCGCCGCTTTAGTAGTTGATAGCAATAGCAACACATTGACTGAATTTAACTCCCTCCCGGAAGATACACAGGTGCAGGGCTTATTAGTTAAACGTCTGCAATTAACGCCTTTAATACTACCACCGCGAGAAAGACGAGATTCTCGACCATTTCGCCCAGATCCGCCGCCATTTGTCACAGAAAAAACAGCAAAAGCTCACTGGCGAATCGGTGTGATGAAATCTCCCCACAGTCAAGTTGCGATCGCAGTTAGTTTGCAAGCTGTCAATCAAGAAATGGCAAGTATTAGCAATATTTTCTTGGTTTCCATTCCCATCGCTTTGCTACTTATAGCAGTGGGAGCATGGTTAATTTCTGGTGGTGCGTTACGTCCCATCGCTCAATTAACAGGTGTAATTCAACAGGTAACAGTCAAAGGACTAGATCAGCGCATCCCCATTGGGACAACAGATGTAGAATTTGTCGAACTGATTCAGGTGTTTAATCAAATGCTGTCACGCCTAGAACGCAGTTTTACCCAAGCTTCCCGCTTTAGTGCTGATGCAGCGCACGAATTGAAAACGCCCCTAACTATTTTACAAGGGGAATTAGAAAGAACTCTACAACAAGTTGACCCCGGTAGTGAAGTCCAACAACGCCTCAGCAATTTATTAGATGAAGTGCGTCGTCTCAGTGGAATTATGCGCAAACTCTTGCTGTTATCCCTAGCTGATGCGGGACAGATGAGTTTGTATTTAGTGGGGGTGGATATGTCTGAGTTACTAATGGAAATGCTAGAAGATGTCGAATTATTAGCCCCTCATTTAACTGTTAAAAATCACATTCTTTCTGGATTAAAAGTACAAGGCGATCGCGATTTACTCATGCAAGTACTGCAAAATCTTTTGAGTAACGCCATCAAATACAATCTCGCTGACAATGGCTGGATTGAGATTTCCGCTCAACAACAGCAAAATCAACTCCATATTACCATTACAAATGCATCAAAAGATATTCCCGCAAGCGATCGCGATCGCCTATTCGACCGCTTTTATCGTGGCGATCCAGCACGTACCCGCCAAGTAGAAGGAATCGGACTCGGACTCAGCCTCGCTAGAGAAATCGCCCGCGCCCATCATGGCGATTTGACTGTAAATAGCACATTTCCAGGGCAAACAGCCTTTACCCTCACCTTACCAATAGGGACTAGGGGCTAGGCAGGGGAGCAGGGAGCAGGGAGCAAGGGGGAAGGCTTGGAAAGAAGCTTGGACTCCGCCCCAGTAAATCCACCAAATCACAAATGACTAATGACAAATGACTATTAAGAATAATTCACAATTACTAAACATTCATTGTTAACCTTACTCAGCATATCTGAGAAGGCGGGTGTATATTTGCCTTCAGCATCAACAACTTTACGTAGTGTATAGTTTCCCATCCCGGAAAATCTGCCGAAAAAAGTGTTTTTACGATACCAAATATCGCCATTAGGAGAATTCTCGTCTTGGATCATTGTAAAATCTAGTATCCACTTAGGAATTGGGATGCCAAAAGCAAAGGCGATAATTTGCGATCGCTGTAAGGTTTCATCTTCAAATTGAACTTTGTAGGTAAATCGGGATATTTGCGCGCCTATTAGTAATAGCCAGCCTGCAAAGGAATTATGAAAAGTCCATTGCAAAGGTGCAAAAACAGGAAGGAGTAAGCTGAGGTCTTGGGTGTCCCATTCTAGGTTGTAAAATGTGATGCAATCATCAGGTAAGGGATTGCCATCCATAAAGAATACACCTTGAAGAATGGTCGGTAATTTGGTTTCGACAGTGGGAACCATCCAGGTAGCAATATTGTCGAGTTGCTTTTTCTCAATAGGTTTAATCATTAGTTAATTCCAGTGTAGAAAATAGAGGTTAGAGCTTAGAAGTAGCTTTTCAAGGTGAAATAAAATCTATTTTTTTCTCTGCCTACTCTGCGTCTGGTGCGGTTGAGATTTCTTTATTTAACCACAGAGAACACAGAGGAAGAGATGACTCAGGAATCATGGGCGAGATGTTGTTATTCACCTTGAAAATACTAATACCAATTCACTATGATGCACTAAATATTTATTTACAGCAGTTTTCATGCATTTGAACCACAATCGTAGTAGGGGCACGGCACCAGTAAGATTATTGTATATATGAGAATATTATGGATGCCGTGCCCCTACAGTGTGGTCGATTTACCTGAAAATTTCTGTAATGAACCGCCAAGTACGCCAAGAGAAAAGAAGCAGTTATTAAGTGCAAGTTTACAGAGAATTGGTATAAGGTTTATGCAAGAGAAGTGTTTCTTTACTGTTGATGAGTAAAGCCTTGTAAGATTAAATTATTAGGAGTCACAGCAGTTACTTTTTCAAAATCCCACTTTACTTCTGTAATTGAGTTCCATTGATATTTTTTCAACAAATAGAAACAGAACATTTGAATTATACCAATGGATAAGGATTTACCAGGACAAACTCGTTCATGTCCTTCGCCATTCCAAGATAAAATATCAGAGAAATCTCGCGTTACATCAAAATCATTGGGGTTTTGGTATCTTTGAGGATCTCGATTAGCATTAAAGATAGAGCCAAGTAAACGAGTCCCTTTTTGAAATGGACATTGTTGTCCGCCAATTTCTACTGTTCCCTTGTTAGTCGTGAGTTGGCTAACAAAGCGTACTGGGGGATATAGGCGAGAGGTTTCTAAAACTATTCTATTAGTTAGTGTTGACTGTTCTAAAGCAGAACCGTTGGGAGTATTTTGTCCATTCCAGACAGTATTAATCTCTGCTAATACATCATTTTTGAGATTATCATCTAGGCAAAGAACACCAATTACAGAACCTAAAAGGGCACTAGTTCCCGCAGTACCAGCAATATGAATCATATCAAATAAGCTGTTAGCAATTTGGTGTTCGTTCAGCCGATATTGGGCAGCAATTTGCATGTATGATGCCCATTTGGGGGATTGTTTATAGCGTTCAATTAAGCGTTGGCGATGGCGAATATTTGGCCCTGTTTTGGAAAATAGAAGATATTTGCTGACAAAAGTTGGTAAGGATGAAAGTACCAACCCTTTAATATAAGCACCCGATCCAGCAAGTTCTTCTTCAGATAAGGAAATTTGAAAAACAAGTTGGTGCAAAATCTCTAACATCATTTTTGGTAAATCATTACCAACATGTAACTGACGCCTATCGGCAGCTTTTGCTAGGGATTGATCGACTAATTGTCCTAATAATTCTGCTTGGGAATAGGGATTTGGTAATGCTTGTAAAAATACAGCCCGTACTCCTGTATGTTCGTTACCATTCATTCCTAAACTTAAGGGATTATTGAGCATGTAGCTAGAAGCGTAGATTCTAATAATCCCTAAATCATTACCCCGCAATTGTGGCTCGACATGCATCAAATCTCTTACCAAAGTGTGAGAGGCATGTATAATTGCATGATCTACTGCAAAGAATTTGTCGCCAATATTTTCTCGACGGATGTTCAGAAAATCTCTCCAGGCTTTGAGTAAGATAAAACCATCCTGATAATACATTATTAAGCGGAGGAACTTGCCAATGGGGCTGTTATAACCAACTTTGGCAAGCCAACGTGAAAGCCGTATTTGGCGTTTGTGTCCTTTGAGGATTTTATCTTTAGTTTCCATAATTTTCTCCAATTAGAATTGGGCATGGGGCATGGGGCATTGGGCATGGGGTATAAGGAATGATTTATGATTTCTTTCCTGCGTCTTTGGCTGAGAGGATGTTTTAAAAGTCTGGGGTGATTTAGCAAATTTTGTTGGATTACCCTAAATACCCCTGTTTGCGGGGGTTAGGGGGTGAAAAATTATCTAAATCATAGCCAATCACTTTTAAAACCACTTCTTAGCATTGAATGAGGAAGAGAAACGATAAATAATTAAGTACAAAGCCAATAAAGCACAAAGTCTGAACGGAGAAAACCTCTGTTCAGACTTTGTTAGAAAATAACTATCCCTCAGACTTAAAATTCACCTGCTAAGGCATCAACACACCTTTCGCACAATAGAGGATGCTCTTTTGATTCTCCTACATGAACTGAATAATTCCAACAGCGATCGCATTTTTCGCCATCTGCATTAACTACACCTATAGCCCAAGTATCCGATTGTAGGTTATATTTCAATCCTTCTAAGGCTGCGGGTGTGTCTAATACTTCCACTTGGGAGGTGATGAACAAATAGCGGAGTTCATCGATACCGTTACCTTTGTCTGGATTCAGTGTTTTTACAGAGGCGCGTAACTGCTCGTCATTGATATATAGTAAGACTTTGGCTTCTAAGGAAGAACCGATTAACTTCTCGATTCTTGCTTGTTCTAATACCTTGTTTACCTCAGTACGCAGTTGGCGAATTTGTTGCCAGAATTCTGCAATGGCGGGATTTTGCCATGCTTCGTCTAATTGTACCCAACCTGCTTCAAACACCGATTTATACGGTGTTTTATAAGGGAGATGTTGCCAAATATCTTCAGCCGTGTGACATAACACGGGAGCGATCGCTCGTGCTAAATTCTCTAAAGCTATTCTCAGCACTGTTTGACAACTGCGACGGCGGAAACCATCAGGGGTGCTGATATAAAGTCTATCTTTGGCAGCGTCGAGATAAAAGTTAGATAAATCGACGACGCAGAAATTCTGCACTGTTTGAAAGAAGCGGAAGAATTGGAAGCTGTCAAAGGCTTCGGTTACTTCCTGAAATACTTCTGTCATCCGATGCAGCATATAGCGATCGAGTTCTGGTAATTCTGCTAAAGGTACTGCATCTTTTTCGGGATCGAAATCATGCAAGCTACCCAGCAAGAACCGCGCTGTATTGCGAATTTTACCCCTAACATCATTTAGCTGCTTGATGATGTTGTTCCCGATACGGACATCGGAGGTGTAATCAACAGACGACACCCACAACCGCAATACGTCAGCACCATAGGGGGGTTCTTTTTTCTGATCTTTACCGCCGACAATCATCACTTGGGGATCTACTACGTTACCCAGTGATTTACTCATTTTCCGCCCTTGTTCATCCAGAACAAAGCCATGAGTTAAGACAGTTTTATAAGGTGCAATATCATTCACCGCTACACTGGTAAGCAAACTCGACTGGAACCAACCGCGATGTTGATCGGAACCTTCCAGATACATATCTACGGGGTAGCCTAATTGCGATCGCTGTTTAGCGACAGCCGCCCAAGAAGAACCAGAATCAAACCACACATCCATTGTGTCTGTACCTCGGCGGTAAGACTTGCCATTATTGCGGTATTGTTCGGGTAACAATTCCTCTATCGACATTTCCCACCAAGCATCTGAACCTTTCTCAGCGATGATTGCTTGCACGTGGTTGATGGTTTCTTCTGTTAGCAGGGGTTCCCCAGTTTCCTCATCATAGAATACCGGAATAGGCACGCCCCAAGCACGCTGACGAGAAATACACCAATCAGAACGTTCCGCTACCATTGGTGTAATGCGGTTTTCACCTTGAGCGGGAATCCATCTTACTGATGCGATCGCTTTTAGTGCTTCTTCTCTAAATCCTTCCACCGAAGCAAACCACTGTTCAGTAGCGCGGAAAATCGTTGGTTTTTTCGTCCGCCAGTCGTAAGGATATTTGTGCTGATAAGGTTCTTCCTTGAGTAAGGAACCAGCCCCAGCTAAGGCATCAATTACCGCCTGATTTCCATCACCCAGCACATTCAACCCAGCAAACTCTCCCGCTTCGGCAGTAAAGTTACCGTTATCATCCACTGGCGCGAGGATAGGTAAACCATAGCGCTGACCGACAATGTAGTCTTCTTGACCGTGTCCGGGGGCTGTATGTACTAACCCCGTACCGGACTCAGTGGTAATGTAATCGCCACCAATCACCACCGGACTTTCCCGATCGTATAATGGATGACGGTAAGTAATATGTTCTAATTCTTGCCCTTTAAATGTGGATTTTACGGTTAACTCAACTCCCAAAGTTGCCGTTAATCGTTCCACCAAATCAGCCGCGACAATTAGGTATTTAAAATTACTCTGCGCCTCTGCGTCTCTGCGTGAAACTTCCACCACAGCATAATTGAGGTCAGCATTTACCGCTACCGCCAAGTTACCGGGAATTGTCCAAGGTGTAGTTGTCCAAACCGCCACACCCAAATCTGGTAAATAATCCCCTAGCAATGGTTGAGCAGATTCAGAAAGACTGGTAACGGGGAAAGCTGCATAAATACTGCGAGAAGTATGACCTTCAGGATATTCTAATTCAGCTTCCGCTAAAGCCGTCTTGGAGCTAGGACTCCAGTGTACAGGCTTCAAACCGCGATAGATGTAACCTTTTAACACCATCTGCCCGAACACGCCAATTTGCGCCGCTTCGTATTCCGGCTTCAAGGTTAAATAAGGATCTTCCCAATTTCCCCAAACACCATAACGTTTAAAACTTTGGCGTTGGGCATCTACGGTAGCGAGGGCAAATTCCTTGGCTTTTTGGCGCAGTTGTAACGGTGTGAGGTTTTGCCGTTCTGCGGACTTCATATTTTGTAAAACTTTCAGTTCAATTGGCAAGCCGTGGCAGTCCCAACCAGGCACATAACGCACCTTCCGCCCCCGTAGCAGTTGGTAGCGGTTAATAATATCTTTGAGAATTTTATTTAAGGCATGACCAGTATGTAACGAGCCGTTTGCGTAGGGAGGCCCGTCATGTAGTATAAATAATTTGCCGGGGTTCTTTTCACTGAGGCGATCGTAAATTTTATTTTCTTCCCAAAACTTTTGAATTTCCGGCTCGCGCTTGAGTGCGTTTGCCCGCATATCAAAATTAGTCTTAGGTAGATTTACAGTATCTTTGTAGCTTCCAGTTTCTGTCACAGTTTCATGCCTAGAATTAGTTGTGCAGGATTTATAAATTATAGAAGATGGAAGGCAGAGGGCAGATAACAGAAGGATGGTTTTTAATTTGCGAGGCGTTGGCGCAAGCTAGGGCGATATTTACAGCAGTTTTCACCTATTTGAACCACATCTATCGTAGGGGCACGGCACCGACAATCTTTTTGTACATACAATAATTTTACTGATGCCGTGCCCCTACAGCGTGGTCTATTTACTTGACATCCTCACCGACCTAAAGGAACGGTGATTCCCAAACCTCACGATTTGAGTTTCTGCTTCATAGCAACTGCCTCCACCCTCAAGGAGTTTTATGGTCTTATGTTCGCTCCACAGACTAACCCCGCTAGTCCAGCGGTTTTATGTGTCGAATACCCAAAAGGAATTCTTATCTGTTGTTTTGATTCTAGGGATGTTTGCCATTGCCCTATCCTATGCATCCCGGTCTACCGATTTGTCTGCGCCGCCAATTTTACTGGACTTCGCTCGTTAGGCTGTCTGAATCCATCGTCTCGGGTGGGTCATTGACCATCTATATTTTAATATAAAGCCGTCCTACAAGGACGGGGTTTCTACCCAAATTTTCGATGAAAATAGCTGTAAGCAGTCGGGGGAGTTACTAAAAGTCTCTTCACTAGAGGAAGAGACTTTTGTGCTATCAACTAGTAGCTACTGGCTGATTTAACTCTAATTCTGGTTGCGGTGCTTCCTCTTCTTCTGGTAAGCCGTAAATGGATCTATACAGCTTGACATATTGCTTGGCTGATTGATACCAGCTGAAATCCTGACTCATACCGCGTTTTTGTAATTCTTGCCATTGGGGTTTGAAACGGAAACCTTCCCAGGCGCGAATCATGGAGGTGAATAAATCTAGGGGTTCATAACGGTCAAAACAATAACCAGTACCGGCATCGTTCATGGGGTCGAAATGGGATACTGTATCAACTAACCCACCTGTACGCCGAACAATGGGGACGGAACCGTAACGCAAAGCCATCATTTGACTGATACCGCAGGGTTCAAACCGGCTAGGCATTAAGAAAGCATCTGTACCAGCGTAGATGCGGCGAGATAAAGCATCGTTATACAGCAGGTAAGTAGCCATGCGTCCGGGATAGCGGGATGCTAACTGCCACATTTGAGTTTCGTAATAGCGATCGCCTGTTCCCAGCAACACGAATTGAGCATCAGTATATGCCAAAAAGCGATCGAGGATTTGGATCACCAAATCTAAGCCTTTTTGCTCTACTAACCGGGTTACCATGCCAATTAAAAAGGCATTGGAATTAACTTCTAACCCAACTTCTTCTTGTAAGGCAATTTTATTGGCTTTACGTTGATCTAAAGTATCCTTTGTAAATGTCTGGGCAATATATTTGTCGTTTTCTGGGTTATAAACCTCAGTATCTATACCGTTAATAATCCCGGATAACTTACCGCTAATAAAAGACAATAAACCTTCTATGGTTTCGCCATAAGCAGGTGTTTTAATTTGCTCGGCGTAGGTGGGAGATACAGTATTTACCCTGTCTGCATATTGCACCGCCGCCGCCATTGTGTTGTGTCCTTGCATATACCAAGGACACCAAGTAATTTTATCTAAATACCAACGCCAAGGCCCTTGATAAGCCAAGTTATGAATGGTGAACACGCTGGTGATATCTGGATCTTGGTTCATCCATACGGGAATCATCCCTGTGTGCCAATCGTGACAGTGGACAATCTGTGGCTTCCAATAATTCCAGCAAAATTCGGCTGCACCGTTGGCAAACAAGGTGAACCGCCAGTCTTCATCCTCTCCCGAATAAATCCGTCGAGGCATAAAGGCAGGATGTCCAAATAAATACAAGGGAACATCAGTACCAGGAAGGATGCTTTCGTAAACAGCAAAGTCCTGAAACATGGCATATCCCCGCCAAATGGGTTCTTTAGGAATCTCCATTTTGTCTGGGAGAAAGCCATAGTAGGGCAAGAATATCCGTACATCATGCCCCATTTTTCTCAAGATTTTGGGTAATGCGCCGACAACATCACCCATTCCGCCAACTTTTGCAACTGGAGCTGCCTCTGCTGCAACAAATAGAATCCGCATGGTAATATATGTTTCCCCGATTCTGCCTACACAGTGAATCAGTTTTTAGTTACTCAATCATGACTTTTTCACTGTTCACTGATTACTTATCTAACCATATCCGGGTGCGGATTGGCTTAAGAACCTCTTTGGATTTCGGTAAAAATCACATCTAAGATTGCTTGTGCGCCTTGTTCTCGCAATAAATGCGCCAGTTGTGTACCCAGATTTTCGGCGTTTTTGGCTTCTCCGGTAACGGTGTCTTTGACTAGATTTTGTCCATCGACGCTAGCAACTATCCCGGTTAAGGTTAAAGTATCACCATTAATTTCCGTATTTACACCAATGGGTACTTGACAGCCGCCTTCGAGATCGCGTAAAAAGGCACGTTCAGCTAAACAGCGATCGCGGGTTTCGGGATGTTCGATCGCTTTGAGCAGAGATATCAATTCGGTATCATCTGCACGGCATTCTATACCCAAAGCACCTTGACCAACTGCATGGAGCGAGATTTCTTTAGGTAAAATTTGATGAACGCGATCGCTCATTCCCAACCGCTCTAACCCGGCAACTGCCAAAATTAAAGCATCATATTCACCCGCATCTAATTTAGCCATGCGTGTATTCAAATTTCCCCGCACATCTTTAAATGTAAAATGGGGGAATTTATGGCGTAACTGGGCTAATCTCCGCAGAGAGGATGTACCAATTACTGCACCTGCTGGTAAAGTATCAATTTGCTGACCTTTATACTTTTCGTGCAGTACCAAAGCATCTGCTGGATTTTCCCTTTCGGTAATTGCTGCCAATGTTAAACCTTCTGGTAATTTAGTTGGCAGATCCTTGAGGGAATGTACCGCAAAATCAATCTCCTTGTTGAGCATCCCAACTTCTAATTCTTTGGTAAATAATCCTTTATCACCAATTTTGGCTAATGCTACATCCAGGATTTTGTCGCCTTGGGTAGACATGGTATGGACTTCAAAAGCAATCTCAGGATAGCTTTTTTGCAGTTGCTCTTTTACCCAGTGGGTTTGAACTAGAGCCAGTTGACTTTTACGAGAACCAATACGGATTGTGCGTGCAGGACTGGAAACAGTTGAAGTCATAAAACAAAATGTCAAACAAGGCGATAATTTCACTCTCATCTAGACTACCGCAGTGAGTGACTTACCGGATGCTAATTGCTTAATTTGAGTTAAGTTTAATTGCGATTTTCTTTACATTTATTTACCAAATAACAGGATAAGCTAATCTGCTTTGAAGTTGCACAATCCATTGTGAGGGCTGTTGACGGTTGACTGTTGACTGTTGACTGTTGATAGCCCTTATTAGTAGTTACGCAATTTAGATGCGTATTAGCTTAAAGGATCGAGGATTCAGCCTTCAGTTAAGATTAATTATCTGAATTGAGGTAATCCTGTAATTGTTGAGTACGTTGTTGTGTAGTGCGTTCTAAACAACCTAAATAAATTGTAGGTGCAATAGTTCCGCCTGCATATTGGCTGCGTTCAAACTCACAACTAGCATCGCGAAACTTAATCCAGGCTTGCTGTGCAGTAATTAATTTCTGTTTTCTGGAACTAGATAAAGTTGGCAGAAGTTTTTTATAAACTTGATTCAATTTTTTATCAGCATTTTGATAGGATAACTGAGCGCATTGATTAATTTCGACTTGAGTTTGCGCGTTATTACAGTTAAGCTTTTGCGCTAACTGTAGCTTGGGATTTTCCGGTGTTGTGTTTGCCATTGTCACAGTCGCAACAGACAAACTACTGAGGGCAATAATACTGAAAAAATGTGGTAAAAACCGATTCATAATATTTTAGAATGTACGTGTATGCACCAAAATAGCAGAAAATAGCATTGTTAGTCGATGCGATCGCGTTCAAACTCGATTTGATCGCATTCAAACTCGATTTGATTGCATTCAAACTCGATTCGATCGCGTTCAAACTCGATTTGATTGCATTCAAACTTGATTTGATTGCATTCAAACTTGATTTGATTGCATTCAAACTTGATTTGATCGCATTCAAACTCGATTCGATTGCATTCAAACTTGATCCGATTGCATTCAAACTCGATCCGATTGCATTCAAACTCGATCCGATTGCAATCTGAAAAATTTCTCCTCCCAGTCAACAGTCTGTAGGGGCGGGTTTATTTAGATCATTGTTGATCGGTGAGGATATCTGTGAACCCGCCCCTACAACAATCAACAATATTTTCAAGCTACCCCCCTTCCTTCATCAAGTGTGTCAATAGCTGAGAACCTGCCGTGAGGAGGAAGAGGCAATCTTATCGGTATGGTATGAATAATTTTGATAATTTTTAACGATATTGTATTTTAAGCTTTGATTCTTATGAAGCGTTCCGCTTGCCTCATCTTTAATCCCGTAGCTGGTCAAGGTGACTCAGAACAAGAATTGGCACAGATTCGGGCAATATTAGAGCCAGAAATTGATTTAGATATTTACATTACCACCGAAGAAGTTGGTGCAGATAAACTAGCTTATGCCGCAGTGGAACGTGGAGTAGATGAAATTATCGCTTCTGGTGGTGATGGAACTCTCTCCGCCGCCGCCGCAGCTGTAGTTAATACTAATATTCCCTTAGGCATCATTTCCAGGGGAACGGCGAACGCCTTTGCCACAGCTTTGACTATTCCCGATACCATTGAAGCTGCTTGTGAGACAATTCTCCAAGGTGCAACGAAGAATGTCGATGTCGCCTATTGCAACGATCTACCGATGGTACTACTAGTAGGTATCGGTTTTGAAGCGGAAACGGTAGAACGTGCAGACAGAGAAGCAAAAAAGCGCTTTGGTATTTTAGCTTACGTCCTCGCCGGCATTCAGCAATTGCGAGAATTAGAGAGTTTTGATGTAGAAATTGAAACCGAAGACAGAATCATTAAAACTCAAGCTGCGGCTGTCACTGTTGCCAATGCAGCACCCCCGACTTCAGTTTTAGCCCAAGGGCCAGCCGGGATTATTTATGATGATGGACTGCTAGATTTAACTATTGTCGCACCAGCAAACAAAGCCGGCGCGATCGCAGCTACATATCATTTATTCCAAACCGCTTCTGCGGGTAATCCCGTAGAACGTGATGATATTGGCTACCTCCGCGCCAAACAATTTAAAATCACCACAAATCCCCCGCAAAAAGTAGCTTTAGATGGCGAAATCATTGGTAACACGCCAATTGAAGTTAAATGTGTACCATGTGGATTAAAGATTTTTGTGCCCCAAGTAGATGAAGTAGTACCAGTAGAGAAGTTAGATGGACTACCAAATTTGGTAATTGAAATGAAAAATCCGGCAGAGAATTCAGGGAACAAGGAGGACAAATAATTCAAAATTCAAAATTCTCTCTTGGAAAGTTCTGATGCCTGCGGCAACCCCTTCGGTGTACGGAGGAAACCTCCGCTCAGACTTTCCGCAAAATTCAAAATTAAGAATTCTATTTGACTTTTGCCCAATGCCCCATGCCCCATGCCCATTTAGGAGTAAATTACATTGAAACTTGTTTCTGACCCAGCGATCGCCAAAAAAATTAGCAAGATGCAGCAACGGGTAAAATGGCAAGATCCGCTCATTCTTGAACGTGGTATTGACCAAACTCAGCTAGTAATCGAAGACGATCGCACAGAAGATTTGGAGTTTTCATTTTTAGTTGTCGGGGATAGTGGTTCGGGGACGCATAAGGGACATAACCCCCAACGTCAGGTGGCGGAATTAATGCTACCTCATCATCATGAATGCCGTTTTATGTTGCACACAGGCGATGTAATTTATCTGGTAGGGTCGAAAGAATATTATCAACAAAATTTTATTCAGCCTTATCAAGAATTTCTCGTTGATGGAGAACAGGCGAAAAAAATTGCCTATGACAAAATGGTATTCAAACTGCCAATTTTACCTGTACCGGGAAATCATGATTACTACGATTTACCCCTATTATTTGGCTTAGTTTCTATTAGTACTTTACCAATCAGGCGATTATTGCGATCGCGCCTAGATTTAGATGTGGGTTTATATGGTTCGGGCACTGGTGATGCTTATGCGAGGGCGTTTTTAGACTATCTCTGCACCTTGCAGTTTCCAGGCGATTTAGCCAGTCATTTAGACCAACATTATACAAGTACAATCAATAATAGTCGCTGTCTTTCTTATCAGCCAGGAAGCTTTACTCGCCTGCCTAATCGTTATTATACTTTTCGCTATGGTGGCATTGATTTCTTTGCTTTGGATTCTAATACATTTAACGAACCACCACCAATACCAAAAACGCGAGAAGGCGATGCTGATAGAAGATTTTTAGAAAAACGCCGCACTTCTTTAGAACAAGAAAAGCAGCAAATTGTGGCAGATTCAGCAATTCTTAATCCGAATAATCCTCAAGATGCTGAACAATTAGACGATTTGCAAGTTAAACTCACACAAATTGAAGAGATTATAGTTGATATAGAAAAGCAATTAGATTTTAATAAAACTACAGTTATTGATATTGAACAATTAGATTGGTTAAGACAAAGATTAATTGAATCTTGGCAAAATCCCCAAGTGCGGGGAAGAATAATTTTCTTTCATCATCCACCCTATGTAACTGAGGCGACAAAATGGCAACAAGCGCAAACTTTAGCAATTCGTAATCGGTTGCGTGGGGTGTTTGATGCGGTAGCAGAAAAATTAGGTTCTCTGACGGAAAATCGTCCTTTAGTAGATTTAGTGATTAACGGTCACGCCCATTGTTTAGAATATCTACAAACAACAGATACAGGACATGCTGATTCTCATATCCCCTGGATTGTTTGTGGTGGTAGTGGTTTTAGTTTACGCCGCCAACGTCCAGAGGGTGCAGATTTAAAGGAAATTCGGGAAGATGGCGAGAAATTAGTAGCGCGATCGCAACTTTTCATCGGACGTAGCGGACAGGGTTCTCATAAACATAGACCTTACTCCTGTTTGCGCATTGATGTCAAAGGCGATCGCCAGCCTAAATTTATTGTCCGTCCTTTAGTTGCAGAATGGTATCAACGCCAATGGTGCGATCACTCAATTGAGCCGTTTGAGATTTAATTCAGCAAGCTCTCATTTTTTACCTGAATTACAATTGCACGTCCATCTGCTTTAATAACTTGGATACCATTATTTAAGGTTTCTAATTCTTCAAGGAGTAGATAAGCAAGAAGTTGGTGATTTTTCGGGTCAATTCCTTGTAAATCGCTAGTAATAATAATTGCATGTAAATTATTAGGTAGCAAATCAACTTCTGCTAATAAAATGGGAAGATATCTTTCAATCAAACCCAAACCACTAGAAGCTGCTGTAAGATACTGGATTTGATAAATAGGTGAGTTAGAAATTGAGATAATTTGCATCAAGATAAAATCTAGATATAGGCTGTTTTTATTTCAAAACCATATCTTTTAATCTTAATGAAAACGCGCTGCATTCTTTTATTTTATTTGGTAAATCTTTCTGGGAAACTTCTGTAAACCCAAGACTTTCATAAAATGCTACTGAATGACTAGATGATTGTACATATAAAGGCTTTATTATTTCATGTGAAAGTGTTTGAATTAATAAATAACCTATTCTTTTTCTTCGTAAATTAGGCTTAATTCGTATATTTTCCAAAATTGAATAATCTTTCTGAGTATTAATATCAACCCAACCAATAACTTTCCCTTGATATATTGCAACCCAAGAAGTTATCTCTCTGGGTTGTATTGGAAATTTACCCTGTAATCTCCCCAAATTATAAGTAATTGACACCAAAGCTAAAATCAAAGGTAGTATAAATACTATTAATAAAATCCATGCATCTGCAAAATAAGAAATAATAAAAAATGAAATAATCAAGATTGAAATTAATATAACAATACAATAATTAACTGATTCTATTATTTTTTTGCGTAAATCTTGTACAGTTGCTTTTCTAATAATTAAATCTGAGCGATCAAAATGAGAAAGAGGCATAAATAAGATAATTTACCAATAACATATGTTGGGTTCTACTTCGTTCCACCCACCGATGAGGATTCTATGGGTGATTGCTTTGAAAGGGCGGCTAACAGCCTCTCTTCTAGCAAGAGTAGAACATATGCCTAGTTTAACCTGGACTTTCCCTATACAAAAATCCGAAAAGCCATAAAAATTTTACCAATTAAAGGTTTTATTTAAAAACAAAAATAAAGATGAGGAAAAAAATCCTCATCATCATAATTACAGTACCACTAGAAATTTCAGAGTTTATAGACAGGAAAACAGTTACACTAGTCCCGGGCCTCTACCGCGAGTATCATTCTTATCTGTTAATTCACCTTCTTTATCTTCATTTGCTTCAATTAGTTCTTCCACACGGTTAGCTGTATCTTGTGCTGCTGATTCTTGTGCATCACCAGGTACTTCATAATACATTTCTGGCTCAACAGCATAATTGTTTAATAAACCTTCTTTATCAACTGTGTAACCATCTGTAGTGCGGATGCTATCAGAGTGGGTTTGATCGTCGGTGGGAGCGCTGGCTTCTCTTTCTTCGGTGGGGACTGTTTTATATAAGTCTCCTTCTCTTTCTTTACGCGCTGCTGTTTCTGCTGGAATAATACCTCTATCATATGCATCTGATTCAACGCGCTCGGAAGAATCTACTGCTTTTCTAACTTCTTTATTAGTCATAAATTACGCCCTCGTTAAACATTTTGTTCATAACTTCTGGGACTAGATTAAACTTTTCATCAAGATAAAGATACTATCTTTAGAAGTGCATTACTGAGGATAATTAACTATTTACTCTATCCCCAGGGATATATTATTTTCTTTTAAGTTGGTCGGTGTAATTAAATATAAAAGTCATTAGTCATTTGTCATAAATATAGACGCCAGAAAATGTAGCCTTTTTATTGCTAGGCTACATTTAAATAAATGATTGAATTAAATTAAGCTATCAATAAATTACGAGCCGACAATCTGATTTTGAAAACGGCGAATTTCTTGAGTTAATTCTTGGCGATTGTCAGCTTTAATCAGATAACGGGAAGCAAACCAAGCTGTGTAACCGATACCAATTAACTCAAAAGTTGGCGCAAGTAAAGGAATCGTATTAATTGCACTGAGAAGTGCTAACACTACTTTTAGTGTCACAAATGCAGACAAAATCAAAAATACAGTGACTAAAGGCTGTTTATATTGGTTGAAAAATCTGCTTACATATTCAGGAAGCTGTGCTAAAAAGTCAGCAACTTGACGCCCAATTTGTTGCCATTGCTCATTAGATTGATTTGCTGGAGGTAGCTTTGGCAAATTTTGATTGTTTGTACCTGTAATAGCTACACTAGCCTCTGGGGAGGTAGAGTTAGCGAATTCCATTTGCTGTTGTTCGGTTGTCATAACTTTTGTATTGTGTGCTTCACCCAAGTTGTCATTATTGATTGAATATCAATCAATAAAATAGCCTTGATTGTAATTCAAAATCATTGCAATCGCGGCAAAAGCCTATAATCAATTATACATAATTTTATGATTACAGGCTCTAATAATTATGAAATTTTAGAACTAAATCCTAGTTAAAATTAACAGGGATTTATAATTATCGATTTTGTTGAGTTGGTGGCGCAACTACTGCTTTAACAACTACTTGTTTTACACCTTTTATTTCCTTAGATAAAGGTGCAATTTTATTTAACTGATCCTGATTATTTACAGTTCCACCAACAGTAACTGTACCATTTTCAGCAGCTTCAACTGTGAGAGCGCCATTAGGAATATTCGCTTCTAATTTAGAGCGAACTTCGCTAGCAAGGTCGCCTGTAGCTCTTTGAGTATCGCCACCGGTAGCATTATTTCGCTGTTCGCGAGCGCGAATATCAGCATTTAATTGTCTGCGGCGAGTCTCGCTTTGAGCATCTTTTTGTGCAGCTTCTGTTGCTTGCGCATCAGGTCTTTCTACTGCTTCGTTAGGATTAGCGGGTGCTGATTCACTGGTTCTCTCAGTATTATTACAAGCAACAGCACCGAAAAGTAGAAGACTGCTAATTAAGATAGGTGTGAGTTTTTTCATTTCTTTACTCTTGAGATCAATATGCGAATTTTGATTTGTGCTGATGTGTGTGGGAGCAAGTGATACCAATTCAAAATTCTCTCTTGGAAAGTTCTGATGCCTGCGGCAACCCCTTCGGTGTACGGAGGAAACCTCCGCTCAGACTTTCCGCAAAATTCAAAATTCAGAAAGCTAGATATCACAGGGATTTAAGATTGTGTATCTGTAGCATTCTTTTTTAAAATTGGTATCATTTTTATCCTTGCTCAACAGGGGAAATTCTTACGCCTTAGAGAGTTTCATCACGGCGATCGATAATCACCACAGCCGGCTCGTCTCTACTAACGTCACCAGGATGAGAAGCATCTACAACATGGCGATCGCTATGATGTACTCGATCTAAATCAGCAGCGTCAAAAACTCCGAATTCTTCAATTCCCCGACGTTTGAGGATAGTTTCAGCTTGATGGATTTCCGATTCTGTACCATCAACGATGACAATATAGTCGCCGCGATTAAAGCGATCGCTATAGACTTTGGCGCGATTTTCGGGAATACCTAAGCCAACCAAACCACCTGTAATCCCACCAGCAGCAGCACCAATCGCGCCACCTGTAACGGCTGTAGCCAAAGCTGTAGCGGCTGCACCACCGGCAATTACAGGGCCGACTCCAGGGATAGCTAATGCACCCAAACCAACCAATAAACCACCTAAACCACCTAAAGCTGCGCCTGTAGCTGCACCTGCTTTCGCACCTTCATCGGCTTTATTGCCTCTGTCAACGTTTCTATCTATACCTGTGTTGGTATGAGTATTAACGCCAGCAATGCGATCGCCATCTGTATTTTTTGCAATCAGCGAAACTCGGTTCATGGGGAAACCAGCATCGCGCAGTTCTGTCAGTGCAGCTTCTGCATCGCGACGGTGCGCAAATACGCCAATCGCTCTTCTATGAGCGCGGACGTTACTAGGATGAAGATCCCCAGAATGAACGCCACCGTGATGAACTTCACCTACTGGTCGGTCATGATGACCTACTCGATCTAAATCAGTAGCGTCATAAACTGCGAATTCTTCAATTCCCCGACGTTTGAGGATAGTTTCAGCTTGATGGATTTCCGATTCTGTACCATCAACGATAACAATATAGTCGCCGCGATTAAAGCGATCGCTATAGACTTTGGCGCGATTTTCGGGAATACCTAAACCAACCAAACCACCTGTAATCCCACCAGCAGCAGCACCAATCGCGCCACCTGTAACTGCTGTAGCCAAAGCTGTAGCGGCTGCACCACCTGCAATTACAGGGCCGACTCCGGGGATAGCTAATGCACCCAAACCTACCAATAAACCGCCTAAACCACCTAAAGCTGCGCCTGTAGCTGCACCTGCTTTCGCACCTTCATCGGCTTTATTACCTCTGTCAACGTTTCTATCTATACCTGTGTTGGTATGAGTATTAACGCCAGCAATGCGATCGCCATCTGAATTTTTTGCAATCAGCGAAACTCGGTTCATGGGGAAACCAGCATCGCGCAGTTCTGTCAGTGCTGCTTCTGCATCGCGACGGTGTGCAAACACCCCAATCGCTCTTCTATTGGCGCGCACATCTCCATGAGTAGCAACAGGAGTATGAGCAACTCCAGTACCTACAGCACCAACAGGAGTACCAGGAACATCATATTCACTGCGTGGACGGTCGTATACATTGAATTCTTCGACATTCCACCGCCGCAGAATCGGTTCGACTCTAGCAATGTCTTCGTCTGTACCATCAACTATGACTAAATAACCGCCTCGTTCGACTCGTTCGTTGTAAACTCTGGCGCGTTCTTCGGGGATTCCTAAACCAATTAATCCACCAAGCAAACTACCAGC
The DNA here is from genome assembly GCF_014696435.1 of Calothrix anomala FACHB-343. Taxonomy (GTDB): domain Bacteria; phylum Cyanobacteriota; class Cyanobacteriia; order Cyanobacteriales; family Nostocaceae; genus Aulosira; species Aulosira anomala_A. The sequence continues at coordinate 86,896 of NZ_JACJQG010000012.1, read as the reverse complement.
CGCCGCACCAATCGCACCACCGGCGATAGTTGTCGCTAAAGCGGTAGCGGCTGCACCAGCTAGCATGATTGGGCCTATTCCGGGGATGGCTAAACTACCAAGGCCTACCAATAAGCCTGTTAAACCACCCAATGCACCACCGGAAACTGCGCCGACTTTTGCACCTTCATCAGATTTATCGCCTACCTTTTCGGTCACTGGAGCGCCAGCAATTTCACCGTTATGGTCTCTATCTCTGGCAATTACGGATACTCTATCCATAACAATGCCAGCTTTACCTAACTCGCGCAGAGCTTGTTCAACATCACTACGATTATGAAATACGCCTATAGCACGTCTAGTTACTACAGCCATTTGTTTCTCCCGAATAAGAAAATTACTTAAACAGCTAAATTATGTAAGCTCTCTAAGCCTATTTATGCTTTTTTTTAAATCAATTTTCATCAATCATTTGGGAGAAATTATTTATCTATCATTGGATATAGATAATTAGAAAATAGCTAAATTCTGTCCGAATATATAGTTAATCAATCTGATTTTATGAATTGCTTTTCAATTAAAATTGAATTGTAAATATTTGCAAAGATTATGAGATTAGGCATAATAAATCTAATATAGAAGATAAATATATTTTATCGAAATTAATTTATAAGATTGCTTTGGTTTGTTCCGGATGCCAAACTCTGTTTATGAATATCTACTATTGAGATAATTAACAAAAATTATCTAAATTGTAGGGTAGGCATTCAATTTTAGATTTTGGATTTACGATTTTGGATTAACCTCTCCTTGTCAAGCTGTGTAGGTTGGGTTGAACGAAGTGAAACCCAACAAACCCCTGGAAATGTTGGATTGAGGAACGAAACCCAACCTACAATTATCCTTAAATGAACCGTATTGAAATATATACTTATCCAAGAATAAGTATACCTTTTGATTGATAGATTTATGACTTCGGAAAGTGTATATCACAACAACTACTTTCTAGACTGATAAATAAGCCATTTTTTCAATAAATGGATTTTCAACCATCGCACGCAAGAGAGATAATTCTATGTTTCAAAATCTTGAAACTATGTTGAGATGGGATTGGCTATCGTTGGGAGTAACACCTGCTAACGGTATACCAGAAGTTATCAGTCAAGAAAGATTGCCGATTATTTTTTCTAGCCCAAAGTTTTTTGTGGCATTCTTGGCTGGTACTTTAATGGCATTAGCCTTCCAGTTACTATTAACAAACTTTTCTGTAGCTGCGGGGATTTCCTCGTGGGATATTGATGATGACGATGATAGCGATCGCTCAGAAAGTTTGGGGCATAAAATTCGCGAAGTAGAATCTAAAATTGGCATTTGGGCATTAATTACTTCGACAATTTCTATATTTGCTGCTAGTTTTTTAGCGGTGAAACTAAGTTTAATCCAAAGTGCCCTATTTGGAGCCATTATCGGTATAGTTATCTGGTCTACCTTTTTCTTTGTGGTAGTTTGGTTAGGTTCATCTACCGTAGGTTCCTTAATTGGTTCTCTCGCTAATACATTTACTTCTGGTTTGCAAACCCTAACTGGCGCTGCAACTGCGGGTATCGGTGGAAATTTAGCCCAAAGACAAATGGTTTCCACTGCTGAAGAAATCACAGCAGCTGTACGCCGAGAATTAACTTCAGGTTTTGATGCTGATACTATTCGGAATACGCTACAAAGTTCTTTAAGTTCTCTGCAAGTACCAAACCTGAATGTCAAAGAAATTGGCAATCAATTTCAGCAGATACTCAAAGATGTCAATTTCCAGGATATTGCTAATAGCGATGCAATCCGCAATATCAATCGCCAAACCTTTGTGGATTTAATTAGCTCTCGCCTCAATTTATCTTCAGGCGATATTAACAAAATTGCCGATCAATTAGAAGCTGTTTGGAAACAAGCTGCATCGCGCACAAATCCCACAGAGCAAGTAATTAACATTCTCAAATCTGCCACACCTGAAGAATTAAAATCAGAAAACTTAGGCGAACGCCTTCAGGAATTAGTTACAGTTGGTGGCGGAAATGGTAATGGTAGCAACGGTGGACTCAAGCAAGCTGTACAATATGGTGTAGGTGCGGCGGTTCCCTTAGTATTAGATAGAGTTAACCTTTCTGATATCGATGTGAATAAAATTACCAATCAGTTGCAAAAACTGAAAGATAAAGTTCAAGACATCGATGTGGATAAAATCACAACCGAACTGCAAAAATTCACAGATAAAACTAGCGAACAAATATCTGAGAATTTACCACAATCAAACCGCAATAATATTAAAACAGATGTCGAGGATTATATTTCTAATTCCTTCCCTTGGCATTTTAACCGCTTGACAATTAAAGATGAATTTCAAGATATCATCTACGATCCACAAGCCGATCCAGAAACTACGCGCCGAGAATTAGCAGAAATCGATCCAGACTATCTAACAAACTTGCTAATTAGACGCAGCGATCTGAGCGAAGCGCGAGTTAAAGAAATTGTCCAACAGCTAGAAAGTATTCGCCAAGAAGTTTTAGCAACTGTACAACAAGGTACAGCTAAAAAACAATGGCAAGATGTGAGAACGCAAATTGAAAATTATCTGCGTTCTACAGGGAAAGAAGAACTCACGCCAGAAAATATTCAGCAGAATTTTTCTGACTTGTTATCAGATTCAGAAGCAGGTTTAGAAGATTTACAAGAGCGGTTCTCACAATTGAATCGCGACACATTTATCCAAGTGCTGCAGCAACGTCAAGACTTAAGCGATGAGCAAGTTAATAATATTATTAACCAACTCGAAAGCACTCGCGACTCTGTATTAAATAATGCGAGAGAACTGCAAGAACAAGCACAAGCTAAAACTGCTGAACTGCGTCAACGAGTAGAAGATTATCTGCGCAATACCAATAAGGATGAACTCAATCCTGAAGGTATCAAACGCGATTTTAGAACTTTATTAGAAGACCCACAAGCGGGGATTTCTGCGTTAAGAGAACGCCTATCGCAATTTGACCGCGATACATTGGTACAATTGCTATCTCAGCGCCAAGATTTGAGCGAAGAACAAATTAATCAAACTATCGATCGCTTAGAAGAAGTTAGAGATAACATCTTACAAGCACCGCAAGCCTTAGCAGGTAAAGCCAAAGAACAATACGAACAAACTAGCGCTAAAATCGCTGAATATCTCCGCAATACCAATTTAGAAGAACTCAACCCCGAAGGTATTCGCCAAGATTTAGAAACCTTACTCGCAGATCCGCAAGAAGGTGCTATAGCCTTAAGAGAACGCCTATCGCAATTCGATCGCGATACCTTGGTACAACTCCTCAGCCAGCAAGGAAACCTCAGCGAAGAACAAATTAATCGTACTATCGATCAATTCCAAACAGCGATTAATAATATTGTCAACGCGCCGCAACGTTTAGCAAAGCGTACTACCCAAAGAGTTGTAGACTTTGGTAAGACTTTAGAAAATTACCTGCGTCACACCAATAAAGAAGAACTCAACCCTGAAGGTATCAAGCGCGATTTACAATTACTGCTGCAAGATCCAAGATTGGGAATAGGAAATTTAAGCGATCGCTTATCCAAATTCGATCGTTCCACAATTGTCAGCTTACTATCTCAACGGGAAGACATCTCCGAAGAAGAAGCCAACCGCATTGTGGATCAAATCGAATCTGTACGCGACTCCTTAAGTAAGCAATATCAGCAAATTCAGCAAAGAGTACAATCAGTGCTAGATAACTCCACTAGCCGAATTCGCGACTATCTCAACTCCTTAGATCGTCCAGAATTGAACTACGAAAACATTCAGCAAGACTTTGCGAAATTGTTTGACGATCCCCAAGCTGGATTTGAAGCCTTACGCGATCGCCTCAGCAACTTCGATCGCGATACCCTAGTAGCGTTACTCAGTTCGCGCAGCGATATTTCCCAGGAAGATGCGAACAAGATTATCGATCGCGTAGAAGCCGCACGAGATAGCGTATTACACCGCGCCGAACGCATTCAACAAGAAACGCAAAAACGCATCAAAGCCATCCAACACCAAGCCAAAAAGCAAGTCGAAGAAACCAAGAAAAGCGTTGCAACTGCTGCCTGGTGGCTATTTGGAACCGCTTTGACTTCGCTAGTTGCAAGTGCGATCGCTGGTGTCATCGCCGCCACAGGTGGTTTAAACTTCATCAGTTAATACCAGTTTTACGCAAGGCTGCACATTAACGCCCTCACCCTCAAGGGTGGGGCTAATCACACGAAGCCCACCTTCGTGGGCTTTGTAACGATAGCCCCAGGCTTCCAGCCTGAAGGCTTTCGGGGTTTGAAAACACGCCCTAGCCCCTAAAATTGCGATCGCAATCACAACCTGACTAGACATATATCACAGTAAATAGCAGCAGTTATCACTTAGCGTTGCCGAAAAATAAATAATACTTACAATCAACCTCATCTTCGGTGTTTTTTTGGCAACTATGTGGAGTAACTCTTATGCTCGAAAAATTATTACTAGCTTTTGGTTTGACACTCAGCCTTAGTTTATTTACAGGATTGAATTTGTCCAATCCTAAACAAACTGGCAATATTAACTTAAATTCTCAACAAGCCTTTAATTATACTCAAGTCTTTAGTAATATTTCATACTAATTGTGGCGACTAGCTAATATTGTTCATATCATAGGCTGAAGTATAAATATATCTCAGCGAAAGTTGAGAACTCAGTCATCAATATGGCGGCAAAGAGTATGAAAAGCCAAGTTTTAGCCACAACCCTATTTTTAACAATAATTAGCTTGACAACGCGAGTCGAAGCAGCAAATTCCGAACATATCAGACAATTATTATCGACAAAACAATGTCAAAACTGTGACTTAGTAGGTGCAGGTTTAGTTTTGGCTGACTTAACTGGAGCAAATTTAAGCGGCGCTAATCTCGCAGGTGCGAACCTTAGCCGTGCAAACTTAACTGGTGCTGATTTGCGCGGTGCAAACTTAGCAGGTGCGAGTTTATTTGGCGCGAACCTCAACGCCGCTAGACTTGCTGGTGCAAATTTAGCCAGTGCAGACTTCAGAAACTCCTATCTAGTCAATGCAGAATTAACTGGCGTCAATCTCAATAGTACTTATCTACAAGGTGCAATTGGCATACCTACACAAATTGCCACCCCAGAAGAATTTTATGCTTGGGGGATAGCAGAAGCCCAAAAAGGCAATACACAACAGGCTATTGATTATTTTAATCAAGCGATCGCCACCAAAACCGATTACGGTGAAGCCTACTTAGCCCGTGGTGTTGCTCGTTACCAAATATTAGATAGACAAGGCGCATTCAAAGATGCGGAAATTGCCGCTAAAGTCTTTACAGAGCAAAAAAACGCTCCTGGTACCCAAACAGCCCAAGCATTTATTAAAGAATTACAAACACCTCCAGATGGTAAAGTAAATGTTGGCAAACCCAGCTTTTTTGACTTCTTAGGTAGTCTTGGTTCTGTATTGTTACAGTTCTTTCCCTTCTAGGGCGACAAGGAAGACAAGGGAGAAAAGGAGGAAAAAAGCCCAAGGGATGCCCAATGCCCAATGCCCAATACCCCATGCCCAATGCCCAATGCCCCATGCCCTATCCCTTGAATTATGGACAGCTAATCAAGATTTAGCCCTAGCTTGTCTAGAGCATCCTTTTGTGCAAGGCATAGCTGATGGTAGTCTAGAGGCAGAAAAATTTGCTTATTATGTCGGACAAGATGCTTTTTTCTTAGAAGCTTTTGCCCGTGCTTACAGTGTCGCCGCCGCTAAAGCACCAGATTGGCAGGGATTCACTACATTTCACGCCCTAGCTGATGGCGTTTTGCAGGAACTCAAGCTCCATGAAGGCTATGCTGCGCAATGGGGAGTTAACTTACAGGCTGTCGAACCAGGCGCAGCTACCCGCCGCTACACTGACTTTTTATTAGCGACTGCTTGGGGTGGAGATGTGGGTTTAACGGCGGCGGCGATGTCTCCATGTATGCGCCTGTATGCTTTTTTGGGAGAACAGTTAGCTGTTAATGGTATTCCTAATCATGCATATGCAAACTGGATTCAGACTTACAGCAGTGCGGAATTTCAACCTTTAGCACCACAATTAGAAACTTTAGTTGACAATTACGCGATCGCTACGCCGTTGGTACAATCTACCTATCGTTATGCGATGTTCTGCGAGCGTGACTTTTTTCAAGCTGCATGGACATTGCAATAGTTTTGCCATTCATAAGTCAACTATACTCATAATATACTTCAGGACTTACGCAACTGGCACAAATAGCAGGCGGGGCTACACCCCGCCACGCAACAATTTAAATCAAACCAAGCACATAGGAATACTTGGGCGTTTTAGTTGCTGAATTAAATAATTAGAAAGCAAATTATGCTTGATTTGATAAACAGTTTGTCCAGTTTTATAGGCTAAATTCTTTAATCTAACCCAAACCAACATTGCACAAGCAATATGATTTCTTTGAAGCCTAGCTTTACGACATTGACAAGATTCAATGCCTGTTAGTTGTTTAATTTCTCGGTGAAACTCCTCGATTTTCGCTCCGATTTTGCACACCTCTTGTACAACATCCGTGGAGCTTTGAGATAAATCGTTAGTGGCGATAAAATCCGTTCTGTTGGTAGAAACAGTAACCCGGAATAGCTTCACTTTTTTCTCTTGCGGAAACCCTTTAATTTTTATGATTTTACCACATTCTAACTCTTCATTACTCCATTCTAATAATTCAATACGTTTATATTTTTCTTTAGCAAATGTATCATCAACTAACCGATTATTTTTTAAAGGGCAATAATAAATTTTTTCTAGACTATCAATATAAAGCATTAAACTATGTACGGCATACCATGTGTCCATCAAAACAGTATCAAATGGTAAAAGTTTATGATATACAAGGTTTTGCAGCATGTCTTTCACATGGTCTATCTTGGTTTTACCATCGACATCAGGATTAAAAATACGGTAATCTATTACCCAAAATCTTTGAATATTAGGGTTGACATACACGCAACTAACTACACCAATACCTTTGAGGACACCATGCTCATTACCACTATATTGCCTCCTGACTATTTCTATTTCTTCAGAATACCTTTTATCTAAAACGCTATCATCAAATATTATGTAACCATTGGTATCAGGCTCAACTACCTCTTTCACGTTATCCCATAGTAATCGAGGTGTTAACTTTTCTCTCTTCAAATAGTAGTTAATTGCATCATGGCTTATAGTCTCTAAATGCTCTGCCAAATTGGTCATCGTATAATTAATTTGACTACTTAATAAGTATTGGCAGTAATTAAGCTTAGTAAATCTCATTACCTTAAGCAACATTTATCTAATACAACCTCTACCTATTTTCTCATGAATATTTCAATAGTGTTTCTAATACAGCGACTTCTTATGCGTTGATCAAGCTTTCGGAATCGGATTCAATTAATACCTATGTACTATCAACTAGCGATCGCCCTTTACCTGTTGCGTCACTCATATAGTACAAAAGCACTATATTTTAGCGATCGCCTGTGCCAGTTGCGTAAGTCCTGTACTTATCAAGTTGATCATCGGATTATAAGTATTTTTTGCTGAATTTTACCTTTTACAGCAATTTTCAGGTAAATAGACAACACTGTAGTGGCACGGCATCCACAATCTTCTCGTATATACAATAATCTTACTGGTGCCGTGCCCCTACGACAGATGTGGTTCAAATAGGTGAAAACTGCTGTAAATAATAGATCTCTGGCAACGCACAGGTTTAGGGTTAGCTTTTAACTGCTTAAGCAAATGGGAAGTTGCTCAAATTCCATAATTTTTATTTTTAGCGGTTATAATTACTGTTGCTTGTTGCTAAATTTTATACGATTTATGAGCGAAACGAATACTGAATATCAAGCCCTACTTGATGAGATGATTAGAACCGGTAAACTCAAGCCGGAATATAAAGAGATACTCTTAGAAATCGGGGAGTTGGGAAGCAAGGCTTGTAATTTAGGATTAATTTACGGTTTGAGTTGGCGTGAAGATGCTAATAATGTCATTCTCGATCAATACGAAATTCTTGTTCAATACAACAATTTTTTGTATTTAACCTTCGCTGAAACCCGCGACTATCTGAAGAATTTAATTGCAGGTGCAGAGGTTGAACAGTTAGAGAAAGTTTAATATTTGCAGATTAAAAAAGCTGGGCATTGCCCAGCTAAAATTAAGCAAATATTCCGGCAAAAAAGTCAATAGTCTCCTTCAAAGCCTTGATAAAAATATCAATTTCCTCACGGGTATTGTAGAAATATAAACTGGCTCTTGCAGTTCCCGCTACATTTAAGTAACGGTGTAATGGTTGAGTGCAGTGATGTCCAGAACGGATGGCAACGCCTTCTTGATCTAATAATGTAGATAGGTCATTGGCATGAATATCTGTTACCGTAAACGAGGCTAAAGCGGCTCTACCTTCTCCTTTAGCATCTGGTTTCGGCCCGTAAATTTGAATTTGGGGAATTTGCGCTAATTGTTGAAACAAATAAGCTGTTAATTCGGCTTCATAAGTATGGATTTTATCCATACCTATATTAGTAAGATAATCTACTGCTGCACCAAGTGCGATCGCTTCCCCAATTGCAGGTGTACCCGCTTCAAATTTATGGGGTAATTCTGCATAGGTGGAATGGTCTAAATATACTTCAGCAATCATCTCACCACCACCAAAAAATGGTGGCATAGATTCTAACAGTTCTAATTTGCCATACAAAAAGCCTATCCCAGTTGGGGCGCACATTTTATGACCGGAGGCGACTAACCAATCACAGTCAATATCCTGTACATCAATATGCATATGAGGGACACTTTGGCAAGCATCCATTAAGAATTTCGCACCGTATCTGTGAGCGATCGCAGCTATTTCTTTCACTGGATTTATGCAACCCAAGGTGTTAGAAACATGAACGACTGACACTAATTTAGTTTTAGCAGAAATTAGTGTTTTGAACTGCTCAAAATCAAAAGTTTGTTCTGGAGTCAGTTCGACAAATTTGAGTACCGCACCCGTTTTTTGTGCTACAAATTGCCAAGGAACTATATTACTGTGGTGTTCCATCACCGACAGAATAATCTCATCTCCTGGCTGTAAATTATTCATTCCCCAGCTGTAAGCTACCAAGTTAATTGCTTCACTCGCGTTGCGGGTGTAAACAATTTCTTGACGCGAAGCAGCATTGATAAATTTAGCAACTTTATCTCTAGCACCTTCATAAGCATCAGTAGCTTGAGCGCTGAGAATATGCGCGCCTCGATGCACGTTGGCATTATACTTTTCGTAATAATCTCGCAGAGTATTTAGTACTGACAGAGGTTTTTGGGAAGTAGCAGCATTATCTAGGTAAACGAGGGGTTTACCATTGACTTCCTGATGCAAAATCGGGAAGTCAGCACGAACTAAATCGGCTAGGGTTTTGGTAGAAGTAAATGTCATTGGTGATTTAGTCAATAGTCAAGAGTCAATAGTCAAGAGTCAAGAGAAATTGACTTGAGATTATTGACTGTGGTTAATAGGCTTTGTCGCAGGGAAGCAACGGGGATTTTATTGATGATTTCGGCAGCAAAAGCGTTAATTAATAAATTACGGGCGGCATTTTGGTCGATTCCCCGGCTTTGCAGATAGAATATTTCATCATCCTCTAACTGGCTAACAGTAGCACCGTGAGCGCACTTCACATTATCTGCGGTAATTTCCAGTTGAGGTTTGGTATCAACTCTCGCTTTCGATGATAGTAGCAAATTCCGGTTTAATTGGGCTGCGTTTGTTAGCTGTGCTGGTTTGGGAACAAAAACCTTACCGTTGAATACTGCATGAGCGCGATCGCCTACAATACACTTATGCAATTGTTCACTTTTACCATAGGGATGATTCAGCGCGATCGCACTGTGAGTATCCGCTAACTGATTGCCAAAAATCATCGTCAAACCGTTGAGTGTGGTTTCCGTTTGCTCACCAGTTTGCAAAACCTCTAAATTATGGCGTGACAGCTTCCCACCAAAACTAATCGCGTTACAAGTATAGCGACTATCACGCGCCTGAGCGATCGCCGTCTTCCCAACATGAAAAGCCTCTCCACCTTCCCTCTCAACCCTAGTGTGACTCACCTGGGCATTCTCCGCCAGCCAAATCTCCGTCACCGCATTCGTAAAATAAACCTTCTCCTCTTCCTTCGTGTTCTTCGTGTCTTCGCGGTTCGTATATTCCTCAACCAAACTCACCTGCGAACCACTTTCCGCTACCACCAAACAACGCGGCTGAGAAATCGTCGCTTCTTCCCCAACAACAGAAACAAACAACAAATGAATTGGCGTGTCAACCACTACATTCTTTCTCACCAATACCACTGCCACATCAGCCAAGCCAGCAGTATTCAGCGCCGTAAAAACCTCTTGCGCACCCTCAGTTTTAGCCAAATACTTGCTAATCTCTGCTTTTACCTCATCCGACAAAGCTGTCAAATTGCCGACAACCACATCCTGAGGTAAATCAATAGCCGACAACTCCGGCGCATATACACCATTAACAAACACCAAACGACTATTCGCCGCTTCCGGTAAAGCCAGCGCCGAAATATCAGTAAGAACTTGCTTCCCTAACTGAAATTCCACCTTGCGCAAACCTGACAAATCAGTAAAGCGCCATTCTTCCTCACGGGTGGTAGGGATATGCGAGTGACTTACCCAATTAGCAGCACCTTGACGTAAACCTTCTAACCAACCTGCTGCTGTTTCTTGACTTACCCGACTTAATAACCCAGTCAGATAATCATCCTTATCCAACAAATTAGCAATCGAACTGGGGGAAACTTGAATAGTCATTACACACCCACCTCAACCGCAGCTTCTTCCAAAATCCAGTCATAACCGCGAGACTCCAACTCTAGCGCCAACTCCTTACCACCACTAGTAAGAATTCTTCCGTGCGCCATCACATGCACAAAGTCGGGCACAATATAGTCAAGCAAGCGCTGATAGTGGGTAATCATAATCGTGGCATTTTCCGGACTGGCTAATTGATTCACCCCATTCGCCACAATTTTCAGCGCATCAATATCCAAACCAGAATCGGTTTCATCCAAAATTGCTAACTTCGGTTCCAGCAGCGCCATTTGCAAAATTTCATTGCGCTTTTTCTCACCACCAGAAAAACCTTCATTCACACTGCGGTTGAGGAAAGCGGGATTCATCTTCACCACTTCCAACTTTTCCTCTACCAAATCGTCAAAATCAAAAGCATCTAGTTCTTCTAAACCCTGTGCTTTGCGGCGAGAATTATAAGCCACCCGCAAGAAATCCAAATTGCTAACGCCAGGAATTTCTAAAGGATATTGAAACGCCAAAAATACACCCGTTCTCGCGCGTTCCTCCGGTTCCAATTCCAGCAGATTTTGTCCTTGAAAAATTACCTCACCACCAGTCACCTGATATGCTGGATGTCCCGCCAATACTTTAGAAAAAGTACTTTTACCAGAACCATTCGGCCCCATAATCGCATGAATTTCGCCCGCACGAACTTCCAGATTCACACCCTTAAGAATCGGCGTTCCATCAACCGTTGCTGTCAGATCCTTAACTGACAGCACAACTTCACTATTTTCAATAATCATGTTCTCTCTCTCTTCTCTCTCTTCTCTTCGTGTTCTTCGCGCCTTCGCGGTTCGTTAATCCAACCACAAACACAAATTTATCAGTGTGAATCTGCGATTTAAATCTTACCCAACAGAACCTTCTAACTTCAGGCTCAATAACTTATCAGCTTCTACTGCAAATTCCATCGGTAGCTGATTAAACACATCCTTACAGAAGCCGCTAATCATCATCGAAACAGCATCTTCCGCAGAAATCCCTCGTTGCGCAAAGTAGAATAACTGATCTTCGCCAATCTTAGAAGTCGAAGCCTCATGCTCTACCTTCGCAGTATTATTTTGTACCTGAATATAAGGGAAAGTATTGGCATGGGCATTATCGCCAATCAGCATCGAGTCGCACTGGGAATAGTTTCTCGCGCCTTCAGCTTTCGGATTAACCTTCACCAAACCGCGATAGCTGTTACTAGAGTTACCAGCAGAGATACCCTTAGAAATAATTGTACTGCGAGTATTTTTCCCGACATGAATCATCTTAGTCCCGGTGTCAGCTTGCTGCATATTATTTGTCAGCGCCACCGAGTAAAATTCACCCACAGAATTATCACCCACCAACACACAGCTAGGATACTTCCAAGTAATAGCTGAACCTGTTTCTACTTGCGTCCAGGAAATCTTAGAATTCACACCCTGACACAAACCGCGCTTGGTTACAAAGTTATAAATTCCACCTTTGCCGTTAGCATCACCAGCGTACCAGTTTTGCACTGTGGAATATTTAATTTCCGCATTATCTAACGCTACCAATTCCACAACTGCCGCATGGAGTTGGTTGCTGTCATACATTGGCGCGGTACAACCTTCCAGGTAGGAAACATAGCTACCTTCTTCAGCCACAATCAACGTGCGCTCAAATTGTCCCGTATCACCAGAGTTGATGCGGAAGTAGGTAGACAGTTCCATTGGGCATTTTACGCCTTTAGGAATATAGACAAAAGAACCATCGCTAAATACAGCAGCATTCAAAGCCGCAAAATAATTATCAGCTACTGGAACAACGCTACCCAGATATTTTTTGATCAGTTCTGGATGTTCCCGCAGTGCTTCAGAAATCGAACAGAAAATCACGCCATCTTTAGCTAGCTTTTCCTTAAATGTAGTGGCGACAGAAACGCTATCAAAAATTGCATCAACAGCGACGTTGGCTAGACGCTTTTGTTCAGATAAGGGAATACCTAGCTTCTCAAAGGTTTCTAGGAGAGTGGGATCTACCTCATCCAAACTTTCCAGCTTTTGTTTTTTCTGTTTCGGCGCGGAATAGTAGATGATATCCTGATAATCTATGGGGGGATACTTGACATTAGGCCAAGTTGGTTCTGTCATTTTCAGCCACTGGCGATACGCTCTGAGGCGAAACTCCAGCATGAATTCCGGCTCGTTCTTCTTGGCGGATATCAAGCGGATAATGTCCTCGTTTAGTCCACGCGGAATAGTGTCGGCTTCAATATCAGTGACAAAGCCGTACTTGTAAGGTTGGTTGACTAAGGTTTTGACAGTGGCGCTCATCGGTAGTAATCTCTCGTGTTCGTGAAAATCTCTTCAAGGATGGGAGACGGACTTGTTTTGTAGCCGATTCCCATCTGGGGTTACAGAGTGGTTACACGGCTGTTAGAATAAGGATGGAGAATAAAACAACAAGCATGTTGTTTAACTTATCTTCATTTTACGCTAGATTAACAACAACAATGTTGTTAAAGTCAAATTTTCAAATAAATTTTTTGAGACGTTCGCGCAGCGTCTAGCAGAGAAGATGACGACTACCCACCAGTCCTCAACGAAGCAAGATATTCTAGAGTATCTCCTGAAACACTCACAAGCCACCGCTTTTGAGCTAGCCGAAGTGTTGGATATTAGTCCACAAGCGATTCGCCGCCATCTTAAAGATTTGGAGGCGGAAGAGTTAATTTTATATTCAACAATGGTACAAGCGGGGATGGGGAGACCGCAGCATGTATATCAACTGAGTTCTAGAGGACGCGATCGCCTGTATCGTCAAGATAGCGATCGCTTGGGTGATAGTTACGGAAATTTTGCTGTTTCCCTGCTGGATACTTTAGCAGAAACCGTAGGTAAAGACCAAGTTAAAACCATTTTACAAAAACAATGGGAACGCAAAGCCCAAGAATATCGCGATCGCCTGGGTAACGGTTCCCTTAAAGAACGAGTCGCCAACTTAGTGGAATTTAGAAAAGCAGAAGGCTTCATGGCAGAGTATCATGCTGTAGAGCCTGATGATTCCAAAAAGAGCGATCGCTTTCTCTTCATCGAGCATAAATGTGCTATTTCTAATGTTGCCGAATCCTTTCCTAGCGTTTGCGGTCATGAACTAGAAATGTTCGCCGCCGTCCTCCCCGATTGTACAGTCGAGCGCACCCACTGGATTATAAATGGTGAGCATCGTTGTGGATACTTAGTCCAAGCGCGGGAATAAGGACAAGGGGGACAAGGAGGACAAGGAGGACAAGGAGGACAGGGAGGACAAGGAAGATATAATGACCACTGACCACTGACCACTGACTACTGACTACTGACCAATGACAAATTCTCCATCAGAACAATTTTTAAATTTGGAAGAGTCTGCAAAAGTAGACGCAGCTTTGTTATCTTCTTCAGAAAAATTTTTAACAAGATTAACAATTTCATCCCTGAAGCTTTTAAAACATATCGCCCAAGAATATGGTGTGACTATAGAAGAATTAACCACAGCACAAGTAATTGCTTGGTTTGAAAAAGATAGCAAAATTAAGCGCGAACAAGGAATAGACGCTGCTTATTTGAAGTGGTAAAACAGTCGTTTATTATAAAATAAAATAGCTGTAGTCAGATAAATTAGAACATTAAGCTAAGATAAAACCCTGACAATAAATGCTTTCTAGCCTGTCAACAGTCAACAGTCAACAGTCAACAGTCAACAGTTATAATTAAAGTTTTTGGATTTGACTAGAATCTACAATTTGTTTAACAGTAATTTGTAATTCTGGGAAAGTGACAGAGATAATTCGGTCATTACCTGTAAACTTTTGCACTTGATATTGTCCATCAATTAATTGATAAACAAACACCGTAGGTAGTTTAGGATTACCGAGATAAGCACGAGAAGCAATGGCTAAATAATCCACAATCCAATATTCAAGAATACCAAGGCGTTGATACTCATCTAATTTATCAATATAATCATCATCCCAATTAGTTGAAGTCACTTCTACAGCCAGTTGAATCGGCTCAATTAACGCCCCATAAGCTAGCACATTACTATTCCACTGAGATGCTTTAACTACACCCACATCAGGATTTCTACCTTGTTCTTCCCCCGTAGTTGAAAATGTTCTCACAACCACATCTTTATCAGCAATATAGTCAAGATTTAAGCGCCTAATTTCATCATTAAAGCCCAACATAATAAATCTTGCTACATTCTTATGCGCCCTAGTCGGTTCCACTTTGATAATCTCTCCATTTACCAATTCATAAATCCCAGAACCATCAGGATACTGTTCTAAAAAATCTGCAAAACTTAATTTCTGAACTGGAATTTGAACCATATTTATTCACAACTAAATACAGAATCTAATCTCCTCAAAAATCTGCGTTACTTTGCGCTTAACTCCGCGATACTCTGCGTTTAAAAAATAAATCATCCCCTTCTCCGCTACCAGAGAAAGGGATAAATTCCTTAGAAAAACCAACCGTAAGAATGTAAACCCTTACCTAAAAGATTCACACCCAAATAGCAAATCCAAATTACCACCAAACCACTAGCCGCTAAAATTGCCGGACGACGACCTTGCCAACCACGAGTAATTCTCGCATGAAGATAAGCCGCAAAAAATAACCAAGTAATTAATGCCCAAGTTTCTTTCGGGTCCCAACTCCAATAAGAACCCCATGCTTCATTAGCCCAAACCGCACCAGCAATAATTCCAATTGTTAATAAAGGAAATCCCAAACCAATAATGCGATAACTGATGTTATCTAGAGTTTCAGCTAAATTTAGACGCTGAGGTGAAAGAGGTTCAGCAGATGTAATAGTTTCTGATTGAGGTGCAGTAACTAAATCTAAAACGGCGGTTTTACCATTGCCATTACTATTGCTTTCGTAGCGCACAAAACCATTATTATCCGCCGCAGGTACTTGTGGTTCTGTGACTAATTCACCGGCTTTGCGTAACTTATAACCATTGCTGCGATAGCCACCAGTACCAACAGAACTGCCTTGGAGTTGGATATTTTGACCGCGAGTGACAATAAGAAATGCGATCGCTAACAAAGAACCCACCATCAAAGTAGCGTAACTTAACATCATCACACTTACGTGCATCATCAGCCAGTTAGACTTGAGTGCCGGTACCAAAGGTTCTGACACTTGCATTTGCGATGGTAATGTTAAAGCCGCAAAAGCTGTAATCCCCATCGCCACAGGCGCAGTAACCACACCCACCAAGCGACTGCGACTAGAATTTTCGGCAATCAAATGAATTGTCGTAATCCCCCAAGTCAAGAAAAACAGCGATTCATACAAATTACTCAGGGGAAAATAGCCAGCTTCGATCCATCGCGCCCCTAATAAGGTAGCTATACACAAATTAGCGATCGCCATTCCAGCTGTCCCCAAAGCAGCAAAGGCCGGCAGATTCGGAAAAGCCGCCCCTACCCAATACACCAGCATAGTGAGGAATAAGACAGCAAAGGAAGCATTATCCAGCCAGTTCTGGAGTACAACCAGATTCATAAAGTGTTCTCCCCAGTCATTCTTTAATTATTTATTCTGACTGTTCTGATCCTATCTGTTTAGCGGTTATATTGGGCATTGGGCATTGGGCATGGGGCATTGGGCATTGGGCATTGGGCATTGGGCATTGGGTAAGAGTCAAGAGTTAAATATAATTCCTAATTTTGAATTTTGAATTTTGAATTTTGAATTGTTTGTCCCCCTTCCTAAGAACGATCCGCTTTCTTCAGGGCGAAAAATATATCATAGCGGGTACTGCGATTATCGCTGACAGCTGTTGTTACACCAATCGAACGGGTGGCAGCTAACCAAGTTTGTTGATTAGGAAATAAACTTGGTAAAGGGAAATTTTTCGCTGTCTGTTCTACATCCAAGAAAAATTGACCGTTTGTGGGATTGGGTTCTGTCGGTACTGTTTGTTTAAAAGGTATGGTGCTAGCTAAAGTAATACTAGGCTTGGGAACGATTTTATCGGCAATTGGCGCACCCACGATTAAAAAAGCAATGTCTCCATCTAACCAGCCATGAGTAGCCGTTAAAGTACCATAAGGCGCAACCCAGTTGGTAACGGTTTTACCTGCAACCGTAGCGGGTTTAATTTGGAACTGGTATTGATTTTTCATCACTTCATCAAGCTGTTTGATGGATGCTTCCGCTAAATTGCGATCGCTTGCCTGTACCATAAACAGCAATCCAGCCCGAAAATCTGCTGTCGCCGCATCTTTTGGGGTGTTGGGAATTACCGATAAAGAAAACTCGCCTTTCATCCACCGCAGCAAATCCCGATCCAAATCCAGGGTTGTCAGGGATTTCACTCCACCTCGTAATTGTTCGGGGATAATTGGCGACTGGGGATTTCCTCGCGATGTTCTCTCATAGTCATCCCACAGCCTTTGTAAATTCCCACCAGAAAGCATCATTAAGGTTTCAGCAGGGACTAGGCTTTGCATTCTCCCAGCGTTATTTTCCACTGCCAGCACTCGCTGACTATTCGGATTTAGCCAAGAAACGCCTTTTAAACGTATTCCTTCTGGTTCTAAGTTAATTGTCCCTGCCAAACCTTGATTATTTTGCAATTGCGCCAAAACTTGGGCAGGTAATTGGCGGTTGGGTGCTGCTGCGGCTATCCTCGCAGCTGTGGGTACATTAATATAAAACTGAGCAAAAGGTTGATAATTAGCAATTTTCGGCAAGTTGGATGCGAATCCGGCTGTATTAGCTAAGGAAGTTTTATTTTTATAAGCATCAATTGCTCTTTCTGTAGCTTTGGGATTATCAGTAATAATTAAGAATTGCCCATTTAATACTGTAGCGGAAATATTTTCCCCAGTTTGACCATCAGTTTGTTTAATTGTAAAACCCTGATATGTGCGGTCAATCCATTGACTTTGTTTTAAAGTTTTCGGTTGTGCTAACAGGCTTTTCGCCTTTTCTGGGTTTTTGATTGGCAGAACCATCACCATCGACTGCTGGCTACCAAAAGCCTCTGCGTTAGTCGAAACTGGTTTAGGTGGCGGTTGACTAGCTTGGGGTGCGAGAATTGCTAAAGTGACTTCATTACCTACCCAAGGTTGAATATCTTTTTGGAAATCATAACCATTATTAGTCAAAAAGCGATCGCGCAGCTTCACTAAATTTCGATCCAGTTCTGCTTGGGTTTCTTTTGTCCCATACTGTCGCAATTGCTGCCATTGTTTCGGATCTGTAGTTAAAGAAACCGTCAATAAAGCATCTTGAGGAATAATTGTGGCACCTACTGGCAAATCTCGAGACAATAGTTGAAACCGAGTTAATAGCCAATATGCCGCACTTCCTAAACCTATTAATATCCAAGCACAAGACAGTATCAGCAGCAAAGACGGTTTCTTGGTTTTCTTTATCGGAACAGACACAATAGGCAGTGGCATTAAAACCTATACCTCATACTTACGAATTCATTACTTGATTGATCAAGTAAACCAAAAGGTTTCCCATCTTATCGGGCAGTTAATTAAATAGATTAATTTATCTACCCTTAATAATCTTGCTCCTTCGAGCATCTCATTTCCCAACTATTTCACCAGTTTTGTATTTGTCGTAAATCACCTTTGTTAACACACTTTATTGTATTTCACCGGACAAAGTTAAAATTTTTTTCAGGTAAATCCGTTATCTTCAGCAATTTGAGGATTTGACACTCCACCGCCCTATAAGGGCGGGGCTTCTACATTCAACGACTCGCCGTTAGACAGCAGGGTTACCCCAACCGCCCAAGAGGAGCCACTGCGTTGGACGGGTTCCCCGGCTTAAAGCAAGTGGCGTGGCAAATCTCCTGTAGCGTAAGTTCCCGTGTGCCCCACGGTACTGAGTCCTAGTCTCAAAATGTTAATTGCTGCATTGATATCCCTATCCTCCACATATCCGCAATGAGGACAAACATGAGTCCTGGTGGACAGAGATTTTCTCACTTTAGAGCCACAGTTAGAGCAGTCTTGGCTTGTGTTATGGGGAGGCACTGCAACAGTTGCCTTTCTATATTTATGCCCAAAATACTCTAACCAACTGCGAAAAGTGTACCAACCAGCATCAGAGATGGATTTAGCTAGATGTCGATTTTTTACCAGCCCTTTGACATTTAAATCTTCATAGGCTACCAAATCGTTAGATTGGATGACGGAGTATGCTAGTCTCTTGCAATACTCTTTTCGTTGCCTACTTACTTTTAAATGTTTCCGAGCATATCTATTTCTAGCTTTGTGGTAATTGTTTGATTGCCGTTGTTTGGCTTTCCTTTTGGCTAAACTGAACTTTTTAGACTTCTTGCGGTTGGCTCGGTTTAACTGTTTCTCTGATTTGCGGTAGAACTGGGGCGATGGTTCAATATTGCCTTTATTGTCAGCAATGAAGTATTTTAACCCCAAGTCAATACCAACCACTTGATTAGTCGGTTGAGTTTCTATCCTGACATTAATATCTATTGCAAATTGGGCATAATACCCATCAGCACGACGAACTAAGCGCACTCGCTTAATCTGTTTGATGTCATAGTAATTCAGGTCGTAGGTTCCCTTTAATTTCAGGGTTCCAATACCTTTTTTGTCCGAGAAAGTTATGGCTTTTCGATTTACTGAAAGCTTCCATCCAGTTGATTTATACTCAACAGAACGGCAGTTTTTCTTAAACTTCGGAAAACCCTTTTTACCCTTAATCTTCTTCTTACAGTTATCATGAAATCGAGCTATTGCACTCCAAGAACGTTCAGCCGCAGATTGTCTAGCCATCGAGTTCAAATCATCAGCAAAAGGAAATTCAGAGGCTAATACTGCACAGTATTTATTGAGGTCATATCTACCCACATCTTTGTTATCCATCCAATAGCGCAAGCACTTGTTTTGAATGAATTGTGATGTGCGGATAGCCTCATCTATCGCTTGATATTGCTTGTCTTTCCCTTTAACTTTAAACTCGTAAACAATCATGGGTATCGACCAATTAACCACATCTTTATGTTAACACAAAACACATAAAGCTGTCCTAGAAGCGGCGCACTGAGAGCTACACCCGAAGTAGACGGGGTTTTAGACCCAAATTTTTGATAAAGCTGCAAGTCAATGGTGTTTACTGTGCCATGAGTGCGCGATAAAAAATTGATGTATTTTGATGAAATCAGGCTTCAGAGCAACCACAGGAAGACTTTGATCTGCAACAAAAACAAGTCCCACACAGCCACAACAGGCGCGGATGCGGGACTGACATTCAATAATAGTCGCGATCGCTGCAGTCTTCTCGCTGATACTAGATACAGCAGATTGCAAGTTGGTGAGGTACAGATTATCGTCTATTGTAGGGGCACTGGCACTGCCATGCCCCGAAGCGCGTACCTCATTTTCCTGAAATACGCTGTATTTTTCATACAATCAACAGTCAACAGTCAACAATCAACACTCAACTATAAATTAGTCAGCAACCGTGCTTTCCGCAGAATAAATGTTAATAAAGTTTCTTTTTGGGAAATAATTTCCGCCGTTACTTCCATTCCTGGTTGAATAGGATAAGAGCGATCGCCTTTTTTTAAATAAAGTTTTTCCGGTTCAATAGTCACCTCATAATATGCTTCAGTTGCAGCGCTAGCATTATTTTGAGGTTCAATCACATCCCCACTAATACTCCTCACAGCACCGTGCAATATCCCGTAATCTGGATAAGGATAAGCAGAAATTCGCATTTGCACTTTACCTTCTTGGCAATCAGCAACTTTTGGCGATTTACAAACTTTTACTTTGCTAATATCCTTGACATTGACATTAGCTTTGACTACCAAAGGAGCCTCAGAAGGTGCTATTTGCGCGATCGCTTCTCCTGGGCGTACTAATTGCTGCGGATTTCGCAGTTCTAACTTCAAAATAGTTCCTGTCTCCGGAGAACGAATTACTGTTAATTGCAGTTGTTTTTCTATTTGTCCTAAGTCTTTTTTTGCACTGTTAATTGTATTTTGAATTTCCAGTTTTCGTTGCTTCAAACTGTTTTCTTCTTGCTTCAATCTTGCTAAACTTCCTGCACCTGCAGCACGTTCTTGGGCAATTTTTTCCTGAGCCATTGCCAGAATAGCATCACTAGGATTAGTTGCTGCGGCTGCTGGTTTATATTTACTAGTAGCTGCTGCTACAGCTTGTTGTTGTCTTTCAATAACTTGCTTTTGAGCTTCTAAACTTGCTTTTTGTGATAATAACGATTGTTGTTGCTGCTCTAATGCTAATTCCACCTCTTCCAATTGATTTTTAGAAATTGAGCCAGATGTCGCAATACTCAAATAGCGATCGCGTTTCAGTTTCGCCGCTTTCCAGGCTGCTTCTGTGGCTTTCAAATTCGCTTGCATTGATTTAAAATCAAATTCGGCTTTTTGTAATTCATCCTGAGCAATTTTAATATTCGCCTTAACTTCTTCTAGTTGTCCGCTACTTGATACAGTAGTTTGCTGATGTTCTCTTTGGGTGCGTTGTAAATCTGCTGTCGCCGATGCGATCGCTCTTTGATTACGCTCTGTTTCTGCTACTATTTGTCTATCCACAGCCCGAATTTGACCATCCAGTTGCATCAGTTGCATCTCATTCTGCTGAATATTACCTAGCAACTGACTTTTTTTAATTTGTAGTTGGCTATCATCAATAACGGCGATAATATCTTGTGCTTTCACCACTTGATTTTCTTGCACAAGAATCTTTGTCACAGTTCCTTCTTGTGCTGCTTGTACTAAACGTATTTCTCCAGATGGACGGACATTTGCAGGTGCTTTCACAACTACTTTATATTGAATCACCGCAGATAAAATTACCCCTGTAGCAACAGTTGCAATTAAAAACAGCCCTCCTACTTCTACCCAACGAGTTGTATTCGGTAAAAGTTCCTCTGTTTGAATTACATCCAAGAAAGTAGGAGTACTTTCTTGAAGAACTATTCCTGAACTCTGAACATCCGAAACTTTTTGAATACTAACAATTTCTCCATCCGATATTGGCTGTTGCGGAATAATTTTACTAATTAAACCAGGTGCTAACTGTGTATAGCCTTTTTCAACCAAACGAATCGAATCTCTCAGTTCTTCTGGCGATGCATCTTTGAGTATATAACCACTTGCTCCCGCATTTAGCGATGCTTGGATATATTGATGCTTGTCATAACCACTTAATACCAAAACTTTTGTTTTAGGAAATCTTTCACTAATAATCTTTGTCGCATTAATCCCATCCATCTCCGGCATTACCATATCGATAATCACTACATCCGGCTGTAAATTAGCGACTTTGGTAATAGCAGTCTTTCCATTATCTGCTACACCAACTACTTCAAGATCTGTTTCTTTCTCAATCAACGATCTTAAGTAATCTCTCACAGCTTGTTGGTCATCAACCAGCAAAACTCTAATCATATATTGTGATATGAAAAATTTATTTTTTTAATAACTATTAAACAGCATTTCTCTGCTATTGCATCAAAAACTCAGAGATGATAAAGCCTCTTTGTTATTTAAGCATATAGTCAATAGGTTAAAAAATATGGAACAAAATTTATTTTCTTGACTAACCATCTAGCAAAATTTTTCTACTATGGCATCAAAAAGTGATGGTCGTACAGCCTACTTGTTATTTAATCATATAGTCAATAAGTTAAAAAAATTAAACAAAATTTTTACACACACTTAATTTGTAGTACTAAAGTACCTGCAAATAAAATCCCACATTTCCACATCACAACTTTAGATTATTTCTTCTTTGCGAACCGTTATTTTTCTATCACAAAAAAATATATTATCCTGGATATTTTTTTATCGTTGGCAAAAATTTATTAAATTTCATATTTTATTTTTACAACAAATAAACGTGTTTTTATGTATAAAAACAAACATTAGATAATTGAAATATCACTAGTGAAAAGATAAATATTCAAACCTGCGGAATCCTTTAATAATCAATTATTAACGCTATATATATTTATTGTTGACTGCCGATGATCGCTGAATAAATCATGCTTAAATTATTACTTAAAAGCATGGTATTTAAAAACTTCAAAAAGACTGTACTTTTTTTTGAAGATGCTGTAGTTTTATAGCCATGAGCTTACGAAATAACAGTAATTGCTCAAAAAAATAGCCATTTTGGCTTAATCTTTTGGCAATTTATGTTATGCAAACATTTTTGTTTATTTGCAGATAAATTTTCTAAAATCTGTAATTAATAAAAATGTTTAAAGGCTCATCAACATCAAAATTAACATTCCAAAATTAGGAAGTTTATCATGATGATCGACTCTGAAAATAAATTGTTGTCTATTGACGAAAGCTGCCTTTCTGAATTGTCTGATGAAAATCAAGCAACAATTTCTGGTGGTACTTTCTTGTTACTGGGTTTGCTTTTGAAGAAGAAATGGTGGAAATGGCATCCAGCACCCCAGCCCCCAGTACATAAACCTTACGAGCCTCCCCATCCTCACCATTAATCAAGGCAAGGGTATAGCAACAATCAATCATCTAACTTTGTGGTGCAAGAATCTTGTCTTATTCTTACCTTGGAAAGACAAAAATTCCATCCCACAAAAAATAATTTGGATGTTTTGTGATTTGCCAGTCCCAATAGTCCCTTGGGTGTAATTGAAAATGGATCGCATAAGCTTGAGGAAGAGACGCGGCTAATAGGGATAGCCGCACTCTATATCGCCTTATTAATCTAATGGCTTATGCATACAATAGCATTAGCTGGTTGTAAAAGCTATATTTTTAGCTAATATTTACAGCCAGCTGATGTCTTAACTAGTTTAGGTTTTGGATTCTTACATATTAAAAATAAAAATTTATTAATCAAAATTCATTAAAATCTACTTCCAAAAAACGCGGCTACGATTATATAAGAAAGTTTATTGCATTCGTTGAGCTAGGGAAAAAAGCTGTCTGTTGAGTGTTTTTATCTTGCTACTATCTATATCAACTACACTCAAGTTAAAAACTTGACATGAAAAATTACAATATCAAATATAACAGCTATATAATCATTTAATTTTTAGGATCAATCGCCACATAAAAACTAAATTTTAACTATGAAGAAATACCCAGTTATAATGCAGCACAGTGAAGAAGACTGTGGTGCAGCTTGTGTTGCGTCTATTCTCAAATTTTATGGACGTAACTTAACTATAAACCGTATCCGCGAAGCTATAGGTAGCGGTCAACTGGGAACTACTTTGCTAGGTTTAAGACGTGGTACAGAAGCTTTAGGTCTTTATACTCGAACTGGCAAAGCATCAGAAAATTTTCTCAAAAATCTCTCAAAAATGCCACTACCTGCGATTATCCATTGGCAAGGATATCATTGGGTAGTTTTGTATGGACAGCGTGGTAAACAATATATTATTGGCGATCCCGCAATAGGTATTCGTTATCTGTCTCAGCAGGAACTAATTGAGGGTTGGCAAAATGGAGTCGTTTTATTACTCCAACCAGATGCAAATCGTTTTTTTGCAGAACCAGATGACAAAGTTAATACTTTTGAAAAGTTTATTCAGGGTATTTTGCCACACCGAGGTGTGATTATAGAAGCCTTGGTAATTTCCCAATTAATCGGCTTACTTTCTTTAGCCTCTCCTTTCCTGGTGCAGATTCTTACTGATGATGTGTTAGTCCGCCGCGATTACGATTTGCTAATATCTGTAGTATTAGCAGTAATTGTAATGCACATTGTTAACAGTAGCTTAGAGTTAGTGCAAAATATCCTGATTGCTAATTTTGCTCAACGCTTACAGTTAAAGCTGATGTTAGAATTTGGGCAAAAAATCTTAAATTTACCTTTGAAATACTATGAAGCCCGTCGTAGTGGCGAAGTATCAAGCAGAGTCAGAGATATTGAAAAAATTAATAGTTTTATCGCCCAAGCAGTAATTGGCTTTCCTACCAAATTATTTATGGCTATAGTCTGCTTGTGTTTAATGTTTTATTACAGTTGGAAATTAGCATTATTTTCTTTAATAATTGTCTTTTTAATGAGCATTAGTACAATTGTATTTCTACCTATTGTGCAACAAAAAACCCGTAAATACATGGTTTTAGATGCTGAAAATCAAGGTGTGTTAGTAGAAATTTTTAAAGGTGCATTAACCCTGAAAACTACTACGAGTGCGGCACAGTTTTGGGAAGAATTACAAAGCCGATTTACGCGGTTGACTAAATTATCTTTAACAACCATCCAAATTGAAATTATTAACCAAAAATTTTCTGGACTCGTTGCTAATATTGGCAGTACAGTTCTATTATTATTTGGTAGTCAACTTGTCATTAGTAAAGAATTAACTATAGGTCAATTACTAGCATTTTCAAGCCTGACTAGTAATGTTACTGGCTTATTTAGTTTTATTATCGATGTTGTCGATGAATTTGCCCAGGTACAAACTGCTCATAGCCGCATTCAAGAAGTGATAGACAGTACCCCTGAAGCTTCTTTAGATACACAGAAACCTTGGGCAAACATTTCCGATAATACAGATATTATCTGTAGCAAATTGAACTTTTATTATGCTGGTAGAGTAGACTTATTAGAAGATTTTTCCGTCACCATTCCAGGGGGTAAAGTTATTGCCTTAATTGGCAAATCAGGTTGTGGTAAAAGTACCTTAGCCAAATTAATTGCTGGTTTACATACAGTGCAATCTGGCAATATTCGCTATGGCATTTATAACCAGCAAGATTTATCTTTAGAATCATTACGACAACAAGTAGTTCTAGTCCCCCAAGATGCTCATTTTTGGAGTCGCTCAATTATTGAAAACTTCCGCTTAGGTTCTCCAAATGTCAGTTTTGAAGAAATTGTCAACGCCTGTCAAATTACCCTCGCTGACGAATTTATTAGTAAATTACCTGACACATATCAAACAGTTTTAGGAGAATTTGGCGCTAATATTTCTGGTGGACAAAGACAAAGACTAGCACTAGCGCGCGCCATAGTTCATAATCCACCCCTACTAATTTTAGATGAATCTACAGCCGGACTTGACCCCAGTAGTGAATCAGAAATTTTAGATAGACTGCTATTTTACAGAACAGGCAAAACTACAATTATTATCAGCCACCGTCCCAGGGTAATTGAGCGTGCCGACTGGATTATTTTCTTGGAAAAGGGAAAATTGAAAATGGAAGGAAAAGTAGAAGAGTTACGTTCCTTACCAGGCGACCATTTAGATTTTCTCACACCGTAATTGATTTTATCAGTGTAGTAGCGTGGCAATTCTAAAATGTTGTGTTCATCAAGTTCAAAAACTAAAATGCAATCATGATAATTAATTACTTAACCCAACAAATTAGATTAGACGCGCTAGTAGGTTGGGTTGAGGAACGAAACCCAACATTTTTCATACTTTGTTGGGTTTCAATACTCTGCGGGAAGCCACCTTCGGTTTCTACCTTCAACCCAACCTTGTATCTGAGAAAGAGTAGTAGACCTTTCCAGAAAAACCTGATGCTTGTAATTGTAGGTGATTAGCGATCGCTAGAATTTAGCTGCATCGGCCCTAAGTATTTAGTTAAATAAGGCGAAAAAACTTCATATATTAATGTCAAAGGCTGTCCGTGATGCCAAAACAAATAATGGCGACCCCAAAAAGGCCCTTTCACCCCAAAACCAGACTCTAAAGCAGGCGAATAGCCATAGTAAATTCCCTGTACATCCCGATACAACTCAGTCCGCAGCCGCGCTAAACTAGCCCAAATCGGTAATGAACGGTTTTGCAAATACTCATCTACATGACTAGCTTCCCACCAAGAAGTAGCATAAGCCAATCGCTGACCAGAAGCAGTCCGCAGCCAAACCTGTCGCCTCAACCTCGGGCCAGGTACAGCTTGAATCAAATCAGGAGCAGCATCCGCATCCATACCAATCAATGACATATCAATCACATCTACTTCCGTCGGCTCGCCCGTGAGCAATTCTAAATGGCGTGTTGGCGAACCATCACCCAAAAGTAGCATTTGCCAAGTAGGAGCCAGCTTTGAATGCGGTAAACTTTGCTTAATGACATCCTCACCACCTTGCCAAATCGGAGTCAGACGATGCCATGCTGCTGGCAATGTTAAGTTGTCTGTCGGTTTAAAGATTGCAGTCAATGTTCTTTACAAAAGTTCATCTATTTCTATAATAGGCTTGTCAATAGTCAATAGTCCAGAGTCAAGAGTCCATAGTCAAAACCAATGACAAATGACAAATGACAAATGACCAATGACAAACAACAAAAGCCAATAGGCTCCGGTTTTTCACCCTTGACTATTGACCTTTGACTTTTGACTATGCACTAAAAATGCGGATGGCGAGACTCGAACTCGCAAGGCAAAGCCACACGCACCTCAAGCGTGCGCGTATACCAATTCCGCCACATCCGCACGGTTTTATCACTGAACATAGAATATAGCATAAATTTTCTGTTAGTGGATATCAGATGGACAGAAATATAGTCACATCACGAGAGATATTAAAAAAGGTAAGCCAACGTGGGATGCAGGGTAAGCTTGCACAAACCTAGTTCAGGTAAATGCAAGAGACTAACAGTAGCAATATTGTTAATCTAGTTAAACCCCGTAGGCGGACTCAGCCAAATCCTGCCCTTGGGGAAACTACTCTGAGGGTTTATGCACCTTTTTGGGAAGAGGTTGGGGAATCTCCTGTCATAATTTGAAATAAGGCGGAAAGCATTGTTGCAAGTTGAATGGGAGAGAATGTCAATCTACTGGTACAGATATCGAAGCTAAAAAATGAAGTTTGACAAAATATTAATTGCCAATCGGGGAGAAATCGCCCTTCGTATTCTCCGAGCCTGTGAGGAAATGGGAATTGCAACAGTTGCTGTTCACTCCACTGTTGACCGTAATGCGCTACATGTACAACTTGCCGATGAAGCGGTTTGTATTGGCGAACCTGCCAGCAGTAAAAGTTATTTGAACATTCCCAACATTATTGCTGCCGCCTTAACCCGGAATGCTACCGCCATTCATCCTGGATATGGCTTCCTAGCTGAAAATGCCCGGTTTGCCGAAATATGTGCCGACCATCATATTGCCTTTATTGGCCCCACCCCCGAAGCCATCCGCTTAATGGGTGACAAATCCACAGCCAAAGAAACCATGCAAAAAGCTGGTGTACCTACAGTACCGGGTAGTGATGGTTTAGTAGAATCTGAGCAAGAAGGATTAGCACTAGCCAAAGAAATTGGCTATCCGGTGATGATTAAAGCCACAGCAGGTGGTGGCGGCCGGGGTATGCGCCTAGTCACTTGTGAAAGCGACTTCGTGAAACTCTTCCTGGCAGCGCAAGGAGAAGCTGGTGCAGCCTTTGGCAACTCTGGCGTTTATATAGAAAAATTTATTGAGCGTCCACGCCATATTGAATTTCAAATTTTGGCAGATAATTACGGCAACGTCATTCATTTAGGCGAACGCGACTGCTCAATTCAGCGACGCAATCAAAAGCTGTTGGAAGAAGCTCCTAGCCCTGCTATTGACCCCGAACTGCGGGAGAAAATGGGACAAGCAGCGATCAAAGCTGCCCAGTATATTAACTATACTGGGGCAGGCACTATTGAATTTCTTTTAGATAAATCGGGTAAATTCTACTTCATGGAAATGAATACCCGGATTCAAGTTGAGCATCCTGTAACAGAGATGATTACAGGAGTAGATTTGGTTGCCGAACAAATTCGCATCGCTCAAGGAGAAAGACTTAAGCTGACTCAAGACCAAGTAGTGTTACAAGGTCATGCAATTGAATGCCGAATTAACGCCGAAGACCCAGATCATGATTTCCGTCCTTCTCCCGGACGCATTAGCGGCTATCTTCCACCAGGTGGCCCGGGCGTGCGCATCGATTCTCATGTTTACACCGATTACCAAATCCCCCCTTACTACGACTCTCTCATTGGTAAGTTAATTGTTTGGGGCCCCGACCGTCCCACCGCCATTAACCGCATGAAACGCGCCTTACGGGAGTGTGCTATCACCGGATTGCCTACCACTATTGGCTTTCATCAAAGAATTATGGAAACCCCACAGTTCTTGCAAGGTAATGTCTACACTAATTTTGTACAAGAGTTAAAAAGCTAAGGAGCTAGGGGCTAGGGATAAGGCACTAGGGGAAAAGCAAAACAAATCCTCAATGCGCCCTGCCCAATGACGGCAGTTGCTTCAAGCCGGGAAACCCGTCCAACGCACTGCCTCCCCCATGCCCAATTTCTAACTTACACGCGACATCATGGTAAGTAATCCTTGCTGACCAAGGAGAATTTCCCGTAGCAAACTGAAAATCCCGACCCAAATAATCGGGGTAATATCTACTCCACCGATGGGTGGTACTAGCTTTCGCAACAATGCTAAAAAGGGTTCGGTAGGCCAAGCTACAAGATTAGTGGGGAACCGATTTAGATCCACTTGCGGATACCAAGTGAGAATGATGCGAAAAATGAACAAAAATATCATCAATCCCAATAAAGGATTGAGAATCCAAGTAATTAGGTTAACACCAGTCATTAGTTTGAAGTACTATCTGTGAACGCAGAAAAAACCTGGGCGAGATTGGAAAAATTTTAAGCATTGTAAAGCACTCTCTATAATTTTAACCAAATGCTGTCACTTCCTTTGAAGCATTGAAAAGTAAATATATGCGAGCGTTCAGTTCATCATTTACCAGGGGACTGGTGTGTTGTATCTCACGATCTAGTGCCTTCTCAAGGAACTGATACACCATTAGAATTATGATGAAGTATGTAAAAAATGGTTGAGAACTATGACACCTGCTTTAGCAAATTTTCTTTGGAGTCTGTTTTGGGGTGCTGTGATTGTCGTTATTCCAGCGACAGTTGGTTTGATTTTCATTAGCCAAAAAGATAAAATCCAACGTTCATAATCTTGGCAGGAGTCAGTTTGACTCTGATAACTGCTGGTCTGTTAGCTATATACCTAATTGCAGCGTACACAGCAATTTCTCTTACAAGAGACAGGGTATACTTAGCTGACAGACACAAAATTGTTTAGCTTGTGGTGAATAGCTTCAAAGCTTCTTTACCTGATGCTTTGAAGCTTAAATATTATTGTGCCTAATTAGAGTAGTGATTTTAATTGTGACTCGCTAACATAGATTTGATATTGGGATATAGATCAATGATAAATTTTGGGCTGAACTCAGTCAGTATTCTGGCTCAGGTAAATTTTGGGACAAACTCAGCCAGTATTCTAGGAATTTTCCTGGCTGTGTCTGGGGCAGCACTGTATTTTTTGCGGACTGTGCGTCCTGAGCTGTCTCGAGATCAAGATATATTTTTTGCAGCAGTAGGCTTACTTTGCGGCTTTATTTTAATTTTCCAAGGTTGGCGACTAGACCCAATTTTGCAATTTGGTCAGCTACTTTTAGTGGGTACAACTGTATTTTTTGCCGTCGAAAGTATTCGCTTGCGTAGTATTGCGACTCAACAAGCCAAGCGCAATACTCCAATTGTGGATGAAGAGCGAGAGGTCAGCAATAAATATACTTATGACAGGCGGCGAAGACAAGGGTATCAAGCTGAGGTGGATGATGATTTAGATCCCCTACCTTATGAGGAAGAAGAACGCCCTGTACGTCCCCGAATTAGAGCTAGCAGAGAAGAGCGTTCCTCGCGTGATGATTACTACACAGATTCATCTCCCCGACGTTCAGAACGTCCTAGTAGTAGTGACAAACAAGATTCAGGGGATAGAAGCCGACGCCGTAATTCTGGGCGTTCTGTGAGCCGTCCCGCAGATACTTTGGAACAAGAAGACTGGGGTTCGGCTTCGAGAGAAGTTGATGATTGGGACAGTTCGGAATCAGAAGTCAGAAAACCTTCTCGTCGTCCAAATAACCGACCACAGCGTTCCGAACCCCGTGATGAAGATGTCACACCCAGACCAAGGAGACGCCGTCCAGCTACCGATTCAGCTCCACGCAGAGAACGTAATGATGATGAGGCGATACCAACTGATTACGTAGAATATAAACCTCTGGAACGACCAGATGTAAATTCTGATGATTCCAACAATTTTGATGATATTTAAAACTGTCAGGGGCGATGGAAATAAGGTGAGGTGAAAAAAGTTACACCAGTATTTTGGCTCCAAAGACCGATTCATTGGAGCCTAGTTTTTAGCTTGGCAACTGTGCTTGGATCTTGCAGTTCCGGTAACATACCAATTGGCCCTACTTCTCTCAACAGTCGCTACACAGAAGAGCAACCAAGTTTGAGTGGCAATGGGCGGTTTTTAGGGTTTGTTTCTAATCGCAATGGCAGTCACCAAATTTTAGTATACGACTTAGAAAGGCAAAGTTTTATACAGACTCCAGGCTTAAATAGACCGGAAACTATTGCTGAAAGTCCTAGCCTGAGCTATACAGGACGTTATATTGCTTATTTAACTAGCGACCAAGGAAGACCTGTTGTAGCTCTTTACGATCGCGCTACCCAACAGTCACAAATTATGACACCAATTTATCGCGGCTGGGTGAGAAAACCAGGAATCAGCCCAGACGGGCGTTACATAGTATTTGAAACCGCTAGCCGTGGTCAGTGGGACATTGAAGTTCTCGACCGGGGGCCAAATATTGAGTTAGATATTCCTAATGGTGCCACTGTCGCTCCACCACCTACAGCACCATAGGTAATGTATTGTCATTGGTCATTTGTCATTGGTCATTGGTAAAGATTTCAATTTTATTAAGCTTTATTAAGCTAGTTTGGTTGATTTTTATTGGCTTACTTTAGAAAAAATATGAGTTATTAGTTACTAGACTATTTACCAAGAAACTGTGTCTAAAGCCCCGTGCTTCTAGCACGGCTTGATCTTGAGCTTCCTGATCGCTTCCCTCAGAACGTCTGTTTGAGTTCTTCCAGTTTGATCGCAAAACGCTTTAAGAATCTTCATCTCTGATTCTTCAATTCTTATTGTCAAAGGAACTTTAGTCATGGCTTTGTACTTATTATTGCAGTACAATATTAGCATGAAGACACTGAAGTTTAAGCTCTACCAACACAAGCGCAATAAACATCTAAAACGCACAATTAACGCTGCTGGGGTGATTTATAACCATTGCATTGCCCTACATAAACGGTACTATCGGATGTTTGGCAAGCATTTACCCAGCGCAAAACTTCAGTCACATATTGCCAAATTGAGAAAGCGTAATTCTCTGTGGCAATCGGTAGGCTCTCAGGCAGTACAAGATATTTGTCAACGCATCGAAAAAGCCTACCAGTTATTTTTTAAGCACAACAAAACAGGAGTAAGACCACCGGGGTTTAAGAAGGTTAAGAAATACAAATCTTTCACCCTCAAGCAAGCAGGTTATAAGTTTTTGGGTGGGAACAGCGTAAAAATTGGCCTGCGTGTTTATCAATTTTGTCGGTCGAGAGAGATTGAGGGAACAGTCAAAACCCTAACTATTAAACGCACCCCATTAGGTGAGTTGTTCATGGTTTTGGTTGTTGACGATTGTCGCAACCCAGAAGTTGAAGTGAAGACAGGTAAAATCGCTGGCTTTGACTTTGGGTTAAAGACATTCCTCACTTGCTCGGACGGCTCCAAAATTGAATCTCCCCTATTTTTCCAGCAGTCGCTCAATGCTATTAAAAAAGCCAGCAAGCAGCATTCTCAAAAGTTAAAAGGCTCATCAAATAGAGAACGAGCAAGGAAGAATTTAGTCCGCAAATATGAGGAGATTTCTCATCGTCGGCGGGACTGGTTTTGGAAGTTAGCCCATGAGTTAACAGACAAGTTTGATATTCTCTGTTTTGAAACGCTCAACCTCAAAGGAATGCAACGGCTTTGGGGTAGGAAGATATCAGATTTGGGTTTTGGTGAGTTTCTTCAAATTCTAGAATGGGTTGCCAAAAACAAGAAAAAGAGGGTTGTTTTCATCGACCAATGGTATCCCAGTAGCAAGACTTGTTCTAGTTGTGGGCACCTTCTAGAGAGTTTAGATTTGTCCCTTAGAGAATGGCGTTGTCCTTCCTGTCAGTCAATTAATGGAAGAGATGAAAACGCCAGTCGTAATATTTGTGCAGTCGGGGCATCGACTGTTGGGTTAGGTGATGTCAGACTGGCTACGCCAGCAATTGCTGTTTGACCCCAGAATCCCCATGCCTTCAGGCTGGGGAGTATGTCAAGATTTACTAATGACTAATGACTGCTATATGAAAAAATCTATTTTTATATCTGTAATTGCCTGCGCAAGTTTATTGACTGGCTGTTTTGGCTATCCCCGCCTTTTGAGTTACCCGTTCGATCCAGGTGGGCGCAGTCTTAACAGTTTAGCCTCTGAATCAAACCCGCAAATGGCTGGCAGATATATTGTTTTTACTAGTGACAGACGGGGTAGCCAAGATGTTTACTTATTCGATCGCATAACTGGTAATTTAGTTGATTTACCTGGTTTAAATTCCTTAGATACGATCGCATCTCATCCCAGCGTATCTGAAGACGGGCGTTATCTAGTTTTTGCTGCTAGTCGTCAAGGGCGATCGGCGATCGTCCTCTACGATCGCGAAACACGCCAATCGCGGAACTTAACTGCGAATTTGCAAGCAGAAGTCCGCAATCCCACGATTAGCGCTGATGGTACCAGAATTGCTTTTGAAACTACTAATAATGGGCAATGGGATATTTTTGTTTATAACCGTTTCGGACAACCGATTAATGTCCCTCAAGATCCAAGGTGAGGGAATCAATGGGCATTGGGCATTGGGCATTGGGCATTGGGCAATTCAATTTTGGATTTTGGATTTGCGATTTTGGATTGGGTTTGAATCTAAAATCTAAAATTTAAAATCTAAAATTCCTTGTACCCCTGCACCCTGCCCCCTGCTTTATCTTCCTAGCCCCTAGCCTCTACAGTTTCCTGCACAGCTTCAATGAGCGATCGCACTTGTTGTGTACCTTCAGAAGATTCAAAGGAAAGTGGGAATTTGCCTTTGGCGATCATTCTTAAACCTAAAGGTGCCAAACTCAGTAATCCGCGCAGATCGCGAAAATAATTGCCGACAACATGTAAACCAAATTTACGTTCATCGATCCAGCCGCCTTCTTTCACAAGTTCGACTAACACTTTTCGGTGACGAATTGAGCGCCCATCGCTGGCTTGCTTGCGAGTGAGAATTTCTTGTTTAATTTTTGTAATTTGTTCTAGTGGTGCTACTTCCATTGGACAGACAGAATCACAGTACAAACAACGGGTACAACCCCACACTCCTTTAGTCCCTTCGTTGTAATTTTCTAGGCGATTTTCGGTGTCTTGGTCGCGGGAGTCAGCTACCATTCGGTAAGCTTTGGCGAGTGCATGGGGGCCGACAAAATCTGAGTTAACTTCCCGGGCATTGCATTCTGAGTAGCAAGCACCACACATAATACAATTACCAGTTTGGTCGAGCAGCGATCGCTCTTGGGGAGTTTGTAAAAATTCTCTTTCGGGGACTTGTCTGGCTGCTGTGCTGACATAAGGAGTCACCGCTTCTAAATTGTTCCAGAAGCTGCTCATATCCACAACTAAATCCTTAATGACTGGCATATTTCCCAGAGGAGCGATCGTGATTTCGGGAATGGTATTGTCAGAAAACGCAGGCGATCGCATTTTTTGTAATCTGCTAATTTCACTGCCAACATTTTCCTTACAAGCTAAAGCCGAGCGTCCATTAATTCGCATCGCACAGCTACCACAAATTGTATTGCGACAATTTTTGCGATACGCTAAAGTGCCATCTTGCTCCCATTTAATCCGATTGAGACAATCCAATATGGTATTGCCTGGTTCTACCTCTAAAAGGTAAGTTTGTAAAACAGGAGACGAATTGTGTTGCTGGCGAATAACCTTAAACAGAACTTCCATATATTACCAACCAAAATTTTTAAATTCTCCTACCTACCTGAGCAACTTCAACTACAGACAGGTGACTGTGAAAAATCGGCTATACTCTTGTTGCCCTGGATGAGAACTAGATGTTAATAGGCTGATGATTAAAGACCTACTGATTCTAGTACAGTAACCCAGCAATCGAGTCATCCCTACAAATACCTCAAAATACTAAAATATAAGTTTTTGTCTTTGCCCTGATACTGAGCGATCCCAAAGTATGATCAATTTTGCAGCTACCTCTAGCTTAGTTTTCCGCAAGATATTTTGCATCAGACACAGAAGTACCACTACAGCAAGCACGTCAATCAGCCCACCATTTAAAACCTGACTAGAGCCGAGAATCAAAGTCTTTTGACTTGTGAATCAGTGACTTTTGACTTACTTGAGAGTTCTACTAGTTTGAGGATAACCATTAAGATTTTCGTTTTTTAGGTCAGGCAGGTAATATTTGTCTAGTTCTCTTGAGCCTACATCAAAAAAATTATTACTGCTTTACATTTGATTGACCT
The DNA here is from genome assembly GCF_014696435.1 of Calothrix anomala FACHB-343. Classification (GTDB taxonomy): domain Bacteria; phylum Cyanobacteriota; class Cyanobacteriia; order Cyanobacteriales; family Nostocaceae; genus Aulosira; species Aulosira anomala_A. Next base: position 51,525 of record NZ_JACJQG010000012.1, on the reverse strand, counting down.
GTTTGGCAGCATAGGTGAGAAATGATTAGCCACAGATGGACTTGTGTAAATTACCGTCCTAGCAAAAATTAACAAACGAAATCTACCTGAGGTTAGCACTACATCTTAATGTCAACAGCAGTCACGACCTGAGAGTATAGATAGCTCAAAAGGTTATGAATTGCGAACTTTTTGTAGATTTATAACTGTGACAGCCATAATCAACATCTAGTAGTGGCAATAATGCAATAGACAGATGGAGAAAAACTAATCTTCCCCTAGACAGACGAAAAGAATCCTCTGCCTGCTTTTTGTCCGTTGTCTAATAATAGGGAGGGACATCCTCATAACTTTTTGTGTCTTCACAATCAAGGAAATCTGAGATAAACTCACTTGTCAAAACTCACAGTCTAAATTAAAGTAATTTTGAGAAAACCACGGCTACAATCCTCATAACCCCAATCAAGCGCAAGAAAAATCCTCATCGTTTTTTAATTCCTGGAGCTAAGAGATTTCCATAAAAATTTACCAGTAAGTTTAATTATAAATAAAACAACTATTTTGCTATTATTAGTCCATGCTAGTATTTAATATAAAATTACGCAGGAACAAAACCAGTATCAAGAGCCGTATAAGCGCGGCTACTACTGCTTTGTTGATCTCGTAATGTAGAGACAAGAAATTTTACGTCTCTACTAGCAGGCCAAAAGGGTGTATGCCTGTATGACCATATTCAAATCTCATGCTGTCTAAAGCCTCAGAGTAATATTAGGGTAAACCCTATAACTTAAGGGCAATAATGGCAAGCATTGATAGTGGAAAATCTGCAATTTATTGGTCTATTGGACTGATTGCAGTACAACCCACAAAATTTGTAAAGGTGGCTTAAAGTTACACCGCTACATTAGCGCCAAAAGAAAAAATAATTTCATTTTCGTTGGCGAATCCTGGTTAAAAGTGACGTAAAATCACCAAAATTAATGCCTGCGATTACCAGGGCCTCCAATCTATTTATGGGCAACCATAAAAGAGGTGCTTGGGCTTACTCATAGCAGCAGGAATTTACCCAAAAATGTCATGACCAGATTGGCTCTGTGCAGATGCTAAAAGGCTAAATTCTGGCAGAAGATACCGTTTGTTAGTTTGGAGAAATTAAGGAAATTTTGAGCATAATGACTGAAACTGCAACCGCACCATTAACCGGAAAAGCATTGCTTGCTAAAGTGAAAGAGCTTTCCAATTTACCACGTCGAGAACGAGCAAAGCAGTGCGGCTATTACACGGTCACTAAGAATAATCAAGTTCGTGTTAATCTCACCGATTTTTATGACGCTTTGCTATCTGCTAGAGGAATTCCTCTCAGCCCAGAAGCACCCAAAGATGGCCGGGGTCGCGAACCGACATATCGAGTTAGCGTTCATCAAAATGGTCAAATTGTCATTGGTGCTACATACACCAAAGCAATGGGCTTAAAACCAGGTGATGAATTTGAAATCCGCTTAGGATACAAGCACATTCACTTGATTCAACTTGGTGAAAGTGACAAAAAATTAACCTCAGCAGATTTAGATGTTGACGATTTAGACGAAGAAGATTTAGAAGACGACGAAGATTAAGTTGTTTTGATGATAGGGATAGGTTAAAGCTAATGCTGAATAACTTATCTCTAGCAACATAACAAACTGACCACTGTCGTTGGAAAACTTGTCGTATCGGAAAAAATACGATTATACCTCTTGCATAAGTGACTAATTTTATTAGAGTCTTGATTAAAATCAAGAAATCTATTGTTGCAAGAAGTTAGTCGTGTTTTTTGTGCCTATTTTTATCACATTGTTGCAGCCATCAGCCGACACTCTACTGGTATTTCTCAAAGATGCACCAGTATTAGTTGTAGTGATGGCTTTTTTTAGCTTGTGGGTATTGTGTTGGTTACCAATAGCAGTAGTAATAGCGATCGCACTTAAATGGCAACCTGGTAAAAGTTTACAACCCGAACAAAAGCTACCCTTATTAATACCCCTGTATTTATTAGCACCATTGATTTTATGGGGTATGAATTCTCTCGCTGGAGGATCTTTCGCTAATTATGGCTTGGTTGTTAATCTTTCCCTTTTCACTTCTTTACTTTTTGGCTTTGGCTTAGGAGTAATTAGCCTAGCTATTGTCTTTGCTGGACAATTCTTGCTAGGTTGGTGCCAATGGCAAACAGAAAATAACAAGTTAGTACTAGCCAACTTACTACCAATTCCCTTGATAGCCTTATTAGTAGGTGCTATCGAAGAATTAATTTTTCGCGGCTTCTTAATCACAGAGTTAACTCAACAATACCCAATTTGGTTAGCAGCAGTCATTTCTAGCGTCATTTTTGCCCTGCTGCATTTAGTTTGGGAACAAAAAGAAACCATTCCCCAACTCCCAGGACTGTGGCTAATGGGGATGGTGTTGGTATTGGCGAGGTTAGTTGATGGCGGTAATTTAGGTATAGCTTGGGGATTACATGCTGGTTGGGTATGGGCGATCGCTACTTTAGACACAGCAGAACTAATTACCTACACAGGTAAAGTATCCGAATTGTTTACGGGTAAAAACAAAAAACCCCTAGCAGGTGTAGCAGGAATTGTCTGTGTCTTGCTAGCTGGGGGAATTCTCTGGTTACTTTCTAGTTTGGCGATCGCCAAATCATAACACGAACAAGAAATCATACTAACAGCAGATTGAATAAGCTAATCATCATTTCAATTGCTCAATTTTTATGCTTGTGAAAGCTGCAAACCCTCTCCCTTGCTCCTTGCTCCCCTACCGTCTCAATGTGCAAATTCAATGGTTAACATGCTTATTCTTGCTCTAGGGTAGGGAAATCCGCATCTCAGTATGGGGGAAACAATGCTGAAAAAACAAGCGATCGCCTAAGTTATACATTTAAAATCCTAATTGGTATCATCCCCTGATCCATTTTCCGGATCGCTCCTAGAAGCAGAGGGGTGAGTTGTATTTGCTATATTCATCATTTAGATCCTTGCATTGAAGATTACCCAACATGCTAGAACAAGGCACTATCAGTATTCATACTGAGAATATTTTTCCCATCATCAAGAAATCCCTGTACTCAGATCATCAAATCTTTCTGCGGGAACTGGTATCAAACGCTGTAGACGCAATTCAAAAGCTAAAAATGGTATCCCGCGCCGGAGACTATGCGGGAGAGATTGGCGAACCAGAAATTGAAATAGCCATAGATAAAAACAACAAAACCCTCTCTATCTCCGATAATGGTATCGGCATGACAACAGAGGAAGTAAAAAAATATATCAATCAGGTTGCTTTCTCTAGTGCGGAAGAATTTATTCACAAATATGAAGGAAAATCAGATCAGCCGATCATCGGTCACTTCGGTCTAGGTTTTTACTCCTCCTTCATGGTGGCGCAAAAAGTCGAAATCGATACCCTCTCCTACCAAGAAGGAGCGCAAGCAGTACATTGGAGTTGTGATGGTTCCCCAGAGTTCACCTTAGATGAATCATCCCGCACAACTCGCGGTACTACCATTACCCTCACCCTGCAAGCGGAAGAAGAAGAGTATTTAGAATCATCACGAATCAAAAATCTTGTTAAAACTTATTGCGACTTCATGCCAGTACCCATCAAACTGGATGGTGAAGTCTTAAATAGACAAAAAGCACCTTGGCGGGAATCTCCAAATAACCTCAGCAAAGAAGATTATTTAGAGTTCTATCGCTATCTCTATCCGTTTCAAGAAGAACCCCTACTTTGGGTACATCTCAACACTGACTACCCCTTCATTATTAATGGGATTTTGTATTTTCCCAAAATGAGACCGGATGTTGATGTCACAAAAGGTCAGATTAAGCTATTTTGTAACCAAGTGTTTGTCAGTGACAACTGTGAAGAAATTATCCCACAGTTCCTCATGCCCATGCGAGGGGTAATTGATAGTACCGATATTCCCCTTAATGTATCCCGGAGTGCATTGCAAGGCGATCGCACTGTCCGCAAAATTGGTGACTACATTGCCAAAAAAGTAGGCGATCGCCTTAAGGAACTTTACCGCGACAACCGCGAACAATACATCAGCGCTTGGAAAGACTTAGGCACTTTTGTTAAATTTGGCGTACTCAACGATGACAAGTTTAAAAAACAAGTAGAAGACATCATCGTTTTCCGCACTACCGCAAAAGTTGCTGAAAAAACGGCAGATACTCCAGCCGTAGAAGTACAATCTGCTGAAGGCGATGTTTGGCAAGATGTGACTCCATCTGCATCCAGCAAAGATAATTTAGCTACCAGCACACCTTATACCACACTCAAAGAGTACTTAGAACGTAACAAAGAACGCCACGAAAACAAAGTATTCTACTGTACCGATGAAGCGACCCAAGCTACATACGTAGAATTACACAAAAATCAAGGATTAGAAGTCCTATTTATGGACTCCTTCATTGATACCCATTTCATCAACTTCTTGGAACGGGAATATAACGATGTTAAATTTACCCGTGTAGATTCCGACTTAGATAATACCCTGTTGGATCAAGATAAATCTGGGGAAATCGTAGATCCGACAACCAACAAAACCAAGAGTGAAGTCATCAAAGAATTATTTGAGAAAGCCCTCAACAAACCCAAAGTCAATATCCGTACCGAAGCTTTAAAATCGGATAATCCCCAAGGAACTCCACCAGCAGTGGTATTGCTACCAGAAATTCTGCGTCGTTTGCGGGAAATGAACGCCATGATGCAGCAGCAAACCACAGAATTCCCCGAAGATCATATTTTGTTGGTAAATACCGCACACCCCCTAATTCAAAATTTAGCTAATCTCAGTCAAGGTAGCATTATTCAAGGTGAGGGCTTATCTCCCAGCGCCCAACTAGCGAACATGATTTGCCAACATGTCTACGATTTAGCCCTCATGTCACAAAAAGGATTTGACGCTGAAGGGATGAAATCCTTTGTCGAACGGTCAAACGAAGTACTTACTAAACTCACAGAACAGGTAAGTAAGTAAATCTCTTACAGCGAATTATAAGTTGGTGAGGTACAGATAATCATTTATTGTAGGGGCATTGGCACTGCCATGCCCCGAAGCGCGTACCTCATTTACCTGAAATATGCTGTAGCATCAATCATGACAAATTATCGGGGCGGGGGTTTCCCGTTCTGAAAGATAACAATCCTGGTAACCTGATAATTGGGATATTTTATCTATTTTCCCATTTCCCGATCCAAATCTTCATCACAAACCTCTTAGAATAGAAAGGTTGTATTGAAATAGCAATCTGGAGAAACAGGCTATGTCTCGTCGCTGCGAACTAACAGGTAAAAAGGCAAATAACGCCTTTGCAATTTCCCACTCCCACCGCCGTACTAAACGCCTTCAGCAAGCTAACTTGCAAATCAAGCGCGTTTGGTGGCCAAGTGGAAATCGCTGGGTTAAACTCAAGCTATCTACCAAAGCAATTAAAACCTTGGAAATCAAAGGTATAGAAGCAATGGCTAAAGAAGCTGGAATTAACCTCAATCATTACTAATCGCGATTTCCCGCAAAACCGCTACATATTTTATCCTCTCATTACCTCCTCAGTACTGTTGCCAGAGAGATTTTTTCTCATGGGGAGGTTCGGGGGAAAATAGCAAACATTTCCCCTGGCGATCGCAATTCACGAAAATCTTGATACATATAGATTTTTCGTAGGCGCATAGTAATACCATCGGTGTAAACTTAGCGCCAAATTTCTTTTAGATACAGATGTGAGAGATTCTCTCGTTCCCAGTCCCAGACTGGGAATGCTATCATCCCAAGTTATACCATTTGCGGATGAATGAGTAAGCCAAACATCCTCTCAATGCTTGATGAAATCAAAATTTCAGAATTTGGCTTTGATTATTGTTTTTTGAGAGTGACAAAATAGAGATCAAGCCTTTGACTCTAGACTCTGGATTTTTGACAACCTCAGTGCAAAACATACAATTTAAATGCCTAACAGCTGATGCTTAATACTATCAATGGAAACTTATGCACAAGCATTAGTCTTTGAATCTATAAATATTATCTTAAATGATTTGCTTAATTTGGTTAGTGCTATTTTTTCTAAGCTTTTCGACATATGATCGGAATTCAGTCCCCAAGGTGTATTATTAGCATCAATGATATAGATTTTATTGTCTTCCCTATCTCTGAGAATATCTAAATCGCCATAATCCAGACCTATTGTGCGGGCAAAATTAATTATTTTTTTAATTTCTTCCTGTGTAAATATCTCTTCTGGCGCAGAGATTTTAGCATAACTTTTTATATTAAAACGATTTTGAATAGGTCTGTATTTAAGGGCTAAATAGGTAATTTTATCCTTAAAAATAGTTACTCTTATATCCTGGACAAAATTTTCATCTACTTCGTTATGAATCAATTTTTGATATAGGTATCCACTTTCAGTTTCTTCTAACGGGGCATCTATAATCTTGCCATCATGAGTAGCATTCATGTTAGATTTACGAACTATTTTCCCTTTAAATGTAAAAGGATCAACTAGAGAACTATAGCCAAAAATATCTTTAAATATTTTATCAACATGATTTTTGCTAATATCATTGCAATTAATATTGAAAACTTCAGTCCGAGCGGCTAGTTTTTGTAAAAAATTATCTGGTTGTGAAAACGTTGAATCCTGCCATTTAAAAGCCAAATCAAATTTTTTAGTAGGGTCATTGGTTATAGAGTACCCTAAATGAAGACATATTTTATATATTACTGTCCCTGGATAAGGCTTATCTGGATAAAAAAGAATTGTCTTTCTAGCTAAAAAAAAATTTACAATGGTGATTCTAATGATGTATGAAATAATAATAATAATTCCAGTAACATCTTTTTTATCAAGCCAGTGATAGTAGGTTCTATAAATTATTTTATATTCACTAAAAAGTTCAGCAATACTTTTAGGCAAAAGCTCTTTAAATTGCTTTGTTAACTCCATTTTTCTGAACCAACATGTTTCTATACTCTGCCTTCATTCTCTACTTAATATATTTTTCATAGTTCAGTGTTTATACTTATTTTTTATTTTGATTAGCACACAATTAACTCAATTACAGTCACTATCTTTAGCAGTCCGCATTCCCCCAATTAAAGTTTCTATAATTACGCATCGTTTGCTATTGCTAGGATTTGTAGAGTTTGCAGGCCGAGGATTTGCTACAACAATTTTAATACCCGTACTAGGACTAGTACCTGCCAAAGCACCCATATAGTCAAAAGTAACAGTTTTGGCAGTACTTAAATTATTAAAAACAACAGTAGCAGGGGATGTGACAGTATTCGCTGTTGTATCTAAATTTGTTCCCACAATAACTTCCCCTGATTTGATTCCTAATTCTTGGGTTAAATTTCTCCACTTGGGTGTAGAGCCAAAATACACAGACATTTGGGGAATACCGCTATTAGTTTGAAAACTCACACTGTAATTCCGCTTATTTTTTTTAGCTTCTCGTTGTGCTTCTTGTAAAGCAGCTAAAACTATGTCGTTAGCCTTGTTTAAACGCTGTCGCTTGAGAAAGCCAAGCCAACCAGGAGATGAAATTGCTGCTAAAATTCCTACCATAAATACCACTACCAAAACTTCTAACAATGTAAAACCATCATCTTTTGATTTAGAGAAAATTTTCCAAGTATCTTGACTCATATAATTTGCAGAGATTAATCTGGTTTAGTAGTTTATTGAGCGAAATTTAAATTCTTATCTGTCAAAACAGCAGATAGATATTTTCCTTTTTTTAAAGTTTATTTCCCAGTTGATTATTGAACTAAAGGATATTAGTGCAAGTTGATAGATGTCAATTAACCTAACATTTACTGTGTAAACAAGAATCCTCGTCCTTGTACCCGTACAGTTACTTCAGGGAAATAATTTTTTTGACTACTGCTGTAATTGATGTTGCTGCTTTTTAGCCTAGCTAAGGCATTACCTCGTAAGAATACTTGTGCAGCCGTATTAGTTGTATCTACACAAGCATAAAAGCTAGTCATTTGTCCGGTAGCTCTAGTATTAAAACTTGCAGGCGTGACTTTTGATGTTCCGGTGGGACAGGTGATTGCAGCAGGTGCGCCGGTGGTAGTCTGGTCGATGTAGTCTATTAACACGAAAGGAGCACCTTGATAACTAACATTGGTTGTAGTTGGCACATTGTTAACCGTTGTCGTGTAAGAGCTAAGTCGCGTCCAACTATTCATTTTCTGTGCCAAAGTCCCAACCCCTTCTAGCTTAAAGGGCGCATAACCAGTACTTGGACAATAACCGCTAACATACTTGTCTGTATAGCCTGAGCAAGAAACACCACTAGAAAGTTTTACCCCATCGCGAATTTGCCATCTAGCAATGCGAGCTGCTTTAGACCAAGGTGCACTATCATCCTTAATCAAATAGTAAGCAACTAATGAGTAAACAAAAGTATCATCTTTATTGTTATCAGCTGCGGTGAGTACGCCATTGATAAACTCACGCTTCCAAAACACAAGTACCGGAACCAGATTGGCATCATTAGGACTAGGTAATTGGGCTTTAATAGCATCTACACCAGCCTCATTATAAATATAAATTGCTTGCTGTAAATCGCGGGCAATATAATCTATTGCTGACTGAATTTCCTGTTCTGAGCTACCTTTGGCTTGTTCTTGTCGGTCTGTATTTACAATGTTGATCATAAATCCAAACAGAGGCGTAATCACTAGCACTGCTACAATGCTAGCTACTAGTAATTCTATGAGGGTAAAACCATCATCTCGAATCACTGTTGGTCTATTTTTATATTTAATCAGTAAAAATTTGATAAGATTCATTTGATATATTTTCTCTTTTTATCTATAAACAACAATTGATACTAATTATGTGAATTAATTAGGTCTGCGTAATTAAATAAAACTGGCGAGTTTTGTCATTTGTCATTGGTAAGGGTTTCATGCCACTTTACTCAAGGTACATAGTTTATTTTTTTTCAACGACTTATTTAAATCTTATTTAAATGATGAGATTTGCTTCTTCCAAATTCCCGATTACTGATTACAAAAGTTGGGGATTTTGTTTATTAGATATGGTGTGAATTAACCTAACTGGTAAGACAGAGCATAAACTTATATCTTTTTACTTATAGAAGATGTAAATTTCTTGCCAGTCAATCATGGAAAAAACCCACAACCAAACAGAAAAATCTGTCTTTCCCATGCCCCATGCCCTATGCCCAATGCCCATTTCACGCTAGGACAGACACCCAACAATAAGTTAGTTACAACTGTTATTAGTACCAGTAGTACCTGTTTTCAAGCGATTGCACAAATCATTAAATGAGCCTGTTTGGCTGCTGATTTCTGAGATCATTTCTACTAAAGGTGTTTTGCGTTCGCCTAACCCCCCAGTCACAGTTTTTTGCTTTGCCGGTGCTTTCTGCAAACTACCATCATTGGTAAAGCCATCTGCTCGGTAAACTCTGACTCCTAAAAGATAACCAGTAGTAGGATTAGTGGAGTTTTTATTGTAGCGAAACGCCTGAATTACAAAGTCTTTACTATTATTTGTGGTACAGCTACCATTATTGTCTCCATCTATACAATATAAATTGGCAGCCGGAGCGGAGCAGTAACTATTATTGCTGCAAGTTAAAGCGCCTACTGCTGGTGCAGGAAATGCATTTATGGAAGTATAGGTAGTTGTATCAACTTGTAATGCAGCATTATCAACAAGAATCGCTCCTGTTCGCACTCCTTCTATATATGTTTTCGCAGCTTGGGTAGCTAACTCAATACGTCGAGATTGGACGCGAGTTGCAGTAGAGAAGACAATTACCGGTGCGATCGCTACCATTAATATTGCAACAACCACCATTGCAATCAGGGATTCAATAATGGTAAATCCAGACTCTCGAGATGTTGGTGGTATTGGGTACTTTAACATCATAATTATTTTGTTGCTCACTTTTAGTGGTTTGTAGGGTGGGCAAAGCCCACCTTACAGCTACGATTGACAGCTACTAGGACGTTGACTGCCAGCAATAGCATAAGTATCATTGCTAGGATCTGTATCGCCATCGACCTTTTTGGCACACAGTAAGTTTTGTACCCAAGTATCATCGCGCCCAACTTCCCGATAATACTCATCTGGTCTATCTGTTGGGATTCTCACCAGTTTCAGCGCAAATAAATCTGGTGACTGCGATAGCAAAGCAACATCATAACCCCATTGTCTTCTTGAAGGTCGGTAGTAAGGGAGTTTGCCGTTAGTATTATTGTTGGCATATATATTGGTGTTATCCAATGACGTAAAAAATGGAGCGCTGGCATAGGCACTGCGACCAATTTGCATAAACGAACCATTAATTCTAGTTGTCTGAAGAGTACCTGGTTCCCAGTTTTCTAATAAGCGGGGAAAGTTGTGTAAACCACCACCATGTTCTGAAGGACGACCGGGAACGTCTCCCGCCGCCATAATCACATTAAAAGTAGTGTCGGTAGCATCTTGTAACCAATTACCGTCTTGTGTACCAGTGATCTGGGTAGTGTTATTAGGATCAGCAGGGCTAGCAAAGGGTTGGTCAAGTTGTAAAACTGGTTGCATACCTGTGATCGCGCCGGCAGTGGTTATTGGCTTTAACCAAGGCATGAAGGCATCATTGGGCGGCCCCATTAGTGTTTGATTTGCCACTGAACCTGTTACACCTGACACAGATACTGATTTTGTTGACCCGAAATTAAAAATTTGGACTTTCCCCCCCGTCTCAACTCCTAAAACTTGCAGAGGCTGTATAGGTACTCCAGTAGTGTTATTTCGGATTAAAGCTAATCTGCGAGGAGCATTACTATCAAAACACTTGGGGCCTGTATTATTATCTGCTGCAAAAGCCGCAGGATCGTCAAATAAATATCCGGTTTTGATTCTACTATTACTAGGGTTTCCATTCTTGCCCACAATCTTATCATTCAGATAAGTATTTCCACCGCCGTTATCACTACAGGAAGTCTGAATAGTCCAGTTTTTAGGATTGCTACAGAATGTTGCTACATTGACTGTGACTCCATTCGCTGTCCCTTGACCATTCGTGATATTTTGTACAGGGCAAACCTCTGTTAAATACGACCCTGGTGGTATTTGTAGCGCCACGGGGGTAACAAAGTTATTGAAGTAAGAACTACCCTGGAATCCAGTTTTTGTGGTGTCCAAATCTTTGGGTAAGTTAGTGCTAGGATCGCGCCATCTAGCTACAGGTACGTAACTGTTAGTTTTGGAGAAATAGGTTTCTATTGTTGTCCCTGTAATGGTAGAAGCATCAGGCTTCCAATCATAGTCTCCCTCATTGCGGTAGCCTAATCTATAGTTATCCGAAAGGATAGTTATTGCATCTGCTAATACAGCTGCTGGTCGCCATTCGTCGCCAACAGTACAGTTAGGCAATCTAGAGTCATTTTTGCGACAGGCAAAGTTAGGATTGAGTTGAGCTTTGGTACGGTTATAGAAGTTGTCCCAAGTAGATGTGAGTTCGTTGGTGAATTCCTCTTGAGTATCGCCACTAAAATCACCATGCAAATTAAAGTTGCCATCAATATATACAGGCAAATTCGTAGCTAAAATAAGCCCCTTCTCTACATCGCGATAGTCATCGTCACGCCACAACTTTTGACCATTGACTAACATAATGGCATTGGGTCGGCGATTAGCGTCAAGTCTATGGTCTACTGCACTGATTCGCTTTTCTGATTCTGTTGGTGAATTTATATTACTTACAGCACTCCAATCTGGCAGCGCATCATCACGAGAAGCATAGATAATTCCGCTATTTGGTAGTAAGTATTCTTGTGTACTTGCAGGCCCCGAACCTATGGTTGTTATCCGTAATTGATTGAGATCTAAGACTGTGGCGCGGATTTCCTGTGGTTCTCGATCTTTTTTGTCTAGATCGAAATCAGGTGTTGTTGTTGTTGATTTATGAATGGTTTTAATTTGTCTGGCATCTAAAAAGGCAGTTTCTCGAATCGCACCGTGGGGAATCGGAGGAGTAGCGGCTACAGTAATACTGCCATCTAAAATTTGTAAGCCACAAATTTGAGCATCAATTGCTGACTTCTCAGATAAGGTACGATTGGCGGCTGTTTTGGCTAAAGCTCTGGCTAATAGTCCATCATCTATTAATCGTCCATTGGGATATTTTAATTGGGAGATGTAAGTCAAGGCGTCGCTATAACTAGTAACAGTCCCAGTAGGTGGCCCATAAACAATGCCGTTGTTGGATCTACCGTTAGTATCCTTGCCTATACCGTCTACAGTCACAGTGTCAGGGAGTGTAGATAGATTTTTGGCTGTAGTGCTATTAGTTGGTACATAAAAGCTACTCACACAAGCTATGGGTGTGGGGGATGACTGATCGTAGTTAGTTCCTTTGTAGTGATAAACAGCTGTAGCCCGCATCCTTAGATATGGAGTTGTTGTCCGGTCAGTGATGGTGTTGTATTTATAAGTAATATTGGCGTAATCTGTTGCACCCTCGGTATAGGCATACATCCAATATGGTTTAATTGTTGTGCTGGTAGGTGTTGGTGCTTGGGGTACGGGGTTCTGATCTGACCAAATATTACCCGGTGTGGGCAAACTAGTATATTTGGGTGCAGTATCAGATGCAGATGTATCAGGCAAGTAAATTCCCGCACCAGTGATAACTCGCAAACCGCCAACAGGTTCTAGTGGGGTGCTTGGTACTTGGGCTGCCGATAGTTCCCAATCCCCATCTCTGGAGATGTTACCTAAATTAGGTAGTTGCTGAATTTCGCTATGGCGAGTCCGAATATTATCAGAAGTAGTAGTGTTAGGATCGTCCCAGTATCTACCACTGATATTTTGCGTATCTTCTTCGTTAGGGCCAACAAATGTAGTTCCGTTCCACCACAATTCAGGTAAATTATTACCAACAGAAATGCGATCGCCTACAGATTGTTCAACACCTTGTAATGTTTTTTCTAGTCTCTCTGGTTTAGTGGCACTGGGTCGCAGTCTATTAGTATTATTAGTGTTCAGGTCTAAGTTACTGAAAGTGACTGTACTACCATTTATAGTCCCAGTTTTACTCCTACCATCTGTTGGTAAAAAGGGATATATCCACTCATCCGGTGGGCGTAGGGTATTACCACTGCCTTGTAACACTTGACTGGCTTTGCTACCGCTAGCTGCGTAATCACTTAAAGCATCTACACCGAAACCAACCTCTTGATAAGGAATGCGACGAGTACGTCTTTTAAAATAAGCTGTTAACTGTTGGTTACGTAACTGATTTTCTTCTGCCGTTGTATAACTTGATAAATTAAGAGCCTGTTTTGCTTTTGTAATGCCTTGCTTCACCTCATCGGGATCGGTAGTTGCATTATTCGCCATTTGAGCTTCAACTAAGCGATTGATCCGTTGGGTATAAGCCAAACTATTGTATAAAATTAAATTTGGCTGATTGGTTACTGATTTATTAGTTTTGGTATTATTTTCGGTTGCATCTGTTTCCGGAGCAACACCTTTACCTTGATATAAATGTACTTCCGTGCCATTTGCTCTATCAGCAGTGTCAGTGTAACCACCAGCACCTAAGTTACCAGCAACAAAGATTTTGCTATTGTCAGCTTCATAAAAACAGGAATCTTGACTACTGATTTGATATAGTTTGGCTGTAGCGCCGCTAGCAGTACCAAAGTTACTATTAGTAACAATTCGCCCATTGAGGTTCATATCTTCTGCAGGAGTCAGTATTAGATCGTCCTCAAAAACAACGGCGTTATTAACTAGAGGAAGTTGTACCCGTTCCTGCTGATATTCCATCGCCGAAAAGCTTTTATTACCCTTGTAGCTTTCATAGGTGGTGTTATTGGGTGGATTTGTAATCGGAACATTGGCAGTATAAACGAAGAAACTTTTTTTCAACTGACTACCAACCTTAAACCAACCAGAGTTACCTACTAGAGTGGCACTTGTACCAGCCGCACTTCCGCAATTGCTACCAACATTACCACCCATCATTGGTATGGTTCTTGCTTCTAGAGGATTTCTAGAACGTTCATAAGCGCCGTTAGTAACTGGTGGATTTTTAAAATAAATCCCATACATGGTATAAGTATCATACTTTCCATTATTGTCAGTATCTACCGGATACATCCATGCTGATTGAATTTGAGTTAAATAGGCTTTTTCTTGAGCACTAGCTGTAGAATTTGCAGCTAATTTACTTTTTTCTCCTGTAGTTAATTTATTTTGATCTGTCGTACTTAATTGAACTTTGATTTGTTGTTCATCCCCAAAGGTATATTCATTAATATATGAGGCAAAATGACCTGATAATGCTGTATCTGTGGGTGTTGCTCGTGGCAATCTAGAATCAGAAAATAGCTTATTTAACTTGGTTTTAGCTCTGTCGAGTGCTGGTGTCGCAGCGTTGAGTACAGCCTCATTTACTCTCACATTGCTGGCATTTTTTGCCCGTTCAAATGAGCGAAACAGAATAGCAGTTGTTAGCAGGACAACTACCAAAGAGACCATGACAACTGAGGGTAGAACGAAACCTGAATTACGCCATTTTTTTTGGTTTCTATTAATGAATAAACTTCTCAAAAGCCAAACTAATTGCTTTTTAATTACAAATCGAAATTGGCGTAATTTTTGAGAAAATTTTCTGATTTGCTTGACTAAACGGCGTTTTATAGACATAGCTATTTTCCTGTCAAGTGTAGATATGAAATACAGCGTGATGAATATTGGGAGATGATTTGTAATTTGGTTGGTACTTTACCAAAAAACTGATTTTAATATTAGTTGGTTAATTGATAGCCGACGAAGAATAAAAATGGCAGAGATCGATCATCTGTGTATATAGGAGTTGCAGCATAGTTTTCGCGCACTGACTTTTCCCGCTATCTTGTTGGCGGAGTGATTTCTACGACAAGCTGCGCCTGCGCTGATAATACCCCGATACAAAAGTCTTATTCTCTGGGTGCTAATTCTCAATAAATTTATTTAATGAGAATAAAATGTAGGTTGAAACCCTTACTATATCCAGGTTTTTAGACTTAACAGGAAAAGTTAGTTATCACTAATGGGAGAGTAAGCTTATATTACCCACCTGAAGCGGAAAATATATCATCTGGGAGAAAATAATAGTTAAGAGCTAGAAGCACTCCATCAGTATTTTTACCTTCTACTCTCTCTACTTATGTAAATATTACTCAAAATCTGCTTGTCAAGGCAGATATTAACTGCTAAAAATACTGACGGTAATTAAATCAAGTTAGCAACCTAATATTAAAAACCACTATAAATACTGAACTGGAAATAACATACCTAAAGCAGAATAGAAATAACAAATGGGTGTTTTAAGTTGTTGACTATTGACTGTTAACAGTGAACCGTCAACAGTCAACTTGGAAGTATCTGAGTTTTCCTCTATAGATACTTAGGGGTTAATTATTCACGTATATCGCTGTAGTTTTAACTGGGAAATTACCGATGAGCGAAAGTGTAGACTTTACTGTAGCTATCCCTACTTATAACGGTGAAAGTCGTTTACCAGAACTATTAGAGCGACTACGTAATCAACTCTACACCGAAACATTTGTTTGGGAAATTATTGTTGTAGATAATAACAGTACTGATAATACAGCAGTTCTTATTAAAAACTATCAAGCTGGTTGGGAATGTCCCTACCCTTTAAAGTATTGCTTTGAAGCCAAGCAGGGTGCAGGTTACGCAAGAAAACGTGCTGTTGAGGAAGCTAAAGGTAAATTCATCGGTTTTCTTGATGATGATAATTATCCAGTATCTAATTGGGTAGCAGTTGCTTATGCTTTTGGTCAAAAATATCCTCAAGCAGGAGCTTATGGAAGTCAAATTCATCCAGATTGGGAAGTAGAACCACCAAAAGATTTTCAGCGAATTGCTCCGTTTTTAGCAATTACAGAAAGAGGAAATTTACCTTTACTTTATGAACCTCATCAAAGATTACTTCCGCCATCTGCGGGGCTTGTTATCCGCCGAGAAGCTTGGTTAAAAAGTATTCCAAATCAGATGATTTTAACAGGTCGAGTTTCTAATAATACGCTGACTGGTGAAGATTTAGAAATGTTGTCTTACCTGCAAAAATTTGGTTGGGAGATTTGGTATAACCCGGAAATGGAAATCTATCACAAAATTCCTAGCTGGCGCTTACAAAGAGAGTATTTAATTCCTTTTTTTCGCGGTATTGGACTCAGCCGCTTTGTTACTAGGATGATACCGCTCAAGCCTTACTATAGACCATTAGCATTTTTATTTTATTTAATAAATGATTTGCGTAAAATTATTTGGCATTTAATTAAATATGGTAAAGGTTTAAAAACTGATTTAGTTGCCGCTTGTGAGATGCAATTATTTTACAGCAGTTTTATCAGTCCTTTTTATCTTTGGAAACAAGGATCTTTAACCAAATACCATAAAGAAAGTAAATTTATTTTCGATGATTGATATACTCACTAAAAAAATAAACATCTCTGTAGCTATCCCTACATATAACGGTGCGGAAAGGTTGCCTAAAATTTTGGATATGCTGCTATCGCAAACTGGATTAGAAAAGTTAAGTTGGGAAATTATTATTGTTGATAATAACAGTGTTGATTGCACAAATATTGTCATTCATAATTACCAAGAAATCTGTAATCATGTTTGCCCTTTAAGGTATTTTTTAGAACTTAACCAAGGAGCAGCTTTTGCACGTATCAGAGCAGTACAAGAAGCTAGAGGTGAGATAATTGCATTTTTAGATGATGATAACTTACCAGCACCAGATTGGCTAATCGCTGCTTATAATTTTGGGCTTGAACACCCGCAAGCTGGTGCTTGGAGTGGTCAAATTCATGGTAGTTATGAGGTGAATCCACCTAAAAATTTTGAAAGAATTCAAGGTTTTCTCGCTATTAGAGAACTTGGGAATCAACCACAGTTATTTGAACCAGAAAATTTGCGCCTTCCCCCTGGCGCGGCGCTAGTTGTTCGCAAACAAGTATGGTGCGATCGCGTTCCTGAAATACCCATGCTGACAGGAAAATTACCTGGTATATTTGTGCAGGGTGATGATTATGAACCATTGCTATATATTCATAGTGCTGGTTGGGAAATTTGGTATAATCCCAATATGCATACTTATCATCAAATCCCACATTGGCGATTAGAAAAAGATTACTTATTAAGTTTAGCTCGTGGTTGTGGCTTGTGTATTTTTTATTTACGCACGATTAACACTAAAAGCTGGCAAAAACCAATAATATTTTTTAGGACTTTTTTAGGGAATTTATATCGGCTTATCAAACATATTATTCAATACAAAACATCTTTAAAAATTGATATAGTTGCGCTTTTTGAATTTGAATTTTATTTAAGTAGTATGATGAGTCCTTTTTATTATCTGAAAAGTTTTAATATTTTTTAGTGGATTTTATAAAAGAAGTTTTTTATTTAAAAAAACATGTATTATGACAACCAAAATAATCCAATTATTTCTGTAATTATACCAGCTTATAATTGCCAAAAAACTATTAAAGCCACAATTGCATCAGTTTTAAATCAAACTTTTACCAATTTTGAATTAATTGTTATTAATGATGGTTCGCAAGATTCAACTTTAGAGATTATTTCTAAAATTGAGGATTATCGGTTGAAAATATTTTCTTTTGAAAATGCAGGAGGAAATGTTAGCCGCAATCGGGGATTAAATTATGCAGTTGGAGATTTTGTCAGTTTCTTAGATGCAGATGATATTTGGACACCTGAGAAGCTAGCAAGTCAGTTACAGGCTTTACAAAATAATACTGATTGTCAGGTTGCTTATAGTTGGACTGATTATATTGATGAAAAGGACAATTTTTTGGTGTCTGGTAGACATTTTATAGCCAATGGTGATGTATATGAACAATTATTGCTCAATAATTTTTTAGAAAATGGCTCTAACCCCTTGATTTGTAAAGAAGCGATCGCTCTCATTGGTGGATTTGATGAATCTCTAAGTGCTGCTCAGGATTGGGATATGTGGTTAAGACTAGCCAACAAGTTTAATTTTGTATGTGTACCTGCTGTTCAAATATTATATAGAGTCAGTGCTAATTCACTTTCTTCTAATCTTATTCGCCAGGAAACAGCATGTTTGCAAGTGATAGAAAGAGCATATAAAGCCAGACAATTTGATAAACATATTTGGTATATGGCTATGACAAATATTTATAAATACCTGGCATGTAAAGCTTTACAAGAACCATTTAATAGATATAAAGGTATGACTGCTGCTTTATTTATCTGGAAGTACTTCATTAACAATTCATCGCGATTCTACCAAATAAAATTTATAATTATTTTGTTATTAAAAGCCGTGATAATTATTATTTTTCCTGCTGCTATATCTACATCATTATTGGCAGGAAAACCCTGATTGTCAGACTATAAGATATGATTACAGCATATTTCAGGTAAATTAGGTACGCGCTTCGGGGCATGGCAGTGCCAGTGCCCCTACAATCAACGATCATCTGTACCTTACCAACTGGCAATCTGCTGTAAAAATATTTTTTTACATAACAAATAAACTTTTTTGAATACTCAGGTAAAAATTGTTATGAAAAATCACTCTAACAGTGGCTTCACAGTGCTGGAACTGTTGGTAGTTATTTTAGTGCTTGGGATTTTAAGCGCGATCGCAGCCCCTAATTGGTATGGTTTTGTAAATGTTCGGCGCTTGAATGTGGCTCAAGATGAAGTTTACCGCGCCATGCAACAAGCCCAAAGCGAAGCGAAAAAACAAAAGTTAACTTGGCAAGCAAGTTTTAGGGAAAGTAATGGTACTGTTCAATGGGCTATTCACCCAGCAATTATGAATCCTGCCAATGCTAAATGGAATAATTTAGATGCTGCTGTTCGCTTAGACCAAGAAACGACTTTAGCACAATCAAATGGAGTCAGGCAAGTTCAATTCGATCGCATGGGTATGGTGGAGCAACCACCGCTTGGGAGAATTACTTTATCTAGTAAAAAAGGAGGTAAAGCTAAACGCTGTGTTTTTGTATCAACAATTTTAGGGGCAATGCGAACTAGTAAAGAGCAGAATACAGCCCAAGATGGGAAGTATTGTTATTAGTTTTGGGCATGGGGCATGGGGCATGGGTTAAGAAATTTTATAATGTTGATGGTTGACGGTTGACGGTTGACTGTGGACTCTTGACTATGAATTGTTGGGCGTTGAAATCAGCAGAGAAGTTAAAACAGCATTTGATTATTTTTACGCGCTATCCAGAACCGGGGAAGACGAAAACCCGAATGATACCTGCTTTAGGCGATTTAGGTGCTGCTAATTTACAAAAGCAGATGACTGAATACACGGTATCTCAAGTTAAAGAATTGCAAAAAACTGTGTATATATCTTGCGAGGTGCGCTTTGCGGGTGGAAATTTACAATTAATGCGAGATTGGTTAGGTTTGGATTTGGTTTACCAGCCTCAAGGGGAGGGAGATTTAGGCGATCGCATGGCGCGATCGCTTAGTGATGCTTTTCAATCTGGTAGGGAACAAGTCATAATTATTGGCACAGATTGTCCTGGTGTGAATTCTCAGCTATTAGCAAAGGCTTTTGAGCAAGTCTGCAACTACGATCTAGTTATCGGCCCGGCAATTGATGGTGGTTATTACTTGATTGGTTTACGTCAACTAATACCAAATTTATTCGCTAATATCGATTGGGGAACATCTCAAGTATTGCAACAAACTGTTAACATTGCTGAAAAACTTAATTTATCTAAGATTTATCTACCTGCTTTGAGTGATGTTGACTATCCAGAAGATTTACCAATCTGGGAACAAACTATTCAAAGACAAATGGAGAATTTTAGTAACTAATTATACTAGTATTGTAAAAATGAGACTTTGCATCTGGTTTTTAGCTAATTTATCAGTTTATTAAAACACTAAGTAAATTCTGAGGACACCGAAGATGACAGATGCTACTGTGGTGTAGTTTCATCCTCAAAAACGGAAAACTCTAAGCTACTGACAATTAATCATGGTAGAAAGTTTTCTTTGCAGTCTGATACGGAATGGATCGTTAAGCTTTCCTATTCTGTCGTTTTGTTGCATCTGCTTTTTGTTGCCATATAACAGTAAGGTTATGGGAACAATATTCAAGTAACTTGATATAGGACAATCACTCTGATTTATCAAAAGACCGAACAACTATGGTGAACCGTTTTACTTCTGTTAGCACTGCCCTTACATTAAAAGTAGTGGGCGTAGTTTTAATTTTGTCCTTTTTGTTAGACTTTTTACTGCTGTTGTTCCCTTTTCTACCAACCGATCGCACATGGCAGATAGGTTTGGCAACAAATCTTGTAGATCGAGGGATTGTGCCTTTGGTAGGATTAGGGATACTGTTTGCTGGGCATTGGATTGAGAGTGCGGATAGCGATCGCCCGCCAAATTTAGATTTAAGATTTCCAGCCCTTGTACTAGCAAGTATTTTAGGGTTAATGTTTTTGCTAATTTTTCCACTGCATCTGAATAATGTAAATCAAGCAAAAAATCAGACAGTCACGAAAATTAATGAAGATGCAGAACAAGCAGAAAGGCAATTAAATAATCAATTATCGCAGTTGCAAGCACAACTAAATACAGAGCAGGGAAAAGCTCAATTACAACAGGCGAGGAATCAAACCAAAGCACAGTTGACTGAAATACTCAACGACGAACAAAAATACAAGCAAGCATTAGCTAGTCCTCAAGTTCCCCCAGCAATAAAAGAAGTACTGAAAAAGGCGAAAGCAGATCCTAAAGAACTAGACAAAGCTATTGAAAAGCAAACAGATATTGAGGGGTTACGTACCCAACAAATTAGCCAAGTCCGCCAACGTAAAGAAGAAGCTGAAAAACAAGCTAAAGACAATGCGTGGAAATCTGGCTTGCGAACGGG
The DNA here is from genome assembly GCF_014696435.1 of Calothrix anomala FACHB-343. Taxonomy (GTDB): domain Bacteria; phylum Cyanobacteriota; class Cyanobacteriia; order Cyanobacteriales; family Nostocaceae; genus Aulosira; species Aulosira anomala_A. The sequence goes on along the minus strand of NZ_JACJQG010000012.1, from coordinate 30,543 downwards.
AATTAGCAGTTTACTGTTATCTATTGGTTACATAATTATTGGTTGGACAGGATTAAAAGGGATGGGTACTTTACAAAGTGGTCAGAAGAAAACTCCTGCACCACGTTAGGTAATTCGTAATTCGTAATTCGTAATTCGTAATTACAAATTAGTCTAAAGTCTAATACCAATTCATTATTACAAAATTTCACTGAATTTAGTGGTTAAATTGTAGAGAATTGGTATTACACTGATTGAAAATTTCTGGGGTATAGGCTGGATTTGGCAATATCAAATAGTAATAATTGATTTTAAATTTGAGATTCGTTAAATTAAGCTACAAATAATTAACCAATATATAGTTTAAACAAAGAATTTTATTGAGAGTTTTAGCATGTTCTCAATTTATATACTGACATATAACGAAGAATTAGATATTGCTGCTTGTATAGAGTCAGCGATGCTATCGGATGACATTATTGTTGTAGACTCATGCAGTAGCGATCGCACTGTAGAAATAGCTAGTCGTTATCCGATTCGTGTTGTACAACATGCTTTTGAAAGTCACGGACGCCAACGTACTTGGATGCTAGAATCTATTCCCCCAAAGCATGAGTGGGTTTATATTTTAGAAGCTGATGAACGGATGACACCAGAATTGTTTGCAGAATGCGAACAAGCAATTCAGCAGTCAGATTACATTGGCTACTATGTTGCGGAACGTGTCATGTTTATGAATCGTTGGATTCGCTACAGTACCCAATATCCACGTTACCAAATGCGGCTGTTTCGTCACGGTCAAGTTTGGTTTACAGACTACGGACATACTGAGAGAGAAGTGTGTCACGGTGCAACCAGCTTTTTAAAGTCAACTTATCCTCATTACACTTGTAGCAAAGGTTTGAGTCGTTGGATTGAAAAGCATAACCGTTATTCTACTGATGAAGCAACAGAAACATTGCATCAAATAGAACAAGGAACTGTTAACTGGCGAGCTTTGTTTTTTGGTAAATCAGAAGTAGAAAGACGGCGCGCCTTAAAAGATTTATCTTTACGGTTACCTGCTAGACCATTAATCCGCTTCTTCTATATGTATTTTTTATTAGGTGGCTTTTTAGATGGACGGGCTGGTCTGGCTTGGTGTACATTACAGGCATTCTACGAATATTTAATTTTACTTAAGGTTTGGGAAATGAAACATCTGCCTGTAACTACCTTAGATACACAGTCTTCAGTTTCCCAAACCAATACACAGACTGATGCAACTTCTATAAATTTCAGCTAAAAAGCTATTTGAAGAGGAAGTGGTTTCTCCGTTATCTTCTTTTTGTGGCTCATACAGGCATATTGTCAAGATTAACAGTCTCAGGTGCGAAACTGAGTAGTTTTTCTTGGTTAAGTTAACTTAATATTTTTATAGGCTTTTATCAGAAAATAGTTTTAGATTAATTGTAGTTTTTCAGGAGTCAAAATACCTCTTAAGACTATCTGCAAAGAATTTTAGCAACATTAAGCTAGTAATGCTGATGTAGGTTAACATTAGTGCGATCGCAATATTTGCAACAATCATTTACAAGTCCGATAAAGAAAAGTAACATCATCTGAGAAGAATCGCTGTAATTTCGGTTAGTAGTTACACCAAATCCATGTAAAGTTGCATCTTATCTATCTAGCGGCCGATCGGCTGATTTAATGGCAGAAAAAATCTGGATTTCTGGCGCTGAAACGCCTATGTTCGCAGCTGTGGTTCAGCTGATAGTGGAGACAGCTACTTGCAGTAGCTTGTGCTTCAAGTAATGTCTCCTTTGGTTAACGAATATATTTGAGAGCCTAAAAAAGGAGAATAGGAGTTTGGCACTTAATCGCTTAAAACAGGACTTAAAAAATGACCTGATTGCTGGACTGTTGGTTGTAATTCCGCTAGCAACTACAATCTGGCTGACTATTACTATTGCTAGTTGGGTAATCAACTTTCTCACTCAAGTTCCCAAACAACTGAATCCCTTTGAGGGGCTGCATCCTATATTAGTAAATATCCTGAATCTGGCAGTAGGATTAGCTGTACCGCTATTAAGTATTCTGTTGATTGGCTTGATGGCGCGGAATATTGTGGGGCGCTGGTTGCTGGATTTTGGCGAGCAGGTTTTGCAGGCGATTCCCTTAGCCGGACAGGTATACAAAACCCTCAAGCAGCTTTTAGAAACCATACTTAAAGATTCTCCGGGCAAATTTCGCCGGGTAGTTTTGTTAGAATATCCCAGACGCGGAATATGGGCGATCGCATTTGTTACAGGTATTATCAGCAATGACATTCAAGCCCAAATGTCTGTCCCAATGTTGAGCGTTTTTATCCCGACTACACCCAACCCCACAACAGGATGGTACGCAGTAGTTCCTGAAGATGAGGTAGTGAACCTGTCAATGTCGATTGAAGATGCTTTTAAAATCATCGTCTCTGGGGGAATTGTTGCGCCTAATACCCTGTCGCCAACTCTAGAAACCAACTCCCAGGTCATCCCTCTGGTAGAAAACATAAATCATCTAGCACCCCAGGAGACTCCCACCACAGCGTCAGCTTCTTTGCGAGACGCTTCGCGAAGGCGGCGAGAGGAATGGGGACGAGCGAGAAGCTTCACCCCTGATCCGAATTGCTGCGAAGCAGTAACAGGTGATGGGGTGAGCGACGAGTGAGTAGTTGAACTTTGGTGCATAGCGGATTGTACGTATTTCACAGATTTAATGGTAAAATGTGAGGTATGGAAAAAGCCTATTGCTACCGTTTTTACCCAACTACCGAGCAAGAACAAATATTGCGTCGGACAATTGGTTGTGTGCGGTTGGTTTTTAACAAAGCCTTAGCAGCAAGAACTGAGGCTTGGTACGAAAGACAACAGAAAGTTGACTACGTTCAGTCTTCTGCTATGTTGACGCAGTGGAAAAAACTTGAAGACCTCCAGTTTTTGAACGAGGTTAGTTGCGTACCACTGCAACAGAGTTTGAGACAACTGCAATCTGCTTTCACTAATTTCTTTGCTGGTAGGGCAAAATACCCCAACTTCAAAAACAAGCGTAGTGGTGGTAGTGCAGAGTTTACCAAGTCTGCTTTCCGGTGGAAGGATGGGCAAGTCTACTTGGCTAAGTGTTCTGAGCCACTGCCAATCAAGTGGTCTAGACAACTGCCCAACAGGTGCGAACCTAGTACCATCACCGTTAGGCTTGAACCTTCTGGTCGCTGGTTTGTGAGTTTGCGGATTGATGACCCGACAGATGAAACCATGCGACCTGTTGATAGCGCGGTGGGGTTGGATGTGGGGGTAAGTAGCCTTGTTACCCTGAGTACGGGTGAGAAGATTGCTAATCCTAAGGCTTTTGACAAGCACTATCAAAAGTTGAGGAAGGCGCAAAAATCTTTGAGTCGTAAACACAAAGCCTCTCGCAACCGAGACAAAGCAAGACTCAAAGTAGCTCGTCTTCAAGCTAAAATTTCTGATGCCAGAATTGACCATCTGCATAAACTGACAACTCGACTGATTCGTGAAAACCAAACGATAGTAGTTGAAGATTTGGCAGTTAAGAACATGGTGAGCCAGCGCGTTGGGCGGGTTTCCCGACTTGAAGCGACTGGCGAACCCGTAAGGGTCAACAATCCCAAGCTTGCCCGTGCCATCAGTGATGCTGCATGGGGTGAACTGGTAAGACAACTGGAGTACAAAGCTCTTTGGTATGGTCGGAACTTGGTAAAAATTGACCGTTGGTTTCCCAGTTCTAAGCGTTGTGGGAATTGCGGTCACATTGTTGATAAGCTGCCGTTGAGTATCAGAGAGTGGGACTGCCCCAACTGTGGGACGCACCATGACCGCGATATCAACGCAGCTAAAAATATCTTGGCGGTGGGGCACACCGTTGCAGTCTGTGGAGCGAGCGTAAGACCTCATAGGCATAAGTCTAAAGGGCTGTTGCGAAAATCCAGCAATGGAAAGAAACAGAAACCTAAGTCGTGAGTCTTAGGTTTCTTCCGCTACATCCGTCAGGATTAGCGGGAGAGGATGTCAATCGGACAAAGTTACCAGCAAGTAGATAATATAGTTGTCTGATCGTGCGAAAATCTACTGACTAACTGAAAAATGGGCATGGGGCATGGGAAAGACAAATTTTTATGCTTGATTGTCTCCGGACGTGAAGAACTAGCTTGAAAATAGGGGCTAGGGGCTAGGGGCTGAGGAATAAAGGAATACAAGAGAGAAAAATTACTGTTTTCTATTACCTTGTTGACAAAAGACGCGATGAATCGCGTCTCTAACAATTGTACAGACGCGATTCATCGCGTCTGTTGACAACTGACCACTGACAATAATTAATCCAAACTTAACTTTATGCAAGACCGTAAACCGCAACAACTGGCGCGTGAATTAGCGCTGTTAAGCCTCAGTCAGCTACCAATGAACCCAAAGAAACTGACAGAGGAACAACTACCTAAGTTAGTCCTAGCAGCTGTACGCACTTTGCGATCGGAAGTGCAAGATACTTTAGATAATGCGGCGGGTGAATTGCAACGCAGTCACGATCGCATTTTGAGTAGTCAAACTCGTGCTTCTGATTTAAATACTGCCAGAACAATGCTGCAAGAAGCGATCGCATATACGCAAACAGCTATCAATCAATTAGGCGCAGCTGTAGAGTTTCCCGAATTAATTCAGCTGGCGACTCAAGATAAAACAGTCAGCAGATACGCCATCGAAATTGTGAAGACAGTCAGCGAAGAACGCAATGCGGTCGATGAACACATTACCGCCGCCCTCGTAGATTGGCAAGTTACTCGTCTGGCTCAAATCGACCGGGATATTCTGCGGATTGCTGTGGCAGAAATGCTATTTTTAGGCTTACCTGATAGCGTCGCCATCAATGAAGCTGTAGAACTAGCTAAACGCTACAGTGGTGATGAAGGTCATCGGTTTATTAATGGTGTGCTGCGCCGATTTACAGAACAAAAAAAGACTGCCTGATGCCTATGGGTGTTAAGTTGTAAACTACCCACACTGATTCGGAGTACCGAATACAGTGAGGGCTTTCAGTAGCCCTGAAGAGTCCGTACTGAGATTACAGTACAAACCGTTCGGGCCTCTAGGCTGGCTTACAGACAGCCCCAATAATGCAATCATCTTTGCTCCATTCAAGTCCGCATCACAGGATAACCCGCAATTGCCGCACTTGAATTTTTTTTCAGAGCGCAAACCAATGTGTAGACAACGGTTGCAGGTTTGACTCGTGTAGGCAGGAGGGACGGTGATCACTTCTACACCGTCTTTCAATCCCTTATACTCCAAAAACATCCGCAACTGGTAGAACGCCCATGAGTTACTTCTACGGCGTTCTGTATTGTTACGTGGTTTCTGATTAGTCCTTTCACGAATGCCAGTCAAATCCTCAATAGCTACAAGCGCTTTTTCACTTTTGGCTTGCTGGATGATTGTCTTACTGATATTGTGGTTTACCCACGCTTGAAATCGTCTCTCGCGCCCCGATAGCCGTACCAAGACTTGCCGACATCTACGCCGACTAGACCTTGTGCGTGTGGAAGCTTTTGTTTGGAGAGACGCTCTGGTTTTGTTGTATTTATCCCTCGTTTGTGTTAACTTTTCACCGCTCCATGAATCACCCTTGCTGGTAGCAGCAATATCGCGTCTACCAAAGTCTACGCCAATAACTTTGTTGGTTGCTTGTGGGTCGGGAACCTCGTCTTTTAATTGAATATGGATGTAGTACTGACCATCGCGGTGTTTGCATAATTGAGCGCTTGTTGGTTTACGTCCTTTGAGTTTACCTCGTTGATAGTTGCCGACATCTATCTTGATGTGTTCCCGACCAGACAGCGTGGTTAAGCTAACCGTCCAATCCTTTTCTCTAAATGCAAAAATTCTGGCATCGTAATCAGCACTAGTTGGTTTAAAAACGACAACTGGCTGATTGTTTTGTTTAGCCGTTTTACGATTAGCCCCAACTCTGGCACAAGCTCTGACAGCCAAATTAGCAGGCAAACCAAACTTAGCCCTCAAGTCTTGATAAACAATTCCCTGAATAGTTAACTTGCTTGTCACATCCGCTTTAATTATTTGGTTGGTATAGTTGCAAGCTTCGGCAAATGCATGAAGAACTATTTCCAGCTTCTGAGATTGCGTTGGTGTTGGGTTGAGTTTACAAACTAGCGTCAGTACTTGTTCCATGAGTTCGACCTACTCACGATGTGATGAAAATTATATACTACAATACCTCGTGGCCTGTTCCCGGAGATTGTTAAAAACTCAACTGCTATTTTCCCTGTCCTTGCTGTGCAAGAAATCGGTCAAATAGCGTTTCGTTTTTAACCCACAATTCCTCTCACCACTCAATGGAGTACCATTTCAGTGGGAGCCTCCTTGTGGAAATAGGTGAGGAGATCCTGGCGGTTTTCACACCAGGCAAAAGTCAGGAGTTCAATTAAACTCATAACTTATAACTCATACTTAATTAACAACTAATATTCACTAGCTGCAATGGTTTTTAATTGGTTCCGCCGTCAACATAACGAATCCTCTGAGCTTCCCGCCGATCAACAGCAGGGAGAAACTCCACCTACCCAAGAACCCCAACCAGAAACAGCCGAATCGTCAACGTCAACAGCCGATACTGCACCGGAAACATCGGCCGATTTGTTGGCTTTTGCTAAAGCTGCTTACAAAAATATTCAGCAAAAACAGCAATCTCAAGCAGTTGAGCCAGAATCACCCGCAGAGGTGGAAATTGAAACTGCACAATCGGTAGCAGCACCAGAAGTTGAGACACCAGAAGTTGAGACACCAAAAGTTGAGACAACTGTTAGTCAAACGACTGCACAAGAAGTACCTGCTGAAGTTACAGAAACTGCACCAAGTTTAGAAGTTGATGCAACTGTTGCGCCTACAAGTACTGAAGAGGTAACTACTGAAGAAGCACCAGCTGAGGAATCATCTGTTACAGAAGAAGTGATTTCAGCTACTTCTGCGATTGAGGAAATTGCAGAAGCGCCAGATGTCGTCAGTCCAGAAGCTACTGTATCGGTAAGTACTCCAGAGGAAACCCAGCCAACAGCACCAGGCAATTTATCATTTTTAGAACGAGCGGCGGCGGAACGACAAGCGAAGCAGGAAAGGTTAATCGCCAGCGCGATTGAAGTTCCAGAACCGGAAATAGTGCAACCAGCAGCTACTACCACCACCACGCCAGAAACTACAGAGGAATTTGCTGGACTGGCGTTTGATGAAGGGTTTGTCTGGTCAGCAGAAATCTTAGCCGCCCAAGGTAGGCGTGCTGAGGATGTTTCTATTGAGGAAATTACCTGGCTAAAAAAGTTACGCCAAGGTTTAGACAAAACCCGGCGGAATATACTGAACCAACTCAAAGCAATTGTTGGTCAAGGGCCTCTTAACCAAGCGGCTGTAGCGGAAATCGAAGCTTTGCTGCTACAAGCTGATGTGGGTGTGGAAGCCACAGATTTTATTATCACTTCTCTACAGAAAAAACTGCGGGAAGAAGTAACGCCGCCAGAAGAAGCGATCGCTTATCTCAAACAAATTCTCCGGGATATGCTGGATGCTCCGGTACAAAAAAATTACCAGCCTGCTTTTGCTCCTGATAAGGATACTCTGAATATTTGGTTGATTACAGGGGTTAACGGTGCAGGTAAAACCACAACCATCGGTAAAATTGCGCACCTTGCTCAAAAATCCGGTTATAAATGCTTAATTGGTGCGGCAGATACTTTCCGGGCTGCGGCTGTGGAACAGGTGAAAGTTTGGGGAACTCGTAGCGGTGTCGAAGTAATTTCTAACCCTGGTAAAAATACTGACCCGGCTGCCGTGGTGTTTGATGCGATCGCCGCAGCTCAAGCTAGAGATACAGAATTACTTTTAGTCGATACGGCTGGGCGCTTGCAAAACAAAAAGAATTTGATGGACGAACTCACAAAAATTCGCCGCATTATTGACAAAAAAGCTCCTAATGCCAAAATAGAATCACTTTTGGTTCTAGATTCTACCTTGGGTCAAAATGGATTGCGGCAAGCGGAAGTATTTTCCCAAGCTGCTCAACTTAGCGGTGTGGTATTAACTAAGCTGGATGGTACAGCCAAAGGTGGTGTCGCCCTCGCTGTCGTCCAGCAATTAGGCTTACCAATTCGCTTTATTGGTGCTGGTGAAGGAATCGAGGATTTACGTCCTTTTTCAAGCTACGAGTTTGTGGAAGCACTATTAAGTGGCTGATTTTGGATTTTGCGGTTAAGATTTTTCTTTGAAAAGTCATCAATTGGAGAATCACCGCCATCAGTGCGATCGCTTAAATTCAGTATTAATAACAATACCTTCGCCAATTTCCTCAACCGCTACTAGCTGGAACTGTGTCAGTAAACTCACTGATAAGCTAATACGCATCTAAATTGCGTAACTACTGATAAGGGCTGTCAACAGTCAACAGTCAACAGTCAACAGTCAACAGCCCTCACAATAGATTGTGCAACTTCAAAGCAGATTAGCTTATTACCTATATGGACTGCAATCATTACAGTCTGTAAAGACATCTGTTAAGCGGTTATTAACACACTTGGTAGGTGTGGTATTTTGGCGAAGGTATTCAACAAATGATGGAAAAAAGCTTAATTCATTAGATAGAAAATTTTTTTACACAGATTGAACTACTTTTGCTAGAATTCTACTCTAATACTGCATTTTTAACTCTTTAATAAAAGAGTTACTCCAAGATTACAGTATAATTTCCGCCCAGACATCTATGTAGATAACCCGGCGGTGCTATTTGATAAATCTGTCTGTTGCCAAAATTCTCTCGTCAATGAATATTCTCTGGAGAAAAATTAAACCTGTAAAATATGTTTATGAAACTACAAAATTCTGCATAAGCTTCTAGTCATATATGTTATGAGTTATTCTCGGTGTTTGAGAACTTAAGACAAGATCCGGTGGGTTTTGAACTAAACTGATGCTGAACGCAAACTGTTAAAAACTTAGGTAATAAATCCTACGACAACAGGACGTAAAGCTAGCACCGCGAGCCATGTCTAAACCTTCAGCACAGAGGTAATTACATACATGACAAATTCTTGACAACAGTACTGATGCAAACTTTAGAAATCAGTGTATTCTCAATGGTATCTAAAATTGCTGAGAGTACCTCATACCCATAGACCCCCAGACCCCTCACCCCGATAAATCAAGCCGGCAACGTAATATATTATTTTCCTGATGAAGGATTTTTACTATGCAAGAGATATAACTGAGTAAATAAGTGATGAAAGAACCATAATTTTGTTAAACCCTGCCAGAAATTGCTGAATTTGACCCAGTAGTTTCTCTAAGAGAATACATTTTTTAGAATTACTATCTTTAGTAAGAAAATAAATCAGCAAATGCAATACTTATATAATTCTGGTCTTACGTCTTTCTACTCTTGCTAAAATGACAAATCTTATCCCAATATGGTTTAGCAATCCCAAAAGCAAGAGATTAATCAGTAATCAAAAGTTTGCCTATCTAAAAATGCAATAGAACCTGTGCCTGTGTCTCAACTGCCCTCTCAACCCACTGACAGTAATAGTAGTGCTGCAACGGATGTCACTCCAGTCGTAGCACTAAAAGAACTTGTGTCAAGGCTGCACCGGGAACAGAACAAAATTCAGGATTTGTTAAGTTCTTTAGGATTTGCCCTCAGAAGTTTCAACAATTTAAATCAATTTTTGGAGCTAATTCCTCTGATGGCAACTAGAGTTACAGATGGGGATGGTAGCGCCCTATTTCTCTATAAACCTAACGGTCAAGTCAGATTAGAACAATTGCACTGGCAAGATAGCGGACAGCGCAAAAATATTCGTAAAGCCTTAGAAACAGCTACTAGTCAAATTACACTTTTGCCAAATACTGCCCCTCTGGCTACTGCTACAGGGATTTTAGACGATCAAATGCATCGTTATTTGGGGCCAGATGTGCAAATATTTGGCACTGCTATTTTAGTAAAACATACAGAAAGAGGATGGCTATATGTTTTAAGTCGCGATCCGGAATATAGCTGGACAGAAACTCGACAAAAATTAGTCCGGTTAGTGGCAGATCAAACCGCAGTCGCGATTGAAAATGATGAATTAGCAGTAGAACTTAGGAAAAAAGAACGCCTAGATCAAGAATTAGAAATTGGTGCAGAAATTCAACGGCGACTTTTACCCCGTCAATGTCCAATTGTTCCCGGTGCAGTATTAGCCGCAAGATGTAAACCAGCTAATCGCGTAGGTGGAGATTATTACGATTTTATTCCCACAAACCAAAATCAGAATATTCTTCACAATAAAAATGGTTTAGAAACTGGGCCTTTGGGTTTAGTAATTGGCGATGTGATGGGTAAAGGTGTCCCGGCTGGGTTAATTATGACGATGATGCGGGGAATGTTAAGAGGAGAAGTATTACACGGTAATTCTCCTTCTAAGATTTTGCAAAATTTAAATCGCGTCATGTTTGCGGATTTAGAAAATTCGCACCGCTTTGTGACACTATTTTATTCAGAATATAATCCCCAAACTCGCGTTTTATCTTACAGTAATGCTGCCCATAATCCGCCTTTGTGGTGGCACGCAGCTACAAAAACTGTCACCAGATTAGATACCCTGGGAATGTTAATTGGTTTAGATGCTAATAGCCAATATGAAGATGCCCAGGCACAATTAGAACCTGGGGATACAGTGATTTATTATACCGATGGCTTAACTGATGCCGCAGCAGCAGGAGGCGATCGCTTTGACGAAGAAAACTTTGTTTCTAGTTTTAGCGCTGCTTGTCGATATTGCGATGGCCCAGAGGAAATTGTCGATTATTTATTTGACCAAGTACAGCAATTCATCGGTGATGAAAAACAAAACACCGATGATATGACGCTTGTGGTTTTGCAGATTAAATAGTCAATGGTCAATGGTCAATGGTCAATGGTCAAAAGCTTTTGGACTATTGACTTTGGACTCTGGACTTTTGACTATTGACCAATATCAAAACACTATTGTCCAACCTTGCTTGCGGGAATCTTCCTTTGTATAGGAAACACCATCAACTTTGATGCCTTGGTTATCCAGTAGGGTGATAATGCCGCCATTATTATCTAATTGGATACCGTCTTTACCTAAAGGCACTTTCAGCGCTTCTCCTGGGTTAATGGTACCACTGAGGCGCTGTTTGCGTTTGAGACGATCGGCGATCGCCCAACCACTTAAATCTACTTGATCTGGTGAAGTGTTAATTAAGGTCACTGTCTCCTTACCAACATCATCGCCGCTTGGATTTACTAAAGCTGCAACAATTCGGACTGCACCTGTTACCGGAATTGGCGAAACGTCATCTATTCTATTACCAGTGGTGTCATCGGTATGGAAAGATTGAGACTGGAAGGCTAAAAAGATACCTACCCATTGATTGCGTGCGGGATAGTGAATTAACAATCCGCCATCTTGCCAAACACCATTATCTTTTTGGAATTGACCAACGCTACCCTGGTTAAAGTGGATGTCATGAATACCATTACCAGGAAGAAACCCAAAATACTTATCCTTCACGCCTACTTCTGGGCCCCATCTTTCGCCAAAGGGGTAAAGTACGGCTTCTGGTGAAGCGATCGCTCGTGCGATGTATAATTCCAACAACTCGTTCAGGTCGTTATCTGGCCCAGGAACGTTGTACGGTAAAGGTTTCATCTGGGTTGGGTCGAATAAGTTACCCCGGATATAGTCTAAAGCGGCACCTCCGGGTTTACGAGGTAACTCATTAAAGCCAAAATCTAACTCTTGTAGTTCCTTAGTAATGGGGTGAGAAAAGTTCTCATCAACAAAGTACAGTAATTCTGACGGACTTTGTTTTGATTTAACGTTGATGGCAATGCGATACTGAATATTTTTGTCGTCAGTGACTAGAACTTGGTAATGGGGAGTCGGGCCTTCTCCTAGTTTGCGCTCCACAGCTTTGCATTTGAGAACCCCGTAATTTTTTAATGGCATCTGTAATTATCCTGAATTTCTCAGTGTTAGATTTTTAGCTTGAGACAAAGCAAGTTTCAGAGTTTACTTATACTGTAGCTAGATAGATTAGGACATCAAGCCAAGATAAAACCCTGAAACTAAAAAGCTTTTAAGTCTGTCAACAGTCAACAGTCAACTGTCAACTATCAACAGCTATACTTTGTCTGAGATAATTTAAGTCAAAGTTAATTAGCTGGATCAATCAGCTATTATGCTCAATTTTGGCTTTTATCAGATGAAATCAACTATTACCCTGTAGGGTAATTTTTTCTGAAGTTATCAGTGAGCAATTATTCCTAGCCAATGGGGATAAGCGTAAGAATGTGCGATCGCTAATTGGGAATTTTGGTAAGTTTGGAATACATGATTGGCTGTCGCTTTGAGATTATCCAATATGCGGCTATCTTCCCCAAAAGCTTCAAAAGCCAAACTCCACCAAGCATTTTCTCGAACCGTCAAATTAGTAATTTCCACACTACAGCCGTTATCTATACGTTCATTCGTGGCGACAGTTTTTACCGAAAAATCCGCGAAAACTTGAAAAAGCTGAGAATAGCGAATCTTATGCACATTCACCCATACAGGATTAGCTAAAACCATCCCAGGTTGAAAACTTTCACCTTGGGAATCTTCACACAGCCATTTACCCCATTTTTCCGCCTTACCTGTGACTAATTCGCCAAAATCCAGCACACCAAGTTCTGCTTGTCGCCATTTTACTTCCAGCCTTCCCTGTCGCAGCTTGATTCCCAAATAATCACATCCAGGCGAGTAAAGATAAACATCTTCTCGCGCTTCTGGCGATTTTAACGGGTCGATTAGACAATTTTGCTGAAACCAAAGTTGAATATTGTCTGGAAGATTGCCAGGATAAAACCAGCGTAATTCATTACTAATAAGCATAGTGTCATTGGTCATTTGTCAGAGACGCGATTAATCGCGTCTGTACAATTGTCTTCCTTACCAATTCCCAAACATAACTAGATACGTTATTTAACAGAGTCCCGGTTGATGGGACAATGAGAAATTGTGCTTGCTTTATTTTGCTTCCAGTCCAAAGGAATTTATAAAAAATGTGGAAACGAATCGCATTAATATTGCTATTGGTATTGAGTTTCAGCCTAAGTAATCCTGGTATAGCGGCTGCGGCTGGATTCAAAAGCTTCGTAAACACTGATAATGGCTATGAGTTCTCATATCCTAATGGCTGGGTGCAAGTGAAAGTTGCTAACGGCCCTGATGTGGTGTTCCACGATTTAATAGAACTTAGTGAAAATGTCTCGGTAGTAATTAGCCCTGTTCCTGAAGGAAAAACGTTAGCAGAACTGGGAACACCTACAGAAGTTGGGTATAAATTAGGTAAGGCGGCTCTCGCTCCCCCAGATTCCGGTCGGACAGCTGAATTAGTCAATGCTGCTCAACAAGAAGTGAATGGTAAAATTTACTATTTACTAGAGTATCTGGTGAAATTACCCAATAATCAACAGCGACACAATCTTGCTAGTGTTGCTGTCAGTAGGGGTAAACTTTTTACTTTTAATGCTTCAGTTCCCGAAAGACGTTGGCAGAAACTTAAAAATGCTATAGACGAGGCTGTAAGTTCGTTCTCAGTTTATTAATTATTGGGCATGGGGCATGGGGCATGGGGCATTGAGTATTTTTATTTACCGTCCTTATCCTTAGCCTCTAGCCTCTAAGTTAAAGCTTTAATTCATACTTGATAATTTTCTATGAAAATTCCGCAGTTTGTACTTGCTTCTGCTTCGCCAGCGCGACGACGTTTATTGCAAAGTGTTGGGATTGAACCCATAGTTTATCCAAGCGATTTTGATGAATCGCAAATTCAATTAGACGATCCCAATCAGTTGGTGCAAACTCTTGCGCAACGCAAAGCGGAAACTGTGATTCCCCAATTTGAATCAGCTTTGATTATGGGTTGTGATTCGGTTTTGGCTGTGAACGGTCAAATTCATGGTAAACCAGCTAACCCGCAAGAAGCGATCGCTCGTTGGCAGATTATGCAAGGTAATTTTGGCGATCTCTACACTGGTCATACTTTAATAGACTTGACGCAAAACCGCACTGTCACTAAATGTCAGGTAACTAGAGTTTACTTCGCGCAAATGAGCGATCGCGATATTCAAGCTTACGTAGCTACAGGCGAACCCCTCAAATGTGCTGGTGCTTTTGCGCTGGAAGGTTTCGGTAGTTTATTTGTCGAAAAAATTTCTGGTTGTCACAGCAACGTCATCGGTCTTAGCTTACCCCTGCTGCGCCACATGCTCAAAGAACTAGGATACAACGTCGTTGACTTCTGGCAGTCACAAATGACAAATGACAAATGACAAATGACTAATAACTAAACTCCCCTGAATGGAGGATTACTTCCCCATGATCGGGAATCCAAGCTACCCACTCATCATCCGAAACCTGGCATAATAACAGCGCTTCATCAAAACTATATGGATTGGGGAATTGTAGCAGCTTCACCCAACGAGAAGTTCCCAGCCTCTGTGGTAACCTCTTAATGCTGCAAGAGGGAGTAGTAACATCCAGATTCCGCCTTCTGAATTGTGTTGCAAAATGTGGTCTGTGAGAATCTAGTTTCATAGCTAAGGGGCAATATCAAAATATTTCTGTAACTAAGGATACAAAATAAATAATACTATTGAAAAGTAGCCGTTTGATAACTTTACATAAGTTTATTGAAAGCGGCGGAAAACTCAATGATCGTGGATGCATAGGGTGTGCGCCCTGCTGCTTGGGGCTTTGGGCATTGGTATGTTATTTCCCATGCCCAAAAAATCCACCCACAGGGGGATGGAGTTTTTCATACTTGGTCGTGAAATTTTTTCGTGAATAACTGAGTTGTTTCCCTTATTCCTCTCATTTGCCATCTGTAGGTTCTGTTACGTTTTCCCGTAACTGATGAATGTAGAATTCAGTTAAGCAAAGTTTGATGGAGTGATTCAAAAACAGTCAATAACTCAACTGCGTAGGGTGCGTCAGTCCTAGAGATTGAGAATGTAGCAGATGTATTATTTCCTGACACATCCTACAAATGAGGTATTTTTTCAATTTTCATTATCTAAGTTAAAAACATTAGATAAACGAATTCTTTGGATATCTACACCAAAGAAAGTTAGTTATCTTTGTTAATTAAAGCTAATACAGTTTATTGAACAGAAAAACTGTAATTTTAGCTTGGCGAAACTCTACAACATTATCTAAAAATCACAGCATCTATCACAACGATAAAAACTGCTAAAGTCTAGAGATTTTTGCAAATACAATACACTTTCAACATCACAGAATATGTCAAGATAATTCGTAATTCGTAATTCGTAATTGCTACCTTCAGTAATTACTTTCTTAATCAGTACTTCAGTCATTTGGCTTTGAAGTAATAAAGCGATCGCTACAAATATATCAAGGTTAATGCGCTAGAGAATAATTCGACTAAGCGTAATAGTAATTATTGAGAAATATTTCACAGATTCAAACTTTAACACTTCGATTCTGTGCGAATTCTATAATTACGAATTACGAATTACAAATTACGCTTTGCTTTTCCTTCCATCAGCACAATTCAGATAAACGGGCAATATATCATGTCAAGGGTGACTGAAAGGCCAAAGCTCGCGGAGCAATCAGTTGAGCAACCTAAAGTTTGGTGGAGTATTGCTGTAGCCCTACCAATAGTAATCGCTGCTGGGGTACTCGGTACAGCCAAAGTTGAACAATTAAGAAAGTTAGCTTCTTCTGTATCCATCAGGCCGATGGCTAACAGTGTAACTGCTGTTGGTCATTTAGAGCCACAAAGCGAAGTAATTAAATTATCTGCGCCAATGGGGGGGCTACAATCTGCATCGCGAGTACAAAAACTCTTGATTCAAGAGGGTGATAAAGTCAAGCAAGGTCAAGTAGTTGCGATTTTAGATAACCACGACACCCAAACAGCCGCACTGGAAGAAGCAAAAGCAAAATTGCAAGAATCTCGTGCAAATTTAGCACAAGTAAGAGCCGGTTCACCCAGAGATATTCAAGCCCAAAATTCTGTAATTGCACGTTTAGAAGCTCAGTTACGCGGTGAAAGGGATGCACAGCAAGCCACGATCGCGCGGATTGCGGCGCAATTAAGTGGTGAAAAAATGGCTCAACAAGCCATGATTAACCGTTTAGAGGCGGAACTGAGCGGACAAAAAGATACTTTAAGAGCTACTGTCACCCGTATACAAGCTGAACAGCGTAACGCCCAAGTTGATGCGCAACGTTATGAGATGTTGTACCGAGAAGGCGCAATTTCCCAGCAAGAACGAGATAGAAGACGCTTAAGTGCAGTTACCAGCAATCAGCAGGTTGCGGAAAGCCAAGCGACTTATAAACAAACTGTTGCAACTTTACGCCAACAAATTGCGGAAGCGAGAGCAAATTTGGTGAAAACCTTATCCACCTTACAACAGCAATTAATTGAAGCTAAAGTTAACCGCGATAAAACTGTAGCTACTTTACAAAGACAAATCGACGAAGAAAGAGCTAAACTCAAACGACTGATAGAAGTCAGTCCGGCTGATGTACAGATGGCGCAAGCTCAAGTGAGTAATGCGATCGCAATGGTGAGAAAAGCTGAAGCAGAACTCAAATTAAGCTATGTTAGAGCGCCCATTAATGGAGAAATCTTAAAAATTCATACCAAGACAGGAGAAGCCATTAATCAAATGGGAATTGCTGAACTTGGACAAACCGATCAGATGATTGTGATTGCTGAAGTCCCTGAAGATTCTATTGGTAAAATCAGTCTCGGTCAAAATGTAACTGTTACTAGTGATAATGGCGCTTTTAGTCATGAATTACGAGGAAGCGTCACAGAAATTGGCAGAAAAATTGGCAAGAAAGATGTTTTAAATACAGATCCGGCTGCTGATGTAGATGCCAGAGTTGTAGAAGTAAAAATTGCCTTAACTCCAGAAGATAGTGCAAAAGTTGCAGGCTTAACCTATGCCAAAGTTGTTGTAGAAATTAGCAAATAATAGGTTTTGTTATTGGTCATTTGTCATTGGTCATTAGTCATTTGTCATTTGTTATGAGTAAGGGTTTAACTGGGCATTTAAATAAATCGCCTATTGTACATTTATGAACATCTAAGTAAAAAAGTAATTACGAATTACGAATTACGAATTACAAATCAATACTCAATGCTTAAACAATTCATTAGTATTTTTCAATTTTCAAATCCTAACAAGAAAATTCCTTTATCATGGCTGCAATTAACCAGGGAAAGAACTCGTTTAACCGTGGCTCTGGCAGGTATTGGCTTTGCTGATATCTTGATGTTTATGCAACTTGGGTTTCGCGATGCTTTGTATTATAGTAACGTTCGCTTCCATACAAGTTTGCAGGGCGATATTATTTTAATTAATAGCCAATCTAATGCTGTATTGTCGATGAAAAGTTTTTCTCAACGACGGTTATATAGAGCTTTAGATTTACCAACAGTGCAATCAGTACATTCTATATATTTAGACTATACAAGCTGGAAAAATCCCGAAACAGGTCGCCCTCGCAGTATTTTAATATTTGGATTTAATCCAGAAGTTAATATATTTAATTTACCTGGAATTCAAGAAAATATCGAGCAATTAAAATTACCTGATGTTGTTTTATATGACCGTTCTTCGCGTTTGGAATACGGGCCAATTGCAGCAAATATTGACGCAGGTAAAACTGTAACCGCAGAAGTTAGGCGACGACGCATCAAAGTAGGTGGATTATTTACTTTAGGTGCTTCATTTGGAGCCGATGGTAATTTAATTACCAGTGATGTTAATTTCTTAAGGATATTTAGCAACCGCCAACGGGGTTTAATTGATATTGGTGTGATTAAATTAAAACCAGGTGCAAATACAAGTGCTGTAGCTGAAGATTTAAGAAATTATTTACCTAAAGATATCAATGTTTTAACTAAACAAGAGTTTATCGATTTTGAGCGTAATTACTGGGCTACTAGTACGGCGATTGGGTTTATTTTTACCTTGGGTACAATTATGGGTTTTATTGTGGGAACCGTAATTGTTTATCAAATTCTGTATACAGAGGTTGCCGATCATTTAGCTGAATATGCAACCTTAAAGGCAATAGGTTATACACAAAATTACTTATTAAATGTGATTTTGCAAGAAGCGTTAATCTTAGCTTTAATGGGTTATTTACCAGGATTTCTTTTTGCTTTATTCATGTATAAAACTGCCAGGGAAGCTACTTTGCTACCAGTATTCATGAGTCTCGATCGGGCTGTATTAGTGTTAATTTTGACTATATTAATGTGTTTTATTTCTGGGGCGATCGCTGTGCGTAAATTACGTTCTGCCGATCCAGCAGATATCTTTTAAATCAAATAAGTTAAACAAAGGCGGATGCTGCTATTTTGACAAAATAACAGATATAAAATAATTATAAATGCTCAATACTTCTCAAAAAGAATACTTTATTATTAATAAGTGAGAATTTATTTTCAAAACCTATAGCCAGGAAAAACTAAATTCTAGGTAATTAATTTATGATCAACTCCGAGCCTGTAATTGCCATTAAACATCTCAATCATTACTATGGTAAAGGCGTACTCAAAAGACAAATTTTATTTGACATTAACCTAGAAATTTATCCTGGTGAAATTGTAATTATGACTGGCCCTTCAGGTTCAGGGAAAACCACATTATTGAGCTTAATTGGTGGTTTAAGGTCTGTACAAGAGGGAAGTCTGAAATTTTTGGGAACAGAATTATTAGGTGCGAGTCAAAATAAATTAGTACAAGTTAGACGCAAAATTGGTTATATCTTTCAAGCGCATAATTTGCTGGGTTTTTTAACTGCCAGACAAAACGTACAAATGGCAGTAGAGTTAAATGACGAAATTGCCCAAAGTCAAGCGATCGCTAAATCAGAAGCGATGCTCAAAGCAGTTGGCTTACAAGACAGAATGAATTACTATCCAGATAATCTATCTGGGGGTCAAAAACAAAGAGTTGCGATCGCTAGGGCGTTGGTAAATCATCCGCCGTTAGTACTAGCAGACGAACCCACAGCCGCCTTAGATAAGCAATCTGGGCGTGATGTTGTAGAAATTATGCAGAGTCTTGCTAAAGAGCAAGGAACCTCGATTTTGTTAGTCACCCACGATAATCGGATTTTGGATATAGCCGATCGCATTGTGGAAATGGAAGATGGTCTTTTAACCCGTAATTCCCAAGGTATCGCCAGGAATCAGAACTCCTCAAAATCATAAAACTGCATCTGCAACCCGAAAACCTTGGTAATTATCTAGTACAACGCAGCGTAAATAAATACACTATTGCCAATGTTGCAAAAGTTCAGAAGATAATTCTTTTGACTTTTGACTTTTGACTTTTGACTTTTGACTTTTGACTTTTGACTTTTGACTTTTGACTTTTGACTTTTGACTTTTGACTTTTGACTTACTTGCCAGAGGTAATAGTAATTATTTAACAGAACGGGATTCTTTAATCATCGACTCCTGCAAATTTTTGGGAGCATTCGCTTGACGGCTAGTCCTAAATGTGACATTCACCCCTTCATTTGATTGCTCAAGTACTAATAGAGGCGTAGGTTTAGCCTTTTGATCCCACTGCATGTGAGCAACCCTTCCTTGAATTGTTGGTTGCCAAGTATCTTCATCATCGGTGGGACTGAGGTAAGTTTCAATACAATCAATAATTTGACTAATAGTCGCAGAAGTCGCTTGTGTTGGTAACTTCATTAATCTAATTTGCACGCGAAATAGTACTCGCTTGGCAATATTTGGTGGAGTACCAGTTTCATACTCAACATCAAACATTTCATCCACTTGGCGTCCTGTATTACTAGCAATTCCTACCATCCCCTGTTGGGATTGACTTGGCCGCAAAGCTTGAGAAATTTTTTCCTTAACTTGGATTTTAATTTGATTAACGATCGCAAAATGAAATACTTCTTCTGACATCCGCATCCGCAGATAGTCTAAGTTAAAGTCCCGTGAGTTGACTAAGTCGGGATTTGTTTCCATTTTGCGGATTGTGTCTAGGGCTAATTTAAACTTTTTTTCTAGCTCCCGCGTCCGAAATTGCTCAAATTTAAGTTTTTTCTCTAACTGAGCCATCAATACTTTGCCGTAAACAATCACAGCAATTAATGCTATAGCTAATCCGCCACAACCTAACAATAGTATTGGTGTGATTTGTGAATTATTAGCGGGTACTTCCTGAACAGCCTTTTTTGGCTTTGGCGATGGTGCCGCCATAAATATCAAATTTGACATACTTAGCAAACAGAAAAAATTTATTCCTGATGTATAGGATGCCCAAATTTTGGTTGCAATTTTGCGGTATTATTACTGTTTTTTAGCACCCCTTTGACAAATTCGTATATGTACATATACCCTAACCAATCTGGTGAAGTTTTGATAAATACTGTACCCCTGTCTCAAGCCAAATCCATTGACTGGAAAAATATTCGGCTGATTGCTACAGACATGGATGGTACTTTAACCAGTAAAGGAAAATTCACAAATCACTTGCTGCAAGCTTTAGAGCATTTAGCAGCAGCAAAAATAAATGTGTTAATTGTTACTGGTCGTTCTGCGGGTTGGGTGAGTGGAATTAGTAGTTTAATGCCAGTAGTGGGTGCAGTAGCGGAAAATGGTGGCCTTTTTTACATTGCAGGAAGCGATCGCCCAATTCCCTTAACACCAATTTCTGATTTAGCTAGCCATCGTCAGCAATTAGCTGCGGCTTTTGGGGAATTACAAACTAAATTTCCCCAAATTCAAGAATCTGCGGATAATCGCTTTCGCATCACCGACTGGACTTTTGATGTAGCTGGATTAACTCCTCATGAAATCCAAACTCTTAGCCATCTTTGTCATGATATGGGGTGGGGATTTACTTACAGTAGCGTGCAATGTCACATCAAACCCCAAAACCAAGATAAAGCTACTGGATTGTTACAAATATTGCAGCAATATTGGCCAGAATATTCATTAGACCAAGTTGTCACAGTCGGCGATAGTCCGAATGATGAAAGTTTATTTAATCGCGATTATTTTCCCTTGTCTTTTGGTGTCGCCAATGTTTTGGCATATATTCATCAATTAAAGCATCAGCCTGCTTATGTGACGCATGAGGCGGAAGGAGAAGGATTTTGTGAGTTATCTAACTATATTTTGCAATGTGTAAATTAATTTTTAGTCAGGGCTTGAGTGCTGTTTTAAACGCAAAGGAACACGGAGGTTAGCGCAAAGTTTCGCAGAGTATTTTCCAAGCTAATTTGCTATGAATTAATGAAGTGGTGTATTTAGCAACCTTGTATAGTATTTATATACTACAAGATATAATTCACCGGAAGTTATGTCTCCAGCAGATGATACAGCAGAAATTTTATACCAACAGTTACAGATTTTAAGCGATCGCGAATTACAGGTTGAGTATTTGAACTCCTGGAAATGGACAGAAGCGATCGCGCTAATTTTACCAAAAGTAGATGATGAGACTGCATTACGAGTGGTGAAGTTAGCCCTAGAAGTAGATTTGTGTCTAGGAGCCAAACTTGCAGGAGCAGTGAAGCCCGAGTTACAAAGCACTACAGTAGATTTACTGCTAGATACTGATGTTTATCCAGCATTTTTATTTAAGCTTTTGGGTATGACTGGAACTGATGCAGCGATTTCCTTTCTAGTCAATGCTTTGAATGATGACGAAGACTATGCATTTCTGATAACTCCAGCAATAGCAGAAATTGGCACAGAAGCAGCAGTGCTAGCACTCACAGAAATTATCAACGACGAACAGAGGTATGACTATGAAATATCAGGAACCTGCGTAGAAGCAGCACAGGCTTTAGGAAATATCAATTCTGAGTCTGCGAGACAAGCGCTAATGAGTTGGTGTCTGAAATATTTCGATTGGTCAGATTTTAGCAGTACTGCGGCTAATATTCTGATTCCAATTGCTACTCCGGAGATTGTGCCGGAACTCCTAAAGTTTGTTGAAAATGAAGAATATGATGATTACGTGCGTGCAGATGCGACTATGGTGTTGGATGCGATTAATGCAAAAGCCAGCATCGCCACAGTGCCATTAAATACAAGTGATGAAGATGAGCAGCAAGTCAATCAAAGCAACTCTCAGCTAGACTTGGTAACCCTGGAACAACTTTTACAAGATGAAGACGAATCAGTTCGGATTAGCACAGTTAAAAAATTGGGTGAAGTTGGTTCTGAGGCGGTAATACAATTGTTGCAACAAGCATTGAACGATGAATATGTTGGAGTACATCGCTGTGCGGCTGAACAATTAGGGAGTCTTGGTACAGAGTCAGCAGTAGCGGGATTAATACAGGCTTTGAGCGATGAAAATTCTGCGGTACGTTGGTCAGCAGCTGAGGGATTGAGTAAAATTGGTGCGGAATCAGCAACAACAGCGCTAATTGCAGCATTAAACGATGAGAGTGCAGGCGTGCGATCGCTTGTTGTCGAAGCATTAGGTAAAATCCAAACAGCAAGCGCAGTGTTGGCTGTACAGCAAGCTTTGAGCGATGCTGATATTTGGGTGCGTTTGAATGCTGCTCAGGCTTTGGGAAAAATCGGTTTTGAAGAATGTATAGAAATATTACGACAGGCTCTGAGCGATCGCAATTTTAACATTCGTTCCCATGCTGCTTTTGCTTTAGGAGAAATTAGTGCAAAATCTGCAATTCCAGAACTCATTGTGGCATTAACAGATGAAAACTCGAAAGTGCGTACAAATACAATCGCGGCTTTAGGCAAAATTGTTGCTCCAGAATCATTATCTGCGCTGTTACGTATGTTAGAAGAAACTCAAGATTACACAGAATTAGCAGCAGTAATGAATACAATTTATGCTCTACAAAAATTTTTTGGTTATTACAACCCTAATTATTGTACGAATAGCTAATATAGCAGAAGGCAGGAGGCAGGAGGCAGAAGGTAAAACTCTTGCTATTCCTATTATTCACGCTTTCAAGATGTCCTAACCTATGTGACTACAGCTATATCACCTAAGTTCGCGATCAGCTCAAACCCTAAATTGAAAATAGGATTAACAAATGACTATTGACTATTGACTATTGACTCTTGACTCTTAAGAGAAACTTCCATATTTGGTTGTGACATTTTTTCGTGATTGATTAGCTTGAATTTCCGGATAGGTTAGAGTCCAGTTTTGTTTATCGTTAATTTGCCAATATAAACCTTGTAGCATGAGCCGCATTGCAGTCCGAGTTCTGATGTAATCTCTGACTAAATGTGTACCAGGGTGGGCAGAGATATCATCATATTTTTGACCATAGCCAAAAGGTTTGGAACATTCATGGCCAAATCCTTTTACAGTTAATACAAAAAATGGCGCTTGTTTATATTTATCGGGAACCATGAATATACCATATACATTATGTTCGCCTAACCAAGGTTGGACAACAACTTTAGTAGCTTGTACTTGAAATTTCTGGATATTTGATGCGAGGAAAGCTTCTGAATTACATTGAGAATCATTTACAGGCCACAACAAAGTTACAGTACTTAGAGAAACAATGAAGACTAAGACATAGATAAGTTGACGGTGCATAAAGTCAACAATGAGTATTTATTAAATTTATGAAGTGTGTCAGTAGATGAAACTGGTAATAGAAAATTAATCAGTAATTTGAGCCGCAATTTACCAAAATAAGGCTCTGATCGCAATCATTTTTTCAGCAGGGTTACATTCTTAAAATAAGTGATAATTAACTAAATTTTTGTGGCATTCAACACTGATTGGTCATTAGTCAGAGACGCGATGAATCGCGTCTGTACAATTGTCATTTGTCTTCCTTGTCCTCCTTGTCTCCCTTGCCTTCCTTGCCCTTCTTCCCTAGCCTCTGGTCTGCTGCTAAGATTTTTTACAATATGGGTAGTAAAAGGCACGAATATCAGTTATATTCCCCTAAGCGTGGGAAATAAAGATGTTAATGGGAAGAATTAGGGAAAGTTTCCAAACTATTACAGGTTGGTTTTGTGCATTAGCGATCGCTCAAATTTTGGGGGTAAATAACTCTGCAACAGCTGCTGATACAGTTGTGGTGCGATTTGGTCTGTTTGCAGAATCAATCTCAGTGGCGGATCTACAAACAGCAGCAGAAACGGGAAAATTCCCCAGAAACTTGGAATCTTTTACCAACAAGCTATCAGAACGAGACCGTAACTTCATCTTAGGAGCGCTGAGAACTAAGCTACCACTCAATGTGGTGACTATTAGTCGATTGCTGAATACCCAAATAGGGACAACGATTCTCAACGATTTAGCAACAGCTTTGGTGAGAAAAGACCAAGCCGGCGCACAAGCACTGAGAGCAGGATTTGTTTTAGGCTCTACTGCACCTCAAGGTCTTTCGATACTTTCGTTTATTAAAGCCTATCCTAGCCAACGCCTAGAAATTAATTTACCCCAAGTATTTGCAGTTGCGAGTAATTTAAACTCTGGCTTTTGGCTAACGCAACAGTTTATGCTAGCGATCGCGCCGCAATTTAACCCCACTACATCCCAATTATCTTTTCCCTTCGATCCCGGTTTGCGCGGAAACGAGCAATTCCAGGTTTTGAGTTTGCAGTTAAATGACCAAAAACGTAACCGCAAAATCCCCACTGATATTTATTGGTCAAATGCTTCTAGCATAGAAAAACCTGTAATTGTCTTCAGTCACGGTTTTGGTTCGGTGCGTACAGATATGCGCTACCTCGCAGAACATTTAGCATCCCACGGTTATATTGTGGTGGCATTAGAACATCCGGGAAGTAATGCAACACATACTGATTTAGCAATTAAAAATAATACGAGACTGCTCCAACCTCAAGAGTTTTTAGAACGTCCCAAGGATATTAGTTTTGTCCTCGATGAACTAGAAAAACTCAACCAAAAACCAAATCAGCCATTACAAGGTAAGATTGCGGCTGATAACGCGATGGTAATTGGTTATTCTTTTGGTGGCGGTACTGCTTTAGCTATTGCTGGTGCTGAGTTACAACTCGAAAATCTCAAGCAAAGATGTAAAAAGAATGTTACTGGCTTGAGTCTTGGGGAAACATTACAATGTGTGGCGCAAGAATTACCAGCCAATCGATATCAATTAGGGGATAGCAGAATTAAAAGAGCGATCGCTCTCAGTCCCACGACATCTTTAATATTTGGTAAAAATGGTTTGAGTAAGTTGCAAGTACCTACTTTAATCTGGGCTGCTTCTGCGGATAAAACTGTTCCCGCTTTACCAGAACAGTTTATCGGATTTACAGCAATGCCATCTCCTAAATGGTTAGTTGGTGTGCTGGGAGGTACCCATTTAAGCGTTAAAGATCCCAGTACCACCTTAGATCAAGAGCAAAGACTCAATACTCCTTTATCTGGTGGTGAGGTAGTTGGCGAGCAAGCTGCTGATATTCGTAAATATTTGCAAGCGATCGCTTTATCTTTCGCTGCACAACTAACTCCTGATGCTGAAAAATACGCGGTTTTTCTCACACCAGATTATGCGCAGTTTGCTTCAACTCAAGCCTTTCCTATTCGTCTAGTGACAAAAATTCCTCCACAAGCAATGTTTATACTCAGAGAGTTTACAGGTCAATAAAAGCAGCACATCAATATATTTTAGAGGGCATGGCAGTGCCATGCCCCTACAGCTTGGTCTATATACCTGAAAATTGCTGAATATTAACGTCAAGACACTGAAAACCATTACTATTGACAATTGACTTATTCTTGTTTATTAAAAATTGTTTTTGTAAAATAATTTTTGTCATCAAAGCAATCTCATTAGCTTTCACTACAAATAGCTAAATTTCTTTCTTTAAAAAATATCTTTGATGTCCAGGTGGGAAATTATCGAGAACGCCAAATATTTGATAACCAAGGCGTTGGTAAAAACCCAAGGATTGAAAACTAAATGTATCTAGATAAGCGTAACTACAACCGCGTTGTTTAGCTGCGCTTTCTGCTTGCAGCATGAGTTCTTTTCCATATCCTTGATTTCGCAATGCTTCCAGCACCCACAAGTGAGAAATAAATAACCATCCCCACTGAATTTTACCAACTAAACCCCCGACAATTTCCTGGTTTGGATCGCGGATAAAAACTGCTAAAGGTTGGTATACATCTTTTTCTATCTGTTGAGCATTATTGTACTCAATAAGTTGATTGATGACAGTACGAATATCCTCTGGCTGGGGATCGTCATCAACTGTAAATTTTAAGTTTGTCATATTTATTTCCCTGAACCAATTAGCGCTACAATGTCACCACACTGAACTTTTGGTTTTGTACCATTATTCCTTGGGTGATTTGACACCTGAACTTTTATGTGCCTTTTCTGCACTGGATTTCGTTAGCTAAGAGAAAAAGTAACAGCAAACTTTTGTATCGGATTGAACTAGCAGAATACAGACATTTTGTAGCAAAGTTGACAAAATAGTACAGCAAGAGTCTGTATCTAAAAGAACTTGTAGCATCTCAACGCTTGTAAGATTTTTATGACTTCCCCGATTCGCTTTTTGATGTGCGCTCCTGACCACTACGATGTGGACTATGTGATTAATCCCTGGATGGAAGGGAATATCCATAAATCATCGCGCGATCGCGCTGTGGAACAGTGGCAAAAACTCTACCACGTAATTAAAGAACACGCCATTGTCGATTTAGTCCCGCCGGAAAAAGGCTGGCCTGACATGGTATTTACCGCTAATGCTGGCTTGGTGTTGGGCGATAATGTTGTTCTGAGTCGTTTTTTACACAAAGAACGCCAGGGAGAAGAGCCTTATTTCCAAAAATGGTTTGAAGCCAATGGTTACACAGTTCATGTTCTCCCCAAAGATTTACCTTTTGAAGGTGCGGGAGACGCCCTACTAGATCGAGAAGGACGCTGGTTATGGGCTGGTTATGGCTTCCGTTCAGAATTGGATTCTCACCCCTACTTGGCGAAGTGGCTAGATATTGAAGTACTATCCCTACGGCTAATTGATGAGCGTTTTTATCATTTAGATACCTGCTTCTGTCCTTTAGCTAACGGTTATTTACTTTATTACCCCGGTGCGTTTGATTCCTACTCTAACCGCTTAATTGAAATGCGGGTAGCAGCAGAAAAACGCATTGCAATAGAAGAAGCTGATGCGGTGAATTTCGCCTGTAATGCGGTGAATGTAGACAGCATCGTGATTATGAACAAGGCGAGTGATAGTTTAAAATCTCGCTTGAAAAATGTCGGTTTCCAAATTATTGAAACACCGCTAACAGAATTCCTCAAAGCTGGTGGTGCGGCTAAATGTCTGACTCTGCGGGTAACTGAACCAGTCAGGGATGAAGTTCATGCAAATGTGTCTGTGGAAAGTCGGATTATCCGCTTAGAAGGGCATTTGCTTGATTCTGGCTTGATTAACCGCGCTTTAGACTTGATTGTTGATACAGGTGGTAGTTTCCAGGTTCTGAATTTTGACTTGGGAGAACAGCGCCAAAGTACCTCAGCAGCTGAAGTTAAGGTATCAGCACCATCCCATGAGGTGATGGAAGAAATTATCTCGCAGTTAATCGATTTGGGTGCGGTAGACTTGCCCCAAGATGAGCGAGATGCGAAGCTAGAGCCTGTAATTCAAACTGGTGTCGCCCCAGATGATTTTTATGTGAGTACAATTTATCCCACTGAAGTGCGGATTCATGGTGAGTGGGTGAAGGTGCAAAATCAGCGTATGGATGGCGCGATCGCAATTACTCGATCTGCTAATGGTTACGTTGCTAAGTGTAAAATCTTACGGGATTTAGAAGTAGGCGAACAGGTAATTGTCGATGTCCAAGGTATCCGCACCATCCGCAAAACCGAATCGCGGGAACAGCGCAACGCCCAAGAATTCAGCTTTATGTCTGCTGGGGTTTCCAGCGAGCGCCGGGTGGAATTAGTGGTAGAACAAGTAGCTTGGGAATTACGTAAAATTCGTGATGCTGGTGGTAAAGTAGTTGTCACAGCCGGGCCTGTGGTAATTCATACTGGTGGCGGCGAACATCTCTCAAGGTTGATTCGTGAGGGATATGTCCAAGCTTTATTAGGCGGAAATGCGATCGCTGTTCATGACATCGAGCAAAATATGATGGGAACATCTCTCGGTGTGGATATGAAGCGGGGTGTCGCCGTGCGTGGCGGACATCGTCATCACCTGAAGGTAATTAATACCATTCGCCGTCATGGCAGTATTGCTAAAGCTGTGGAAGCTGGCGTAATTAAGAGTGGGGTAATGTATGAATGCGTACAAAATCATGTCCCCTTTGTCCTCGCTGGCTCGATTCGCGATGACGGGCCTTTACCCGACACCCAAATGGACTTACTCAAAGCACAGCAGGAATACGCCGAAAATCTAGCAGGTGCGGAGATGATTTTGATGCTGTCGAGTATGCTCCACTCCATTGGCGTGGGAAATATGACTCCGGCTGGGGTGAAAATGGTATGCGTGGATATTAATCCGGCTGTCGTCACCAAATTAAGCGATCGCGGTTCAATTGAATCGGTGGGTGTGGTGACAGATGTGGGATTATTCCTCAGTCTGTTAACCCAGCAGCTTGATAAGTTGACAAGTCCTTATCGGGCAGTGGTACGTTAAGAAAAGTATCACGCAAAGGCGCAAAGAAAGGGAGTTATGAGAGTAGCTTTCAAACGAGAGTTGCAAATTAATTGGGTAAGTGCGATCGCTGATTTTCTGCTAGCGGGTATGGTCATAGGCCCGCTAGCCGCTCCCTTTCTTGCTGCCTCTGGATCGTGGCTATTGGGAGTAATTGCCAATATTATTTATTTTATGGGCGTTCATGTCTGTCCCCAACCCGATATGGGCTTAGATTTAGCGCCACCACATATCATGGCAGTATGTATGCGTTGTTACGGGACTGTCAGTGGTTTGTTGATAACGCGGTTGTTGTATGGGGTAACTGGGGGTAAAGGTTTTTATTGGTTAAGTCAGTATGGCTGGAATGGTGTCGCCTTAGCCATTGTTTTGATGATGGCTTATCCTGTGGAATTAGCCGCCCAGGTTTTAGGCTGGTGGGATTTTAATAATTATTTGGTTACACCATTTGGATTAATTACAGGTTTAGCATGGGGATTATTTACCATGCCTATTTTGCATGGGCAAAGCGATCGCGCTTGAGTAAACTACCATAAAAATGATGCAATTTAAATTACCATTAGCTGAATATCCGTAATCAGGATGTTGTAATCAAGCTGAAATCACTAAACCTAATAAGCACTTGTATTAAATATTATAAGTATTAGGCGATCTTTAACTGGGAAGAATGCTAAATTTGTACCTATGAACTGAAGATTCAACATTTGCTGCCTCTTACACGTACTCATTGTTTTGATATTCATGTATCTTGGTGCAAGATATCACTACAAACGCTTAAGTAATATTAACGAAATTATTATTAGTTAATTATAGATAAAATCAAGTTTTTCGTCACTTAGTAAAACTTTTATTTTTACTATTATTTTGATAAAAAAGTTATAAAATATACTTTCTAAGCGCTTTTGCTTCCGTATATAAGTGCTGGGTTAATGAATGTAGAGAAAAAACAGTTGGAGACGATAAATAGCTGAATTTTCTTTCTACATGACTAGACTTTTATTAAGCCAATCTACCGATATGAAATTTATTCCTGCTAGTCTTCAGAAACTATCAGTTGCTGGTGTTGTTGTTTGTTCAGTTTTGAGTGTTAGCCAAGTTAAGCCTGCAGCTGCTGCCAATCTGGTAGTTAATGGTAGCTTTGAACAAACCTTACTTACTGGTGGTACAGACATCAACAACGGCGGTTGGAAAACATACGATGAGATTTTAGGTTGGAAGGCTACCACCGGTGGCAAAATTGAAATTCAAAGGGGAGCAGCTGGCGCGGCTCAAGATGGGAACCAATTGACAGAATTGGATAGCCATAACTATAAAAATCAAGACAAAATCGGTATTTTTCAGGATATTGCTACCGAAATTGGTAGTAAATACCGCCTATCATTTTTCTATTCACCACGCCCTAAGACAGAAGCAACAGAAAATAACTTTAATGTTCTGTTTGGTAACGTACTCAACCAGACTATTTCCGGTGGTGCAGGTGGTGATAAAACAAATTGGTTACAGTATACGGTTGATATTGTTGCCAACAGTAAATTGTCTCGCTTGCAATTTGACTATGATGTCAAGAATGATTCGCAAGATACTTACGGTTCTTACATTGATAACGTTCGCTTAGAGAGAGTTCCGGAACCAGGAACATTATTAGGTATTGCACTGATTGGTTTAGCTTTAGCCTCTAAGAGAAAGTTTGCGGGAGCATCCCAAATGTGCAAAAACGCCCTCACCCTATAAGGGTGGGGCTAGAAATACGAAGCCTGCCTTCGCAGGCTATCAAACTTTTAGCCTGCGAAGGCAGGCTTTG
>NZ_JACJQG010000119.1 GCF_014696435.1 Calothrix anomala FACHB-343 | reverse complement strand
TGGGATATGCTTTACTCATGTTGCTCTCTCGGTGCTGTCTACTATCTATTCACAGCGTATACCGAGAGAGCTTTTTTACAATCTGTCCGACTTTTCAAACATCCTCTAAAGGTTCGCCTTCTTGTCCTTCATCCTTTAACAGAGAAAATAGCAGGGTATCTACATCTAGTTCTTCTGATAGACAGTGACAAGCAAAGTGCAAAATATTATGGTTAGCTTCTATAAAATAATCAAGTAAGTTTTCTCCATTTTCAATTTTTGTTAATTTGCCTACTGCTGAAAGCAGAGAACAACGGCTATTTTGCAAGGTGCGAATCAATTTTTGAATTAGTAGCCATTCATTTTGATGAGCTTCTCGCAGTCGATGATGCAGACAAAACATCATATCTAATGGTGTGGTTCTGTCTGCCAAAAAGCGAGAAATATCTTTTTCGGGAGTAAGAATTCGAGCGGGAGTGTAGCGCAGTCCCCAAAACATTTCTGGATTAGCTTCTTGATAATTATCCCCTGCATACAGTACTTCCCAAGGAAAAAGTACCCGCTCAGATATAAAGGTAGGCGCTGGGGTTTCGCTGCCCATCATTTTACAACGACCTTCGATAATTTGACGGGAGCCTTCCTCTTCAAAAAATCTGCGGTAAGCTGCTAAACCCCACTTTGCCAATTCTCTCATTTCTTGCTGGCAAGTTTCCGCATCTAATTTGATACTTTTGGTTTGATTAATTG
Organism: Calothrix anomala FACHB-343; assembly: GCF_014696435.1. Lineage (GTDB taxonomy): Bacteria > Cyanobacteriota > Cyanobacteriia > Cyanobacteriales > Nostocaceae > Aulosira > Aulosira anomala_A. Next base: position 15,511 of record NZ_JACJQG010000119.1, on the reverse strand, counting down.
CTTTTTCTAGTCTCCAAAAAGACTCTAAAACATTATTTGTAAATTTCAAAAGTTCTTCATCAGTGGCAGTTATGTTAAACTTTTGCCAACCAATATTATAATAATTTTCTTTAGGGATTACAATTGGTAAAAAAGATGCCATTGTTTGATGGCGAATGGCGCTACTAATACCGCTCATTCTTCCCTCCTGTTCTCAATTTTGAGGGAAAAATTTAGGCTATGAATTGGTCGCATCCCATCTGCAAAGTACACCTGAACTAAAGGTGAGGTTTCAGTAATTTCATTAGGTACAACTAGGGTAAACCAGCCTAAATAATCACCTTTAGCAATGAGTGTCATCGTGACAGGTAAATCTGGAATCACTTGCAGACCGTAGGTTACGATGTGTACCTGTAGATTTTCAAAGACGAGATTTTCTGCTACCTCAATAACTCTATCTTCATGCCATATAGGCGGATTTTTTCGCAAGGTAACACGAAAACGAGCGATCGCACCAGGGGGCAATGGGTCATCAATTTCCCGTCCTATAGGTTCGACAATGGCATAACCATCACCAGGAACGGGACGGTAAGGACGCGCCATTGGGTCGCCAAACAAAACGTAGGCTAGCCAGTCGAGGGAATCAGGTGCAGCTACACGGGCTAACTGACGGCTAGTATAAAAAGCTTCGCCCAAGGAAGCGCCAGCCCACAGACTGCTGTAAAAGCAGCTAATAAAGGCAGCTTCTACTGCTGGTTCTACAGCCCAGAGTGAGCCAGTGAAGCCGCTACATCCAGCGCGGATAAAGGCAGATGCCCATGTGTTTTCTAATGCCGTCAATTCTGGAGTATCGGTTTTCACGTAACTCAAAGTAACAAATGGACGATTGCGCCGCAGGTTTAGTTTGGCGGGACGCATTTGCAGTTCTATGTCTTCTGTGTGGTTGATATTATCTAAGGTTACGGGAGCGTTACGAAGGTCTGCATCTGAGGACTGACTGTAGCGAATTAAATGCAGACCTCGCATAGCTTCAGTGGAATCATGCAATACACCTGCTGGTAAAGGCTGGGGTGGAGGCGTGCCGGGGGCTTCGAGGAGGGTTGACCAGAGTTGGGGTTGTTCGACATTAGCGTAGTGGGCAACGTTAACCGCACCTACGGGAAATTCATAGGGTCTGGTGTCGTTTAATTCCTGTAGCCAGCGGCCAATGATGAAGCGATCGCCCAAAAACTTCTGCCCCTCGTGCAAAAGTTCCCAAGGTATCCAGGCTTCTTGGTCGGCGAGAACTAAAAGTGTAAAAGTGGAATTTTGGGGTATTAAACTGCGAAAGTCTGTTTGTAGTTCCGTGGGTAAAACTTGCCCAAATAAGTATTGACCAAGGGAAATTAAACGAGATTTTCCCTCAGTGGGCAAACTACCAGATATGTTTTCGAGTGTAGTTGCTAACAATCCCCGTACCTGTTCTATCCAACTGCTAGAAAGTGATTCTGATGTATAAATATTGTTACCAGAAAATACTGAGAGAAAGCGGAAGCTTTTTAGTTGGTATTGTAATTTGCAGGTGGAGTTTGTTTCATTCCAGATTGTTTGAATGCGGAGAATGAAATCTGGTTGGGGAACGGGACGGGGTTGGGTGGTGATACGATGGGGGGTGAAGGTTGCTTCGTCAATATTGGCGACTTGGATTTGGGTTTCGAGTTTTGTCTCAAAGGTGTCGCCTCGGTAAAGTTCGGCGATGATGGTGGCAGAACCGGGGCGGAGGGCGGTGAGGCGGAAGCGGGCGGTTTGGGTTTCTTGGGCTGTGTCGGGGTCGAGAGGTAGGCTGGTGGTGTTGTCACCTTCCAACTGGAAACCTGAGGTTACTAGAATTATATTTAGCTCACTTCCGGCTGCTTGATATTGTGGAATTTGCAGTACATAATCATTGTTGTTGCTAGCTGTAAATGATTTCAGGGAAATTAAAACTTCTATTTCTAAACCAAGGGATACTGAGGCTTGAGATGTAGTTAATGAAATACTGTAGAAGTAGTGATTCACCAAAGGCTCAGAAAAATACCGACGAGAAAAATACTGGCGATATAAATCGCAGCTAGGAACACAATCATTACCTAAAAGTTTCACTAACCCCATACTTTTTAATCTAAATGCTTGTATTGGCTCCAAATGTACTGGTGCTGTTGTTGCAACAATTTGTTTAACTCCAGCTGCAAGTTCTGGATGCTGTTCTAAATTCCACAAATGCCTTCGCAAATAGTCGCTATAAAGCCCAGCCTCTGTAGGGGCGATGTCTAGTAACTGCTCCAGCGTGGTTTTCTGCCGCGCAATCTCATACAAAGCCATCCGCACCAGATAAGGATATCCTCCCACCATTCCCATCAACTGCTCAACCTGGGTAGAATTCCAATTTAGTCCGTGTCGCTGTGCCAAATTAAGCACTTGCTCCACGTTAAATTCCGGCAACTCAATTGACAACCCGATATTAAACGGTGATTGATAAATATTCATCGGGATGTAAACTTCTGTGGAATGCACTACAATTAACCGCAGTTTTTTCCAAATCTCTCGATTTTTGCCGTCCTCATGCCATGCGCGTAACAGCCCAAAAAAGTCAGCAGCAATTTCGGGATGTTGGAAGACCAAATCAACTTCATCTAATCCCAAAACTAGAGGTTGATTGATTTCTGCCAGTAAATACTCCTCAAAATAAGCAGTGCAGTTATCTTTACTGCCAAAAATCTCGTCCCAGTAATCCCCTAACTTGTTGGATATCCTTAGCCTTCGTCCTACGCTGGCACAAAACCATTGGAGAAATTTATCTAAATCGGCAAAAACTTTCCCATCTGCTAACTGAAAGCTCAAAGGTACAGTTAAACAACCTTGTTGCGAAGCTTGATAGAGAATCCGTGCCATAAGTGAGCTTTTACCCATCTTTCGGGGTGCTTTGATGTAGATCAAAGATCCAGCTTTCAAAATTTCCTCGTAGCATTGAGATTCAATGGGGGGTCGCTCTACATAAAACGCCGAAGTGAGATCCGTCTGTCCTTCTGGCAATTCTGGTTCTGCCGGCAATTCTGGTTCTGTCACTGGCAGGGGTGGATGTTCCAGAATCGTCAAGATTTCTTGTAGAGTCTTAGGAGTATCGGCAGGAGATTTCCACTCTCGCTGTTGAATCTGACTCAAATAACCGCGCAAATCATAATTCAGTGGCGCACTCAAAGGAAAGTTGACGCGGATGGGCAAAATCAGTGGCTTATGGTCGGGACGCAAGTCCTGCAACTGTTTCGCCCGCCTTACTTCTTCTGTCACCATTTCACTAGTTGCAGATTTAGGAGATAACAGCAGAAGAAAATAATCACACCTTTCTAACTCTTTGTCGATGCGTTCGGGCAAGTTTTCTCCCAGGCGAATACTCTCCTCTGCCATAAATGCTTCGTGTCCTGCGGCTTTGATGCCTTTATAAAACAGCTGAGCAAGACTAAGGTCAGGGTCTTTACTGCGGTAACTAATAAAAACTCTGCTCCTAATATTTATTCTTGTTTTAATAACTGGAATCTGGTCTTGGGAAAGGCTTTCTAGTTCAATCGCCACTAAACCTTCTTCAAAAGCTCTTTGAAACCCATCTTGATTTGGTGAGGTTTCATAACCCAATCCATCGTAAAAACCTTGAGCGAACTGGATCGCAGCTTTGTCTTCAATCGGCTGATTAATCCCAATTACATAATTAATGTATTGACTAATTGCTTCGGCGGTTTTGGTGGAGTAACCGCCGTTTAGCACCACGCAGTTCACATAATCCGCGTGTAACTTAAAAAGTGATGCCAGACCCTCTGGTGAAACAGCTTTGTTACGCCCCCCCTCATCCTCTAACAGCAAGCTACCATCTTTCAAACCGTGTCCACAGAAATGGACGATTTGGGGTGTCTCTTCTGCGATCGCACGGCGAATATCCTGGGGTCGAACAGCAGTCCTAATATCAACCTCAAACATATCCCGTCTTACGGCGCGTCGAATACATTCTTCAATTTTTCGTATTTCTCTATCCAAGCGCAAACCGTCGGGAATTGCTGCCAAAATCAAAATTTTTTGTTGCTGAATACTTTGTCCTGGATAATGATTTGGTAACAATTCTTCAGCAATAGCTTTCAACCGTAGGTTTGCAGGGTTGAACTTACGTGCAGCATCAATTAAATTTCCAAGCCATCCCTGAGCTTCTGCTGTTGTTATTAAAATATAGACAAGTTCTGTTAAATTACTGCGCCCTACAATTGTATCTAGGTTTTTATCTAACTCAAACGCTAACATTTGCTCTAGTGATGTTTTGTCAGGAAAAGCATCAATTAAAGCATCTCTTAATTTTTTATGCTGCTGACCAGATAAAACCATATTTTAACGTACGAGCTGCCCATATTGAGAAATTGGAGCGAGGGGGGAATCGTTGTTGCTAGTTGAAAGCGTTTATATTAGCGATTCCCCTACCCGATAGCCTGCCGGACTATAAACCCCATAAGCCAACCCCAACGGATTATTAAACTCCTTCAAAAAATACCACCTCGTCGCCCGTAATGCCTCTCCAATTGTCATAATCTTAACGACTTTCTCCCCAGTTGTTTCATCCCTCACCACCATCCCCCGCAGAAAAAACTCATAAAATACCTTTGCAAACGCCGCCGCAAACATATCCGGTACAGGACAAGCTGTAGCAATCACTGCTGCTGCCCCATGCTGAATAAACACCTTGGGTAAATTAAAAGTCCTCCGTAACTCATCTGCACCCCCAGCCGACTGACAAGCATTGAGAAACACCAACGGCTGACAGAGAAATTTCCCCTGGCGCAACAAAAATTTGTAAGTTTCCAACTCTAGCACCAAGCCATTTTCTGTTATCTCTTCATCTTGAATAAAAGAAATCAGCAGCTTATCACCCAATTTACTTTCCTTACAATGGCAAGCAAAATGCAACATATTGTGGCTAGCTTTGTAAAGATATTTGAGTAAATCATCACCCAAGGGATCGCCGGATTTACCATTAGTCAAATTGCAAGCTGTACCCAGCAACGTAAAGTGGTCTTTTGCTGTCACCCTCACTAATCTTTCAATTTCTGGCCTTTCTTTTTTATGAGCATGAAGCAACCTGTGATGCAAGCAAAACAACATATCTGAAGGTTGGGCTTGCTCCAAAACATAATCTGCGATATCTTTTTCTGGGTTGAGAATTCGAGCCGGGGTATAGCGCATTCCCCAAAACATTTCAGGATTACCCTGTTCATAGTCCTCTTCACTCCCCTCAAACAAAACCTCCCAAGCAAAGGGCATAACTTCAGAAACAAAGGTGGGAGCAACATTTTCATTTAGGCGACTGGTGAGGATTTTATTTGGTCTATCTTCACCAAAAAATGCTTGGTAGGCTGTTCGTCCCCATTCAGCTAATTTGATTAAATATTTATGACATAAATCCGCTTCTATTGCGAGGCTTTTTTCTTTATTAATAGTTATTCTTAAAGCATCAAAACAATCTAAAATTTCTTCTGTCAGCACTTCCAAAACTTTATTATCAGGTTTAGGAAAGCTCCACCGACCAATTGAGTAGTAATCTTTATCGATTATAATTTCTAAGCAAGAATTAGCTAAATTTACACCAACTGAACTACTAACTCCTCTCATTGCGCCTCACCGTCCTGCTTAACAATATTCAGTGCAAAACGCAAATTGTGAACAGGTTCCACACCGTCCTCAAAGTAAACCTGAACTAAAACTGACCGACTTTCCATCTCAGCAGGGACAGTGAGCGTAAACCAACCTAAATAATCTCCGGTAGCTGTGCGTGTCATAAGTATTGAATCACCAGGAGTAACCTGCAATCCGGACGTGACGATAAAAACACGTAAATCATCAAAACTTAAATCTTCAGCCACCTCCATTAAACGATTCTCGTACCATACAGGAGGGGTGCGGCGCAGGCTAACGCGAAACCTTACTGTGCTTCCTGGCGATACTGAATCGTCAATTTCTTGACCTATAGGTTCCACAACCGCATATCCCTGTCCCTGCACAGGTCGGTAAGGACGCGCCATTGGGTCGCCAAATAATACATAAGCCAGCCAGTCCAAGGATTCTGGTACAACGGTTTTAGCCAATCTACGAGCCGTTTGGAACGCCACACCCAAAGTTTGTCCTGCCCAAATGCTGTGATAAAAAGCACTAATAAAAGCTGCTTCCACATTCGCTTGCACCGCCCAGAGGGAACCAACAAAGGCACTACAACCTGCTCTGACAAAGGTAGAAGCCCAGGTTTGCTCTAATGCTGTTAATTCCGCTTGTCCTGCATTTAGATAACTCAAAGATACAAGGGGATGATTGCGACGCAGACTCAGCTTGGCTGGTTGCACCTCACGCTCAATATCCTGAATATCGCTACTGCTATTCACCCGCACTGGCGCATCCTGGCGGTTTGTTGTGTTCACAGATTGACCATAGCGAATTAAATGCAAGCCACGTATTGATTCAAACAAAGTAATATCATTAAATATACCAGCTTGCATGGAAATTGGCGGCGGTGCGCCTGATGATTGCAAAAGCTCAGTCCAAAGTTCAGGTTGTTCCACACTAGCATAATGGGCAACATTGACCGCACCCACAGGAAACTCATAGGGTCGTGCTTTTTCTAATTCCCAAAGCCATCGCCCAATAATAAAGCGATCGCCTAAAAATTTCTGCCCATCATGCAACAGTTCCCAAGGAAACCAAGCATCCTGGTCAGCTAATATCAGTAAAGTGAAAGGGTGGTTAAAGCTGGCTATGGTGCGAAAGGTATTTTGCAGTTCTTCTGGGAGTAAGCATTGAAACAGGTACTGACCGAGAGAAACAAGGCGAGAACGGAAATCTTCTCTCAGGCTAGTTGCTGCTTCCTCAAGGGTAGTTTTTAATAATGAGTGCGATCGCTCGACCCAATTAGTAGATAAAGACTGTGAATTGTAGTCAACATCATCCGCAAACAGCAGGCGTGGTTGATAGTTATCGATATGATAATTGAAAGTACACGCGGAGATATCTGCGTTCCAAGTAGTACGCACTTGGAGAATTATATCTGGTTGAGGAACGGGACGCGATCGGGCAGCGATAAGTGGGGGTATTTCTGTTTCATCAAATGCAATAACTTCTACTTCAGTTTCGAGGGTAGTTTTGTAAGTTTCTCCACAGTAAAGTTCTGCTTTGATTTTGGTTTTACCTGATCGCAGGGCGGTAAGATTGAAAATTGCTGATTGGGTTATGTTAATGGTGTCGGAGTCGAAGGGTAAACTTGTGGTGTTGTCGCTGTTAAATTGGAAGCCTGGAGCAGTGAGGATAATGTTAAGTTCGCTGCCGATAGCATCATTGTGGGAAATTTGAATTGTATAAGTTTCTTTTTGGGTGATTTCTGCTTGGTTGAGATTGACTGATATTTCTATGTCTTCACCAAGACTAACTGTTTCTTGAGGAATAGTCACTGAAACGTTGTAAAATACTCCAGTTTCCAGAAGCAGCATTTGGTAGGCACTTGCGTAAGCTTGATATGCAGTTTCGTCTACAAATGCGAAAACAACCTTTTCTAGCCTACTTCCATTTCCTAGATGATTTGTTACTATTTTGAGTATTTCTGAAGCCAAGGTAGTTGGATTTAAACCTGCTTTTCCAGTACCTAAAGAAGGAAATGCTATAGTCCTTACATCACTTAAAATTGCAGCTTTATTTAAGGCTGCAATAATTGCTTGGGATACACTTGCTACTGTAGCATTAATATAATTGTCTATTGGCGTATGAAATAAATAGCGAGCAGGTAAAGGACTTGCTTCTGTTACAATTACTTCACCAACTGACACACTTGAATAAGTTTGTAATCTTTGATACCATCTAAAGTCTGAACTCTGTAATCTTTGAAGAATCTGTCTACTAATTTCTCCCCCAAAAGCTAGTTGTGTATTCGTCGGTCTAACAATAGCATCTACTTCTAAATCTAGAAGATTTGCTCTCACCAATTCAATACGTATAATTGCTTCATTACTGATATTAGGTTGAGACAGGCTGACAAGTTCTAATTCTCTTTGGTAATGCTCTAAAAGATAGTGAGCATTACTAATTTTTTCTCGAACGATTAAGCATTCATCTGGAAATTGCTCAGGTGTGTAAATCTCTAGTGCATCTTGATAGAAAAGAATAGCGTATTCAATATTATGTAAACAATCTATATTATTTAAACTATTGCTATGTATTTTTTCTATGTATACATTTCCAATATTCTTGCGTATATCTGCCCATTTATGGGGAAATGCTTCACGAGTGTAAACTTCTAGTGCAGCTTGATAGCAAGCGATCGCCGTTTGAAGATTTTCTGCTTTATATCCTGTAATTCTTTCACTAAAAGCTAGTCCCAAATTATTCTGCGTTGCAGCCCATTCACTGGGAAATGCTTCACGAGTGTAAACTTTCAGAGCTTCTTGGTAATAAGTCACTGCCGCTTCAAAATTTTCTGCTTTGTCTCCTATAATTCTTTGACCAAAAGCTAATCCTAAATTATTTTGCGTCATGGCCCATTGTTGGGGATATGCCATGTAAGTTAATACATTTAAGGCCTTGTTAAATGCAGTAATAGCTAATTCTATATTTTCTGCTCTTATTCCTCGAATACGTTCGAGGTAAACTTCGCCTAAGTTGTTTTGAGTGATTGCCCATTGCTCAGGAAAGGCTTGGCGAGTCAATACCTGTAATGCTTCTGAAATGAAGCTTATGGCGCGTTCTAAATTTTCTGCTCTCTCTCCTCGAATACGTTTAAGGTACACTCCAGCTTGATTACTTCGGAGCATTGCCCATTGTTCAGGAAATTCTTCGCGGGTAAAAACTTGAGCAACTATCTCATAACCAGTAATAGCAATTTCTACATTGCAAGTTTTATTACCTAATGGAAACTGGTGAATCAGGTTGCTAAAATTAGCAATATTTGTTGCGATGTGCTGTGCTTGGCTTTGCGTTAATTCAGGTAGAGTAGCCCCTGCCCAAGTACGCAATTGTTGAGCTAAGTTCTCGTTGAGCTTTTCCAAATTAGCTTGTAGAAGCGTATATACTGTTTGAATGTTGCTATTACTATCATGGGTTGTTTGCAAGACTTCAGCTAAAAAAGGAAAAGCATCTATAAAGTTTGATGATTCAGAATCATCTTTAATTCTGTTACTCTCCTGTTGAACGTCTTCTACGGCAGTAGTTAGAAGTTCAGCTAGTTTCGGAAATCCCACAAGTCGGGCTGGTACAGCGCCTATCACATTAATATAAGTCTGAGTATTTTCTAGATTGAGACGACTAGCTACAGGAAAATTAGCTATGGCTCCACCACCACTGACAAACCAAAGACGCTCATCATCCAATTGACTCAATGACACCCTGCCTGGAAGTAAGTTGTAGATTACGGCTTCTGACTGAGCTTTTAAAGCCAGTTCCATAAGGTTAATGCTGCTATTAGCTTGTCGAGCCAGATCAGCACCAAGTAAATCAAACACCTCAATGAGTGTACACTGATTCTGAAAAGCATTTGCTAACGACGACTCTCGTTCTAAAACTGATAAAAAATCTTCAGATGGTAGAACTAAACAAATCGTTTCTTCAGAAGCAATTGCTGTTTCACAAGGTACTCCCCTTACCAAACCAACCCAACCAAGCATTTCTCCTGGTTGCAGTAATTTCAGCGTCACTGGTGCTTGTAGGTGAGGATCATAACCAATGAGACGGGCTTTCCCTTCATAGACAATTCCTACATAGGCAGGCATTACCTCCCGTTTAACAATCGCCTGACCTATCCGATAGCGAAACAACTGAAACTGTGTTGACAGTTTTGCTAGTGCTGCTGATGACAACTGATCAAAAGGATAGATGCCAGCAAGAAATTCTTGAATTGTGCTGCTGGTGTAGTAAGTCATAAGGTAGCAGGAGAGTATTTTTACTTATGTAGCTGCTTTGATAACTAGATTAAAAAATTCATTTAGCAATCGACAGCATAATAGCTCTAACTCTTCAGCAATATCTTGTTGACGTGCATACCTACTAGGTTTAAAAGCTAACTTGAGAGTTTTAATCAATTTTTGGCTAACTTTGAGCGATCGCGCCATACTCATTAAATAGTAGATTATCTGGTCGCAATTGAGATTATTTTACTGGTTTTCCACTTTGCTGTCTCATGTATCACTATAAATCATCCGCAATAACGCTTTCTGCATAACTAAAATGAGAACTTAAGCAAATTATCAGCCATTTTATTATTGCACCTTATTAAGAATTGCGCGAACTACACCACTTTTGCCCCGACAAGCTAGAAAAAAGACATCACCTGTTAAAGTGCCATCTTTTTTTAAGTCAGAGACAATTTGACTTAAATCATGACCCATATATCCAGTAATTATTGCAATTAAATTACAATTGCTTATTTGTGCCTGTACGTTACTGCGACTTATATATGCTTCACTTGAGGGGGCAACCTCAACACAATTTTTTAAACCGTAGTTTTCGCACAATTCACGGATGACTTCTCGTCGAGTTGCTTGGTGTCCACCCACTAACGCAAGATTTATAGATGCCAAGTTTTGAGTTGTTGATACTATGTTTTCATCTGAAGCTACTTGTACATTCAGCTTAGTAGCCTCAGCACGACGTTGTTGGCGATACTCAACAAGCTCATTTGCTGAATCCGAGTTAAGACAGAGTAATGCACGTTTTAAATCTTCAAAAAAAGGCGCTTCGACTTCTTCTTGACGTAATGCGTTATCTATTTCAGCAATAGCTAAACCAAAATAGTCATTTGCTAAACTTTGGCGTAAAGTAGGTTGCACATTTATGTATGCTTCCAGTCCTTCAAGTAATTCAAAATACTGTAGCGAACTGATTTTTTGTTCGATTGCAAATTTTCTTAAAATACCTAGTTCTTTGTTTAAATCTTCCCACTTTTCTGCGTTAGCAAGCCAGTCTAACCAGTCAGCATAAGCATTGAGCATTCCTGACGTGTTTTGTATCTGCTTCCACAAATCTAATCTATCTTTTAATATTTCTTCTGCTTCTGATAAATCCCGCAGACGTACTCCAGCCAAATTTACACATAACTCATAATAACTAACTTTATCTTCATCAGAAATATCACCAAAACCATCAAGATTAGCAACTCTAGCTATTAAAGCACGATCTGATAATGTTAATTTTTCATCAGCTGTTTCTAGGAGTATTTGATATACCTCCCCAGCTTTGATTGGATCACCAACTGTAGCCCATAATTTTGCTAAAGGTAGTAGAATTTGAACTCTACGTTCACCTCCTTGCCAAGCCTTTTCCAAGAATTCACTAGCTTGTGTTTTCTGCCCTAAGTTATAAAGGGCAGCACCACGTAATCCTGCCAATGCTGGTGAAAGTTCAGAAATTACCTTGGGTAATAATTCAATTACTTCTTGGAAACGTTGAGTATTTAGCAGCAGTTCTGCATGACGTTGTTGCAACTCTTCTGTCTTTTCGGTAATTGCTTGATATATTTGTAAAGCAGAGTCTGTATTATCAATTGTTACGTAAGCATCAGCTAAAGCAAGTAGTACATTAATAGCTTTGGGATACTTCCCTTGAAGTTTCTCCAGTTGGGAGATACGTTCGCCTGGTTCAATTTCTAATAAATGCGTCAATTGTTCGTTAAGTGTAGCTCCTTCTATTGTTGATAAGGGTTCTTGAGGAACCAAGGACAAATGCAACAGTTTTCGTACTCCGTTAGCTTGGCGTAATCTTTCTAATTCGGGTAAAAATTCTTGTGCTAATGCTTGCACAGAAGCTAATAAATCTTGTTCTTTTGTTTGTTGGTAATACTGGAGATGAGCAGTTAATAACTGCTCTACCAACCTTCCAGAAACAGGTAAAGCCAGAATATTTTTATATTTCGCTTTACAAAGTTCTACTAATTGTTCATGCTGTTCTGTCTTTGCATAAAGTGCAATTAATGTTCGCAGAGCATTGCTATCATTAATATCAATTTGCCGCAGCAGATGGTCTTCAACTTCTGTTATCCGTCCAGCAGTAATTTTTTGTTCGAGGTTATTTTGATTAATTTCTTGAACAGAGCTTGTAAGATTTACATCATCGTTATTTAATTTTTTGATAGCTTTACGAAATTGAATTTGCCATGATTTGAAGTCTTTTAAAGTTGCTTCTTTTGTGACAACACTAGCATTGTTTGAAGCTTTGATACGAGCTTCTATTTTTTGCATTACGCTATCAAGGCTGTTGACTGTGGAAGTGACATAAAAAAAGTGGGTATAATCGTCATGATATGAAGATCTTGGATTAGTAACCTTAAATTCAGCTTGCCTGAGTTCCCGATAAATTTCTACTGCTTGAGTTTGCCCATTGCACCGCAAACGCAATCCAACTTGGTCAGCGTTTCCCAATTTTGCCTCAATTTGATATCCAAACGTCATGACAGTAGTAATCCTTGTTCAAAATGCTGTACACATATATTCCGTAATTCAGCAATACTCCGTTCGTCATGATTGTATGTGAAGAGTTCAAAATTTTGATTAACTCCCCCATCAGTTAAATTTAGTGAGCCGTTAATAGCACCGTAATGACCAACGTATGCCTTGGTATGGAGTTTGGAAAGTACCCTTACCTGAATGCGATCGCTTTTATTGCCCAGTTGTCTCAATAAAGGATAATACTCTTTATCGCTACCTACTGTGATGTACACTTTACCGCCATTGGCGGCCATTTGATGCAGAATGTCAAACAGGTGTAGTGCTTCTTGCTTTGTCTCTACAATTTCCCCAAAAGAGACATAATAGGGTTTTTCTAAACGGAAATTTGTTACCCAAGGCGAAACAATCCAAAACTCGTAACTGCCTTCTAGTTGTGATGCTAAAATCTCATTGAGCAGAAAGTTGTAAAGCATTGCTTGACCACTGGGTTGCAATTGAGTTGATTGCTTTGCCATTGGCAGAACCTCATTTAATAGGACGAACTGTTACTTGAATGACAGGTAATTCGTTTGGTTTTAAGTTGTTAGGGTAAATAGTTTGAATATCGGTAATCATTGGGTAAACCATGCCGATATCTGTGTCGATACCTGCATCTGTTAAGTAGCTAATTGTGGCGCACAAGGATGCAAGATTATCGCTTCTTACCCGTAAGTAAATTGTTTGACAGCCATTTTCCAGCAAGGTTCTCATTCTTTCACTGATGTCAGTACCGCTGACAGTGCCATCTAATTCTAAGGTTTGAGGAGTACGAACCTGATTTAACCATTCCATCAGTAGGGGACGATTAAGAAGGTGACGACTTAAACCTGGCGCTTCGATGTCGCCACTGCGGTCATCTAGGCAACTGGAACAATTGCAGCGACAATTTAAAAGCATCCTGCGTTCTACCCCTGCTTCAAATGCTTTACGTGCTTCGTTATCTGAAGCACTATATTCGGCTTCATAAATTTCAAGTAAGCGCATTAACTCTGGATAGGGCGGTGATTGTTGATCGCGCCTAGCTTTAACTAATTTGCGGTAAAGTAGTGCCGTTGCTTCAGTAAATGTAGGATCACGTCCTAGCTGTTCGGCACAATCAGGAAGAAACTCGTGGTTAATTTCCCGAAAAATACGCCAGTTAACCAGAGGTGTATCGCCTAGTTGCTGAGTGTAGTCGGGAATAAAAACCCGAAAGATAGCTTTGAGTTGGGTTTGGCGCATAGGCACACCCAATTGTTGCCGTACCTGTGCCATTAACTCTTCAATTTTATTTTGGCGATCGCTAGATTTACCTGCTGCTCTAATTTCATCTACCCTAGTTTCACATTCTTCTAACCAAGACTCAGGTTGTGCTAATAAATGACGCAAAAAAGCTTCCTCTTGGGCAGTGGTACAGCGAGTCATTTTGTTGGCGAGGGTTGTCCAGAATTTATCGGCATGGTTGCGTAACAAGTCATGGGTTGCCCGCATTACACCAATACCCCCCATACCAATTTCGTACAACCAAATCCGGTCAGCCGCCATTCCCTCAAAGTCAGCGTGTAACTCAGTCCAAGCTGCAACGTAATTCAGTGCCTCAACACCTGCAACTTCTTGGGCTACAGACTTTAAAGCTTGAGTCAGACTATACTGAAAGCTGTCCCGTAAGTATTGCTGATAGTGCAATCCACCGCTATGAATGTCAGCGTACAAGTTCAAAAATCTTGATAAATAATCATTGTCACTCTTTATTAATTGGTAAACAGCTTGTTGATTTTTGCGGGACAACTGCTGTATTCCATTAATTGCTTCTGTCAACCAACGGTCAAACTGACTGTTACCACGAGTAAACCAATCACGCAGCCCTTCGGGTGTTCCTCCTTCTCCACCACACCATCTATCTGCTATGGTCAGCAGCACATTAACAAGATATTCAGCAGCAAAGTAGTTTTCCTGATATTCAACCGTGAGAACACTAACAAAGGCATGGTGGATGGCATGGTAACACAGATTTTTCTGTGTCGAACTAGATAATTGCAGCTTGGTTAGCAAATCGGAATTGAGGTCAAAACAAACTCCTTCTGTCAATATTTGGTAGCCTAAAGCACAGTTGCTTAGACTCTCCTCATCTACAGTAAAACCCACAACTCCACGAATTTCTTCAATCTGTGAATTGTGAAATTTAATCGTGTACTCGCTTCCCAGAATGATTCGCCGCACATCCAACAAATTCAGATTTGCAGTTTCGTCACTGTGAAAAACAACCCGTTCTATTAATTCTTGCCCTAATGGGTCGCAAGTAAGCGAAGAATGACCAGGCTTAAGGGTATATGCGGGTGTGGGAGTATCACGGACAGGGCGAATTTCTACCGCACTAATGGCGTTAGCTGAACAAGAGTGAGCTAATGATTGTGTATCTTGTGCTGCATTTTCCAATGTACGGCTTTCAGATAATTCGCCTGTTTCTGGGTTACACCACCAAAATGATGAGTTATGGTCTTGACTGAACTGCTTAGGCGTAATTGCAGTGGGACGATATAAATTTAATAAGTTGGTACTTTTTTTAGTAATGTCAACTTTTTTCAATGCCCGTGTTGGCAAATTAACGGTTTTAGGTCGTTCGTCAATTCGATTAAATTTATAGTACTGATTAATGGGTATTCGGGAAGGTTCTCCATCAGAAATTTCTGGTGGTATCCAAGTTGAACCCTTGCCACCACGAAATGTTACATTACCTGGGATTGTTTCACTCACCGCCAAACTAATACTTTCAGAGTTAGGCTTTTTATTGGAGTAGTGATTATCGGGATGGTAGTCAACTTGCACCTCTGGCAAATTGATATCAGAGAACAAATTCTCCGGTAAGTGTTTATATAACAAAGCTCTAGTGTTATTAACGCGCAGCTTGTTTTCTTGCTCAAACTGCAAATTTACTGCTTTCATTAACAGGACTTACGCAACTGGCACAGGCGATCGCTAAATTTTAGTACATTTGTATTGATATGGACTTACACAACTGATACAGAGCGATCGCTATCTAGTAGTACCTTTGT
>NZ_JACJQG010000118.1 GCF_014696435.1 Calothrix anomala FACHB-343 | reverse complement strand
AAAATATGTTTCTAAGTTGCCAAGACCGAGTCACTGAGGGCTAAAGCCCTTAAACCGTTTTCATCCCTTGCCTAAAGGCGAAGGGTTTTCAACGGGTGTTTTTATAACCGACCAATATTAGTCAATCCTAAAACAATCCCCACACCAATAATATGACCAAAAGCCATTGCACCGATGAATGTGGTCGCACTGATAGGTAGACCAGGAAATTTAGGGCCGACATTAGGATATTTAATTCTGGTAGCCAGCAACACAGAGATAATGCTGCTGATGCTGATAATAGCTCCGACGGTAGGATTCCAAGCGGGTGTGGCAGGAACAGAGGCAGCAGCAGCTAGTAAAATTGATGGATTCAAGGTTGTATCTCCTAAATCGGAAAATCATGTAAACCATCAAGATTATAAAATCTATTAGGAGAAAACTTAAAAATATGACCAAAATATCTAACTTTCTGTAGGTATTTATCCGAGATAACTCAATGAATATGCGAGTGAAAATTTGCGGTATTACCCAACCACAGCAGTCTGTAGCGATCGCTTCTCTTGGTGCTACGGCATTAGGATTTATTTGTGTGCCAACTTCGCCGCGCTATGTTACCATAGCGCAAATTCAAGCCGCAATTGCACCGTTACCAAAAAATATTGACAAAATTGGTGTGTTTGCTAACACCAGTATTGCACTGATCGAGCAAACAGTTGTTGAGTCTGGTTTAACTAGCGTGCAGTTGCACGGGAATGAATTACCAGAATTTTGCTTAGAGCTGCGCCAAGCTTTACCAGGAGTAGAAATTATTAAGGCTTTTCGGGTGCGTAGTCGCGAGCATTTACAGCAAGTGGCAGAATATAGCAATTACATAGATACATTATTGCTGGATGCCTATCATCCCCAACAATTGGGCGGTACTGGTCAAACTTTAGATTGGACTATGCTACAACAATTTAGCCCCAGTTCTCCTTGGTTTTTAGCTGGAGGGTTGACGCCAGATAATATTTTAGATGCCCTCAGCATGATCCGACCTGACGGCATAGATTTATCTAGTGGTGTGGAAAACGCACCAGGAGATAAAGATTTACATCGAGTCGCCAGGTTATTTGCCAATTTAAGGATGAAGTCTGAGGGTTGAAATTTGTCCTTCCTTCTTCATCCCTGAGGCTTGATCTTTTAGAAAAATGCTGCTTGGTGGCGAATCAAGTTTAAGAATTCTTCGCGGGTTTTTTGTTCTTCTTGGAAGACACCCAGCATGGCGCTAGTCACAGTCCAAGAACCTGGTTTTTGGACACCACGCATTACCATGCACATATGAGTAGCTTCCATCACTACAGCTACCCCGTGAGGATTGAGGATAGTCTGCACTGCTTCAGCAATTTGGCGGGTAAGTCTTTCTTGAACTTGTAAACGGCGGGAATACATTTCCACAATCCGCGCTAGCTTACTCAATCCCACAACTTTTTGGTTAGGGATGTAAGCAACATGCGCTCTCCCCATAAAAGGTAACATGTGATGTTCGCACAGGCTAAAGAAGTTAATATCCCGAACTAACACCATTTCGCTATGGCCTTCATCAAAGATGGCTCCATTGACGAGTTGCTCAAGAGATTGGTTATAGCCACTGGTGAGAAACCGCATCGCCTCTGCTACCCGCTTGGGGGTTTTCAACAGACCTTCACGTTCTGGATCTTCTCCCACACCGAGAAGGATTTCGTGCACGGCAGCGGTCATTCGCTCCATATCTTCATCTTTTGGCTGATGCAATTCCGGTTCATGGCCGTCATGGGTATTGCGATCGGGTCTTAGTGTGATAGCATCTGCTAAATCGGGAATCAGAGGTGATTGAGAGCGATTAGAACCGTTAGAACTCGCGATAGTCATATAGTAAATGTTGGTAAAGGTTTGTCATTTGTCATTTGTCGCAAAGTTGAGGTAGTTCGTTGAACTACTTGTCTGATTTAAGGCAGTTTTATCTCAGACTTTGCGCTTTGTCATGTTGACAAAGTAGCGATGGCAACTTTGTCCTTTGTCATTTGTGATCAGCCAAAACAAATGACCGACAACGAAGGACTGATTTAGAGAACGCCAGTATGAGAAATCAGAATCAATTGATTAATTGCTGCTTGTGGTAGCAATAAAGCTGTGTGCAAAATCTTTGCAGTATCCCACAGTTCAGTAGTAATTAAGGCGCATCGTTTTGGCTCAACGCTCATTCTCTTTCCAAATTGGTTGGCGGTTCTGCAAGCTTTTTCTACACCCCATTATGTGAATCGCTCGGTAGGTCATAGATTAAATTAATCTAATGAATAGATTAAATAAATCTAAATAATCCGACGATTTTCGGTGGCAGTTGTTATATTACAATGCCATGATGGGTTTCTTGATAGTTAAGTCTTTGTCCAGGGATGACAACACATTGTCCGTCTGGATAATTTCATGGGAACACTCAAAAGTAGTCAGCAAATTTGAGACAAACCATCTAAGTTCAATAATTACTAATAGGTAATTCGTAATTACTCATGAAAATCACATAGCAGTTACTAAACTAAAAATTGAGTCTTGCTTCTAGGTAGAGCAACCCGACCAAGATTGTAACTACGAATTACGAATTATCAATTATGAATTGTGCTTTGACTAAGTTTGTCAAACATGAAAACGCCTATGACTGAGAAGATTGTTAAAAATCTTTAAGCGTCATAGGCAATTATAGCATTGCTGCCATGCTAATCAAGCATCTGGGGGTTTTTAGTGAGCAATTTCTGTAAACACGCCAATCTTGCGGAACTTTTCATAGCGCAGTTGGCGGCGTTCAGAAGCGGTTAAACGGTTAAGTTCGTCTAAATTCTCTAATAAAGCTTGTTTAAGAGTGTTAGAGGCTTCGATGGGGTCTGAATGAGCGCCACCAATGGGTTCTGGTAAGATTTGGTCAATAATCCCCAAATTTTTCAAGTCATGGGAAATAATTTTTAAAGCGGTAGCAGCTTGTGGGGCTTTAGCTGCATCCTTCCATAAAATAGCAGCACAGGCTTCGGGAGTAGCTACAGTATAAACAGAATGTTCAAACATCATTAAGCGATCACCTACCCCAATACCGAGTGCGCCACCGGAACCGCCTTCGCCAATGACTGTACAAATAATTGGCACATCAAAGCAGAACATTTCCCGCAAATTATAAGCGATCGCTTCGCCTTGACCTTGATGTTCCGCTTCTACCCCAGACCAAGCTCCTGGGGTGTCGATAAAAGTTAAAATTGGCATGGAAAACTTATTCGCATGTTCCATTAACCGCAGGGCTTTGCGATAGCCGCCAGGATAGGGCATCCCGAAGTTACGGGCGATATTATCCTTAGTATCCCGTCCTTTTTGATGACCTAACATTACTACAGGCTGTCCGCCCAAACGACCGACACCACCCACTAAAGCCGGATCGTCACCACCACAGCGATCGCCATGTAATTCCATCCATTCATCACTCATAGACTGAATGTAGTCTAGAGTACTAGGGCGGCGGGGATGACGAGCCACTTGCAGTCTCTGAGAAGGAGATAGACTTGTAAAAATTTCTTCACGCAATTGCATAGCGCGTGCTTCTAATTGGCGTATTTGACCAGAAACATCGACGCCATTTTCTTCTGCAAGTTGCCGAATTTGGTCAATCCGGGTGGCGAGTTCTGCTAGCGGCTTTTCAAAATCTAACAGTAGCGGTTTACGCTCGGTAGTTGCCATAGTTAGGGATGAGTATGAGGGTTCGGGTATTGGGTATAGGGGTGAGAATTTAGGGGGATGAAGGGCTAAGGGTTAGAGGCACAAGTTAGACAAGGTGAGACAATGAATTTTTGATTTTAGATTTGCGATTTTGGATTCCAATCTAAAATCTAAAATCCGTCTTGAAAAGTTCAGATCGCCGGAAGCCGGCGCTCCGACTTTTCGCAAAATCCAAAATTGGTTCAATGCCCAATGCCCCATGCCCCATGCCCTAAACTAGCAGTGGTCTAAATCCATGCTTAACTGAAACCTGACCAATCTGCTCCATTTTGTCTACGGTAATCTGATTACGCCCCCAAGAAAAGTTCGTATATAACTTCTCAAACTCCAGAAGCATAGATTCTGCAAAACAAGCAAATAACTGCCTTGCAGGTACATCCATATTGACTATTTTCATGATTTTCCAGTCAATATCTAGAGAATGTTCGACAATCCCACCGTTTAGCACATATACGCCAGGATGCTGCACTTTTGTGCCTAAATTTTTCGGATAGCCACCGTCAATCAACAAACAAGGTTGCTTCAGTAGCTTGGGGTTGATTTCTACGCCTTTAGGCATACTAGCTACCCAAACAACAATATCAGCTTCGGGTAGGGCTTGTTCTAAGGACATAATTTTGCCCCGCCCTAGTTCATCTTGTAAATTTTGCAGTCTTTCTTGATTGCGGGCGATTAGTAGTAGTTCCTTGACATCTGTTTTTGCGTCTAACCAACGAGTTACTGCACTACCAATGTCTCCCGTTGCGCCGCATACAGCCACAGTGGCTTTGGATAACTCAATTCCTAATTGTTTTGAAGCTTGTTCCACCTGCCGACAAATAATATAGGCAGTATGAGTATTACCTGTGGTAAAGCGTTCAAACTCTAGTTTAATATTACGAACTTGGCTAAACTGTTCCAAGTTAAAATTTTCAAAAATGATCGAAGAAAATCCGCCTAAAGCTGTGATATTAATCCCATGCTTTTGCGCATGAGCCATCGCATTGAGAACTTTACGTGTAGCTGCTTTAATCCGGCGATTTGCCAACATCTCAGGTAAAAAGCAGGATTCTACATACTTTCCTTCAATTTTCTGTCCGGTAACACTAGTGACGGTAATGTTATCGACAATTTGCGGCGGGGCGCTGCACCAAAAATCTAGCCCTTGATCGGCATATTCTGGGTATCCCAATTCTTGAGCTACTGCTTGAGCGTGTTCCAAACTAGTCAGATGTCCAATTAGACCAAACATGTATTGATATATTAGGCGCGTGCTGCGTCGAAAGCGTGGAATTAAGTGAGTTAAGAGGGATTAACTTACTCTTAAAAATACTACACAAAGCGTAAGATTCGTCAGGGGTAACACAGTCCACTATGAGGGTGAAGGTATGAAATTAAGAATTTCTACCTTCAGCTTGACTTTTGTTAGTGAGGGACTTCCAAGTAAAAAATATTCTCGCAGGGATTGTTGACTGTTGACTGTTGACCGTTGACCGTTGACTGTTAACTGTGAACCGTCAACAGTCAGCGACTTGAACGGAATAATTGATTTTTTGGAGTTCCCTTACCCCTAGAAGTTATGTTTATGCGGCTTTAAGTCCGTAAGCGGAGAGGCGCATGATATCGCGAGTGCTGAAGCCAATATTACTTAAGGCTTCACCGTACTGAATCATGAAGTCTTCTACTAAAGCATCTTTTTCCATTGCCAATACTTCGGCATCATCGGCTACTCGGTTGAGCATTTTCCAAACAATCGGCAAGTTTTGGCGATTGGCTGCTTCTAGTTCAGCTTTTGATTCGGCAAAGTTAGCTTTTAACCACTCTTCGCCAAAGTTTAGATGACTATACTCATCTTTAACTACGCCTTCAGTGATTTTACGGGCAAAATCATCAGCCACAGGGATATAGATGTTGTATGCGGCGATCGCAAAACATTCAATAATTAAAGACTGAATCAGTAAGCAAGTAACTACGTTACCTGCTGCTGCGGCTGTTTGGAAGTTACCGTGTAATTCTGAGAAAAAATCTTTAGCAAATTCCAAATCTGGCTCTACTTGTAAATTGCGTCCACAAGCTTCAAATCCTTTCTTGTGACGGTTTTCCATTTTCGACAGACGAATCAATTCATCTTTACTATCTGGTAGCAATTGTGCCAGTTGGATGTAATTGTCATAAGCTTCTTGTTCGCCTTCAATGACAATCCCATTAATCCGACTATATGCGTCTTTGTATTGTTCGCTTTGGAAATTAATTTCAGATTGCTCTGTAATCTGCTGCATGTTATGTTTACCCCTGTAAACGTGAATCATTTGATACCAAAAATAAATCTACCCTATGAGTTTAGGGTAACGATCGCTGTGATTTAATTTAACTTAACAAGTAACTATACAAGTAACTATATTTATAGATTAGCTTTTGCTGGGGGCGATGCTCTAGTAATACAAATATAAATGCACAGAAAGCAACAATCATGTCCAAACCAAGCCTAAATCTGAAATCTAGCGATTTCTTGAGCGTCGCAGTCTTAGTAACAGGCGCTTTGATTATTTTGCTACCTCTATTTGTGGTTTTCCTCACTTCTTTGACTCCATCTGGGGCGACAGTAGGAGGTTTACCGAAAAGTAATTGGACATTAGCTAATTATCAAGATGCTTGGCAGCGAGGTAAATTTTTATTGGCGTTTGCTAATTCTACCTTAGTAGCGATCGCAGTGACGGCCTTTCAGATTGTCACCTCGGCATTAGCGGGTTATGCTCTCGCCAGATTAAAATTTCGCGGTAGACAAGCTCTGCTGTTGATTGTCATCGCTACTTTGGTGATTCCCTTTCAATTGTTGGTGATTCCCATCTTTTTGGTTTTGAAGTGGGGACATTTGATCAATACATACGGAGCTTTGATTTTACCAACTGCTGTCAATGGCTTTGGCATTTTTTTGTTACGTCAATATTTCCAAACAATTCCCGTGGAGTTAGAAGAAGCCGCAACCATTGACGGGGCGAATCGCTGGCAAATTTTGTGGCGAGTTATGTTACCTTTAGCACGCCCGGCTTTGGTAACGCTGTTTTTGTTCACATTTATTGGTGAATGGAACGATTTATTTAAGCCCTTGGTATTTACTACACGTCCGGAACTTAGAACCGTACAGCTAGCGCTAGCAGAGTTTCAGGAACAATTTACCAATAATTGGCCTTTAATGATGGCGGCGGTAACAATTGCAACTGTGCCAGTCATGCTACTATTTCTGATCGGTCAGCGTCAGTTTATTCGCGGTATTGCAACTACAGGGATTAAGAATTAAGTCATTGGTCATTGGTCATGGGTCATTCGTGATAAAAATAGGCAATAAGGAACGGTATTGCCTTAAAATCGCCCATTACCCTGGACAATATGCTTCACAGTTGTCAGGGTTTCTAGGCTAATAAATCCCCGTCGATGACCTTTTTGATTAGACATTCCTAAAAATATCGAGTCTCCCCGTGAGGGGTTGCGAGAAAAACGCGGGGAAGTATTGATATAAGTAGAGGCGCTATTTACTCCTAAGGCGAACTGGCGACTTTCTTGGTATGATTCAGTGACAATACAGTCAGCATGACCGCTACTGTATTGATTAATCCAAGCGATCGCAGCTTCTAAGCTATCTACTAATTTAAAAGCTACTGTTTTAGTTAAATAAGCCGTTCCCCATTCTGCTTCTTTAGCTAGCTGCAATTGGGGAAAGGCTTCGACTAATTCAGCATCGCCTTTGATTTCAAAGCCTTTATCTTTGAGACTATTCCACAAAACTGCTAAAGATGAGGGTAAGGCTTGGCGGTGAATTAAAACTTTTTCAATGGCGTTGACTGGATCGGGATCGCTTTCATGGCTATCGATAATCATCCAGCGCACCATTTCTAAGCTACTATTAAGCGACCAGTAAAGGTAACAGTTGCCCATTGCTGATTTTAACACTGGGCAAGTAGCTTGGCGCATGACCTGCTGTACTAAGGTAGAACGTCCGTAGGGAATGACTAAATTCAAATATTGGTCTTGAACGACCAAATCCCGCACGGAAGCACCATGTTCTGTGGTAATTAGTTCTAAACAGCCAGCAGGTAGACCGACTTCGGCAATCGCATTTTGTAAGACACTAGCGATCGCTTCGTTAGAATGGCTGGCTTCAGTACTGCCTTTGAGAATAATAGTATTACCAGTTTTAATACATAAACCAGCAGCGATCGCTCCTAAATCGGGGAATGCTTCGTAAATAAAAGCGATAACGCCTAAAGGCATTAACTGCGAGTAACTTTGAGAATCATCTTGTTGATACTCAGCGTTTCTCACCCGCCGTAGCGGATCTGGTAATTCCCCCAACCGTTGGAGGATATCCACAGTCGTTTCTAACCTAGTGGGAGTTAATTTTAGCCAATCTAAAACTAACTCCGGTACTGCCATTTCTCGGCTGGCTTCTAAATCTAAAGTGTTAGCCTCGAGAATGTCATCAAAAGCGCGTTCTATCGCCCGCGCCATCGCCAATACAGCACGACTGCGGTCTACTCCTTTTGCGATCCCCAGCTTCAGGGAAGCTTGGTAAGCGCGTTGAGCGCTATTTATGGGTTCGGGGAGATCATCCAAAGCTTCAACGGTCATTGGTTAACGTCTGTAAGTAAGCCAGACCATTAGTGCTGGCAAAATAGCCAGAAGTACCGCCACCATTGCCCAAGCAATAATGGTGGAACCATTTGCTAATTTCAGTGCTAATGGTAGCCATATAATCACTAGCACGAAAATAATGCCCAGCGCTATTGGTAGATACCGTTCTCCCCAACGCGGATGGACAACATGCCAACTATTACTCACCCAGCGCCAAGCACGCTTATAGGGGTAAGTGGTGGAAAGTTGTTCTAAAATATAAGGATCGTTTTCCACCACAAAAATTTGCTGACAGCGATCGCAACCAAAAGCATCTGTAAGCGTAATCGGAATTAACCGCCCACGGCGACGGCAAGGGCAGGGGTATTCCGCATTAAAGTCAATTTTTTCAGGTTTTTGAGATTGCACAAGCGTTCTAATAACTTGAGCTTATTTTTTACAATATGTGAGGAAAAATTTCCGTTTCTATACCTTAGGTACTGGTTTTTGATTTTCCAGATTTTTACAGATGGGAAGGCACAGCCAACACTGCTAAGATTCCCAAGGATAGATGAGGTTCAATCGGGCTGTTGTCAAAACTATCTATTAAGTTTGAATTTTGGGACAGAGACAATTTGCTTGCTGTTTTTCCCTATATTGAGCAATCTTGTTTAATGATTTTTTTGTCTTCATCTGGAGCTTAAAAGGTAAATTTAGTCGTTTTATTTAGACAGTTTTGGTTTTTGAATATGGCACAGTTTTCAGTTTACGTGGCGACATCTCATAAAACAACTGTTCTCTGAGGTTTAGCCAGTCAACAATCATTACCAGTAAATCAACTAACCAAGATGTTTGGAGTGCCCTGATTCGCCTTGCTCATGGCTAATTGTTCATTAATACATAATGTATTAATTATTGCTTGTTTTTACGTATTTATCTCCTATTTTCCCAGAAATCTGAGATATTTTTAGAAAATAGGGAGCCTAAAAACATGAGTGAGTTTATCTGACTCGCGCCATTGGTAGATTTGGGCTGCACTTCACTGCCACAAGGCAATTTGCACCTAACAAACATTACTACGAATCTAGCCACCACGATCCAGTGTAGTATAATGTCAACAAATTGATTGACTACACCTATGAAGATTAGCTTAAGCTAGTTTACATCTTCATAAAAACACTATTTTTAAATTGCTTATTTATTATTAAAAGCGGGTAACGCGATTCGAACGCGCGACATTCACCTTGGCAAGGTGACGCTCTACCACTGAGCTATACCCGCAATCTCCAGACATTTATTAATGTCTCATATATATTCTTGGTTGTCAACCCCCTTGTTGAAGTTTGTAGTTTAGGACAAGGGGGACAAGGAGGACAACTAACAATTGTAAAGACGCGATTCATCGCGTCTCTGAGCATTGACCATTGACTTCACCCTTCTGATTCAGGGGCAAAATTGCCTATGGTGCTACCAGGAAAAGCAGCAGGTAGAGATTGGCTATTGAGTGCGTATGGTTCTGCGATATTAGAGCGCAATTGCCGCATCAGGCTAGCCATTTCTAAGGCATTCATTGCATATTCCCAGCCATGATTGCTCTTAATACCGGCTCTTTCTAAGGCTTGCTGCATGGTGTCTACTGTCAAAATACCAAAAATTACAGGTACGCCAGTTTGAAAGCTGGCGGCGGCGACGCCTTTGGCGACTTCGGAAGAGACATAATCAAAATGGGGGGTTTGTCCGCGAATAACCGCACCTAAGCAAATAATCGCATCATAGCGACGAGAGAGCGCAAGTTGGCGGGCGACTACGGGGATTTCAAAGCTTCCCGGAACCCAAACATAGTCAACTTGATTACCGTGGGGGTTGGGATCTACACCGTGGCGTTTCAAGCAATCTTGACATCCCTCTAACAGCTTTACGGTAACAAGATCGTTAAATCGACCAATGACTAAGGCAAACCGCAAAGGTTCTGTTTGGGTAAAAGTTCCCTCAAAAACTGCCATGACCGCCTCTTTACAAACTATACTTCAAGGCTAATATACATTTGTTCTGAAAAGATAGAAGAGCAGAGGAACACAATCAGGCAAAAATAACCAGGTGAAAAATCAATCCACCCGCATTACTTTTGAGATTAGCTCTTCTGCTCTTGTATTATCTGTGTTATTTATCTGTGTAAGTAAGCGATCGCCTACACCACAAAAAAGTTTAATAACCCAACTAAAAGTACCAAAGCGATCCAAACGCCAGAACCTAACCAAATTAGTCTTTTAGACTCTACCCAGTTTTGGGGTGTAGCATAGGCAACGGGAACGCCAATTACCAATACAAAAGATAGCAGAACCAGTGCTAACAAAGCGATTTGAAATATTATGGTCATTTTTGTTTCTCCCAAGACAGCAAAATACTAAAGTTGACACTCTCACCGCTATCAGCAAAGCTTTAGCAGGAGATTCTTGCTTCATCGGGTTTGTCTAGCATTAGGTCATCTCTGTCCTAAAACCCCGTCCAGATTCCCCTCCACAAGCATCTGTTTAAAGTTCACTGACTGTTCGTCAGCAAACCAGAAAATATTTATCCTATAGAATATAGAATATCGTACAAGGCAACACTGAGATTTTGGCTTCTCTGTTAAACTATCAGAAATTGCGTCACTATAGTCATTAATCCCAAGTCAAAAGTCCAAAGTCCATAGTCAACAGTTGATTGACCCTTAATTGTTGACGGTTGACGGTTGACGGTTGACTGTTGCCTTTTGCTTGTTGACTATGGACTTAATTCTTTGCCACACTACAGCTGATTTTGACGCACTCGGCGCGGCGGTAGGGCTGACGCGGTTAAAACCAGGTAGCAAGATTGTACTTACTGGTGGTGCGCATCCACCTGTACGCGATTTTTTGGCATTACATCGCGATGAGTATCCCCTGATTGAACGGCGTTCGGTGAACCCGGAAAAAATTCGTTCTTTAACTATAGTCGATACCCAACAGCGCGATCGCTTGGGTAAAGCTGCTGAATGGTTAGATTTACCCCATCTTCAGGAAATCATCGTTTACGATCATCACCTGGGACATGAATCAGATATCCCTGCTAGCCAAACTCATATTTCTTCTGTGGGAGCTACAACAACTCTCATGGTGGAACAATTACAACAGCAGCAAATCTCTTTGACTCCGGCTGAAGCTACTGTGATGGCTTTGGGTATTCATGTTGACACGGGTTCTTTAACCTATGAGCAAGCTACACCCAGGGATGCTTTAGCTTTGGCTTGGTTAATGCAACAAGGAACCAGTTTATCTGTAATTTCTACTTATATTGACCCTGGTTTATCGCCACAATTGCAACAGCTTTTAACCAAGGCGTTAGATAATTTAGAATATCTGTGTTTGCGTGGATATACGATTGCTTGGGTAACTTTACAAACAAATGAATTTGTCCCAGGGTTATCGAGTCTAGCATCTCAATTGGTGGAACTAACGGAAATCGATGCTTTATTATTAGCAAATGAATATCCTTTATCAGAGGATGATTCACGGTTGACGATAATTGGGCGATCGCAAATTCCCCAAACTAATCTCAATGATTTATTCTTACCTTTAGGTGGTGGCGGACATTCTCAAGCTGCATCGCTGAATCTCCGGGGAGTCGATTCTCTAGCTATTTTAAAGCAACTCATAGACGAGTTTAAAGCTAGTATCCCCCATCCCCTAACAGCCAGAGATTTGATGTCTTCGCCTGTGCGCACCATTCGTCCTGAAACCACAATTACCGAAGCACAGCGCATTTTATTACGTTATGGGCATTCTGGGTTATCTGTAGTCGATACCACCGGGCAACTTTTGGGTATTGTTTCCCGCAGAGATATTGATATCGCTTTACACCACGGCTTTAGTCATGCGCCAGTCAAAGGTTACATGACAACAAATGTCAAAACTATCACACCAGATACCACATTACCCCAAATTGAATCTTTGATGGTGACTTATGATATCGGACGGTTACCAGTATTAGATAATACTCAGTTAGTCGGGATTGTTACCCGCACCGATGTCTTGCGGGAATTACATCAAAAAGACGATCCGGGGAATTGGGAAACAGGAGAACAGGGGGATTTTTCACTCTCAGAATCTTCTCGTCCGAAACTTTCCCTATCTGCTTCTCTAACTCCTCAATTATGGCAACTACTCACCCAAGCATCACAAGCCGCAGAAAAACGAGGTTGGCATTTATACCTTGTTGGCGGCGCTGTGCGGGACTTGCTATTAGCAGAGAACACAGCCGGAACTTTAATGATTAAAGATATTGATTTAGTAGTTGATGGCTTTCATAAATCAGCAGATGTGGGTGCTGGTGTAGAATTAGCCAAAGAATTACAGCAACTTCACCCAGAAGCGCGTTTAGAAATTCACGGTGCTTTTCAAACTGCGGCGTTATTATGGCACAAAGATCCAGAATTAGACTCATTATGGGTAGATATTGCCACAGCGAGAACCGAATTTTACCCTTATCCCGCCGCGAATCCAGAAGTAGAAGCAAGTTCCATCCGTCAAGACTTATATCGCCGTGACTTTACCATAAATGCGATCGCACTGCGACTAACTTACCCTCGCGCTGGTGAATTACTTGATTTCTTTGGTGGATTGCTAGATTTACAAGCTAAAAAAATTCGGGTTTTACACGCCAATAGTTTTATCGAAGATCCCACTCGGATTTATCGCGGTGTGCGGTTTGCTGTGCGCTTTGGATTTGACATAGAACCACAAACCGAAGACTATATTCGCTATGCCATTAATAGTGGTGTTTACGATCGCACTGCACAAGAGAATAGCAAAACCCCAGCTTTACAAACCCGCCTCAAAGCTGAATTAAAACATATTCTCGAAGCACCATATTGGAAACCTGCTTTACAGTTACTCGATAATTTAGGCGCATTACAGTGCATTCATCCTACCCTAAAATTAGATGAAAATATCCTGCGTGAATTACGCTTATTAGAACGCTGTTTAAAAAAATTTGACAGTCAACACACCTTAATTCATTGGCAAATGCGGTTAGAAACTTTAATTGCTCACTTATCACCAAAATACCGCGAAAAAGTCGCTAAAAATTTGCAAATGCAAGAGGACAGCATTAGCAGATTACAAAAATTAGCTGATGTAGAATCTGAGGTTAATGCATCATTCTCTACTGTGAAACTCCCCAGTCAAGTAGTAAATTTACTGCGACAATATGATGTACCAATGCTGATTTTAATTGCCTTGCAAAGTCCCAGAAATATCCGCATACAGATTTGGCATTATTTAACAGTTTGGGCGAACATTCAACCAATTCTCAATGGAAACGACCTTAAAAAACTTGGCTACAAACCAGGCCCCCAATATCGCCAAATTCTCGATGATTTACTAACCGCCACCTTAGATGGCGTGATTACAAATCAAACAGAAGCCCAAGAATATTTAACCAAACATTACCCTCAATAAATTCTCTCCTCCTCTCTGCGCCTCTGCGCCTCTGCGTGAGAAAAATTCTTTTAATCTTATAGCTTTTATGCAAACACAAACACCAAAAAACTCTAGTTAAGGATAAATAGACTTCTTGCATAAATATTTTGACGTTGTTGATTAATCATTTGAAAAGCGCACGCAAAGGCAACATTAAAGCGGCTTTGTTGGGTTTCGCTTACGTTCTACCTAACCTACAATTATCTTTAACTGAACTGTTTTAGTCTATAAGCAAGAGTTAACTGAAGTAAAATTAAATTTTTTAAATTTTATTATTGTTACAATAAATACTTTAAATTTGCTAAATATCAGCTATTTTGGCTTTGTTAGCCAGTATATATAGATTTATGATTGCTAAGTCTAGTATAGATTGTCTTTTATCTACTGACTTCCAGTCGCTCGCCATTTTGGGGATAAGTAAGTTAAAATATATCATCCTGAAGATGGATGATTTTTGCAAAAATTTAATTATTTATATTGCACATTCTGAAAAAATATTATAAATTATTAACTTATAGGGGAATAAAATAATTTTGTAGTTTCAAAAACTAAATCCTGCTTAATACAGATACTGTAACTAGTAAAATTTTTAAGTTAAATCTTAAACGTTACTAGGAATATATTTTTTTATTGTCACATCAGGGTTTCGAGAAAGAAAAACTTGATTAACAATTTCCAAATATATTTTGCGTAACTGCCATAAAAGTAATATTATTGCTGGAGGTGAAAGACAAAAATTTGTCATTCACTAACAGGATCGTTGCTGATAAAGCATATTAACTGTCAGTCAAGCTGCAATAAAAATTGGCAGTTACAGATATTTTTTAAAGTTCATTATTTATTCCCAAATTCTATTTGCTATTAAAAAATCGTCTTTGTTACGATCGCAATAGCAGCATATATCAGAACGCATCTACCACAAATTTACAGTCCTTATGGAGTTATTCTGGCGATGCAAATAAACGAATTGGTAATATCTGAAAATATACAAGAAGAAGCTTGGCAAGCCTTAGAAAAGTCGATTATCTATTATCAAGGTCGTCCTGTTGGGACTTTGGCCGCATACGATTCTTCTGTAGAGGCGCTAAATTACGACCAATGCTTTATTAGAGATTTTGTGTCTTCGGCGCTACTTTTTTTGATTAAGGGGAAAACAGAAATTGTCCGCAATTTTCTGGAAGAAACCTTAAAGTTACAACCCAAAGAAAGAGCTTTAGATGCATATAAGCCAGGAAGAGGTTTAATTCCGGCTAGCTTTAAAGTTGTCTCTGTGAATGGAGAGGAATATTTAGAAGCAGATTTTGGCGAACACGCGATCGCGCGCGTCACACCTGTAGATTCCTGTCTCTGGTGGATTATTTTATTGCGTGCTTATGTCGTCGCTACAAAAGATTTTTCGCTAGCTTATCAACCTGAATTCCAAACCGGTATCAGGTTAATTATGGAAATCTGCTTGGCGAATCGCTTTGATATGTACCCAACGCTATTGGTTCCAGATGGCGCATGTATGATTGATCGCCGCTTGGGTATATATGGTCATCCGCTAGAAATTCAAGTTTTATTCTACACGGCTTTGCGTGCTGCTCGCGAATTACTAATTTGTCAAGGTAATCAAGATATTGTAGCCGCAATTGATAATCGCTTACCGCTTTTATGCGGTCATATTCGTCAACATTATTGGATAGATATTAATCGATTGAATGCAATTTACCGTTTCAAAAGTGAAGAGTATGGTAAAGGTGCAGTCAATTTATTCAATATATATGTAGACTCACTTCCTTATTATGAATTAGACAAATGGTTGCCAAGAAAAGGTGGTTATTTAGCTGGTAATGTAGGCCCTTCCCAACTAGATACGCGCTTCTTTTCTCTTGGTAATTTGATGGCGATTGTTTCTGACTTAGCAACTGACGAACAGTCCCAAGCAATTATGACTCTGATTACTGAACGTTGGGAAGATTTGGTTGGAGATATGCCAATGAAAATTTGTTTCCCGGCTTTAGAACATGAAGAGTATAGAATTGTCACAGGCTGCGATCCTAAAAATATTCCTTGGTCATATCATAATGCTGGTAGCTGGCCTGTGTTGATGTGGATGTTGGCTGCTGCTGCGGTGAAAACCAACAATCTAGAGTTAGGTAAAAAGGCGATTGAAATTGCTCAATCACGCTTGAGTGAAGATGAATGGCCAGAATATTACGATGGTAAAAAAGGCCGATTAATTGGTAAGCAAGCTAGGAAATATCAAACTTGGTCAATTACTGGTTTCTTATTAGCAAAAGAACTGACAAATAATCCTAAATATTTACGTCTAGTTACCTTTGGTGAATTACCCGCAGAATCAGTTTCTCGTGCTTGTGAGTTTGAAATTAGCAGTATCGATCCATATCTCCCTAGATAGAAGTAAGGTTTGATTGCTACTCTAAATTCACTAATTTTTCAGCATAAATAATATTTTTCAAGCCCCTTTGTATCTATAGGGGCTTTTAATTTTCTTCATTTGTTATCAGCATTTTCAGAATATACAGCATATTTCAGCTTCGGGGTATGGCAGTACCAGTACCCCTACAATCAACGATAATCTGTACCTCATAGCAATTCTAGAAAATAATTGAATCTCATAAATTACAGCTATTTTCAGGTAAATAGACCACGCTGTAGGGGCACGGCACCGACAATCTTTTGGTACATACAATAATTTTACTGTTGCCGTGCCCCTACGACAGAT
>NZ_JACJQG010000117.1 GCF_014696435.1 Calothrix anomala FACHB-343 | reverse complement strand
TTCACTATTATTAATGGCATAGAAAAAGGTAATAATTTATTTCATAGTTTCAGTAACTTCTCAGTCCCTACAGGTGGTTCAGCAATTTTCGATTTAGTAAATACACCCAATATTACCAATATCTTTAGTCGGGTAACTAGCGGAAACATCTCCGAAATTAATGGATTAATTAGGACAATTAATGGCAATAATTCTGTAAATTTATTGCTCATGAACCCAGCAGGAATTATTTTTGGTAAAGATGCCATATTGAATATTAGCGGCTCATTTGTCGGGACAACTGCTAATAGTCTTAAGTTTAGCGATGGCAGCGAATTTAGTGCAGTAAATTCTTCAACAACACCATTATTAACAATGACTGTACCCATTGGTTTGCAGATGGGTAGTGCAGCCAGTTCAATTCAGGTACAGGGTAAAGGTAATGATGGTATTGTCCCGACGAAGAATTTAGGAATAGTTGCCAGTCCCGGAAAAACAATTGCCTTAGTGGGTGGCGATATCAAATTTACAGGTGGTGTGATAACTGCACCTTTCGGTCGAATCGAAATAGGTGCCGTCAACAGTGGGACAGTGAATTTAACACCTACACTCACAGGATGGCAGTTAGGTTATAGCCAAGTTACAGATTTTGGCGATATTCAATTTACACAGCGTTCTTCACTTTGGAATCCCTATCCAGTGGGCAATCCTTTTGGCGGTATTCAAGTAGTAGGCAGAGATATTCGCCTCGATCAATCGCAAATAGCCGCAGCAACAGCAGGCACAGAGCAGGGTAGTAATATTGGTAATATTACAGTGAATGCAGAGCGATCGCTTTCTTTGGGCGGCGTAAATCCTAATGCTTTTGCTCCTAGTGCTTGGATTGTCAATCAAGTAGCGCCAGGGGCTACAGGCAAAGGCGGCAGCGTGAATATTCAAGCTAGAGATGTGACTTTACAAGATGGCGCAGCCATTGAAACTTTAAGCCTGGGTGCAGGAGCAGCAGGCCAAGTTAATGTAATCGCAGATACCATTACCGCTAAGGGTGCTGTGGCTCTAAAATCGCCCTTAGCTCCTTCTGGTAGCAGCAGTAGCCGCATTGCTAGCCAAACTTTCGCATCAGGTAATGGTGGAGATATCAGTGTAGTAGCCCGCAAACTCACTCTCGAAGATAGTGGTTTAGTGGGAACAATTGTTTTTCCTGGGGCAACGGGAAAAGGGGGAGATATTTCTGTAGATGTCGCTGATGAGATTTATGCTACTGGGGTCAGTCCCATTAGTTTAACCTTCAGTGGCATTGCTGCATATACATTTGGCATTGGTAATAGTGGTCATATCAACATCAATACAGAGAAATTAAATCTCACAGAAGGGGGAGCAATTGTTACCTTTGTTGTTCGCTTGAAAGGAATACCAGGTACAGGGATTGGCAATGCAGGCGATGTTTCAGTAGTAGCACGGCAAGGTATTAATTTGGTAGGTACATCACCAGTTGTACCAACTCAACTTACCTTTCTTGGTAGTTCTACGACTGGTTCTGGCAATGGCGGCAATGTGTCAGTTATAACGCCTAATCTTTCACTGCAAGCCGGAGCAGGTTTAGCAACAACCACTGTACCTGTGATTGGCAACTTTGGCGATCCCAAGCAGTCCAATAATTTGGGAAATAGTGGCAATATCACCGTGAATGTTGCAGAGCGTTTAACAGTCACTGGCATCAATAAGTTTACATTAGCTACTAGTTTCTTAGGAAGCGGTAACTATGGCAATGGTAAAACTGGGGATGTCAAGCTGCAAACTAATCAATTGTTCGTTCAAAATGGTGGAGCAATTGCTAACGGTACTGCTGCTACTGGTGATGCTGGAAATTTAACCATTCAGGCAAATAATATTCTGGTAGAAGGTAAGAATAACCGTCCCTCGGTGATTGGTGCTAGCGCACCCATATTTAATGAAACTACCCGAAGATTTTATAATCTACCAGATGTGCCGACAGGCAACACAGGTGTGTTGAACATCAATACTCAACAGCTAACGGTTCGCAATGGTGGTAGTATTAGTGTTACCCATGAAGGTACAGGTAACGCTGGACAATTAAATATCACAGCCAATAGTATCTTTTTAGATAGTGGAAATATCAATGCTACTACTGCATCAGGAAAAGGTGGTAACACCAGCTTATTTCTGACAGATGCTCTGGTAATTCGTCATGGAAGTAAAATTACTACCGAAGCCCGCAGCAGTGGCAATGGTGGCAATATCACTATAAATACGCCAGTAATTATCGGTTTAGAAAACAGCGATATCATTGCTAATGCCTTTGACGGTAATGGCGGTAATATTCAAATTAGTAGCCAAGGTATATTTGGCTTAAAATATAGCCCCCAACTGACAAACGAAAGTGATATTACTGCTAGTTCGCAATTTGGTATTAACGGTACAGTAGATATTAATAATTTTGGAATTGATCCTCATTCTGGTTTAATTGAACTACCCGTAAATCTCACTGATTCATCCCAACAGATTGCTACAGGTTGTACTAGTAATAATGCCAGTAGTTTTGTCGCTACAGGACGGGGTGGAATACCGCAAAATCCGATGCAAGAAATGAGGAGCGATCGCACTTGGGCTGATATCCGCAATATCTCGACATTCAGGAACAGCGAGGAAGTTACAACTCAAATCCCTCAATCGCCAAAAGTTCTCATCCAAGCTACATCTTGGCATCGTAACGCCCAAGGTAAAATTGAGCTAGTCGCAGCGAAATCTTCGACTCCAGTGCAATCAGCATTAACCTGTGCGGCGATTCCCAAGAGTTAATTTGCTTGGAGAAAGAAAATATAATCAGCGATGTCTAGCGACAAGACGCGGAGCGTCTACGCACTTGGTTTGGCATCTGATACCGCTTCACTTTAAAAATGATACACATAGGCAAGCAGAGGGGCAGAGGAAGCAGAGGGGCAGAGGAAGTGATTTGTATCAGTAATTTCGTGAATTGGTATGAATACTCCATGCACAATTGAGTGAATTATATATAAATATCATGTTATTTTAAAACAAATATTAACTCGTATAAACGCTATTCATAGCGTAATATAAAATCCAAATAAATGCTTTGACATTGTTAGGATTTCTCCGATTTTGGGAAATCTAAATTGTGTCATATCAAGGGAGTATTCAAGACATGAGGGCAATTAAATTTCTCGCAGCATTCACCACAGGATTATTGACTGCGGGGATGGTATTACCTGCAATGTCTCAGGTGATTTCTGATGGTACAACCAACAGTATTGTCAACTCAAATGGTAATAATTTCACTATTATTAATGGCATCGAAAAAGGTAATAATTTATTTCATAGTTTCAGTAACTTCTCAGTTACTAGTGCTGGTTCAGCAATTTTTGATTTAGTCAATACACCCAATATTACCAACATATTTAGTCGAGTTACTGGGGGAAAGATTTCGGAAATAAATGGATTAATTAGGACAATCAATGGCAATAATTCTGTAAATTTATTGCTCATTAACCCAGCAGGAATTGTTTTTGGTAAAGATGCAGTCTTGAATATTAGCGGCTCATTTGTTGGGACAACTGCTAATAGTATTAAGTTTAGCGATGGTAGTGAATTTAGTGCAGTAAATTCTGCAACAACACCATTATTAACTATCAGTGTACCCATTGGTTTGCAGATGGGTAGTTCAGCTGCTATTGAGATCCAAGGTAAAGGTAATGATGGCATTGTCCCGACAAATAACTTGGGGATAGTGGCAAATCCAGGAAAAACCATTGCTTTAGTAGGGGGAGACATCAAATTTACAGGTGGTGTGATAACTGCACCTTTCGGTCGAATCGAAATAGGTGCTGTCAAAAGTGGGACAGTGAATTTAACACCCACACTCACAGGATGGCAGTTAGGTTATAACCAAGTCACAGATTTTGGCGATATTCAATTTACAGAGCGTTCTTCACTTTGGAATCCCTATCCTGTGGGCAATCCCTTTGGGGGTATTCAAGTAGTAGGCAGAGATATTCGCCTCGATCAATCGCAAATAGCTGCAGCAACAGCAGGCACAGGACAGGGTGGTAATATTACGGTGAATGCAGAGCGATCGCTTTCTTTGGGTGGCGTAAATCCCTATGCTTTTGCTCCCAGTGCTTGGATTGTCAATCAAGTAGCGCCAGGGGCTACAGGCAACGGCGGCAGCGTGAATATTCAAGCTGGGGATATAACTTTACAAGATGGCGCAGCGATTGAAACCCTCAGCCTGGGTGCAGGAGCAGCAGGTCAAGTGCAAGTAGTAGCAGATACCATTACTGCTAAGGGTGCTGTGGCGCTGAAATCGCCCTTAGCTCCATCTGGTAGCAGCAATAGCCGCATTGCTAGTCAAACTTTCGCATCGGGAAATGGCGGAGATGTCAGTGTAGTTGCTCGCAAACTCACTCTCGAAGATAGTGGTTTAATCGGAACAATTGTTTTTCCTGGAGCTACTGGGCAAAGTGGAAATGTTACTGTTGATATTGCCGAGCAGATTGACGCCAATGGGGTTAACCCTATCAGTTTGCTTTCTAGTGGTATAAGTACTTACACATTTGGTATTGGCAATAGTGGCAATGTCAAAGTGTCTACAGGAATATTAAATCTCATCGATGGCGGAGGGATTTTTACCTTTGCTAGTCGTTTAGCAGGAATACCAGGAACGGGTTTTGGCAATAGCGGAGATGTTACGGTAGTTGCAGGACAAAGTATTAATATGGTAGGTGCATCGCCAGTTTCACCTGCACAACTCAGTTTTATTGGTACTTCTACTACTGGCTCTGGGAATAGTGGCAATGTGTCGCTAACTACACCTATGCTGTCAATGCAAGCCGGAGCCTCTTTGGCAACAAGTTCTGTATCTGTAATTGGCAGTTTTGGCGATCCGAGTCAATCTAATAATTTAGGAAATGCTGGCAATATCAGTGTAAATGTTGGAGAAAATTTAACTATCAGTGGTATCAATCCTTTTACAAAGGCTTCCACCGTTTTAGGAAGCTTAACTTATGGCAATGGTAAAGCTGGTGATGTCACCCTCCAAACTAATCAATTGCGGGTACTTGATGCTGGTGCTGTTGGTAACGTTACTGGTGGTACTGGCGATACTGGAGCTTTGACAATCCAAGCCAATGACATTCTGGTAGAAGGTAAGAATATCCACACTTCAGCAATTGCTACCGGCGCACCCATCCCACTAGAGAGCGCCCGCCAATTTTATAATTTACCAGATGCACCCACAGGTAACATAGGTGTGTTAAACATCAATACCCAGCAGCTAACGGTTCGTGATGGTGGTAGGGTGAGTGTCACCTATGAAGGAACAGGTAACGCCGGACAGTTAAATATTCAAGCCGATCGCGTATTTTTAGATAATGGCAATATTATTGCTACTACTGCATCAGGAAAAGGTGGTGATATCAGTTTAGCGATCGCCAATAGCCTTTTGAGCCGTCATGGCAGTAAAATTAATGCCGAAGCAGGTGGTATAGGCAATGGTGGAAACATTAATATCTCTTCTCCTTTGATTGTCGCTGCCGAAAATAGCGATATTATTGCCAATGCTGTTAATGGTAATGGCGGTAACATTAACATTACCACTCAAGGTATATTCGGGTTAAAATTTAGCCCCCAACTGACAAACGAAAGTGATATTACTGCTAGTTCGCAATTTGGCGTCAACGGTACTGTAGATATTCATAATTTTGGTGTCGATCCTAACTCTGGTTTAGTAAAATTGCCCGCGAATGTTACCGATTCATCACAGCAAATTGCTACTGGTTGTTCTCAGATGAGTGGTAGCAGTTTTGTAGCTACAGGTAGGGGAGGCTTACCAAATAATCCTATACAAGAAATCAGGAGCGATCGCACTTGGTCAGATATCCGCAATATCTCTGCATTCAGGAAAAGTGGGGAAATTACAGCACAAATACCCGCATCAAAAGAGGTAATTATCCAAGCTACTTCTTGGCATCGTAACAGCACAGGAAAAATTGAGCTAGTAGCAAATCAATCTCCTTCTCCTGCTGTCCAGTATCCATTAACCTGTGCAGGAATTGCCCAAAAATAAGCGCAAGATAGAGGTAACACCATACCTTATATCTTGCACTCAAGTATTTACAGCAAATTGCCAGTTGGTGAGGTACAGATTATCGTTGATTGTAGGGGCACTGGCACTGCCATGCCCCGAAGCGCTTACCTCATTTAGGAGCCGTGTAAAAATAAGTTGAACAATTTAATATTTGTAGTGCGGGCATCTTGCCCGCGCGAGCAAGATGCTCGCACTACTTATTTTTACTTAATGCCTTACCTGAATTATGCTATCCCCTCAGGAAATCTGAAGCGGAATCTCAATCAAAAATTCAGTTCCCTCTCCTAATGTAGAAATACAATTGAGTTGTCCTTGATGCTTTTCGACAATAATTTGATAACTGATAGATAATCCTAAGCCAGTACCTTGACCAACTGGTTTAGTAGTTTTTACCTAAAAAAAGTATACATCAAGATATTTCTTTTAACCTTGAAAATAATAAAATATTTGTTGATTTAAAATAAAGTTATTAGATAAATATTTACCTAAATATACTAATTCAATTTACTTGGGAAAATTTACTTACGTAGTTATATAGCGGCTAAGAATGAAGCCTAATAAAATTGTCTTTAGATTTTATTAAAGATAGAACTAATACCAATTCAACCTTCAAAATTCAACCTTCAAAATTAAGACTGTATCTGGATATCTGGCTTTGAATATGTTGCTGAATTTTAGACAATTGGGATAAAATCATGATTTTGATGAATTTTTAGGCTAATTTTCAACAACTATTAATTTATCCTGTTGAGATTATGACTACTAATTGAAGTTAATCTTCTGAAAAACACTTATTCACTGACTAGGGGTAATTCAAGAGTAAAACAACTACCTTTACCGACTTCACTATTAACTAAAATATTGCCACCATGTTGTTCGACTATTTTTTTAACTAAAACCAGTCCTAAACCTGTGCCTTCATATTGCCGATTCAAACCGTTATCTAATTGTACAAAAGGTTGAAAAATTTTATTGATGTCTTGCGGGGCTATACCAATGCCAGTATCACTTACAGATATTCTCCACCAAGCTTGATGATTTTGTGTAGTTGCAATCTGCTGAAAATTTGATTCATTGAAAGCGGCGGGAAACTCCATCCCCTTGTGGGTGGAGAGGGACAGCTGCCCCGCCGCTTGGGGCAATGGGCATTGGGCATTGGTAATTTCTTCCCCATGCCCAAAAACTCCATCCCCTTGTGGGTGGAGTTTTTCATAGTTGATTGGGGATAATGTAGGAACAGCAGAAATTTTTAAATTTACTCTACCACCATTAGCAGTAAATTTGACTGCATTACTTAATAAATTGATAATTGATTGAGATATGCGTCGTCTATCGAGGGTAATTTTCGGTAAATTAGGTTGAATTTCTGTAATTAATTGTATATTTTTATGTGCAGCTTGTTGACTAATTATCGGCAGAACATCACTACAGAGTTCCTCAACAGTAAATGATGAGATATGCAGATCTATTGTATCAGTCTCAATTCTGGATACATCTAAAATATTGTCGATTAAAGATAATAGATGTTGTCCGCTATTATCTATTGTTGATAGCGCTAATTTTTGCCGACTATTAATAGTACCAAATATTTCGTCACTCAACCCTTCAGTCATACCTAAGATAGCATTGAGAGGAGTACGTAACTCGTGACTCATCATTGAGAGAAAATTGCTTTTTGCTTGATTGGCAATTTCTGCATTTTCTTTGGCTTTAACTAATTCTGCAGTTCGTTCTTGAACCAGCTTTTCCAGATCCAGTTGTAGCGTATACAAAGAAACATGAGTTTTGACTCTTGCTAATACTTCCTGTTCTTGAAAGGGTTTGCTAATGTAATCAACTGCGCCTAACTCTAAGGCGCGTATTTTAGTACTAGTATCAGTTAAGGCCGTCATAAATATGATGGGAATTTTTTTGGCGCTTGGATTGGTTTTTAGCCTGCGGCAAGTTTCAAAGCCATCAATTCCTGGCATCATCACATCGAGAATAATTAAATAGGGGTGGGCATATTCTGCTTGTTCAATAGCTGATTCTCCATCTGTCGCCATTAGTGTTTTCCAGCCGCATCCCTGAATGATTTCCGATAACAACTTGAGGTTATTGGGATTATCATCAACTAAAAGAATATGTTTTGATAAACTGAAACCGTCTTCTAGCATTGTGAATGCCTGTGTAAATTATGATTTTCTGTTTTATTCTGCTTTGCACCATAACAGCAAGTTAAGCTTTTATGCTCCTAGTTCAAATATATTCGCGTTAAGGCTATGTGCGGTCAAGAGTCCAAAGTCCCAGCGAATCAATTCAAAATTCAAAATTCAAAATTCAAAATTCAAAATTCAAAACAGCCACCCACTAGGGGGAG
This sequence comes from Calothrix anomala FACHB-343, assembly GCF_014696435.1. Classification (GTDB taxonomy): domain Bacteria; phylum Cyanobacteriota; class Cyanobacteriia; order Cyanobacteriales; family Nostocaceae; genus Aulosira; species Aulosira anomala_A. Next base: position 9,210 of record NZ_JACJQG010000117.1, on the reverse strand, counting down.
CCATTCTCGTGGGCGGGTTTCCCGACTTGAGAGAACTGGCGTTGGGGTTTCTACCTACCTTGCGAAACAAGGATTTTTTCGCCCACTAGGGGCGAGGTTTTAAACCTAACTTTTTCCGATAAAATGCTCCCCCTGCATCCTCTGCTTCCTTGCTTCTGGCTTCAATTCATTCCACTTTTGTGCAACGCCGATAATTTCTGTTCTGGCAGTCCCTAAATGAGAGTGCATGTTAATTTTAGGCGATCGCTGACAAACTGATAGATTCTACACTCATCTGGGCAATATAACTTAGCATGTATTCTACAACACTTGTGTGATGAATAGTGATTAATTAAGTTATATAAATCTGGGTGATTATTCATGGCAATATCAATAAAAAAAGGTTTTTGGCTGTATCCGTATTTGAGTATATTTAGCTTATGCTTAGTAGGTAATATCACACCAGGAGTGGCATCTGTACCAGTGACAACCCCGATTTTATCTACGACTGTGGCGACGAACTTGCTAGAGGAGGGACGCAACTTTTACAAGGCGGGACAATTCACTGAAGCTATCAAGGCTTGGCAAACAGCCGCAAAACAGTATCAAACTCAAAGCGATCGCATCAATGAAGCCCTGAGTTTGAGTTACCTTTCCTTGGCACAGCAAGAACTAAATCAATGGGAAGCAGCTAGCCAATCAATTGAGCAAAGTCTCAAACTATTGCAAACAGCCAAACCTGCAGCTGATGCCATTTTGTGGGCACAGGTACTCAATACCCAAGCAAATTTACAATTGCACAATGGTAAAGCCGAAATCGCCCTAGAAACTTGGCAACAAGCACAAAAATATTATGAGCAAGCAGGGGATAAAATGGGCAGCTTGGGGAGTCAAATTAACCAAGCTCAAGCCTTGCAAACTTTGGGATTTTATCGGCGTTCTAAACAGCAACTAGAGACGCTAACGCAAAAGCTACAAGCGACACCAGATTCGGAAGTGAAAGTAAATGGCTTGCGATCGCTCGGTTTAGCATTGCAAATGATTGGTGAATCTGGCAAAAGTCAACAAGTATTAGAGCAAAGTTTAGCGATCGCCCGGAAAATTCAAATCACGCCGCAGTTGAGTTCCATATTGCTGAATCTCGGTAAAACTGCCGTTGACTTGCAAGATCCACAGATGGCTTTAGATTATTTTGAACAAGCACAGCAGTTAGCTGTCAATCCTAGCGATCGCTTACAAGCACAATTATCCCAATTTAAACTTTTCCTAGACTATGACAAGCCAGAACTGGCTACTCCCCTAGCGCCGCAGATACTCCAACAGCTAGGAGAATTACCTCCCAGTCACACATCTCTCTACACAGCGATTAATTTTGTTGCTACCTTAAATCGCTTGTCAAATCCACAGCAAATTGTACCGTTAAAAGATTTAGCACAACTGATGGCAGTCACAGTTAAGTCTGCCCAGCAAATTCAAGATACCCAAGCAGAAGCTTATGCATTGCATCAGTGGGGAAAACTCTATAGTCGGACACAACAGTTCCCACAAGCACAGGAATTAACGCAGAAATCCCTCAACATTGCCCGTCAACTCCAAGCTGAGGATATCATTGCCCAATCTGCTTGGCAGGTGGGACAACTATATAAACAACAAGGCGATCGCCCCAAAGCCATTACTGCCTATAGTGAAGCAGTCAAAGCTTTAAAATCAATTCGCCGGGATTTGGTTGCAGTCAACCCCGATATCCAATTCTCTTTTCGCGAAAGTGTGGAGCCTGTGTACCGGGAATTAGTCGCTTTACTGCTAGATAATCAACCCAGTCAAGCATCACTGATGCAAGCGCGGGATTTAATTGAAGCCTTGCAAGTTGCCGAACTCGATAACTTTTTCCGGGAAGCGTGTTTAGATCGAGCGCAGCAAATTGACCAAGTAGATCCCCAAGCCACTGTAATTTACCCAATTATTCTACCCGATCGCCTAGCGGTAATTCTCTCCAAAACCGGGCAACCTCTGCGTTATTACGTAACATCAAAATCGCAAACCGAAATTGAACAGACTCTAGGTAATTTGTTAGCGAGCTTTAATCCCGTTTCCGATGCTAAAGAACGCGATCGCCTTTCCCAAGAAATTTATGATTGGTTAATTCGTCCGGCAGAAACGGATCAAGCCTTTAAAGATAGTAAAACCCTGGTATTTGTTTTAGATGGACTCTTACGAAATATCCCGGTAGCCGCCTTATATGACGGTCAGCAATATTTGATTGAGAAATATGCAGTTGCTCTTTCTCCGGGAATGCAATTAATGGCAGCGCGATCGCTCCAGCAAAATCGTATCGATGCGATCGTTGGTGGTATCAGTCAATCCCGTCATGGTTTTAGTGCCTTACCTGCTGTGGAATCAGAAGTAAAACAAATTTCCCAAGCTGTACCATCTTCCCTATTGCTCAACCAACAATTTACCAGTCAAGCCTTAGCCGAACGAGTCAAATTTAGTAGTGCTGATGTTGTTCACCTCGCCACCCACGGACAGTTTAGCTCTCGTTTAGAAGATACCTTTTTACTGACTTGGGATGGGGAAGTCAATATTAAAGAATTGTCCGAACTCCTGAAAAATCGAGGTAACAATGCATCAAAAGCGATTGAATTGCTTGTACTCAGTGCCTGCGATACCGCCACTGGCGACGATCGCGCCGTTCTCGGACTAGCAGGTTTAGCTGTCAAATCAGGTGCTCGTTCTACCCTCGCCACTCTCTGGCCAGTCAAAGATAAAGCAGCAGAAATGCTAATGACGCGCTTCTATGACCAATTGCGACAGCCTAAAATCACTAAAGCAGAAGCCTTAAGGCAAGCTCAAATTAATCTAATTCGCCAAACTGATTTCCGCGATCCTTTCTTTTGGTCAGCCTTTGTTTTAGTAGGCAATTGGCTCTAATTACGTAAATTCACTGAATTTAATTTAGCATAATTTGCATGTTATTTTACATCCCAAAATACGGATTCATTGTATATTTCTAGTAGGTATTTACTCTTTTGGCTTTTTATCTAGAGATATCTGCAAACTTCTTCCCACAGTCGCGATCGGAATACTTAGTATTACTTACTCTCACCTGAGGTGCAAGCTCATGAAACGTCGATATGTAGCTAGTACATTGAGCGTTATCGCTCTACTCGCTAGTAGTACATGGAACAGTGCCTATGCTATAAAATTTACTCCACCAACTAATAATGGCGCTCCTAGACAAGCCACAGGCGGCGCTTCTCGCGGCAGCCTGTTTACACCGAGATCGGGAAAAGGCGCACCTAGCCAAGCCACAGGCGGCGCTTCTCGCGGCAACCTGTTTACACCGAGATCGGGAAAAGGCGCACCTAGCCAAGCCACAGGCGGCGCTTCTCGCGGCAGCCTGTTTACACCAGCTACTGGTAAAGGTACGCCCCAACAAGCAACAGGGGGCGCTTCTCGCGGCAACCTATTTACACCAGCTACAGGCAAGGGTACACCCCAACAAGCAGTAGGCGGTGCTTCTCGCGGCAACCTATTTACACCAGCTACAGGCAAGGGTACACCCCAACAAGCAGTAGGCGGTGCTTCTCGCGGCAACCTATTTACACCAGCTCCAGGTAAAGGTACACCCCAACAGGCCGCAGGAGGTGCGGCTCGCGTTGGTACTTATTACCTAAATCCCTCAGATGTAGGTGCAGCAGGCCCAGCCGCCCTCATAGCCCTGCTACCTGAGAACTTCTATGGCACAACAGTGTCTGAACGTCCGACAATTTTGGTGTATGTACCTGCTTCTAATGCAGAAGAAGCTGTGTTTAGCCTCAAAGATGAAGCTGGCAATACACAGTATCAAATGACCATTCCCGTTGTCCAAAAAGCAGGAGTGATCGCCCTCAAATTACCAGCTGATGCACCAGCTTTAGCCGTTGGTAAAAACTACCATTGGTTTTTAGCGATCAAAGTTGATGGACAACTCAGCCCCAGTACACCTTATGTTGATGGTTGGATTCAACGCATTCAGCCCAGCGCCGAGTTAGCAGCAGCAATGCAGCAAGAAGATGCCCTAAAGCGGGCTACTGCTTTAGGGCATCATGGCGTTTGGTATGACTGTGTAGAAACCCTTGCAGCTTTACATAGTGCCCAACCCACCGATGTGAATCTACGCAAGCAATGGGAGGAACTGCTTTCTTCAGTTAGTTTAAAAGATATTGTTACAGCAAACATAGCAGTATCGACGAATTAAAACATTGGGCATGGGGCAATTCAATTTTGGATTTTGGATTTTAAATTTTAGATTGGAATCCAAAAGACGCTCGCGGACTCGCTCTAAGCGAAGCTATGCCGTTGGCGAAGCCTCTCGAAGAGAAGGCTTTACGCTGCGCTATCGCAAATCTAAAATCTAAAATTCCTTGTCCCCTTAGCCCTAACCCCTAACCTCAACCTATGGCGCAAATATGTGGCGCAAATTTCAAACCATAATCCAACGTACTCGTAGTATTTTGATTATTACTCCCACTGTTGCCTTCACTGTGATTGTCGGGCAATCTTTGGGATTTTTCAATTTACTTGAATGGAAAATTCGTGATGAATGGGTTCGTCAGCGATCGCTCGAAACTATCGCTGAGGAAATTGTCATTGTCTCGATTGACGAAAAAGATATCCAATCGGTGCGGAAATGGCCTGTTCCCGACTGGGCTTTAGCAAAATTATTAGATAAAATTCGGGCACAGCAACCCAGAGTCATCGGTTTGGATATCTATCGAGATTTACCAGAAGGAACTGGACATGAGGAACTGGTAAAAATCTTCCGCACTACACCTAATTTAATTGGTGTAGAGAAAATCACCGGGGAACGTGTGAAGCCACCACCAGAATTAAAAAAGCTGGATCGAGTAGGATTAGCAGATTTAGTCTTAGATGGCGATCGCTTTGTGCGCCGTGCCTTGTTAACAGCCATTGATGCTAAAGAGCAAGATACCCTCAAAGCTGGTTTAGCAACAATGGTGGCGCTCAAGTATTTGGAAACTGAAAAGATTAGCTTAGAAAGTATTGACCCCCAGCAGCAAAAGTTTCAGTTAGGTAAAGCCATTTATGTACCATTGAGCAATCAAGAAGCAGGTTATGCTGATGCTGATATAGGTGGGTATCAAATTTTACTTAATTGGCATGGTTCTGAAGCTGCATTTCGCACAGTCTCAATGCGCGATGTCTTAGCTGGAAAAATTCCCGCCAATCTGATGCGCGATCGCATGGTATTTATTGGTTCTTTTGCTTCGAGTACCAATGATTTTTTTAGTACCCCTTTCTCTTCTGGGTTATCTGCTCAAAAACCTACCCCTGGTGTAGTTATCCATGCCAATATAGCCCATCACTTGGTAACCACAGCCAAAACAGGTAAAGGCACCTTACATGGTATTTCTGGCAAGTATGTGTCTTTGTGGATTGTTTTTTGGTCTGTAATGGGTTCTGCTGGTAGTTGGCTATTATCCAGTAGCAAATTGCGAATTCCTGGAGGTAAAATTCTCTGGGCAACTGTGGGTATGAGTTGTCTTTGTTTAGTTGGTGGCTATGGGTTATTTTTAAAGGGAATTTTAATTCCTGTAACACCTGCTTTAGCTGCATTTATTAGTAGTGTAATTGCCACAACTAATGCCTATAAGCAGCAACGTTTAGAGGAAACTAATCAGCAGCTAGAAATTGCTAACTCTCAATTATTAGATTATTCCAAAACTCTCGAATTTAAAGTAGAAGAGCGCACTCACGAACTACTAGAAGCAAAACAAGCTGCTGATGCGGCTAACCAAGCTAAAAGTGAGTTTCTCGCGAATATGAGTCATGAGCTACGCACGCCGCTTAATGGTATTTTGGGTTTTGCTAAGGTGCTAGAAACAGCACCAAATATGACCAAGAAAAATCTTGAAGGAATCAGTATTATTTATCAATGCGGCACCCATTTGCTGATGTTAATCAATGATATTCTTGATTTGTCAAAAATTGAGGCGCGTAAATTAGAATTAGTGGCGACAACTGTAAATTTACCTAGTTTTTTACATGGAGTTACGGAAATTTGCAGTATCCGCGCCACTCAGAAAGGAATTGCATTTCATACTGCGATTGATGAACAATTACCTGTTGCCATTCAAGTTGATGAAAAGCGGCTCAGGCAAGTGTTAATTAACTTACTAGGTAATGCAATCAAATTTACAGAAAATGGTAGCGTTACTTTGAAAGTTGAACTTATCAATCGCGAATTCCAATCAATCACCAATGATAACGAACAAATACAACATATTCAGATTCGCTTCCAAATTGAAGATACAGGTATTGGGATGTCTTCAGATCAATTAGAGAAAATCTTTTTACCCTTTGAACAAGTAGGTGAAGCTGGGAAAAAATCTGAAGGTACTGGTTTAGGATTAGCCATCAGTCAAAGAATTACCACATTGATGGGAAGTCAAATTCAAGTACAGAGTCGCTTAGGTGAAGGTAGTGTATTTTGGCTAGATTTGACGGTTCCAGCGCCAGTTACCCATGATTGGCAAAGTGGTGTAATTAGTCCCAATAATCATAAAATTATCGGTATTCGCGGTAGTAAACCGCAAATTTTGATTGTTGATGATGATAGTAATCATCGTTCAATGTTAACCAGTTTACTGCAAGGAATTGGCTGCCAAACTTGGGAAGCAACTGATGGTAAACAGGGATTAGAAATCGCCACTGAACATCACCCAGATGTGATTTTGTTAGATTTAGCTATGCCGAATATGGATGGCTTTGAACTGATGGTTCAGTTACAACAGAATTCGCAAACTTCTAATCTTCCAATTATTGTCTCTAGTGCCAGTGTATTTGAGGAAAATCGCCAACGGAGTTTACAAGCAGGTGCAACAGCATTTTTACCTAAGCCCCTGCAAATTGATGAACTATTTAATGCAATGCGATCGCTACTAAAAGTTGAATGGATTTATGCTCAATCTGCACCTAATCCCGCATCTTCTCCATCTCAGCAGACAGGTGAGATAGAATTAGTTCTACCATCACAAGAAGTGTTGCAGCAACTATATCATTTGGCCATGATGGGAGATATCCCCACGATTGAGGGAATTATAGAAGAGTTAATTCAGCAAAATAGCCAGTTAACTCCTTTTGCCGCTGAGTTAAGTAAACTCACTAGCAGTTTTCAAACCGCAAAAATTCGTAAATTCCTCAAATCTTTTGTCACAACGGAGTCACATCAATGATTGCCGATCCGCTCACACAACCCATGCATATTCTGGTGGTGGATGATAATCCCAATAATCTCAAAGTCTTGGCAGAAGCTATTCTCGGATGTGGCTGGAAAGCACTCATGGCTACAGATGGAGAATCAGCGATTGAACAAACAGAATACGCCCATCCCGATTTAATTCTCTTAGATGTGATGATGCCGGGTATTGATGGGTTTGAAACTTGTCGGCGATTAAAAGCTAATCCCCATACTCAAAATACTCCAGTTATTTTTATGACGGCTTTAGCTGATGCTACAGACAAAGTTAAAGGATTGGAGATTGGTGCAGTTGATTATATTACCAAACCTTTTCAACAAGAAGAAGTCATTGCCCGACTAAAATTACATTTAAAAATTTCCCATCTGACACGTACATTAGAACACAGAGTGCAAGAGCGCACAGCCCAATTAACCAAATCTGTACAAGACTTACAGCAAACCCAATTACAACTCGTTCAAAGCGAGAAAATGTCCACTTTAGGACAATTAGTCGCAGGTATTGGACATGAGATTAATAATCCTGTAGGTTTTATTAGCGGTAATTGCTCTCATATTGAGCAATATATGAACGATTTGCTGCGGCTGATAAATCTCTATCAAGAAAAATTACCCGATCCAGATCCAGATATTGACGATCTAGTGGAAGAAATCGATTTAGATTATCTTACTGAGGATTTGCCTAAATTGCTAGCATCAATGAATCAAGGAATTAACCGATTAAAGGAAATGAGCTTATCGTTGAGAACTTTTGCTCGTTCGGATATCTCATCAAAAATAGATTATCAAATTCATGAAGGCATAGATAGTACTTTAATGCTATTGCAACATCGACTCAAAGGTAATGGCGATCGCTCTGCAATCAAGGTTGTGAAACAATATAACGAATTACCCCCTATTGCTTGCTATCCTGGACAGCTCAACCAGGTATTTATGAATATCATCGCCAATGCTATTGATGCCTTTGAAGAATGTAATGATAACCAACATGCTTTACAGACAACTACTAAACCACAAACTATTACCGTCACCACATCTGTCGATGCACAAGCAGAAACTGTGACAATTTCCATCCAAGATAACGGCCCGGGGATGGTTCCTGAAGTGCTAGCGCGAATTTTTGAGCCATCGTTTACCACTAAGCCTGTAGGTAAAGGAACAGGGCTAGGATTAGCTATCAGCCACCAGATTATAGTCAGTAAACACAACGGCCAAATTAATTGCCTATCCCATCCAGGTCAAGGTACATCATTTATCATCACTCTGCCAATTTAAATCTTTTAGCGATCGCAATCAGATTCGTCTGTTCAATTTTCTTTTAACTAAAATTAGCACAACCTTTCATTCCTTCCTAGCTCATTCTCTGCGTACCTCTGCGCTTACCTTTGCACCCCTACCCTGCGGGAAGGCGAAGCGCCTATGCGTTTAATTTTCGCCCATGCTTCTAGCTTTATGGCGATGGAAGCGTTGATTGCTTGATAGAAATTTATCTGTCACTATGATTTATGAAATTCCTAATTATTGATTATTCTCAAGTTTTGTAATTAAAATTTATAAAAATTAAAGTTAATAATTTATTTTTTCAGTAAAGTATAAAAATAAGCACGCATTCTTAGGGAGTGCGCGATTTTCTTCAAGTAATAACTGCTGCTTTTGCAATTAATAGTCAGTTGTAGTAGATGCTTTTAGTGAATGTTAACTTTTTCAAAATTTTTCCCGAAATACCCTATCTATGAATAGACTGTTTTTCAGTATAGTAAGTTACTAATTTAGGAATTTGCTAAATGAATGTACAAAACAATTATCTTTCTCGACTTAGTAATTGTAATATCAAAATCGGTTAGTCAACAATATAGTTAATGCCAGAAATGTTGAATGTTAAGAAAAGTCTGATAAAAATAGCCCAAAATATGTTATTTTTGGGCGAAGGATTAAAATATATTAGTTTGATTGTGATTATAAATTCATTT
>NZ_JACJQG010000116.1 GCF_014696435.1 Calothrix anomala FACHB-343 | reverse complement strand
GCAATTTAAACCCCTTAATCAATGTTTGAATTTTGGCTGTCGCCATCCAACGACTTCAGCCACATACTCTTGTTGGGTTTTAGCCAAAGTTTGATTTTCAAGTTAGAAGGTAAACGTAAAATCCTCATTGGTGCATTTTTTGGCTTAACTCCCAGAAGCGCAACTTTGGATCGGGTGCAGGATAAATGGGAATCAGAAAGTGGTGGGTTTACTTGTCCTTACCTGCGGTGTCCCAGATGCGAGGGTGCGCTATCTTGGCGACGGGCTGATGTGGAAGCTGGTAGAGAAAAACTTTCTTGTCTCAACCCATCCTGCGGTGCTGTTATCCAAGAAGATGAAGTTATTCTGACACGCGATCGCATGGCGAAAACTCCCCCAGACCTGGTTTTTACCAGCACAGAAATGCTCAATCGGTCTATGGGAGACTCCCGTTACAGTCATGTATTTGGCATCGCGGCGGCGAAAAAGCCTCAGATAGTTTTGTTGGATGAGGTGCATACTTATACAGGTATCCACGGCGCACAAGTTGCTTACCTGCTGCGGCGTTGGCAGAGAATCATTAACAAGAAAGTCCAATTTACTGGGCTTTCGGCAACTCTAGAAAGTGCGGCAGAATTTTTCAGTCAACTTACAGGTTTAAACCCTGGTTCAGTGGAAGAAATTTCTCCTGGCGAAGACCAAATTGCTGAGGGGATGGAGTATCAATTGGTTCTTAGGGGCGACCCCGTATCAGGGACAAGTCTTTTATCTACTAGCATCCAAACGGCGATGCTGCTGCGGCGTGTACTCGACCCATCTGAAGACCCCCCTAGCAAAGGTTTCTATGGTTCCCGTGTTTTCGCCTTCACTGATGACTTAGATGTTACCAATCGCTTATTCCATAATCTTTTGGATGCTGAAGGTCGAGACAGTTGGGGCCGTCCCTTGCGGGGACGACAGCCATTAGCAGCTTTGCGATCGCATGGTGCAGCTAATGGTAGAGAAAGGCTGATTGCCGCACAATCCTGGCTGTTATCTGAAGAAATCGGTCATGGCTTGGAACTACCTTTAAGTATTGGGCGCACCAGTTCCCAAGATACCGGAGTTACCCCAAATGCAGATGTAATTGTTGCTACTGCATCTCTAGAAGTGGGATTTAACGACCCAGAAGTTGGAGGTGTCATCCAGCACAAAGCACCGCGAGATATGGCATCTTTCTTGCAAAGGAAGGGACGGGCGGGACGACGCAGAACTATGCGACCTTGGACAGTGGTGGTGCTTTCTGATTACGGACGCGATCGCATTGCCTATCAAGGCTACGATATGCTGTTTAACCCAGTTTTAGAAAAGCGATCGCTTCCCATTGCCAACCGCTATGTTATCCGCATTCAAGCGGTTTTCGCCTTTATGGATTGGGTTGGACAGCAATTAGCTGCAACTAAAGGAAGTGTCTGGAGAGACTTTGCTAGTACCGATTTCTACTTAATTAACCGTCAGCGACTAGAAATAGAACTAATCAAAAATATTCTCGAAACAGAAGCAGGACAACGTAACTTAGAGACATATCTACAATCAGCACTACACCTGACCAAAGATGAAGTCGAAGCAATTCTTTGGGAACCGCCCAGGTCATTAATGATGGCGGTGCTTCCTACTTTGCTACGGCGTTTAGAGTCTGGTTGGAAGCGCCTTCCGATTCATCCAGATGAATCAGACCAAGACTATCAAACCCGTGACCCGTTACCTGATTTTGTTACCCCGAACTTATTTAGTGACCTGCTGTTGCCAGAAGTAACGATTACTACACCACCACAAACGCACCACAGCGAGCCAGATGTTAATTCTATGCCAATTGTCCAAGCCTTGAAAACCTTTACCCCAGGCAGGGCGACGCGCCGTTTCGGGGTGCAGCATATTTATGCAACCCACTGGATTGCTCCGTCAGATTTGCAACAAAGAGAACAAGAATTACCCATAGAAGATTATTGTGCTGAGTTTGAAGAAGCAGGGTATTTTCAATTTTGGCAAGATGGGCAAATTGTAGATATTCGCTGCATTCGCCCTTGGGCAATAAATCCTACCCAAGTTCCTGCCGATATTTCAATTACCTCTAACGCCCAATTGGAATGGCGCAGTCAAATCATACCACCCGACTTGGGAATAAAACTCGAACTGCCTCAAGGTTCCCCCTGGTGCAAAATTATCACAGAAGTTTGTTGCTTTACTCACACTCAACAATCGCCTCTGGAAGTGCGGCGGTTTGCGATCGCATCCCATGCGAACATCCGCTTCCAAAACGGTCAGGAACTTGATACAACAATTCGCTTCACCCAGAAACAGGATGGTAGTCCGGCGGCGGTGGGATTTGCCCAATCTGTTGACGGTCTAGTATTTCGCTTTCGGATTCCGCATAATTTTAGTATTAGTCCCAGGGATGCCAATCAAGATAAGATTCGGGCGTTTCGCACGGCATATTTCCGCTATCGGGTATTGACAGATGAGAGATTGTGTGGATTAACAAATGTCTTTCAACGGGAATGGCTTTATCAAATATATATATCGATGCTTACCGACCGCGCCTTAACAGCCCAAATCTCCCTACATGAAGCTTTTGAGGTGCTTTTGGGGGAAAATATAGGTCAAGAAATGGCAAGGGTTCTGGACAATATCTTCCAAACCTTGAACGTTGAGGAAACCTTACTGGAAGAAGGGGAGTCTGCACCGGAACAAATTCAGGGACGGCAGAGGGTACATGATAGATTGCTAGCACTTGGCAACGCAGACATCATCCAAACTATATTAAATGACCTGACATCGATTCTCTGGTCAGAACCTGATGAGGAGTGGCATTCTTGGGCAGCTTTACGTTTTAAAGCGACCTTGGGAGGGGCATTACTGGATGCTTGCGGACAATTGTGTCCTCATTTTGACTTGGGCGACCTGATTTTAGATATCGATCCTGGCCCGCGTCCACCAGATGCACCTGCTATTTTCGAGGGACTAGAAGAAATTTGGATAACTGAATCTACGATTGGTGGCGGCGGGGTGATTGAGGAAATCTTGCGGCGTTATGCTGCTGACCCAGCGAATTTTTTCCGCTTGGCGGGGAGTGCATTGTCACCTGGGGATTTTGAGATTGTGGACTCGGAACTGACGCGGTTACTGGAGTTAACCCAAACTAGCGCAGATGTTACCGATGCAATGGCAGATGTGCGGTTCGCCGCAGGATATGGTGAATTAAAACAAGCAAGCGATCGCCTCCGCAAAGTCCTGTCCTCTGAGGGGATTTTGGTAACGCATCCGGTGATGACTGCAATTAACGCAAGGGTTTTGCGTCCTGGAAGTACCCCAGAAACCGATAAACTGCTGCTGGATTTGATTCGTTTGTGGCATCAGGAAGAAGCGCGTTTAGGTATTGAAATTGATGCCAGGGTGTTTGCCCATGTCGCCAGCAACTATGACCAATTGGATCGGGCGTTGTTGCATCTTGGTTTAGTGCAGCCTAATCCCTATTGGCGGTTTCAAGTGATTTATGGGCTGTTGTGGGCAAGGGGAAATATTATTCGTTCCCGTGCTTTATCTTCCTATAATCCGTTTGCTGTGATTCCCGAAGCAGATAGAGAAATTTTACTGGATGTTTTGCAAGTGGGCGATCGCACAGTTTGGTTGGATGAACCCAACTGGCGAGAACAGGTGGAGGAAGCCTTTAAGCAAGGTGCATCGGTTTCGCTGATAGCGCGTCCTGACGCGAGAGAAAATTTGAAGTTAGCAATTTTGAGTTTGGCTGTTGAACCTATGGAACTTGGGTTTTTGCAGGTTTACCCTTTGGTTGAGGCGGTGCAGAGGTATCCGCAGGGGTTTGGGGTTAGGCTACGGGTGCGAGAAACGGTGCAGTAAAATTAACATTTTTTAAACAAAAAGTTAAAAACATCTTGTTTTGGGGTATGTTTAAAACGAGTGTTTAAAAGTTAAACTAGTTTTTAAACAAAACATCGCTGTATTTCGATGGAGTACAAAACCTTTTATGGCTAGTGGATTTACTAGACAAGAAACCATCGCTTTAACTGGCATAAGCTCTGGCAGACTAAGCTATTTAGACAGAACGGAGTTGGTAGTGCCAGAAAAGTTTGGTAATCCTCAGCACCCTAAAGTCGTTTATAAGTGGCAGCAAATTCTAGAAATAAAAACTATTGAAAGTTTAAGACAGAAGCTTTCATTACAAGAAATCAGAAAAGTTTTACTTTTTTTACAATTAAGAAATTATGAATATTCTTTTTTTAAACATCGTCTGGTTTTTGTTAATTCCCAACTTTATTTAATTGAAGATATGCAAGATTTTGGTTTGATGGTTTTAGAAACTTCTGGAAAAAATCAGGGACAAGTTGTAATTAATGAAATTGGAGCAATTGGAGATGTAATTACAGAATTAGCCAGAGAAGCAGAGAAACATCATGTTTTAGATTTTGATAAACGAACAGGAATAGTTTTGAAGGGGTAAAAGAAATACATATAAGAATCACAAGGAGCAACCAGTAATGAGTTCTAATAAAGCTGTAAATAAAATATACCAGCGAGTAATGGCACATACTGGCTTCTATCGTGATGGTGTGCCGACTACAGGAGTTACAGAAGCGGAAGATATTCGCAATAATAACCAGTATTTAGAAAAGCGCATTAAATATAGTGCTGTAATTGATACAGAACAAATTAATGCTACAGCAATCTATGAATTGTCTGGTTCACCTTGTATTTATTTTACTCAATTAAAAGAACCTAACCCTAGAAAGTTAGCTAAACTACATAAACTGTCTTGGAATCATGGTTTGGCTCCGATGTTGTGGGTGATTACACCTGATGAGGTATTACTTTATAATTGTTATTCTCAACCCACAGAACAAGATGAAAATGATCCAAACCGACATTTAATCGAGAGCTTTGAAACTACTGAAAGCGACTTGAACCGTATGAATCAATTCGCTAGTCGTCTGCAAATTGAATCAGGTGAGTTTTGGCAGTGGGAAAAAGCAAAGCAAATTGACCGTCAACAAAGAGTAGATTCAGTTCTTGTAAGAGATTTAAATGAGGCTGAAGAGAAATTAACAAAAGAAAAAAAATTAGAGCGTCAATTTGCTCATGCTATTTTAATACGTTCTGTTTTTGTTGCTTATCTGCAAGATAGAGATATTTTAAATCAAGAATTTTTCTCTAGCCGCTTTGGAGTAGATTCATTTAATGAACTCCTAAATGATAAACTAGCGACTTATGAGTTATTTGAGTGGTTGCAAACGATTTTTAATGGGGATTTATTTCCTGTATCAATAAAAGAAAGAGATGCTGTAGCTAAAAAACATCTTGAAGTTGCACAAAGTTTAATAGGTGGTGTAGAAGAAATAGCAACAGGTCAACAACGTCTATGGCGGGCTTATGATTTCAAAGTCATACCTATAGAATTAATTAGTTCAATTTATGAAAGTTTTATTTATGCTACTGATTCCAAATCAGCAAAAGAAAATAGTACCCATTATACACCTATAAATTTAGTTGATTTAGTACTTTCTGAAGTATTTAAAGAACTTGATGGTAATGCTAAAGTTCTAGATTTTGCTTGTGGCTCAGGTGTATTTTTAGTTGAATCTTTGCGGAGATTAGTTGTTAAACGCTGGGCTAATGGAGAAACACCAACTCGTCATCTAATTCGTGAAACTCTCTACAATCAAATTTATGGTGTAGATATTAATCCAGAAGCAGTTCAGATTGCGGCTTTTAGTCTTTACCTTACTGCTTTGGAATTAGATTATGAATTAGAGCAACATCGTCAATTAACAAATGATTTAAAATTTCAAAAGCTGATAGGTAAGAATTTATTTGCTAGTGACGCATTTGATGAAAAAGCAGAATTTAATCAAATAGAACAATTTGCACATAAACAATTTACTGCAATCGTTGGTAATCCACCTTGGACAAAACCTAAATCTAATAAATCAGCAGAAGAATACTGTAAGCTTAAGCGTCCTGATTCGGGTTATCCAGATGGATATCCTACAGCTTATGGTACACCTCCAGACCAAGCATTTTTATGGCGTATTGGCGACTTTGCTAATGATAAAACTTGCATTGGTTTAATTTTGCATGGTAAGCCTTTTTTTAGCAATGACACAGCAGCCAAAAAAGCAAAAAAATCTCTGTTGATGAGATATAAACCAAAAGTCATAGTAAATCTATCTAAGCTCTACAGAGATAATTTATTCCCTAACTCTGAAGCTCCACCAATCATTTTAATAGCAGAAGGTAAACCTTCAGAACAAAGAGATTCCTTTTACTTTGTATGTCCAGAACGTTCTATAGATTTCCGACGACATGGCATTGTTGAAATTGGAACAGAGCATATTAAAAAACTACCAGTTTTTAGCACAGCTTGCGACTCAGATATGCTGAAAGTTGCTACTTGGGGTAGTGCTAGAGATATACGTCTGCTCCAAAAATTGGGAAATTTTCCAAACATTGAACAAGTTGTAGGAAATCCACCTAAGAATGGATTTAAGTATGGACATCATCGTAAAGTTCCGGCAGAATTGATGGACAAAAAATGTCTAGCTTCTAGCAAAATGCCTAGATATCAAATTGATTTAAACGAACTAGACTTACCACCTGCAACAATGGAGTCGCCAAGGGATTCGCAAATTTATAAAGCTCCATTGGTTATAATTTCACAAAGTATTGATGGGAATGAGGCATTTTCTGCTTTTAGTCAAGAAGATATTGTTTACACACAAAGGTATTCAGGTATTTCTTTTGCAAAAAATAAAGTCTACTTAGCTCACTACTTAAACGGTATTATAAATTCTTCAATAACCAGTTATTTTTTATTCTTAACAGCTTCTTCATGGGGTATTGAGCGCAAGGAAATAAAAACACAAGATTTAGAACGTCTTCGTGTTCCTAAACAAAATAAAGAAAACGAAATATTTATTAATCAAATTATTGAAATAGAAGGTAGATTGCGTGAATCTTCCAGTAAATCTGTTGAGAAAGATTTAAAAACACAACTTGATGAAGCTGTATTTAATCTCTACGGTTTAGATGATCAAGAACGTATTTTAATTGAGGATACTACGCAAATCACGATTGATTGGTATATGAATCGTGAGAAATCTACAGCATTAAGAAGACCTCAAACTGCTGATTTAGAAGCGTATGCTATACAATTCATGAGTGTTATTAAACCTTTTCTTCAAACACTTAACGAAAGAAGTATAGTTGCTGAGATATTGAGTATTCCTAAAGCACCATTACAGGTGGTTAAATTTAGCATAGTACCATATCCAGGTCGTGAGCCAGTTATACAAACTGTTCAGGCTGAGGATTTGGTGACTGTGCTGAAAAGCATTGCAAGACAACTACCGCCACAATTGGCTGACCGCGTTTTTACGCGCCGAAATGCCAGAATCCATATCGGTGAAAATTTGTATATTATTAAACCTGCTCAACTGCGTTACTGGACTCGTTCTGCTGGGTTGAATGATGCTGATACTGTTTTAGCTGAACATTTTAGGAATCGTTAAATTATGTTGCCATTGGATGATTCAGGTGCTGTTGGACAACCATCATTTATTAAACGAAAAGACATTATTGCCACAGTATTTGATATTATCCAAGCAGCTTGGATTCAAGTATGCCAAAAACCAGAAATTAATACTCAATGTGATGAAGATACTATTGCTGGAGCATTACATAATGAGATGTGGGCTGAAAAGGAACGCCGGGGTATACATGGGCCACCAAGAATTGAGAATGAAGCAGCAACAAGACGTTCTGATAAGAGCCTGAAGCCAGATGGTTTTATAGATTTTAAAATGATTTATTCATGGAATATTGAAGATTACTTTGGTATAGAGTGTAAACGAGTCAGCAGTACAGACCAAGATAGGTACCTGGCAACAGATTATATCAAAAAAGGTGTGATCCGCTTTGTCAATGGTACTTACAGCATAGGTCATGACTATGCAGCAATGCTAGGTTTTGTTATTGATGGTAAGGTTCCTCAGTGTATTGATTTGATTTGCGATCGCCTGAATAAATATAAAGGTGATATATGTTTGAAAGAAGATTGGATTGATGAGCCTGGTTTTGGAAAAACACCAAATTTATATCGTACTCGTCATCTTCAATACGGTCAAAAGGATTTAATGACCATTCTCCATTTATTTCTTATAGTTAATTAAATTTTTATCCTTAAGAATCTCCTCAAATTTAATAAATTAAATGCCTTCCCGCTATATTCACTCCCGCCTAAGTTCCCGCCAAATCCCTGACTTACTCCAAACAATCTTCGTCGCCGAACTTATCACCCCCAGCCAGTGTGTGTGGCTTGTTTCTCCGTGGATATCTGACATCCCTGTTATCGATAACACCGCCAACACCTTCCTATGCTTAGAACCCTCATGGAGTCGTTCCCGCATTCGCCTCTCCCAAGTCCTCGCCACCCTAGCCGAACGGGGAACGACTGTACACATTGCTACCCGTCCCGACTCTCACAACCACAGATTTATTGAACAAATCAAAGGCAAAACTGACTATCAGGACGTTCCCGTGCGATTCCACATTACCGAAGAACTCCACGCAAAAGGTATCCTGGGAGATGGGTATTATCTTGCAGGTTCAATGAACTTCACCTACAACGGTATTACAATCAATGAGGAAGTTGTAACTTATGAAACATCCCCAGAAGCGATCGCCGAACAACAGGTGATTTTTACTAACCGTTGGGGAGGGGTGGAACCATGAGCAATCCTAGCAATACTGATGTTCGCCGCTTTCTAGAGCAGTTCTTTAGCACAGGTAATCAATTAGACCTGGCAAAAATTGAACGCGGTGAAGGAAGTCATGCAAAAATTCGTCCTTGGGTGGAACGACTGACCCAAGCCGAACCTCAACCAACTGTTCTCCCCCGTTGGCATGAAGAACGTGTAGATTGGTATGGAATAGCTCAAAGCGATCGCCAACTACGCTCTTTGAGTGAAGAATTGATGGCATTCGTTGGCCCCTCCTATTCTACATTCAGGGGACAGAGAGCGCAACTAAACTTACAAGACCCTGTAGAATTAGCAGTTTATGAATTTACTGGCGGTGCAGTAGTCAAATTAAGCGGACAGGCGACTACTATTTGGGAAGCACTAGAACGGATGCGCCGAGTGAGTGAGAGACTGGTGAAACGAATCGCAGATATTCCCCGTCCCACAGGTCGCGTACTGCGGGACTTTTACATGGCACTGCAAGCAGGCGATCGCATTTCTGCGGAAAACTCACTACAATACCTTGTAGACCAGCATCGCTTGGATGCGCTGAATCTGCTGTTCCTGCGGGTGCAACTCTTAGCAGAACTGGAGCAATGGAATGAGTTGCTTACCCTCCCAGAACTAGGCAATCTTTTGCAGGTTCGCCGACCCTTTGCAGTTACCCAAGCCTTACTTAGAGCAGTGTACCGCACTGAATTGCAACATTTTGAGGACAATAATGCCCCCGGCAGTGCTGTAGTCTATTTCCAAGAAGTAGTTTTCCCCCGTTACCACAATCTTTTTGCAGTCCGCGCAGGCAGTAAAATCCCGGAAGTGCTGAAATTATTTATGCTGCTGGCGGTGGGTGGAAAACCAGCAAAACCAGCACTTAGAGATGAACTGCTAGCAATTGGGGAAGTTGAGGAAACTCACCGCAGCTATTTGCAAAGGTTAGCTGCACTGTTAAAAGATGCTACCCCAGACAGCAAAGGCGAACCCTTGCAACAAGCCGAACAGCTATCTAAAAACGGAGACTTCGACCAAGCCTTTTCATTGCTTTGTCATGTTCCGTCGTCGAAAGAGAAAGTTCGCCTGCTCCTCCAATGCGCCTACGAGTTGCAAACTTTAGCAGTCGAAAAAGCTGCATTGTCAGCCTTCCACGAGTTAACTGCTGACGAGCAAACAGCCTTGCTGAAGGTACGCTGGAACCAAGATTTTCTGACTCAACTACGGGGAAGCCAGGAAGGTACAATTGAAAATACCCCAACAGCTTTATCTGTCCCATCAAATTGGCTGGAATGGTTATTGCAACTGGACAAAGAGCCAAGCTGGGAACGAGCTTTACATACTGCACGCCAGGGTTCTGCCGAGTGGGATGTCACTAGCTTGCTTACACAACCACAGGCAGTGGCAGAATTTTACGAATTGTTAAATAAAGTCGGCTCAACAGCTGAATCTGTTCTGCACGATGCGCTTCCCTACTTGCTGGCGTTTTTTCAAAAAGATGAGCAATTTCCCCGTGGCGAGTTTCTCACCCTTTATCACTCGCTGCTAGAACTGCTAGTTCTGAGTACAGAGGGTGGGGATGTTGATTTGGTTTTATTCAATGATTTAGCGATCGCTCTTTTAACTTTGGGAGTCAATACAGCAAAATATACAGAGATTGTAGACTATGCTTTGGAGCTTTGGGACAGGTTCGCCTCACCCAAAAAGGTTGATTGGGTGCTTGACTTTATTGATGTATTAGTATCATACCCTTGCCCAGTCCAACAAAAGCGCGAACAACTTTTATTTGCTGCGGCTGAAACCCTACGCCGCTTTACAGAACGTATTGATGAAGTGCAAAGGGGAATCTTTCGCGCTTTAGTGAAAGATTTACAGTTAGACGAATCGCTTTCAGATTTGCTTGGCGAACAAGCGAGTTTAGTCGAGCAAAATCTGGAAGTTGAAGCCAATATTTTGCTAAAACTCAAGAATAAATCTGTTCTTATTTACACTCTCACAGAAACCGCAGCAATCAGAGTCAAAAGTATTTTAGAAGCAGCTTGTAAAGAAGTGACAGTTTATCTCAGCCATGACAAAGGAGGTAATGATAGGCTGCGTCAGTGGGTGAGAAATTCTGACATTATTGTGATGGTGACAGCTAGTGCTAAACACGCAGCCACAGGTTTTATTGAAGCGAATCGTCCATCACATCTTGCGCCGATTCTTTTAGTTAATAGTAAAGGTAGTGCAAGTATGCTGCGTGCTATACGGGAGTATTTAGCTAAGTGAGGAATCAAGAGGTAAGAATAGGTTGTCTTCGATAAGTGCGCGGACTTCGGGAGATACATTGCAACCGTTATTTAGGCAATCTAAAAGCAGATTATTAGCATCATAATACTGCTTGAGCAACTTTTTTTGCTTATCACTAAACTGCCAATCATAACCTATATTACTATATTTTATACTTGCGGCTCTCATTTTTTCAATCCAAGATTGACCTTCAGCTTGCCACCATTCCTGATAATATATTTCCCAAGTATCCATCCAATCAGGCAATAGCTCTTTCAGTTCTTGTAGACTTTGCTTGAACTTAGGATCAATGTCAAGTCCCATTATGGTATCAATATCCTGACTCAGACATAAGGAAGTGTTGTCAACTTCGTCGTACTCAAGTTCATATTCTAAAGTACCGTTAAAAACACTAAAGAGGGTGACAGCATCATTAATTACACAGTTTAAGTTTAGTTCCAGCTTTAGTCCTAGTTCATTGGCAAGATAAATATAAGAGCTAGATTCAATTTCTAAGTTCTCAATTTCAAATTCACTTAATTTATCCATTTCAGCATCTATAAAAAAATCAACATAAAGACTAATATAAAATAAACGAGCCTTGACTTTATTTGAAATAAAATTTGAGGATTTATGGTAAACCCAATATAAGAAAATCTGTAATTTCTTTTCTGAATTTAATAATAAATCAATTTTATTTTCCATTATCCATAACAATTCCTCTGCTGACTGCATGAGCGCAGATACTAGCAAAAATACTTCTCGCCAACGTTTATCAGTAACGTGTTTAAATAAATTTGAATATATTAGTTGAGAATCTACGAATTCTTCAGCAGTTAAATACTCTTGAAATATTTGATGCGAAAAAAAATATATTCGCCAATTTGTCTTGATTAACAGTCCCGATAAAAACTCAATATCAGATAATGTGCTAGGGCTGTTTTCAATTAATGGCAAAATTTCATCTTCTTCAAAATAAGATTTACCCTTCTCAAATGTAATAGCAGCTATCCTTCGCAGAGCCTTTCTCAACTCTGGCATATCTAAATTAACACGGGCATTAAATTGATTCCATTTTTCAAACAGTAGGTTTATTCCTTCTTTGTAAACGTCAATTCTTTTAGCAGGTAAATCTCCTCTTTCTTTAAAAATTAAACAAATGAGGTGAAGTAGCAATGGTGTATCAGCTAGTTCTAGTATGCGTTGATTTTCCTCTAATTTCAGCTTTGTAATTAAATCATTTGCTAATATTTCTTTACGTATGTGCGTAGTTTCCTGACTCTCTGTAAACCAATTTTTGATAAATTCTTCTATTTGTAGTTGTTCAAAATCTGCTACTTTACATAAACTAAAATTACCAAAGGCTTTAGATTTATAAGTTTGATGCTCTTTTAGCCAAGGTTCTCAAACTGATAAAAATAGGTATGAGCTTGGATTGAAAATCAACCTCATCACAGTGAACAGCTATATATTGTAGTAAGGTAGTTTTACCTACACCTGGTTTACCTAACACCATCAACTTAGGATTTCTCCGCACTACCTCTTCCCATAATCGCCGTTCTTGACTAAATTCCTCTTTGCTAAACTGTTGCGATTCATTAAGCTTAGTCTGCACATAAATTTGGCTGAGATTCCCCTGCATAGGAGAATAGAGCAAATTGAAAGTACACAAGGTTTCGCATTCGTTTTGTATCGTTTTGTCGAAATGCGATCGCACTTTCTGCACCAATATTTCTATATCCTGTGAAATAGGGTTGGCAATGTCTAACGATAAGCCACTCTGCATCAATGCACGCTCATCTTTCACAGATTTAGATAAATTCTTTTTATACCCTGCTCCTTCCAGCCATCCAGGGATATCTCTCCAGTTTTTTAGACTATTTGCAGGTTTTCGGGTAAGCTGTTCAACATATCGGTATATTGTATTACACAAATCTGCATCTAAGCCCCTAGCAGATTTATGTAACTTTTCGGCAATTTCACCAGGACTGTAGCCACAAAGTAATCCACACAGATGTTGCTTCTCCTTCTCCGTGAGTTCTGGTTTCTTGTGAGGTGCAAACTCTCGTTTAGCAACGGCTAAGGCTGAGTACAGGCTTGATAATTCCCAATCTATTGCAGCATCAGCGAAGAACTCTTCGCGTGGAGTATTTGCCATCATTACAGCTATGTCAACTTCCTAACAATAAATCCTAACTAACTTCCTAACCAATGTTGAGAAACCACTAGATATTTATCAGCGAAACTATAGATGTAGTCGTTTAAAGGGTTAACTCTGAAAAATATGAAAAAACATCAAGCAAATTTTCAGCAATTATCTCTGTCCATTGATAAACCAATCTCTGCTTTGCTCAAAGACCTTAGAATGTCTCGCAATCCACTAGTTATCGATGCAACTAAAAAACTTGAAGAAGGCTTACATCTTCTGCAATATGTTCAAGATAAGGGAGTAGTCAAATCCAAGACAGCCAAGATAGCTATTTACGAATTGCTGTCCAAGTTTTAAAGAAACTCGCACTCTCAGCATAAAGTGAATATCTTACTTGCTCTCATTTACAAAAAATGGCGTAAATTAAAATACATATTATGCTGAGATAATACCGACAAATTCACGCAAAACCCGATGGCAAGCATCAACATTTGTCTTTGTGTTGGAAATGATTGGTTCTCCACTTGCACCAACTTGGGTTACTCCTCGTTCTCGCCACAACTGGGAGTCGCGCTGCCAATCTATTTCTTGCAGTCTACTCAACCACTTAACCAAATTTTCCGCCGGAACTCTTTCTAATAACAAATCATGAGCTAACATACCTAAGGCTTGAAAAACAACAGCGCTGACTGCTAGTAACTTCTGTCTCTGGGTAGCGCGTTCCTGTTTATTCATAATCCTCCAAGGATCGTTAGGGATAATGCTTGCTGTTGCTGCCCAAAAGGTTGTCGCCCAATCAATCAGAGATTCCAAATCGGTTTGAGATTTTAAATTGGGGAACATCCGTTGAGTAGCGGTGACTAATGTTGATAAGGTGAGTAACTTAGGATTGTGCTTACCCAAGCCGTTTTCCACTGTTTCTACATTGTCACGAAACTGAGGAACTCGGCAGATCAAGTCCTTGGCGATTAAAACCGTGGGCGATCGCTTGTCAAAGGCATGGGATAGCGACACACTTGGTCGTTGAACTAATAGGTTTTGGTCGCGGAAAGCTTGGCGTTCCTCTTCTAATGACAGTCCTGCATATATCAACACGCCAATTTCTAACTGTGAAAGGATAATGGCATACTCTGATTCTTGCACCTGAATATCTTGCAATGCTTGGCGAATGCCATAGCATCTGTGCTGACCGTCGGTTAAGCGCAAACTAACCGAATGGTAAGGAAGGTAGATATTACCGTCTCTGTAAGTTGGCGACGGTTGGACATTAACGCAAATTGGTGGAAAAAATGTAGTTCCATCTTGGTAAGTCTCTAGGATATATCGGGCTATTGCTTTAACCCGTGTCACGTTAAGTTTGCGTTGGGCAAAGTCCGGTAAATCTGGGATATTCGGTATATATAGATGACCGTCATTCAGCAATCGTGCAACATCTCCAAATGTGATGCTGGCGACATAACTCATATGCTCGCACGCCTGACCGCGTTGTACAGGCACGCCTTTAATAACCAATTCAAACATTACTTTGCTTTACCTGTAGGTTAACTTAAATTTCCTAACCTTGCATACAAGCATACATGGTAGCAGAAATTATGTCTGTGTATTTATGCTGGGGTGAGATATGTAGCAGCAGTAAAACCATTGCCTCACCAAGCACGGATTCCAGATGAAATTTATGCCCAGTTGTACACAATTAGACACTCATGCGAGCAAATGCTTGCTCCCAATCGAACCAGTGATGCCCCAAGTTTACAAGACATCGTAAACGTAGCTCTGAAGCGACTGATTAAAGATTGGCAAGACGAAAACAAGCAAAATTTGCTACAAGAAGAACTTCTTGAACAGCGCAGGACTGCCCGTTCAAATATGGGTCGGAGAAAAAGTGAGGACACCTAATAAGCGTGCAAAATGCTTGGTAACGCAGGAGAGCTCGTTCAAAAAAATATGGGCAGAAAAAAATTGACGCTAGCTAAAGCGTTGTCATCTGATGTGAAATTAGCCAATTCTAGCTTACTAGGTTCATCTACCTTAGAGTCCAAAAACCATGAGCTTAGACCTTGACACAATAAAACGCCTAGCTGATGAAGTTCTGACCTTTATTGAACAACGTGAAGCAGAACAAGTTGCCTACGGTATTTACGATGTAACAATGGCAGGGGTTGAAGTAATTGATAATTTTCAACCCTCCGAAGACATTGAGTTAACTCCTCAAGAAAAACCAGAAGCACTCAGAAAAGCTTTAGAGCAACTAGCAAATGACTTGCAAATTATCCGCTTTAACCAAGAAGAGTCTCCTGATGGCTGGATTTTTCGCAGTCGAATCGCAGAAACTGTAAGGTTGCTATCAAAACTCCGTCAAAGAATTGTTAGAGAAAACAACCTCAAAGTAGCGCACCGCATCAGCAATAGCAAGCGTTTAGTGGCAGATATTAAGTTTAGTGTCGCTTCTCGTCGCGTACCTCGAAGGAACATAGCAGTACAAAGCTGCATGACACCTTTACTTAGTGGTGATACAGAGCAACAGCGAACAGCAAACCTAATTTTAGAGGTAATTGACACCTATCTCCCGAAGCTACGCCAGATGAGTGGCTTCCAAAAACGAACTTTAGAAAGAATTCTCGAAGCAATCGAGTTACAAGCACAAGAAGGTATCGAGAAAGGCGTTGTAGTTACTGCTAGCACAGGAGCCGGTAAAACCTACGCCTTCTTTTTACCCGTACTCGCCAAGATGGTGCTAGAACGTTGCTTGCGCGGGCGAGAAGGGGTTAAAGCGATTTGCATTTACCCACGGGTTGCACTGTCGGAAAATCAACTTACTGATTTTATTGAAGTATTATTTTATCTCAACCAAGTCCTAGCAAAGTACAATCTTCCACAACTGACAATTGGGGTAGAAAGTGGTGCAGCAGTTTATCAAATCCGAGACTTTCAAGATATCACTGTGGATCGCCAACAAAAACTCTCTAAGCAACGAGGCTGGACTTTTAGCGAAGAATATACAGGTTATCTATCACCTTTTGCTTACTGTGTAGGTACAGATGGTAAAGCTTGCAAAACAGATAAACAACGATTACTTGTGCGTCCCACAAACCCACAAACCTTGATTTGTCCTATCTGTGACAAGCAATATCCGTTTATCCAGTTTGCCAGGGAGGATGTCATGGCAAAGCATCCACCTGATTTGCTCATCGCCACGACAGAATCACTTCATCGACGGCTGTTATCCACGAAATATCAATACCTGTTTGGTAATGACAAATTTTGTGCGCCAACGGTAGTGATGTTAGACGAAATTCACCTACAAACTTCAACTGCTGGGACTCAAGTAGCGCTTCTCCTGCGACGGTTAATGGCAAGGATTCGTTTGGGTAAGCAGCATCGCAACGAACAAAGCAATTTAGCATTTGTAGGATTAAGTGCCACTATTTCAGAGCCAATTGAATTTCTGTCGGAGTTATCTGGTATACCTGCTCCTCGCATTAAACGGGTATACCCTCAAGATAATGAAATGCAGACGATTGGTGCCGAACGCTATATATTTGTTCGGGCTGAGGATAACGAAGATACTGCTGTAATTTCAACTTTAATTCAAACAGCAATGTGCGTACTGCACACAATGCCACAACCATCGACAAGTTCAGACCTAAAGCGCTACCGAACATTTGGCTTTGTCCAGTCTTTAGACATTGCAGGTCGCTGGTTATACCAGATGGAAGATGCAGAGAAAATAAAACCAGAACAACGCAGAGAAAGAGAAAGATATAAATCGCAAAAAACGCCTCTTGACCAAAGGCAAATCAGGTACATTCCACTATATGCGTATCGATATCCACCATTTAATCGGCTACTTTTTCCTAACTTCTTTGGTGCCAATTTTAGTTGTAACTGTAATTGCCATAACAGTAAAATTCCAGATTTAAATTGTCCATATTTCCAAGCAGGAGAGTGCTGGTGGGTACTCAGCCAGAAAGATAAGGCACGTCAAGAATCTCTAAATATTATACGGAAAACAGGGAGCGATCGCTCAATTACTATCGAGCCTGATGATGACTTAATAATTACAACGACTGCCTTAGAAGTAGGTTACGATGACGAAGCATTAATGTGTGTTTTACAATATACAGCACCAGCAAATGTCGCTAGTTTTGTACAGCGTAAAGGTCGGGGAGGGCGGAAAGTTGGCACACGACCGATTGTAGTTACAGTACTCAGCCCCTATAAATCTACTGTTTTGTTTTTGTTTCGTAACGAACACATACTTACAGACCCTACTTTCCAAAAACTTCCTCTTAATTCCCAAAACCGATACCTGCAAAGAATTCATGGGTTTTACGCCTTCTTTGATTGGTTAGTAACCCGTGCAAGTTATGCAGGAATTGACCTTGAACTCGACAATTTATCTAGGCAGGGGTATGAGTATTTAATGGAGCAAAGTGTAGATTTGGGAGTATTGCTGGAATTTAAAGATTATCTCAAACAAACTTTTGCAATCCTAGACGATGCCATAAAACAGGTACTTGACGATGAGTCAGAAGGATTTTTGTGTCAAATTTTCTACGAAGGCTTAATCAGGACTTACGCAACTGGCACAGGCGATCGCCTACGGCACTCTTGCCGAATCCCCAAAAACTAAACGATAAACATGGGAACATCTGGACGTTTTAGCTGCTGAATTA
>NZ_JACJQG010000115.1 GCF_014696435.1 Calothrix anomala FACHB-343 | reverse complement strand
TTACCCGAAACTTCAGAAACCTTTATCTACCTTGCTATGATCCGTATTATGGTGAGGCGGCTAGCATAAAATTTGACCCCTAAAAACTTTTCAAACACCCTCTTAGAACAAATAGAAGAAATAAGTATAGATTTGTGGCAGGGCTATAAAAATTTAGTAACAGAATTAATGCCGAATGCTCAAGTAGTCGCAGATAGATTTCATGTAATGACACAGATAAATCAAGAGCTAGATAAACAAAGAAAAACCGAAAAACGAAATGTAGAGGAATTAATCAAAAAAGCAGAATTAGCTGCTGATAAAGCGGAATATGAACAAATAATTGCCGGATTGAAGAATAGCAAATATTCCCTCTTGAAAAATGAAGATAACTTAACTGAAGAACAAGCTAATAAACTTATTCAAGTTAAAAATGTATCTCCTATTCTCAAAGTAATGCATGAACTCAAAGAAAAAATTAGAAAAATTTTCAATCAAACAGACGATTGGTATACCGGAGTATTTAAATTAGGTATGTGGCTCTCGAAAGCTAAAAAATATTTTCCCAGTAGCAACAATACTATTATTCGTTGGTTGGATGAGATAATCGCTTATTTTGACAATGGTACAACCAGTGGTGTTGTGGAAGGCGTTAATAATAAACTCAAGCTCATTAAACGCTCTGGTTACGGTTTTAGAAACTTTGAAAATTTCCGAATTAGGTGCTTATTGAGTTGGCATTTTAGCTGTTAGTTTAGCATAACAAGTCCTGAAGAACCAAAATTATGGGTAAAACTAAAAAATCAGAAAATGTTGCTAAAAAAGTAGTTAACTCTTCTGCAGATGGGTTATATGTACTGGATGTATTTTTAATTGGTGGCCCCATTACCGAGGAGTTTATTGCTGATAATCCAGTAGTGTCTCGAACTATTGAGATTAAAGGCAGTAATACTTTGCAGGAGCTTCATAAAATCATCTTCAAGGCATTCGACCGCGAAGAAGAGCATATGTATGAATTTCAAATTGGCGGAAATGGCCCGCAAGATCCAAATGCCAGAAGGTACGGTTTGAAACAAGCATTTTCCAGTTCTGGTTTGACACCAACGCCTACAGGCGATGTTTCTAGTACTTCAATTGCTGATCTAAGCTTATCAATTGATGAGGCTTTTGGTTACTGGTTCGATTTTGGGGATGATTGGTGGCACCAGATTAACGTCACAAACATCTTAGACAAGGCCCCTGCGGGCAAATATCCCAGAATTAGCAAGCGCATTGGAGTTAGCCCTCCTCAATACGCGGATTTTGATTAGTATGTCTCTTCAAATGTACGGAGTTGTTTTAGAAATCAACACTAGTCCTATATTGCAACTATACAAAAGTACAATAGTTGTTGCAAGTAAGCATAGAGACAATATCAATCACAAAAATTATCAATACGTAAATCTCGCCAGATGTCAGAAACCTGCCAGCCAGTGTTACCCACAGACTGGAGAACTGGAGTATCTTGCACTGGAGCGTAGACGTGAAGATATTCTCTTGATTGGCTTTCTACCTGTAAATCCGGCTGCTGGTTAATGATAGGTTCATCAGCAGGGACTGTCTCTGAAGGAGCAACTTCCTCAAGTGCTGGCTGTGAAGTAACAGACTTTTTGACAATCAATAGTTCCGGTTTTTTGATAGGTTTCATGTGTCTTGGTGTCAAAACCTTGATAACAGAAAAACAGATGTAGCTAAAAATTGTGTTAGCGACTCATCTATGGTGAGTGATTGCACAGCCCTTCACAAGTAGTGAAAACAAGGTAATCTGTTCGGTCTGTTGAAGGGAGCAATTGAGTAGTCGCAAGCGATGTTCACCCATTAGGTCAGCGTAAATCCGCTCTTTGTGGCTGGTAAACCCAAGGGATCGAGTGATTTCTCTGTCTCTATTTTGTCCAGTGCCCATAAAAGTTTGGCTTATCCAGATATTAAACGCTGACAGTTTATACAAACTATAAAGTTGAATCTATAGTTATATTTCTTACAATTAGGTAAAAATCGTTTATATACTCTTGATTACTAGGTATGGCTAAGGATATGTACAGTTCTTTTTAACATACTCTCAGAAATTATGTTGAGACTTGAGCCATTCCTGGTAGAATCATGGCAAGATTTTATAACATTGAGTTGTCTGATTGACAACCGTAGTTTTACCACTGTCTCTGAGAATTCTATTTCTGCAACGCTTGTGACTTTATTATCCCCTTTGTTAAGCTCCCTACTCTTGACAGAAGAACTTTTATGGGAATATGCCCTCGTCTAACACTCATTGAGATGTTTTCTACCTTCATCCATCTAGAAGCAGGTCGCTTTGGTTATTGGATACCAGATTCCAATCTGCGTCAAAGTATGCAGAGTTGTTTGGAAACTACTAAGCCAGACCAGTCAGATCCAGAAAATTTTTGGGTAAAACATTGGCATGAGTTGTGGCAAGAACACAAGACCGATTTGGCGCGAATGCATCTGTTTGCGTATCTACAAGAGCCGATGTACTGGACTGCCGGGCAAATATTAAAAAAATTTACGAGTCCCCAACGCAATTTAGAAGATTATTTTCAAGATTCACACACTTACTTTGAAACTGTATTAACAAAATTTAATCCCCAAGCAGGTACACTGAAAAGTTTTGCAGCGACAGTGTTACTGAACGTATTGAGAAATCATATACGGGAGGAAGGAGAAGCAGCACTTTGTACTGAATGGTCACTGTTACGACGGATTGGTAAAAAGCGATTGCTGGAAGCCCTAGAGCAGCAAGGATTAACAACAGCGCAAATTACCCAATATTGTTTAGCCTGGAAATGCTTTAAGGAAGTATACGTCCCCAGACAACGGGGAGGAACCAATCGTTTACCAGAACCGACTGCTGAACAATGGGAATCCATTGCCAATATTTACAACAGCGAGAGGCTGAATTTATCTCCACCTAGTCAGTCTTGTAATGCAACAATAATTAAGCAATGGTTGCTACAAACAGAGAGAATCGTCAGAAAATACTGGTATTCTTCACCATGCACTGTTTTTGATGAAGAAGTTGAGTTACCAGATCCATCTGACTCGCTCATAACTCAGTGGATTGCAGCGGAGGATGAGTGGCTTCGGAAAAACCAGCAGACTCAAATTTATGATGTATTAATTGAAACAATATCTAGGCTAAAACCAGAGTGGAAGCTGGTACTAAAGCTTTACTACTGCCAAAATCTCACGTTACAGCAAATTGCCAAAGACTTAAACAAACCTTATTGCTGGGTTCAGCAACGAGTGCATAAAGCACAAACAGTACTCTTACTGGCATTGGTGGATTGGGGACAAACTTGTGCAGAAGTTGAAGGCAGAGTGAACATTCCACCAACACCAAACCAAGTAAACAGTATGAGCGCAATCTTGAAACAATGGTTGAAGATTCGCTGTTGCGAACTAGAATCCCATTTGTCGTAGCCGCAGGAGAAAGTGAAATGTCTTTTACACTGGCAGAATCTACTGAATGGTGGTTTGAAATCCCACCAGATTTACAAGAACAGTACTGGCGGCAAAGTCAGGCTCATACAACAGATAGTAGATGCTGGAATGCCTATCTCAATCAACTTTGCCTGAGTCTGATTTTAGATTGGATACGCACTGAAGAAGCTCCAGAAGCTACTAGCTGGCTTATTCCTGAGGCAGCCTCTGCGGTATGGGAGTTTGTCAATGGGTCTGCTATTCAGATCGCCAATCAACGGTTGGTGTTAATTCCAACTGAGGTGATTGAGGACGATTTGGAAATACCTCAAGAATGGGTAGATATTCCCAGTTGGGCAGGGGATTATTACTTAGGAGTAGAGGTGAGCTTAGATGCTGAGAGTCTCAGAGTTTGGGGATATGCTACTCATCTGGAGTTGAAAACCCTAGGTAGTTATGACCCTGACGATCGCTTCTATTTCCTAGATGCACAACAGGTAAGCACAGACCTTACTACTTTTTCGGTGATCCGACAACGCTGCATTAATGAACAGACTAGGGCGGCGATCGCACCTGTGCAAACTATACTTGAATCCCAAGCTGACAACCTGATTGAACGACTTAGTAAACCTTTAGTCACCTTTCCCCGGTTGGAAATTCCCTTCCCAATATGGGGAGCTTTGCTGGCACAAGATGAATGGCGACAAAGACTTTATAACCAACGACTAGATCCTTCTCACAAGCAACCTGCTCGACTGAGTAAGTGGCTTCAAGAAAGCGTTGAAGCACTCGAATCCTTGTGGCAAAACCCTGAAGTTTTTTTAGAAAGAAATTATGTTAGAAAGTCAAGGGCTGAACAAGAAGATGGGGTGAAAAAAGCTAAATTAATTGACTTGGGAATTCAGTTGCGCTCTCAATCTGTGGTTTTATTAGTTGCGATCGCCCCTGAGAATGAAGAAAGAGTGAGTGTGTGTGTACAACTGCATCCCACGCCTGAAGAAAGATTTTTACCTCAGAATTTGAAATTAGCTTTAGTTTCCACCGCCAAAGATGTTGTGACTGAAAAGCTTGAGCAAGAAGTTGACTCAAGAGAACAGGATAACTATATTCAGCTAAAACGCTTTAAAGGAAAAGTGGGTGAATCTTTTAGCGTCCAAGTTACTTTTGGGGAAGCCAGAGTTACAGAAGATTTTGTCATCTAATACCTAGAAAAGCACAACAATGAGTAAAAAAATCATTTTCAGTTTCCTGGGGGGCGATTTAAGAACTGGGTTTCCAGTTGTAACAGTGCAGATTTCAGATGACGACAGAGAATCGTTAGCGATGAAATTGAGAGGAAGCCTACCACCTGAACCAAAACTTCCTGAACTCTACAAACGGTGGCGAATTCTTTATGACGCGCTTCAGCATCGCTCTAACGGCAATACTCGGCTCGATATTGAAACAGATGATATAACTTGTGTTTCAGAAAGAGAATTTAGTGATTTGTGTCAGCAGTTTCAAGAGACTTTCAATTCTTGGATGAAAGCTTGGATTAAGTCAGGTTCATTTCTAGATATTGATGAACAATTGCGAACAAAACTCAATCTTCATGAAGAAATTCGGATTTTGATAGAAACTGATGACCCAGGACTGCGGACATTACCCTGGCATTCATGGGCTTTTCTAGAAGATTACGATCGAGCTGAAGTTGCTTTTATTCCACAGTTTTGGAAGCATCCTAAGTTTGCCTCCATGCCACTATCACGGCAAATAAGAATATTAGGAATTTTAGGAGCTAGTGATGGGATTGATACTCAGAAAGATTGGGAATTAATTAAGAAAATTGATGGTGTGCATCTGTGGACTCTTCCGAAAGAGCCGAAGCCGGAAGACTTAAATAATATTTTATGGGACAAGAAGTGGGACATTCTCTTTTTTGCGGGACATAGCTCTAGTGAAGCCAATCATCTAACAGGGCATATCAACATTAATGAAAAGGATAAGTTGACAATTGCTCAATTGAAACATGCATTAAAAGTTGCGATTAATAACGGGTTGAAGTTGGCAATTTTTAACTCTTGTGACGGTTTGGGTTTAGCACATGAATTGGCTGAGTTGAATATACCTCAAATCATTGTGATGCGAGAATCTATACCTGATGAAGTTGCCCACAATTTTTTGCAGTATTTCTTCAAAGGATTTTCTCAGAGAAAATCCTGTTACTTAGCTGTGCGAGAAGCACGGGAACGCTTGAAAGGCATGGAGAGCAGGTTTCCCTGTGCTTCTTGGTTGCCAGTGATTTTTCAAAATCCAGTGGTATCACCCCTAAAGTGGGAGCAATTACGTAAAGACTCTACTGTTGAGTTTATAGTCACAAATTTCAGACGCAGTTTCCCCGCATTGGTGATTGGTAGTATGGCTACACTGGCATTAGTCATGGGGGTACGGCAATTCGGGTTTTTAGAATCTTGGGAATTGAAGGCATTTGACCAACTGATGAGGTTGCGTCCTAAAACTGAAGGGCCAGATCCACGTTTGTTAATTATTGAAAATACAGAAACCGAGATAGAAGCTCAAAAAGATGGGCGAGGATCATTATCGAATGGTACTCTCAATCAACTACTCGATAAGTTAGAGCAGTATCAACCTGCTTTGATTGGGCTAGATATTTATCGGTGGATGCCTATAGAACCTCAATATAAAGCGTTGTCTAAGCACTATCAACAGAATCATAGCTTTATCACCATTTGCTTCGGTGGCGACAAAGATCAAGCAAGCATCAAACCTCCTCCTGACTTACTCAAAGATAAAGACCTTTTCTGGCAACGAGTAGGATTTAACGATACCCCTGTTGATGCCGATGGTAGAATTCGCCGCAATCTATTGTCGCAAAGTCCACCTTCAGGATCTAATTGCGAATCAAAGTACTCTTTTAACTTCCTCCTCGCATACAGATACCTAAATTTAAAGCCTAAAGCTGTTCCAATTGATTTAAATGACAACAGTAAACATGTTCAGATTGGCGATTTTATCCACAAAATATTGGAGTCTAGCGCAGGAGGATATAGTCAGATTGATGCTAGAGGTTTCCAATTGCTTTTGAACTATCGTGCTACAGATTCAATAGCAAAAAAACTGACAATTTCTCAAGTAATTAATGGCAAGTTAAATCCAGATTTATTCAAAGATAAAATCGTTTTGATTGGAACAACCGCCCACAGTTATAATGACTTTCACCTAACACCTTATAGTGAAAATGCATATCAAAAAATGTCAGGTGTTGAAGTTCAAGCTCATATGCTAAGTCAACTTCTCAGTGCTGCACTTGATAAACGACCTCTGCTGTGGTATTTACCCGATTTTGGTGAAATAATTTGGGCAGGTATATGGGCATTTGTCGGTGGCATAATTAGCTTATCTTTTCGGTCAAAAATAGTCATTTTATTCGCGTCAGGGATCGCAGTTATTGTTTTATATGGAAGCTGCTACCTGCTTTTATTACAGGGAGGATGGATGCCTTTAGTTCCGTCAGTTATTACGCTGATTACTGGAGGAATTGTCGTATTTATTGCTGCTAATCTCTTGGTAAAAAACCAGTATTAAAATGTAGTATATTACTTACACAAGTAATGAATTATTTAACCACAACAAAATCTTGGAAAATATTCAGCCTTACTCTGTTTTGGCTGCTGATTGGTTTTACAACTAGTGCTGTATCTATTCAAATACAAGCAAATGTTAATTTGAGCAGTGCTACTAATAAGGCATCGAAGAAAAAACCACAACCATTAAACCCACCAGGTGGAGGTACAGGAAATGGAACGCCTAATGGACGTATACCAACTGGTACTCAAGGACCTTGCAATGATGTTCTTCAAAATAATGGAGACAATCTAATTGCATTAGTACCTCCCTATGATACAGATACTTTGACAACAGAAGCTCAACCAACATTCTGGTTTTTTATTCCTCATAAAGCTGGTGAGTATCACTCAATGAGATTTCAAATAGAAAACGCAGCAGGAAACACGGTATACGACACGAAGCCAACAGTAAATAATACACGACCAGGGGTGATCGGTGTTAGGTTGCCGCAAAATGAAGTATCTCTAGAAGTGAACCAAAAATATCGCTTCAGATTTACCCTTTACTGTAAAGACCCCCAATCAGTAGCAGGTAGAGGCAGCAGCTTTATTGTTACCGCAAGACTCACAAGAGTTGCAATTAATGATGAAGTCAAAAAGAAATTAGCAGCAGCTAAAAAACCTCAAGATAAAGCTGAAATTTATGCGGAGAATGGCATTTGGTTAGATGTCTTAACAACTCTGGGAAATAGCCGCAGATCTGATGGAAATAATTCAGCATTAAATACTGCCTGGGCTGATTTAATAAAAGATTTTGATTTTAAATTCCCAGATCTTGGCTCAAAGCCCATAGTTGATGATGTTCAGCCCAATACCAGTTCTAGTCCCCCTAACGGAAGAATAATAACAGGACCGCAGTAACCCTATTCCGAAAAATTCGATATATGCCCCAAGCTGAATAACTTGGGGCTGATAAAACAAAGGCTGCAAAAATCCACTAAATATGAAAATAGTTACTTCTAAAAAATGATAAACTGCCAATTATATACGATGAATTATTTATTACGAAAAATTGTTTTTTGGCTAATAGCAACTCCTCTAGTTGCAGTTCTCACCGCATTTGAGGTAAAAGCACAAATAACGCCCGCTAACGACGGTACTAACACCATCATTACACCTAATGGTAATCGAATTGACATTACGGGTGGGCAATTTTCCGGGGACAAGGCGAATCTTTTTCACAGTTTTCAAAGATTTGGTCTTGACTCAGGGCAAATAGCTAATTTTCTCTCAAATCCAGAAATTCGGAACATTGTAGGTCGGGTTACTGGTGGCGATGTTTCGGTAATTAATGGTTTAATTCGGGTTAGCGGTGGTAATTCTCACCTTTTCCTGATGAATCCAGCAGGGATTATTTTTGGTTCCAATGCCCAACTTAACGTTCCTGGAAGCTTTACCGCTACTACTGCTAATGGTATAAAATTTGGTTCACAGTGGTTTAATGCTGCGGGTTTCAACGATTATGCAACGTTAATTGGCAACCCCAGCAACTTTGCATTTACAATGGGGCAGCCGGGAGCGATCGTCAATGCTGGCGAGTTGGCGGTGGGGACGGGACAGAATTTAAATTTACTGGGTGGCACTGTTGTAAATACGGGGAAATTGACCGCACCAGAAGGTAAAATCCTCGTCAATGCTGTACCGGGAGAAAATTTGGTCAGGTTGAGTATACCGGGGAATGTATTGAGTTTGGAAATTGAACCTATTACCCAAGGTGGGAACTTACCCAATAATTGGCCAATTCCGGTTAATGCCTTGCCGAAGTTGCTAACAACTGGAGTAAAGGGGCTTAATTTGGGAGTGACTGCTAATGCTGATGGTACGCTGCAACTGCCAAATTCAAATCTGCAAAACAATGCCCAAACTAATGTTAGTATTCCAGCTACTCCAGGTACAACCATTGCATCGGGCAGCTTTGATGTATCGGGGAAAACTGGGGGTAGCGTTGATATTTTGGGAAACCGAGTTGGGTTAGTTGCCGCTAAGGTTAATGCTTCCGGTACTAACGGTGGTGGTAATGTAAGAATCGGTGGCGATTATCAGGGTAAGGGTAGTGTACCTAATGCCTTGCGGACTTTTGTGAGCAGTAATTCGGTAATTAATGCAGATGCGCTTTCCAGTGGGGATGGCGGGCGTATTATTGTTTGGGCAGATGAGACGACAGGATTTTATGGTAATTCTAGGGCTAGGGGTGGTAACCTGTTTGGCAATGGTGGGTTTATTGAAATATCAGGGAAGAAAAACCTCGCCTTTTCAGGTAATGCTGATGTTGGGGCATCTGCGGGTAAACTAGGGACGGTATTGTTTGATCCACAAGATATTAATATTGTCGCAGGTTCTGGTAGAGAAGATGCTCAGTTAAATGCTAATGCACCAAATCAAAATGACCCGCTTGGGGCAATTTTCTTTGCAGATGGGGACGGATTAGACTTCCAAATTGGCAGCACACGACTGGAAAGCATTACAGGTAATATAATCCTTCAGGCGAATAGAGATATTAACTTCAATGCACCAATCAACATCAGTGCTGCTGGGGTAGGGCTAACTGCGGAGGCAAAAAATAACATTAATGTTAATTCCAACATCACAACAAACGGAGGAGACGTTAATCTCAGGAGTGATGGTGCGCTGACGATCTTCGGAAGACCTGTAGTAATTAATACAAATGGTGGTAGTTTTACGGCTGTTGCTAATGGAAATAATACTGTTAACTATGGGATTAGTCTTAACAGCACCATTATTGACGCAGGTAGCGGCAACATTAACCTCACAGGTATAGGAGGAACAACTGCTAGTAGCAATGCAGGTATTATTCTACAGGGGAGTGAATTAAGAACCACTGGTGCTGGAACAATCACCTTGAAAGGCACAGGAGGTGACAGTGGTGGTGGAATCAGCATGTCATTAGGCTCCAAAGTCAGTTCGGTAGATGGAGATATCAGCATAACTGGCGTTGGTAATGGTACGGGAGAAGGAAATGATGGGATCACTCTCATCAGGAACGCAGTTGTGGAATCGACTGGCAGAGGGAATATTACCTTAGATGGTACTGGTAGTAAGGACGGAACTGCCAGGTATAACAGGGGTATTGTGATCGGTGACCTTGATAGTGTACAGTCAACTGGATCGGGAAATATTACCATCATCGGTAATGGTGGAAAAGGAACAGACCAAGTTCTCGGAGTAGAGATTCAAGGAAATGTTTCCTCGGTAGATGGGAACATTAAAGTGACAGGTACTGCTGGAAATGGCTCCGGAAGCGGACAGACCGGAATTCTGTTAAATAGTTCTGCTTCTGTAAAATCAGCAGGAACCGGAAATATTACCCTAGAAGGAATCGGTGGCACTGGTAATATTAGTGGAAATGGTAATAGCAGTTGGGGAATACAGATTGGTTTAACAGCCGGTGCAACAATCAGCTCAGTGGATGGAGATATTACTCTCAAAGGTCAGGGTGGTGATGGTTCCAATGAAGGTATTGTTCTTGGTACTGGGTCTAATCAAGGCAATGGTAGCTTAATCGAATCTACTGGCAAAGGAAATATTACCCTAGAAGGAACAGGTGGGGATGGAACAGTCGGAAGCCACGGAATACAGCTGGGTTCGGATACAGTAACATCAGGAGTTTCCACAATTAGATCGAATGATGGCAATATAACCTTGACAGGTATTGCTGGTAATGGATCTGAGAAAAAAAATGGTATTTATAACTATGTCAATAGCATAGTGGAATCTGTTGGCCAAGGAAGTATTTCTTTAACTGGTACTGGGACTAACGGTGCAGAGGGAATTTTCTACAAAAGCGGCTCAATTAACTCTAATGGCAATGGCAATATTGTTCTCACAGGTGACGCTAGGTTTGACACTCCGCTAACACTTCGTGCCAATACAATTAACCATACCGGCGGTACTTTGTTTGGTAATGGTAATTTCCCATTTATCCTAGAAGCTAACGAAATTACTGTTGGTAATATTGTCAATCCAGGACAACCAATCACTATCACCAGTCAGAATAATATTAACACCGGAAATCTCGACTCTAGCTCTACAACAGGCAATGGTGGTGCCATTAACCTTTCTGCCAATGGGAACATCACTACTGGTTCCATCTTATATGGTTCAGGAGCAGGATTAGGTGGTGGTTCACTCACCGTCAATACTCCAAACACAATAGACTTTTCAGCAGGTATTTTACCTCAAGGAGCCGACACTATCTTGGGTAACGTCACCGCCCCCAACAATGTCCTGTTACCAAACAGCTTCAATACCGGAGGTGGAAGTTTTAACCTTGCTCTCAGTAGAGACTTTAATTTATTGAGTTCTGTAGTCACGGGTGGTGGTAATTTCAGTCTTACCAGTCCCAGCACACTAACAGTTTCTAACCCCATAACTACTAGTGGTGGCAATATCAACCTTCAAGGAACAACCATCAACGCCCCAGCAACCCTAGACTCTAGCAACACTATTGGTAATGGCGGCTTAATTTCCCTCATCGCCCGTGACAGTATCACCGCTGATATCATCAATTCTAGTTCTGCTATCAGCAATGGCGGTAACGTCACCATCGACCCGCAGCGTGATGTTCAAGTTACCTACATCAACGCTCAAGGTGGCACTAATGGCACAGGTGGTAATGTTGACATTACAACCCAGAGGTTATTCCGTGCCACTGGCACATTTACAGACCAAAATGGTATTAACGCGAGCATTTCTACCGCAGGTGGTAATGGTGGTGGTTCTGCCATAATTCGCCACGGAGGTGGACAGAGGTTTATTCGTTTTTCTGTAGGCAACGCCAGCAGAAATGGTACGGCAGGGGCTATTACTACTGGTGATGGAAATTCAATTATTCCAATTCAAAGTTTCCTTGGACCTTACAGCCAAGGCGATATAGGCTTAGTCACCACACCAGCATCAGAAATTGAGTGTAAAGTTGCATCCTGTGAACTACCAAAACCACAAAATATCGATCCGAATATTGCTAGAAATTTAGTTGCTAATTTAAACAACAATCAACTCCAAGACCAATGGACTTTTAGGAGCAGTCCGGAGCTAGGTTTTACAGAGCAATTTGAAACAAAGCTGGGGTTAAGTCCTGCCAAGGCTATCAGTTTGGAAGAAGCTCAAAATATGCTCACCAATATTGAGTCAAATACTAGTAATGCTAAGAATGGTACAATTGGTGCAAAACCAGCTATCATCTATATCACTTTTGTTCCGCCCTCGAAGCCAGGTGGAGTACAAACGGAGCCGAAATTACTTCCAGAATCAAAACAGGAAAAGACTATCTGGCAATTTAATGCTCAGGGTGTTAATGCTAATAATCAATCTGAAAATTCAG
The DNA here is from genome assembly GCF_014696435.1 of Calothrix anomala FACHB-343. Lineage (GTDB taxonomy): Bacteria > Cyanobacteriota > Cyanobacteriia > Cyanobacteriales > Nostocaceae > Aulosira > Aulosira anomala_A. Next base: position 6,226 of record NZ_JACJQG010000115.1, on the reverse strand, counting down.
ATGAATGTCCCAAAGGTAAAGAAAATTATCAACTGCAACTTCTAATTGTTACTTCTCAAGGAAGTCCTGTTCGGAAGTCAATAGAAGCGACGTGTAGTGAGGTGGTAAACGCTGCTCTTCATTTTGGTAATCTTATAGGGGATAGCAGTAACAAGGAAGAATCTTATATTCCTCTAGCTAACAAACTGTACAAATGGATAATAGGAGATTTGATACAAGATTTAAAACAGAAAAATATAAATAATTTAGTTTTCATACCTGATGCTAAATTGCGTTCTTTACCATTTGCTGCCCTGTCCGTATCCGAAGATCCAGAAAAGCCGCATTACTTAGTAGAGGACTATAGTATTGGCTTAATGCCTAGCCTAAGCTTGACAGATACTCGCTACGAAAATATCAAAAAATTTCAAGTTCTAGCAATGGGATCGTCGCAATTTACCGATGCAGATCCATTACCCACCGTACCTTTACTGTTAGACAATATAACTAATGATTTGTGGAAAGGCAAAAAATTGCCCGAAGAGCAATTTACCATAGAAAATCTCAGGTCGGAACGGCGCTCTTTTAGAATTGTACATCTGGCAACCCATGCCTCTTTTGAAGCTGGTATAAATAGTTTAAACAAATCCTATATTCAATTTTCGGGTAACGAAAGATTGACACTTAATCAAATTGGTGAAGTTGAATTTAACAATCCAGTCGCGGAACTGTTGGTGCTAGATGCCTGTCAAACTATTTTGGGAAATGAAGATTCTGAGTTGGGTTTCGCAGGTTTGGCTGCTAAAGCTGGAGTCAAGTCAGCATTAGGAAGTTTATGGAAAGTAAATCCTTTCGGAACTTTAGCACTATTTTCTGAATTTTATCGGCAGCTAAATCTTAAAGAAGTTACATATAAGGCAGAGGCATTACGTCGAGCACAAATCGCTGTATTGAAAGGAGATGTGCGCTATGAAAACGGAAAATTACGCTTAACAGAGGATAAACAATTTCAAATTGATCTCGACTTACAACCAGGTATAATAGACCACAAAATGAGGCATCCTTATTACTGGGCTAGCTTTACAATGGTTGGTAGTCCCTGGTAATTCTGATGGAGAGAAAAAAAGAATTGTAAATTTCACATTTTTACTCTCCATTTCCCATCTACTACAGTTTATAGCGCAGGTTAAAGTAAATGCCATCATCCTGGATATTACTACCCCTGTCGCTTAAATTAATAAAAGGAAATCCATAATCTAACCTGACAGTTAATCCTGGAAATCCCAAAACTTGCTCCCACTGTAAACCTAAACCAGCGCCTACCAAAAACGTCTGATTTGGTAGAGGATTAGGATTATCAGACTTGTTCCAAACATATCCAGCATCAATAAATGGGATTAGTGTTAGTGTCGAATTACCAGAGGAATTACGTTGAATTGTCATTCTACTTTCAACAGATAGACGAAATCCATTATCTCCCGATCGCACGTTTTGACGATAGCCCCTGACAGATTGTCCCCCACCAATCACAAATTGTTGGGATGGTAGTAAACTATCAGGCGTTAGTTGAAGCTCTGCTTGGATAATCAGCCAGTTATTATCACCTCTGTTTCCAATTTGCTGTGCGCGCTGTATTTGACCTAACCAACTAAAAAAGCGACCATCGGGAATAGGAGCTTCGTTGGTAGTTGCATCCAACAAGCCGATACCAAAATTAAATTGCGAGACAAATGACCAGGCTCCCTGATTATCCCGTCGAATATAATCTTGACTAAATCTAATAGTACTGGTACGGCTGACACCATTTTCATCAGGGCCTAGACCAAAAAAGTCAGGTAGGTCAAATATGAATGTCTGACCACTTTGGTAAGTAAAACCAACAGATAAAGCAAACTCTTCTTCCAGAGTTCTAATTAACGGCTGACGATAATTTATCTCGTAAACTTCCTGTTCTCCTCTAATACCAAACTCATCAAAAGGTTTCTGAGTAATTCTGTTGCGGTTAGGAGCTGCTCGCAATTGTAAAGTTCCGTTCATAGCATTGAGGGGAACTTGATAGCTGAAATCAAAAATTTCAGCACCCCCGGTAAATGAACGAGAATAAGATGCCGCAATTTCATCCCCAATACCAGTTAAGTTACGATAGCGCAGATCAACACTAAATTTTTCCCCGCCTACACTGGGAGGAGAATAATTATCTACACCAATGCTACTAACAAAAGAGTCTGCTTCTTTCACACGCACAATTAAATCAGTTTCGCCTTCATTTCCTGTTTTACGCAAACTAGCTTCGACATTTTCTAGAAGTGGATCAACTTTTAATAATCGCAGTGACTCTTCCAAGTTAGCTGTGTTGAGAGGTATACTTACGCCACGTTTCACTCGACTACAAATGTAAGAAGAATTTAACCTTCGAGTTCCCAGAATTTCAATCCATCGGATGCGACCTTCCGTGACTCTAATTTCCTTTTTCTCCTTATCCCAATAGGCTGTTGTATTTATATAGTTTTTATCCAAATACAGTTTAATAATAGCATCTCTCAGTTTTTCTTCTGGTTCAGATTCTTGCGGTTTGGATTCTTCTCTATCAGGCTTATAGTTCTGAAAAGCTTTCTCAATATCTGGTTTATTAAAAGCACTAATACCTGTGATCTGGATACCGTCAACCTCAATTGTCTTGTTGTTTGGTGTTGTAGAATTGTCTATATCTGAGCAACGATGCCCTTTTTCTTCTGGCTTCTGAGATGAATTTTCCTGCGGTGGTGCTTCTGGAGTAGGGGTTGGATTTGAAGTTTGTGCCAATTGATAAGCTGCTTCTAATGTCAAATTAGGTGTTGATTGACTATTAGCTTCAGCTAAAATAGGAATCAAGTTCTCACCAGATTCGGCCTGAGCTTTTAATGAGCTTCCCCCTGCAATACAGATTGCAAATATCACCAGCAGACTGCGTATAGTGCAGCTAGATTTCATATAGCAACTCCTCACAAAACGAGTATTTCTAAAAAATAGTTAACAATAACGTTATCCATTGATAATTGCATTAAGAAGTATTGCAGAAAGTATGGACTAGTGGGAAGTAGTATTAAAGACAAATAGATAAAATTGTTAAATGATATGGATGTTTTGAAAAGGCTTTGAGTTATTGTGGGTTATGCGATCGCCCAATCAAGTGCTTTGGGGAGGAGTGATCGCGATCGTCATCGAGAATCAAGTGCGATCGCCTCCTCCAGTGGTTTGCTTTGGAGCGATCGCGATCGTCATCGAGAATCAAGTGCGATCGCCCAATCAAGCGATTTGAGGAGGAGCGATCGCTAATTCGCTAGCGAATCGGAGCAATATATCCTTTGCCCAAAGTTACTGTATAAGCTTTGCCATTAGCAATTCCTGTAATCAGTCCACTTGAACAACTACCTTGGAAAGTAACAGGGCCTCGACCTAAAAAGTTTTTACCATTCAATAAAGTTCTGATGCTAACCACACCTGTTGGCGTAATTTGAACTCCGTAGGTTATTTGTGATGAAGGCGCAAAAGGATTGCCCGATCCTGGGAGAAAAGAATTGATCGCTCCTGGATTTGTAGACGGTGGATTCCATGTTTGTGTATTCCAACGTCCAGCAATTACACCAACAATAGAGTTATCCGTAACAGAATAACGCAACCCTCCATTAGCGTATTCTACTTGTCCAATAGGAGAGGTCTGCGTAATGTCATTTTCACTCGGAATTTGACCGTATAATATAGCTTTAGAAGGGAGTAGATTTATAGCTGAATGCATGGAAATAGTTGTTAAAACAAATGTAGATTTTCCTTGTTTTGAGTGTTCAATAAGTTCCCGTATTTGGGCTTGACAATCATTAGCTAAAGCAGGATGCATTGAACCTAATAAAAATCCAGAAAATGCTAACGAAATCGTAGTAGATAATAGAACTTTTTGTGCATTCATAGGTGTTGTTGCGTGAATAGGCAAAATGGTAAATTTTACCTATCGCCTAAGTTCGCTCGCCGCGTAGCCCTGCATATGAAGACGAAAGCCCAGTACAAAGTAAAGAATTGGAATGCTTATGATGCTTCCCTCAAGCAACGAGGCAGTATAACTTTCTGGGTAAACGAAGAAGTAATCGAGCAGTGGCGCAACCAGCAAAAAACGGGGAGAAAGGGAGCATCGAATTATTACTCTGATACGGCGATCGCTACAATGGGAACGATTCAATCGGTATTTCATTTACCTGGGCGGCAAGCAGAGGGATTTTTAGAATCACTGTTTATGCTTATGGGGATTGAATTAGCAGTGCCGGATCACTCTACTCTATCCCGTCGTTTAAGCAAGTTGTCGGTAAAACTACCTGTAGTACCAAAAGATGAAGCTGTTCATGTAGTGGTAGATTCAACTGGTGTGAAAGTATATGGTGAGGGCGAATGGAAAGTGCGTACACATGGGGTGGGGAAACGGCGGACGTGGCGCAAATTGCATTTAGGAGTCGATGAGGGGAGTGGAGAAATTTTAGCTGTGGTAGTCACTACCAATGATTTCGCGGATTGTGAGGTGCTACCTGACTTATTGGAGCAGATTGAACAGCCCATAGAGCAAGTATCTGGTGATGGTGGCTATGACACATTTGACTGTTATGACACTATTGCCGAGCGCGGAGCAAAAGCGACAATTCCACCTCGTAGCAACGCCAAAATGCAACAACACTCAAACACTCAAGCACGACTCTATCCCAGGGATGAGAATCTGCGTCGGATCAATCAAGTTGGACGTAAGCAATGGAAACAAGAGTCTGGTTATCATCGCCGTTCTTTATCTGAGACTGCCATCTTTCGACTTAAAACCATTTTTGGTGGCAAGTTGAAAAGACGCTTTTTTGATAATCAGGCTGTCGAGTTATTTCTACAATGTGCTGCGCTTAACCGCATGATCCAGTTGGGCAAGCCTGACACTTATAAAATCGAAAACTAGTTTCTACTCCAATCATAAATTGGTGTGTCTTTCTTTTCTTTCATGCAACAAAGCCGCATTCATAACAAACTCCTGGTAAATTAGGTAAAAACTTTAATTATGGATGAAGCATTATCAATCAGTAGCTTCTGTTAGGTACTTGGTTGCTTACAAGCGAATTATTCACTTTTTAAGTTATAATTTGGCAAATTTTGCCTGATTATTTTTGCATTTACTCACATCTGAAAAGAGTAATCTGAAGGTACAAGGATAGTTTTAGCTGCCTTTGTAAGCCAGACATTTAGACCAAAGTCACTAGAAGTAAGCTGTAAATCCGATTAATCAATTCCAATAAACAGTCTGATGAACAGATCTGACACGACATATAATCCCGAACTCAACCCAGGAGCGAGAAAAAGAACCATCATTGCAAACATTCCCACCCGGTAATCATCTAATACTTTCAGTTGAGGAATGAACTCTCTAAAAACATTAAACCCATCCAGTGGTGGAATTGGTAACAAGTTAAACAAACACAATGCTAAATTTATCTGTGCTGCCAGATAAAAAAACTCAAGGCTGAGAATGTCAAACCGAGTCGCAATTATTAAAAGTACAATCGATAATATCCCCAAAGCCAAGTTCGATAACGGACCTGCTGCCGATACTAGGATATTTCCCCACTTAGCAGACCGGAATTTCCTGGGATTTACAGGCATTTGTCCCCAAGTAATCCCACCAATAGCTAAGAAAATTATCGACTCCCAACCCATATGAACTATTGGATTGAGCGTCATGTGCCCGGTTTTACGAGGTGTATCATCTCCTTGGCTCAAGGCGGCAAAACCATGAGCAAGTTCATGTAGCGTTACGGAGATAATCACGATCGCAACAATTCGCAAGTACCGAATTGGATCTTCAGATAACATTTGAATAAGCATTGGTTTTAGCTCCCTGTAGAACTTACACGCAATTCAACACTATTAGGAACTTCAAGTAACTCAGCACCTGTTTGGACTGGTATACTTTACCTAGCCTGGTTTTCCAATACATGAGGAGTAGAAGTATTATGAGAAGGTTGTGGATGAACTAACCGACCATGCCAAAAGTAAATCTGGAATACAACAGCTATCAGCGCTGCGATTGTTGCTAATATTTGCGATTTCCGATTAAGTGGTAGCCAAATGTTTTGGGAATGCTTAGAGGGTGTTTGAAAAGTTTTTAGGGGTCAAATTTTATGCTAGCCGCCTCACCATAATACGGATCATAGCAAGGTAGATAAAGGTTTCTGAAGTTTCGGGTAATAAC
>NZ_JACJQG010000114.1 GCF_014696435.1 Calothrix anomala FACHB-343 | reverse complement strand
TAGAAGTTATTCTTATTTAGCTGGAATAAGCTCTACTAGAAGCTAGTTCTTATGTACTATATCTATCCGGTTTTTTGGGTGTGACAGTTCTGGGTGCGGAAGATAGGATTAATAATGGTAGCGAGGCAATCGTAACTGTTTCTTTACTTTCCCCTATGTCTCTCATGATTTCATAATAAATTTTATATATAGACCCCCAAGCGCGATCACAAAACTGTTCCCAAACATCATGTCCACTTAGATTTTGATAAATTCTACTCTGGATGCTAATACCCAATGTATTATTACTATTGTCAAGCCAGAGTTGATCGATTTTCCTGAGAGTCTCACAGGGAAAATTCTTTAACAAATATTTCCAATCTCGATAATTTTCTTTAACCATGACTTGGTAAAAAACCCAAGCAGTTTCTTCGTCCGCCTTGCGCCACTGTCTTTGCCTCAGAGAATTTGCTAAGGGAGCATCTCAGTTTTTTGCAAAGAGGGTAAAAATCAGTCAGGATAAGTAAGACGAGTATATTTATCTAGCGATGACTCCAGAACAAAAGCAAGCACTTCAAGAACATATTCAGGCGATCGCTAAAATATTGTACGAAGACACCTCACCAGAAAGGCTAACCAGCCTTGCAGGAATTGAAGAAGCAGTACGGAGTCAAATGCAAAAGCACATCATGCCAGAAGTAGGGGTTTTTTTATCGAAACGGTTACGGGCACAAGAACAGGGTATAAACGACGACTAAAAAGTATTTTGGGAGAATTGCCAATCACAAGTAAGCAAGCACAGCAATTGGAAGTCCCTGCGAGAAATCAACTTAGTCCGTATCTGGAAATTTGCTGTCTACGGGTGAGTGCCAATGTCACCTATGAAGATGCAGCAGCAGATATCGAGTATTTCACAGGCGTACAAGTTTCCCGTAGCAGTCAACAGAGATTGGTGCATCGTCAAAACTTTGAATTGCCGACACAAGAAGACTTGGTTGAAGAATTAAGCGTCGATGGTGGAAACATTCGTGTTCGCACTACTGAAGGTGAAATATGCGCTTGGCTTGGCTATAAAGCGATTAGCTTACATCACAATGGAATGGTGGGAACGTCCTTTCAAGATAATCAGGTTGTCATTGATTGGGTTAATCATCAACCACTGGCTAGCACAGTTACTTGTGTTGGTGATGGACACGACGGTATTTGGAAGATCGTTGACCAACTAGCTCCTGATGTCCAGCGCCGAGAAGTACTGGATTGGTTCCATTTGATAGAAAACCTACATAAAGTTGGGGGTTCGCTCAAACGCTTGAAACAAGCACAGAGTCTACTCTGGAAAGGTCAACTTGACGCAACTATTGCCCTATTTACCAATTGTAAAGGTAAACAGGCACAAAACTTTTGCCATTATCTCGATAAACACCGCGATCGCATTATCAATTACGAATACCATCAAGCTGAAGAAATTTGTTCGATTGGTTCTGGATCTGTTGAATCTGCCGTTAAACAGGTTGACCGTCGAACTAAGATTTCCGGAGCGCAATGGAAGCGCGAAAATGTACCTCAAGTCCTTGCCCATCGCTGCGCCTACCTTAATGGATTATTGTCGGTTTGAGCCACTTCAAAAACTGAGATGCTCCCATTTGCTAATGCGTCCAATAATCCATCTTCTACTAAGTCATCAGCACATTTTCTCAATTCAAATTCAAAAGCTTTATCAGCTTCTAAGTGATATTGAACTGCCAACATTTGAGCGAAGCCTTGCCTGAATCGTTCAGAATTTTCTTTATTGGCAAACTTCAACCTAAAAATTTCTTGCCATTTTTCTTCACTTCTGTTTTCTTCATTGCCCCACATCTGATGTAGTAGCTCATGAGCTTTCTGGTAGATAAAATAGACTTTTGGTGCTTCAGGTAGTTGTTGGATATTAGGGATAATATGGGGTAAAATTCGTGAAACTCGATAGACCCTATTTTCTTCTTTAACTTCAGGACTGACCTCAATTAGTCCCAAGTTTAGCCCCCTTTGTAATTGCAGTTTGTAATCAGCAATCTCATCACAAATTACTTCTAAAGCTGCCATCGGCACAGGAATTTTATAAACTAAGCAATAGCTAAGAATCCTCTGTAATGGCTTATCAATAAGCTCATATAATTCTTCCCAAATTATTTTGTTTTTCCACAGTTCAGGATTTTGTTCCAGTTTCGTTAGTTTAGTCTCTGCGTCTTGTTTGCCTAAGACTTCATTATTCAGAAATTCCAATAAGCGAGGATTGCCATCTGCTAAATTTAATGCCCGTTCTCGTAAATATTGAGGTATTTTATCAGACTGAAAATTCTCTAAGCGATTGAGTTTTTTAGTCAGTTCAGAACCTTTAAGTGGTTGTAAGCCTTGTTTATAGAAATATTCCAATAAGTCAGAATCAAAATCATAGCGACAAGTAATAATAACCCTATTGTCAGTTCCCGTTTCTTGGATGGCTTCAACTAAAGCTTCTAATATTGGGGCTGCTTGAGGTTTAAGAATGTACCTACCTGCACGGGGTTCGAGATTCCATTCAAAATCATCAAGAATCAGAAGAAACGGTTTTTCTCCCAGTTCTGCTAATTGACTGAATAGGTAACTTAATCGTGATTTTAGTTCAATCTGACTATTTTCTAGATAGGGAATTAGTTCCAGTTGCGCTGGTTTAATCAGTTTATTCTTGAGTTTTCTAATCAAATAAGATTCATCAATTTGTCGCCACCAGAGAATTTTTTCATGTTCAGGTAGCCTATCCCAAAGTCGAGAGGCGATGGTACTTTTCCCCCATCCTCCCATACCCTGAATTAATATCCCTACTTTGTCAAAATCTGTCCTCAAAGTCCGCAAACAATTCTGTAACTGACGACGACGACCAACAAAATCCTCTCGTTTAACAACCCTTAACCGATTTTCATCATCCCTAAACTCTACCGTGGTAGAAGGTTTTGGCAGTTGCTTTCTTCCCCTTGTCCTTAAGGGCGTTACTAAGGCTGTCGGTAAAGTATTCGCCACATACAGCCGTAATTTATGCCAATCGCGTGCTTGTTGGTTTATCAATGCTTGGTAGGTGGAAGATAAAGCCTGTGTTACCGTCATCCCCTGAGACAATTGGCAATAGAATTGACTAGCGGCAGCAGTAGCATCAGTGTCAAGAACTTTTTCACCCCAGCCGAGTACAGCAGTTGCACCCATGTTCAATAATTCTTCTGCCATTGAGGGAACTGCACTATCAGCAGAATAACCTGTACGGCAACCAGAGAGGAAAATTAAAGACGGGAATCGAAATTGCAGGGCATTGTAAATATCGGCTGTACTGCTATCAACTCGGTTGCCATATTCGTCTTCAGTCCGAAAGCAGGGTTGTCCATACTCATGAGTCGCATGACCTGTTAAATGAAAGATATCAAAGTATCCTGTTTCATATTCCCGAACCACATAACTTAACTCTGTTAAACAGCCACTTTCTTCTACTCTTAAATCTATTGGGGTGCGTGCGGTTGCCTGTAAAATTTTCCCTTCCTCAGCTTCATAATCTAATTCGGGTTCAACTTCTAACGGCGATGTTGCCATAAACAGCACATTCAGGGGGCGATTTTGAGGAGAGTTCGCTGTAGTTATCGCTTTACCATTGGATACCCATCGCACGGGAATAATGGGGGGTGTTTTCTCTACTAAAAAGCTATGACCATCATGCAGAAGTTCCCAAGGTAAATGAGCTAGTCCTTTATCTGTGGCGATCGCTATAATCAAACCTTGGTGATGAGGTTCTTTTAGGGCATTAGCTAAAATGCGATCGCTCTTGTCTAGCCAGTTGTAAAGTGCTTGCCCTGTGGTAGCATAATCCACCGGGAGACGGGTATAGTAGTCTGTTTCTGCTTTATCACTTAACTTTTTGATTTCAGCCAGAGGCAGTCTGTGTTCCTTGTAATCAGCAGGTTTATCCCAAAAATAGCGTAAAGAAACATAATCCTGTCCTTGCAGAGTCAAACTAATGTGGAGAATCTTCATTGCTACTTGTAGTTTTCTAGAATTTCTTTGATTTGCTCTACTGTTGCGTCTTTGAGCAGTAATCGCCGATTGTCATCAGTAACAATTAAAACTTTTTCAATCCTGGCACCACTGACATCTGTTGGGTCATGTAAGGACTTTTGATACTTCTCCTTCCACTTGTGAATGCTCTCGGCAATGGTCAATGTTCCACCTACAATTCCCACAATGGTGGCGATAGTAGCTAGGGTTCCTTCCCGCTCGACTTCTTCAATCTTTTCATAGCTACCTTCTAGTCCCTCAATTCCTAAAAGTTCTTCTGTAGCTTTTATGGCATCTTGTCCTTGGATTTCAATTTTCATATAGCTAAATTTATAAATAAAACTAAGGAGTGAGAATTTAGTTAAATGGCACTTATATTTGTACTGGAAGTATTTTTGACCAAACTTTTTAGCTCTAACATTTGGGCTTCCAATGCTTTCACTCTCTGGTCTAAAGGAATTTCGTCGCTTACATCCAGATACTGAGCCAAAGCATTTAAAATTACTTCGGTTTTGGTTAAGTGAGTCTCGGCAATGTAGACTTCTAAGCGCTTGTGAAGATTAATTGGTATGCGAATACCAATGGAAATATTAGACACTAGTATAGGAGGTGAGAAACTGTTAAACAATGTAGCACGAGGTTCACATCCCACTTGGGCATCTATCTAAAATTTTTACATTCCTTGGCTATGCGCGATCGCTCTGCAAATACCTTGAGAATGTACAGCAGTTGTAGTCTAAAGTTGCATTCCCACTTCAGCAGGTGCTAACATCTGGGCTAACTTGTTTGCATCTACTTCTACCACAGATGCGATCGCTTGCTTTGAGAACTGTTTTATTCTTCCTCCCCAAGCTCACCAAGAGCGTCATCAAATTTGTTGATGATGTCGAGTAATTTTGATACAACTCGTGCAAAGATTTTTTTACGATCTAATAATTTGGGTTTTTCGTTACAAGCACTCAGCACAGTTTCTCTTAATGGCTCTTTACCAGAAAATTTATAGTCGGCAATCATTTGATTAACAGCTTCGACGTTGAGATTTTCCTCTATACAGAGTTGCTCAATTGCTTCAATACGTTCTTGAGTCCAGAAGTTTTGAAAGACGGTTTCGACTTTTTCTTCAGGTTCAAGGGTGGGTAGCCGCTCTTCAATGAATTTCTCCAGCAGATCCCGTTTACTTCGTAATTGGGCTTCCTTACCAATGAGTTCAAGGATAGAAGCTTTTTGGCTCTGGTATTCTTCTGAGGTGATATTTGTTTTGCGATCGCGCTGGAGGTTAGCCAGCAGCTTGAGAATATAGCTGACATTGATTTCGTCTCGCTGGATCAGTTCCAGTTCAAAATCGACTTCCTCAACCAAAGATTCTTTATCGTCATCGGGTTTGGATCGCGTTTTATCATAGATGTCTAGATATTTGCTTTTATAATCTTCAAACGTTTGTTCATCCAGATTCAAGTCAGAAAAACTAAATTCAGTGAATGATTTACTGACATTCTGTAAACGGATAAGATTACGAAAGGCTTTAACAAACTTAACTTGGTCGTCTTCATTAATAAGCTTATTGACATCGTTAGGGATAGTTGCGATCGCTCTCAGTTCTTGCACACCTTGATTAAATTCCTCAATGTAGTATTCGTAGGGTTCAATGAAAATTTGTTCATTAGCATTGGGATCGGAAAAGAGAGCAACGGCTTGATCGGTATTCTCCTTAAGATTGCGAAAGCAAACAATATTACCCTGAGATTTAAGTTCGCCCAAAATGCGATTAGTCCGGGAATATGCTTGAATTAACCCGTGGTACTTCAGATTTTTATCGACATAGAGCGTATTGAGTTTCTTAACATCAAAACCCGTCAGAAACATATTGACGACTAACAGAATATCAGCACGTTCTGCGTCCTGAAAGTTTTCCCGATCCCTATCCTTCATTCGTTTGGAAATATCTTTGTAGTAAGCATAGAATGCCTGACTATCTTTGGCTGAATGTTGGGTTTGGTACATCTGGTTATAGTCCGCGATAAATTCATTCAATTTGTCGCGGCTATGGCTGCGGCTGCTCGTATCTGTGCTGATATTAAAATCAGGTTCTCCAATTAAGCCGTTTGCGTCTTCGTCTTCTTCGTTATCGCTGGGGGTAAAAATAGTAATGACTCGTAGGTCATGTAATCCCTGTTTCTGTTTATTTTTAAATGTTTCGTAATAAGTGATTAGGGTATCTACGTTACTGACGCAGAGCATAGCAGAGAATTTTCTGCCGTGGGTTTTACGGTTATGGTTGGCAATAATCCAATCAACAATCAGCGAAATTCGGTCGGGATTTTCAAAGAATTCGCGGTCTAATTTTGGTTCTGTAATGAGTGTGCCATCTTTGCGTTTGAGTTTGCCCCAATATTCGACGGAAAATTTAAGAACGTTTTCATCAGCGATCGCATTGGTAATCACATATTTATGCAGACATTCTTGGAATAAGTCTCTAGTAGTCCGTTTACCGTGTTGATTACTGGCGGCGTTATCGGCAAAGATGGGAGTCCCGGTAAAGCCGAACATCTGGGCTTTGGTAAAGAATCTGACGATATTTTTATGGGTTTCGCCAAATTGGGAACGGTGGCATTCATCAAAGATAAACACAATGCGCTTATCTTTCAAGCCTTCCATTGCGGTTTCATGACGTTGGGATTTTATCGCACGGTTGAGTTTCTGAATCGTGGTGACGATCAGGCTACTATCCCCAGCCATTTGTGTTACCAGTTGTCTGGTGTTGTCGGTGGTGTCTACACAGTCGGGGCTGAAATAATTAAATTCTCTGCTGGTTTGGTAGTCAAGGTCAGCGCGATCGACGACAAACAGCACTTTATGCACTTTGGGGAGTTGGGTGAGAATTTGGGCAGCTTTGAAGCTGGTGAGGGTTTTGCCTGATCCAGTGGTGTGCCAGATATAGCCGTTTTTATCGGTATCCTTCACTCGCTCAATAATGGCTTCTACTGCGTAGTATTGATAGGGGCGCAGTACCATCAGAACTTTGTCGGATTCGTGCAGGACAATGTATTTGCAGATCATTTTGGAGACGTGGCATTTCTCCAGAAAGCTGTCGGCAAAGTCCTCTAGTTGGGTTATGAGGTTGTTTTCTTGGTCTGCCCAGTAGAAAGTTTGTTTAAATTCTTGTTTGCGGTTGTTGGCGTAGTAGCGGGTATTGACACCGTTGGAGATGACGAAAATTTGGACATATTGAAACAGTCCATTGTCTGCACTGTAGGAATGGCGTTGGTAGCGGTTGATTTGGTTGAAGGCTTCTTTGAGTTCTAGCCCTCGGCGTTTCAGTTCAATTTGGATGAGGGGCAAACCATTAATCAGCAGGGTTACGTCGTAGCGGTTTTTGTATTTGCCTTGCTGGGTGATCTGGTTGGTAACTTGGTATTGGTTTTGACACCAATGTTCTGTGTTGAGAAATTCTAGGTAAAAGGTAGTGCCATCGTCGCGCCTGAGTTCCATTTTGTCGCGGAGGCGTTTGGCACGGTCAAAGACGTTACCTTTATCAAGGTGGTTGAGGATGCTTTTAAACTCTGTGTCGCTGAGTTCGATGTGGTTATGTTTTTCCAGTTGGGTTTTGAGGTTAGCTTTGAAGTCTTCAGCGTTGCGAAGGGTGACAGATTCGTAGCCTAATCCAGTTAGGCGAGCAATTAGTTTTTGTTCAAGTTCGGCTTCGGTTTGGGGCATAGGGGAATGGGGAATACAATAAAGGTATTATTTATTGCCTACTACCTATAAAATACTACTTATTCCCTAATGATGTCTGTTGGGGTTTCTAGGGTGAGGGTTAAACCGCGATAGACTTGTTCAATGGGAAAATTGAGGTTAATGCTTTTGAGTTCGATTGTGTCGCCTGCTTTGTAGTTGATAATCAACCAATCGCCTGCGTCGTTTTTGTGATACAGGTCGATTTCGATGCTGGTGGAACTGACTAGTAGGTAATCGATTAAGGCTGGGTTTTGGCGGTACATTCGGAATTTGCCGCCTCTGTCGTAGGCTTCGGTGCTGGCGGAGAGGACTTCGACGATTAAGCAGGGGTAGGTAATATATTGGGTTGTGGTTTTGTCGCGATCGTCGCAGGTAACGCTGGCATCTGGGTAGGTATAGTTATTACTGCCAAAGATATTGACTTTGACATCAGAATTTCCGGTGATGCAACCTGTATTTTCTAAGTGGCTGTCGAACATGGCGGTGAAGCGGATGGCAATACGACCATGATTGACGCTACCGCCACTCATGGCGTAAACTTTGCCGTCAATGTATTCGTGTTTTTCCAGTTGGGTTGCTTCCCAGGCAAAGTAATCGTCAGGGGTGAGGTGGGGGGCGTTGTCTTTGGCTGCGATCATTGTGGGGAAACTCCTGGGTTAGATGATTCGCACACTTTCATATAGAAAAATCTCTGTTGCACTTTGATTTTACACAAATAGATTTATCCGTAATGCTCTACTCTTCGTTTAATAATGCTTGCTCATCCAGGAATTCTTGTAACTGGATCTCATAGTCTTCATAGTAAAGGGTATACAGTGCTTGGCTATAAAGTATTTTTCCGTCTAAGGGATATTCTTCGTCTAGAAAGTCATTGAATTCTGGATTCTCTTTATATTGGATTAAATTTGCTTCTTCCTCTTGAGTATGTTTTTCCATTTCTTCAAGCTCTTTAGCTTGCTTTTCTAGATTAATTGCAAAAAATGAGGCTAGAGTATAGCGTAGTAAACTATCAGTTATTTCCATAACTAATCTTGCTAGCTCCATATCACTTTGAAGAATCTTTGGAACTGCCCGACCGTGTGAAATATCACCTCTTGCATTTCTTAAATTGGAAATAATACTTGCTAAACCAGAACATGAACCTGTAAATGCAGCTTCGTAAATAGTATCGTGTGCTTTCAGTAATTCCGCAGCTCTTTTAAATTGATTATGAACACGACATTCATTTTTATCATTCTCTAGTTTCTGCGGATCTGCTGTTTTATCCAAGTTTAAAATAATAGTTTTTGAAATCCCTTGAATTAAAGATAGACAACATTCAATAGTAATATCAGGATGAGGTTCTAGATTCCGTTCTGCTTTTTCGATAATAGGAATGTAATATTCAAACTGCGGGAACCTGTCTAGGTTACGACTAATTAGCTCATTTAAACTATCCATAGATCATCAATTAAACAAACATTTTTTGGATCATTCCTTTTTTAAATTATTTGATTTTCTCGATATGGAAAGATACTGCTTCGATTTTTTGATCAATGGCTGTTAAAAAATTAACAATTTTTTCTTGTTCTTCAATACATGGAAAATCAATCTTTAAAAGGCTCAAATCATAATTCGTAAATCCTTTTATTGATGTACCTTGACTTATGGAAAGTAATTTATTTTTTTGATAAATCAATAAATAAGCGAGAAAATATACATTTCCTTGATTGGGAGTGAAATTAGAAAAATCTTGGCTTGTGCAAACTTCTTGCTTAGATACAGCTATTTTCCCAACTCCCACTCTTGAAATAATTAAGATGCTATTGGGTGGAACTCTTTTGGTTGCAGATTCTTTAATAGCTGTTTCATTAATAAATCTTGTGATAGAAATTTTATATATTGAATCTTCTTCAAGGTCAGAGCTTGAAATCCAAGGAATTTTTCCACCAGTCCAATAATTTTTTTGAGATGTGCTAGGGGTGCCTCCTCCGAGAAAAGTACCTAACTCTCCTAACTTTTTCTTTTGCCAGTCGGGGAAGGGTGAGCCGATCGCATCTCTAAACCTTACCTCTTGAGAAAAGATTTTCTGCATCACGCCCCGTTTATAGGTTTGTAATAAATGGAGATTGCAACCTTGAGGAAAAGGAAGACCCAACTCATTGCAAAATTTACTGATTTCTTTATCAGCAGATTCAACAACTTCTTGAATCTGAGCCAAATCTTTAGTTACTTGAGCCAGATCAATCTCCTCCTCCTTCTCAAACGTATCTACATAACGCGGAATATTTAAATTAAAATCATTCTCGGCAATCTCCGCTAATGGGGCGCGATAGCTATACTTGTCCTCCTCTATCCTTTGGCGATAAGTGGAAACAATTTTTTCAACATCCTCATCTCGCAAATAGTTCTGATTCTTCGCCTTCTCAAAATAGGCACTGGCATCAATAAACAAAACATCATCAGGAGATTCCCGGCACTTTTTCAACACCAGAATGCAAGTCGGGATACTTGTTCCATAAAAAATATTCGCAGGCAACCCAATCACCGCATCCAACCAATTCCGCTCCTTGATTAGATACTGGCGAATATGCCCCTCTGCACCTCCTCGAAACAAAACCCCGTGGGGCAACACCACAGCCATAATGCCGTTCTCATCTAGGTGATGCAGCATATGCTGTACAAAGGCAAAATCAGCCTTAGAAGACGGGGCTAACTTCCCATACTGACTAAAGCGATCATCTGACTCAAATAGCTTATTCGCGCTCCACTGCGCTGAAAACGGCGGATTTGCCACTACTGCCTCAAACCGCATTCCCTCATGCTGGGGGTTCTCTAACGTATCCTCCTGGCGCAGATCAAAATTGCGATAATGCACCCCATGCAAAATCATGTTCATCCGCGCTAGGTTGTAGGTTGTGCGGTTCATTTCTTGTCCGTAAAAATCCCCGACTGATTCCACCTCCCGCGCCACCCGTAGCAGCAAAGATCCCGATCCACAGGTGGGGTCATACACCGACTTCAAACGACTCTTCCCCGTCGTCACAATCTTCGCCAACACCTTAGACACCTGCTGCGGCGTGTAAAACTCCCCTGCCTTTTTACCTGCACCACTGGCAAACTGCCCAATCAAATACTCATAGGCATCCCCCAGCACATCGCTCTCGGTTTCCTCTAGCCGAAAATCAATCTTATTTAGATGCACTAAAATCTTGGCAATTAAAGCATTTTTCGCCTTCGGAGTCCGCCCCAACTTCGTTGAATTCAGATCCAGATCCTCAAACAAATGATCAAAATCTTCCTCACTTTCCTTGCCCATTGTGGAGCGTTCAATACTGTTAAGCACCTGGGCGAGATCATCCAAAATAAAATTTGAAGACTCAAAATCCTCATCTGCCAGATTTTCTTCATGGGCTTTTTTCGCCCCTAATGCCCGCTCCGCTAAAGAACTGAACAACTCTGACGGCTTGAGAAAATATCCCAGCGTGGCGATTGACTCTTCACGAATCGCCTCTATATATTCTTTCCCCTCCTCAGAAGATTCATCAATCTCCAGAAAGTCAATGCCATCCTCCGCTAACACTTCATTGGCATAAAGATGCTGCCGCTCAGAGAGGTACTTATAGAAAATAAACCCTAAGCAATAATCCCGAAACTCATCAGCATTCATCTTGCCCCGAAGCGAGTCGGCAATATTCCAAAGCTGGGTTTCTAACTTTTTCTTGTGTCCGTTTTGTCCGTTCAGTCCGTTCGTCATTTATCTCTCGTACTGGGCGATCGCAAGCACTGCCAAGAAGTGGTATCTAAGCAACGTATAGACTAACACACAAGATGATTCCTTGGTACAGTGCGTAAATCCTAATATTGTGCTAAATGAGCATGGCAAGTTTATAGTCATTGACCCGCGCGGCAAAACACCGCTAAAGATGCTAATGGCTTACCAGGAATCAAAATCTCAACATTGCGATCGCATTTTTATCCACCGCAACGCAAAATTCAGTTTGCCTAAAGGGGAAACTCACTTTCACTCTAAATCCTTATAGTTTGTAAACTGTAGTAGCTCAAAATTTTATATTTTGTTTACTACTGTAGCTATTATATGAGCAATAGGGACGATAAAAAAACCAGAATGTATATTTATGTTGCAGATGTTGTAGCAGTTGCTTGGAATCAAGATAAAGGAATGCTTTTAAAGCGATTGCGGGGAAAGAAATCACGTCAAAAACTAGCTGATGAAATTGCAGCGAGGGGAGGGGAATGCTCTCATCAAAACCTCAAGAAACTAGAGTACGGTGAATCTGAAAGTGTCTCTATAAAAGTATTAGAGGCTATTTGTGCCGCATTAAATATTTCTTTAAGTGACTTTCTCAGTACTGTCGAAGTGACTAATTAAAGTTTTGAATATACTTCTTGTTTTTAGCTACTAAAGTAACTAATATATTTGATGAAAGCAAAAAAGCGATCGCCCTCCGCCAAGAGAAATGCGATCGCCTTTTGTTCAACCCCGTTAATGAGGTCACTCATGATGATTGTACAAGATGAATTTGATAACCAAGCCTTGGCTAAAACCGAGTTTGATGAATATATTGACCAACTTGCCGATCCAGTAGCACCAGAAATTGAAATTGACTCAGTACCAGATGAGTTGGGTGAACTGTATCGAGTCTGGAATGCTTCTCAACTACTTGGCACTTTCTACCAAAATCTAGAAGGGAAATGGGTAGCACAACCCTGTAATAGCGATGATAGACCATGTTGCGATACTCCTTTAGCAGCGCAAATAATCATCATCGCTGTTAATGGCTTACTGGTAGCCGACGCGGCGTAACACACAAAGCATTTATCCCATCATTTGGAGAGGTGATTCAATTCACCTCTCTTTCTTGTATGCATAGAAATTCTCTCTGGTTGATTTGCACTAAGTAGCGATCGCACTCCATCTTAAACCAGTGGGCGATCGCTTTGAGCAACGCCTAATGACATCACGCCACGAATCACCATTGCTTCCTAATAAAACAGTGCAGATCGTTCTAACTGAGCAACGCCTAACGGCATCAAGCCACGAATCACCAATTAATCGAGCCAGGGGTTTTGTATATCCATTCTGAGCAACGCCTAACGGCATCAAGCCACGAATCACCTTAATGCTTTTAAGTTCTATACCCCCAACCTTAACTGAGCAACGCCTAACGGCATCAAGCCACGAATCACAGCAAAGGTAAAAACCCTTAACTGAGGAAGGTTCATTTACAATCTTACAAGTACCTTCCAAATCGAGAAACCAAAAACGTAAAACTTAGCAAACCTTCCCTGACTTTCAGCCCCTCAAACCCAGTACCGATAAACTTTCCCAAAAATAGCAAGCACCTTTTTCCTTGCTTCAATTACCATGTCCCTTACCGTGTAAACCTTCCCCCAATTCTTTTACCCTAAATTTCCTTTCCCATAAGAGATACTTGTCAAATTGGAGATTGAATCATCGTCCATGCTAAATCAGGAGGTGGTGAGCTTGGCATTTCCTCAATCCGATACCTTAAAAATCGGGTATTTCTTGACCCCACATGGTCAACCCAATAGGGTAAGGTTAACCTGCCTCGATTATCCCTAATTGCCCACTGTCTCACCCCCTTGAGATAATCTTCCGAAACAAGTTTAATCGTTTTAATCAACTGGTCACTTTCTCCCAAAAATAAACAACCAAACCGTCTTACTAGCTCAGGATGGTCAAATGCTAACTGTATTCTCTCCCTTAAACTTGGTTGTATCTTCTCCCCCTCAGAACGAACCCAAATCAAACACTTGAGATTAGACAAAATTTCTTGATAACCGGGAATAACATTCTCTGGATGGCTAAAATCAGCATTCTTAAACCGTCTCATTTGACGCAAAATTCGCGACTTTTTGGGGCTAGATAACATCGCGATCGCCAATTCTACCCCACAGTGGCGATAGACATCCGTTTCCCCTACCAAAGACAACAACATCCCATACACTGTTGCGGGAGGCGGGACAGCATAGCTTTTTCCCATTTCTCTTGCATGGGACTCCCGAAAAGTCGCAAAGGGAACATCCAAATAGAGAATTAATGGCGCAGTCATTTTGATTTTTCTAACCCCAAATCTTTTTTAATGACTGTTTTCAAATCTTCAAGCAGTTCATTTCGATTCCGATAGATATGCGCCTTCTTAAAAGGGGAATCATCAAAATTATCTAATTGCTGTAACTCCTTAACAATTGTTCCCCCAATCCACAATTGACTAGGTTCAATCTGTCCGCATTCCACTTCATCTATAAATTCTTGTGTGAATTTTGCTTCTTTACTCTTAGGATCGCAATATTCAAAGCAATAGGAAATATATGAAGCAAAATGATTTGTCCATTGCAATACCAAACTATCGGGACAGAAAGGATAATTAAAAATATTACTACTCCCTCCTACCTTGGGCAGATTCATAATCCCATCTATCAGAGGTAAAATCCGCGAATAGTCTTTGAGATGAGTGGCATTAATTCCAAAATAATATTGATACCGAGTGGCATGATATTCTGTAAAGTGAAGCGATGTGCTATCCTTGTCTCTACCACTTTTCACCCCTAACTTGATTGCACCATCATAAGGCGTTAGCGAAACAGCCATATTCATCGCTAAAGCACCCATTCGCTGATTCGGAGTACTGCTTTTTGTTTGTTTCTTTTTTCTCTTTGTTGTTAAAGTCTCCTCTGTTTCAGCAGACTCTAATAAAGCAAACCCAAAAATATCATCATCATAAAATTGTTCTGGATCGAAATCTTCACTTGTTAACCGATTAATATGTTCTTCCTCATCCCAAACTCGATTCACCAAATAACCTTGTTTTTGAAGATAAAAGCGTAACGCCCAACGAATTGCGCTTGAACCTACAAAAGAATGAATTTTACCATTCCAATAGCCTTTTTGCAGAGTAGTCTTATTTCCTCGTCTCATGTCATGATTTAAGGATGCTAAACCATAGCGAGTGAGGACTGTTCCGTAAAGATAATAATTGGGGATATTACTGTCATTCTTCTTCTGACTCATCATTCATTTCTTCTAGTTGTTGATTGTTTGGGGTTAAACTATCATCCTTATTGATGGGTTCTTCTTTGGGTTTATAACTGGCGATCGCTAACAATGCCCAAATTCTTAGTTCTTGCCAATGTGTTTTTTTTATTAGTAATAAAATTTCTGCTTGATTTTGATTTAAATACTTATTTAACCCTCCTCTTACTAAAAAGTCGGACAAATATTCCTTAAATGACAATTCATCATAACAACAGTTTAGCTCTGCCCTTAATCGTTCAACTTTCTTCTTAATTGGAGGGTATTCTCCTGACTCTGCTTTGGCATACATTTTAGCAAAGTTGCCCTTCATAGCTTGCTGAAATACCTTGATAAAAATCAGATAATGCTTGTCTTCTTCGCTATTCTCTGCCATGATTATGAATCCTTCCCGATTGGGAAATATTTGGTTAAATAAATATTCTTTTGAATCCTCTATCACCAATTTTTCCCAAAAATTAGACCACCAATAAATTCCTGTCACTAAATTATCAGCTATCAGGGAGCGAATCGGATTTACTTTAATAAAAATTTGCTTAGGTTGAATCTTTTGATAATTGGGCTGAAAATATTTGTGAATTTGTTGATAAGTGGTTAAAGTATTTTTATCAATTTCAATTTCTTCTATTCTCATTAATGTTCTTTGACGAGAAGCTTGATTCATTTTTTCATATAACCAAACTTGACAAGCTTGATAGTAGCTGCCTTCAGGCTGAATATCGTCTAAGCTGTAATAAAGTAATCCAGCTTCACCAAGGCTACTAACATGAAGCTGTTTAGTTGCTAATTGCTGTAATCGCCATCTTCTTTGAGCAGCATATTCAAAATCCTTGATTTCTGGAATCACCACCCCGTAGCGATGAGGTTTCTTTTCCTTCAAGTCTTCTGATGGAATATGAAGTAAGCAATAATGACAAACTACTGGTACAAATAATAATGCTAAGGCGTATTCAGGTTTCTCTTCTAGTTTTGTAGTGTTCTGCGTCCTAGCATGGCGGACAATTCCCCCTAAATACAACCAACTGGTTATTTGCACATCATCCTGCCTGAGTTGTTGGGTATCTACCTCACATAATTTCTCAGCAAAGGTTTGATGTGCGTACCAAGTTAGGGATTTATATTGATACTCGACTTTTTTTTCTTCAACCGTTAGTTCAGTGTTAACTATCTCCCCTGCTTGATAAAACTTATTAAGACGCAGAAAAACAGCACATATTTCCTCATGAATATGGATTTTCTGACTTAAATCTATTGCATCATTGTCTAATCCTGCTAAATGAATTAAACCTGTATCATCTAATTGAAAAGACTCCTTAATTAACCAAGATAGAGCAACGAAATCACTTCCTTTCCAGAATAATTCAATACTATCAGCAGTCAAAAACCATGATATATGTCCTCCCCGTTGACGAGATGAGGGATATTGTTTTTCTAATTGCTTTAAAGTCCCGTCATTCCGGCGCGGTGCATTATTGTCGTATCCGCAGCATCGAGAGATAGGGAAATTTTGGGTTGGGTAGCAACCATGATCAGGTTTCTTCGTCTTCCTTGGTACGAGTCGCTGGGACAAATATTCCACACATCATCTTTCGTTTCCCGCCAATTCCTTGTTCCTGCAAGATTAAAGAATCTTCTGGGTTGAGTTCGCTGATTTTTACGCCAAATCCTCTAACTTTAAACTGTTTCCCTTCTTTATTGATAGTTAATTGTCTTTTTTGAGGTGTTCCATCTTGTCGGGTAAGAAGTTCAATTTTTCCTTGTATTCCTTTATTATCTAGTTGCCGTTGCACAGCTTCAATAAAGTTAGTCGAGTCTTGAAAACCTGTAATTATGACTAATCTGGAATAGACACTTTCTGAAGAAATTAACGGTTTGTAGTCGGGAATATCTAGTTGATAAGAATTTTGACCTATGTGAAACGCTTGACCTGCTAAATAAGGATAAATTAAAGGAATCTGTTGATGATTAATCCGAATTTTGAGGCGAGATTGAGTGGTGAGTTCAAGCAAATTGTTGCTGGTCGGTATTCCAGCAATTGGATGAATCCCAATAGACTTTAGTTCGTGAAGGATAGGACAAATACTGGACAAAGCACTATAGATAACATAACCATTATCAAGAGGAATCGGTGCGCCTCTTAGCTTAAACGTTAAGTCTACATATTCCTCACTGTGAAGTAATATGGCTGCCATAGATGGAAATTGCAAGAAAAATTCAGAGATGCCAGAGTTGGTTTAATACATCAACATCCTCTTGTGCAAAATTGTCCTCATCGTCATCGTCAACTACTTCGGTTAGACTGACAATCCAGTTTAGGCTAGGCTATTGTTCGCAACGTTCCTACTGTTTATGGGACTTTAGTAGTTACCCACAACAGACGGATAGCGAAATGTTCTATTCTATATCAGCATAAACCGCTTCTGCCCCATTTACTAGACGGAAAAGTTTTACGATCGCTCTTTGTTCCCAGATGGATAAGTTGCGATCGCACTTAATTCCCCTATCTATTCCAATCCTCGCAAGGTTAGCTGAACTGCTTCTGTTTCTTGTTGACTGACTTTGGTATGGAGATATTCAGCAATGCCACCTGTAGATTTTGGTTTTGCCTGTTTTATGCCAATCTCCTTGGATTCGGAGACCAATCCTCAAAATCTCGATTCCTGGCTGACGAAAGCTTGCTATGAGACGACCGGGACATCTTTAATCTGCAATGCTAAAAAGGGCTGCACATTGACTGACTTGATGCGCTTTCCTTAGTCATTTGGACATAAGCGACTTGTTCTCCTCCATTAGAATCGTATCCAACAACACATCGATAAGTACGTACACCTTCGTCTGAACCCGCACCATCACTTGAACCTGTACTTCCCATAAATAGCATCATCAGAAGTAGTGCAGCAGCTTTATCGGCTTGTGCTTTCTTAGCTTCTTGTTCAGCCAAGTAAGCTTTCTGTTCTTCTGGAGATAGGGTTTCAAAATACTGGCGACGACGCTCTGCCTCCAGTCGTTGCTGTTCAGTAGCTTCCCTTCGAGCAGCTTCAAATTCTTGCCGTCTGCGTTGCGCTTCTTGCCTACGTTGCTCCCGCAACCTGATTCGATTTACCTGATCTACAGTTTGGATAGTCTTTTGGATGGTTTGAAAGATATTAGCCATTACGGCAGGCTTGGTTTGACCAGATAAAGTTGAGTTAGGTACTTGCTCAATACCTTTGCCCATCGCAACACCTGGGTTAGCACTTAGAAAAGAGACGAGAGTGACAATGGATAAACCACGAACAAATTTCATACAAAAATCCCCTAAACACGTTTACTTATAGTTGATATGCCACATAAGACAAATTACTCTTTCAGCCCTTGCCTATTACTGAACACGCGCAGCCAGCTAAGTTTTTCACTTGTTTTACGTAAAAAATAAAGAGTCAACAGTTGTAGCATCACAACCTTCTGGTTTGTCCGCACAAATCTTGCGTATTATAATTACCACAGGGGAATAACCCACCTATTACTGAATGGCTGGAACATCCTTTTATTCCAATGTGGGATCTGCCTAGTTCATATCGTGATTCAGCACAGATTCAACAACTGTCACCAGAGGAATTACAAGTGCAAATCCAAGCTGAAATCTATGAGCATTAGCAGCAAATAGATGTTCTCAAGCAACAGTTACTAGCTGTAATAGGGGGTAGAACGGATAGACAAGGTATCGATTATTACGTTAAGTTTTTATCTGGAAGACTCTATATTGATATTTACAGGACATGCACCCGCAGGATTGATACAAAAAGGCATACTGTACTTTATCTTGAAATCTCCTTCCGCTCCCTGGGGAACGCTAAAGAAAATGGTTTCACCCCCAAGCTTTTTACCGCTAGCAAACATCTGACCTCTAGTGTCATAAATCTCGATATCAACATCGCCAAGATTTAAGAGAGTACTTGCCTCAAGAACATACTCCCCTGGATCAATAGTCCATGTTACCCAATCATGTTGTCCAGCATACAGGGAGCGAAACCATTTAGCCATCGCTGCTTGTGGCTGCAAAGCTTCCATCCCCAAAACTGCAAAAGCAGAAATAGCGAGTGTTGCAAGTACTTTGGTCTTCAGTGTTTTATTTAACATGGGTGTTTGTTGAATTCGATATTCTCATCAAACACTGCGGCGACTTGAGTACAAGCTGGAGATATTATTGAGTTAATTTGAGTTATATTGTTTTGTGATTGTCTTTTATTGAAGTACGGAAATATTGACGGTATAGCTCACATCTTGGTGTGACTTGATCATTTTGTAATTTAACCAATCCTAGACTATATAATTTAAACCTGACTTCCGTTGTTAAATTTACAGGATGACTGTTGCCAACAATTTCTTGCATTGCTTTCCCTAATTCTGGCTGTTGCTGCAAAATATACTCTTGCCGTTGCAGATGCTTACTATAAATACCTGCTGCTGTTGGTGCTGTTTGCAAGAATTGAGCTAAATTTATCTCTCGGTTGGCGATTTGAAATAGAGCTAAACGTACCAAAAAAGGGTGTCCTCCCACTAATTGTGTCAAGTTATTTATTTCTGTATCGTTCCAATTTAGTTGATGACGTTGGGCTAAATCTTTTACTTGCTCGTGAGTAAATTCTGGTAAT
Organism: Calothrix anomala FACHB-343; assembly: GCF_014696435.1. Taxonomy (GTDB): domain Bacteria; phylum Cyanobacteriota; class Cyanobacteriia; order Cyanobacteriales; family Nostocaceae; genus Aulosira; species Aulosira anomala_A. Next base: position 193 of record NZ_JACJQG010000114.1, on the reverse strand, counting down.
TCCAACGCTAAGGGACTTCCAGAGAATAAAATATACAACTTATAAGAATGATAATCATTCTGGTGGGGAAGGAAGAGGTTGCCAACGGCAACCTCTTCCTTCCCTTTTTGTAGTAAATTCAATGATGATTCGATTTTTGAATGTACATAGGTGTCAATGGAATTAACAGATTCATTGAAAAACTTGTTGAAGG
>NZ_JACJQG010000113.1 GCF_014696435.1 Calothrix anomala FACHB-343 | reverse complement strand
ACTTCTTAAAATATCTTTTTTACTCATTTAATGTGTTCTTTTATTCTCTATTGATGAATCAACCTCAGTAATAACCGATTGTGACAGTGCTGGGTACGGAAGGAAGGATGTAAATGAAATCTTCTCGACTGGTGGCTGACCTGTATGTGGTCAAAAGCAAGTCCAAAACATGAGCGTGGATTTCCCTACCGAAAAAAGCATTTAAGTACTTGAGGGATGTATTAAACAGCAGGCTAATAGTGGGCGATGGAACACAGTAGAAATAAGGAGAGTCATGACAGGAAAAGAAGCTAAAAAATGTTGCCTGGGATCTGTTCAAGTTAAGTTCATTCAAGCAATTATCATCAACTTCAAACCATTCACCATGAACTCGACGACTATTATTCTGCTCGTGATATAACTTCTCGTCATTGACAGCATCAATAGTCCAAAAGCAGTCAAGCATAATTAACGGATAAGGCGATTGATTATTGATTGTCTGATGCCTAATTACTGGATTTATTGACCTCCCTATCTTATATCTGTTTGTGCCTTGCGCCCAAAGAAGATAAACCCATCCCTCACGCTCTATTTTAATATCGTGAATAGTTATTTCAGTGTCCATAATTTTTTCGTCCCACTAACTGCATTCACAGGGATACTGTCGCATCATCTGTTGCAAATCCACAGGCTCCCCATCAGGTGTATAAACAACATTGCCAGACATTGCTGCAACTATCCTTTTGCTCTTTGCCCATTCATACCAAGCAATTACGTCTGCCGTCGCTGTGTTTTGAGGTTTCTTACCTTCTTTACAAGCTGTGATAAACACGCCAGTGGGTGACTTGACTGATTGCCATGTTTGGAGTGCTTCTTTGAGATATGCGATCGCCCCGTGTACATTCACCCAATATTTCTTCATCACCCCCAAACATGGCTCTGGGTTTATTCGTAACCGCCGCAACTCAGTACAAACCTCAGCAATTTCGTGCTTGCTAGGCTTATACGTACTTGAATCGACTTCAACTTCCGGCTCGGAAGATTCGTCATCATGAGGATCTGTTCCGCTCGTTGAGTTATTCAGTTCTTGTTCATCAACGAAGTGAGTAATCTGGGGTGGCTCTGGTTCTGGTGTTTGGCGAACTGGCTCATATGAGCTTTGTTTTACTCCTTCATCCTTTACTTCCCCAACAGCAGTGTTTTGTTGTGGTTTAGTAGTTTCAGGATCTGATCTATGGTGTTGTTCTGCACTGAATTCTGAAGGTTCAGTTTTGCACTTGCGGTGTTCCAGTAGACGATTAAGTACATCTTGGTGCAATTTATACTGCCATGTCCGATCCTGCCCATTACCAGGATTTTTTTGCTTTGAGAGAATCCCCATCTCCTCCAAAAGAGCGATCGCACTCCTAATGACATGAAGACTATGCTCACCCATGAGGTCAGCGTAAATTCGCTTGAGTGGCTGGTAAACCCAAGGAGTGCGATGATTTTTGAGCTTCCACTTTGTCCAGTGCCGGAAATACTCAATCAGCTTGGCAGCACAGAAGTTGCCAGTAATGTCCAGATACTCTCGCCGCAATATCACCAGCACCGATGCTTTTTCGGTAGAGACAACAGTACTCATTTCTTGCCTCCAATATGCGGACGAAAAGTTAAGTTAATTCGCGTACTAACCAATTTCTTGGTTTTGGGAACTTGATGTAGGTGCGTAGACTGACAACCAGGGTGCATAATCAGCAGACTTCCATGCTCCAGCCAGAAATCAGTCGGCTTACCTTTGATAGGCTTTATCTGAAATTTCCGCTCCGCACCCAAACTTACAGATGCGATCGCTGGATTAACACCCATCGATTGCTCATTATCTGCGTGCCACCCTATGCTGTCTTGTCCACTTCTATACTGGTTACCAATGACGATACGGAAGCTGTAGCCAGTAACAGCAGTAATCCTGTCCCTTAACTGTGCCAGTGCTTCAGTCCAAGGCAATGGTTTCAGTAGCACGCTCTTGGAATACAAATACTCACAACCTTCGTCACCGTAAATACATTCCAGCCGGGGCACAAGTAAAGTTTTACCGACCATTTTGATTTGATTCTGTTGCCATTGCAGTTTGAGGCAGTGTTGGTATAACACGCCAGCTTCTTCTTGGCTGAGGAACTCTGGATAATAAGTGACTGGTAAAATTGGGGTGGGTTCATTAAAAAGGGACATCTGTTTCATAACTGTTGGGATAAGAAATTGGTTGGTGAAGGCAAGCAGGGGAGCAGGGGGGCAAGGGGGCAGAGGAGAGAACTTACTGTGAGATTTCCCCTCTGCTCCTCTGCCCCTCCGCTCCTCTGCTCTCTACTTGTTCTCCTTGTAACCATAGTTGCTTCAGTGCTTCTTGTTTTGCTGCTTCTAATTGCTGTTTCTCCTGGGCTGATGACTCACCGACGAGCTGCTCAAATTCTGCCCGTTGTCGTTGCTTCAATTGCTCAGTAGTCGCAGCAGGTAATGCCAATTGCTCATCTTTGCCCTGCCCGGAGGGCCGAAAGCCACGACGACGGAAGATATAGCGGAAGTGGCGTTTGTCCTGTGAGGGAAGCTTTCGCCATACTTCCTCATTCCAGCCTGGGGGTGTAAAGTCAGCTGAGGGTGGCAGTAGGTTTTGGATTTGGGATTGCATCTGGGCGATCGCCTTCCCTTGTTCCTCGATTACCTGGTTCTGCTGTTCAAATTTCTCCAATAGTTGAGCAAGTAGTTCTGAATTTTGCGGGGCTAACTCTGCTTCACGAGTTTTTACCGCGAAGTAAGTTTGTGCGGCAGCTATCTCACTCTTGCGCGGATCGCCATTCATTGCCACCAAATAGCAGGCGTGTCGTGATAGCTTGTAATCTTTCAGCACTTCTCGAAATGCCTGAGAAGCCCCAATTTGCGACATTTGGACGACATCGACCAGATGGTAGGATTCATTTAACCCGGAATTCTGGGCACTGATTTTTGCTCTTTCAACGGTGTCTTTAATTCTTTTCCAAGTCTGATAACCCAGTAGTGTTAACAATTCAGTTGCTAACCAATACTCAGATCCATCAGCATCCATGTGTTTAATTTGGTCAAATGGGCTGTTGTTACTTTCGTGCTTTATAATTGCGTCCATACTATCTCCCAATTTTTGACGCAGGGTAAAGGAGCGGTATTGCATCCAGACCGCTATCTAAATTTGTTAATTTGAGTGAGCAGCAATTTCTACTGCTGCCCACAGTTGGTTTTAGACTGTTACCAATTTTTGACCTTGGGCTGCGCCAGAAAGAAGCGATCGCCATTCTTTAGGGCTGAGATGTTCAAGTAGCCGATATCCCAAATACTCATCAGCTGCGCTCTCAGACAATAACTGCACCGCATCTGATGCCGAGTTACAAGGTATGCGTTGATGATCTTGTGCTGCACGTACTACCCACCAGCGACCATCAGTGCATCCGACTTCGCCAAGCTTTCTGTCATTCTGGTAAATGCCATCGTTGAGCATTTCAAACCCATAGTTTTCACACGCGCTGAAAATCTCAGCCATGATTTCGTTATCGGTAACCCAAGGTTCTTCCGGTTCTAGCTGCTCTTGCAATGGAAGTTTGCCTTGCTGATACTGCTGTTTGATATAGCTGTGACATCTAGCAGCACTGATGTCTCGGAAAATCTCATTACCGTTAATCATTACCCGCCAGTACAGATTCTGGTAGTTGCCGTGATCGTAGCTAATGCTGGCTACCAATTCATCCCCAACAAATGCCTCTTGGTCATAAAACGAGATTTCTAAAATTGTTGGGACTTCTGGTATTTCAGTTTCAGTTTGTGGATTAAGTGTTCCATCTTGATGATGCCATTGGATATAGCGATAGCATTGAGCTTGGGTTTGGTGGCGGAATTTTTCTTCGCCATTCACCATAACTACCCAAGGTTGGGTAACGAACTCGTCATAATCGTAGGTGATGTAAGCGACCAGTTGCTTGAGTGCGTAAACTTCGTAGTGGTAGCAGTTGATTTCCACTGTGGTTAGTTGTGGGGCTATGGCTTCGGCTTGGTCTGTGATGTACTGGTCAAGTTCGGCTTGGGCGAGTGCTTGTTCATCAAGGGTAGCATCAACTACTGTCTCAACCCTGATTGCTTGATACTCAGCGATTGCATTCATCCAAGCATCCTTGCACCGCTTGTCAAGTACCTCAACTGTGCAGCCGACTTCACAATAGATTTGCTTGAGCCGGGCTATGGATTTGTGTTGCAGCTGTTGATGAGTGTATTTGAGATAGGTCATAATTTATTGGTACTCCATCAGTATGGTGGATGTTTTGCAAAAGGCGATCGCTGCTCCGGCCAAGAAACGCGGTCGTCTTTGTTTTTGTTTATTCACAGCAGTGTTAGCAGTCAAAAGAGCTTTTTAGGTTATGACGGTAGCTGCGAATACTTTTAGCTTATATTTTATAGTATTACTTGTCAAGCGAGACTAGAAAAGTTATGCTTGAAACGTGAGGAAAGAAACGCTATGATCTGAGTACATTAATGGAGACGTGAATTTATGAACTTAATGCAAGTTACTTTGTCTGTTGATCTGCCTGGGTTGGGCAAACGAATTAGAGAAATTCGTGAGACTAAAGGATTATCACCAACATGGGTTGCAGCACAAGCGGGTATGAGTGTTGCTAACCTTTACCGTATTGAAAGCGAAGATGCAAAATCTTTACCTCGTGAAACTTTGCGAAAACTTTCTGAAGCTCTTGATGTAGATTTTGATGCAGAGGTGAAAGCTGCTTTAGCTCAAGAAGTTGGATAAAACATTAGCTCAATATAAACGTTGATGATCGTTAGCTGTAATGCTCTAACTTCCTGTAGTGATGCTTTGTTGTTACCAATGGTAAGCCCAACAGTAATTGCTCATGAACATCAAAATTAAACTCTATCTGCAATTGAATTGAGCAAATGCCACTGAACCAAAAGAGGTGGAATCATGAATATCCCACCCCGTAAGCGCAAAAAAGCCACCTCTACATCCAGTGACTTACAACCAGTAGCTAACCCGCAAGATTTTTCTCACCAGGACAATCAAGATGTAGTAACCATCGATGTTCCTGCTGTTGAAGTTCCAGAATTAACCCCAGAAGAACAAAGCGATCGCTTGCACCTGGAGCGAAAAGTCGAGAGGGCATTTTTTGAGGCAGGTAAGGCATTGGCAGAATTGCGCGACCGCAGACTCTATCGCTCCACCCAGCGCACATTTGAGGAATATTGTAAGGACAGATTTGGATTTGAGCGTCGTCATCCTTACAGATTGATTGAAGCTGCGGTTGTGGTTGATAATCTCATGCAAATGTGTCCCATTGGGACTCAAATAGAAGTTGACTCAAGTGATGGGCAACAGCAATCTGTTGGGACACAGATTGAAATTGAGTCGAGCGAACAGCAAATGTGTCCCATTGGGACACAAGTTCTGCCGACAAGTGAGCGTCAAATTCGCCCACTCACTAAGCTAGAACCCCAGCAGCAACAGGAAGTTTGGCAACAAGCAGTACAGAAAGCTGGTGGTAAAGTGCCGACTGGTAAAATCGTCAAAGATATAGTGCAGCGCATCATGGAACGTACTCAAGTCCCCAACACCTACCAGTTGGGTGAAGTCTGCCAAATCTTAGCCAAGGACAATCCCGAACTCAGGGGCAAAGGCGGTTGCTGGGCGATTGTCACTCAAGTTAATGAATTCACTTGCACCGTGAGGACTTGGGATGGCGAACTGACGGTTGGGCTGAAGCATCTGAAGTCTTACGAATACTTGCCTGAGGATTGTCAGCAGATGCAGGAGGTGTGCGATCGTATTTCACGGGTGTATTCGAGTGGGCTGGAGGAATCCGTGCAGAAGTTTTTGGAGTCGTTGGGGAAGCTGAAGCGGGCTTATTTGACGGACTTGGAAGAGAAGGTGTTGGGGGTGCTGGAGTTAGAAATTAATACAGAAAATTAAACTAATTTGGGTTGAAGTTTTTGCTTGTCACAACTAGTAAAATAACTACAGAATGCTAAACAAATAAGAATTGAAAATTACTCACAGATAGTTTAATTATCATTAAATAATATTTCAGATAATTAAACTATAAATTAGCTTTTCATTCCTCAGTAACAACGATGTAAATAGTATTATTTAAAGTTGCTATTAGCAAATATGCCCATACAAATTAAGAACTTTTTGAATTTCACAAGTCATTTCCTGACGCAATTCCCAAGGTAATAAAACTTCAACTTTGGAACCTAAAGCCCGCAACCATCTAATAACATAATAATCCGTTGTTCGATAATTTACTCGGTAGTATGCATCCGTACAAGGACGAGATTTTACAATATTTAAAATTTCTGCTTGATGTTTTTTATCAATAACATATTTTTGAATTAACTCGAAGGTTGACTCGTAAGTAATTTTAGTAAAAGTATCGTGAATGCTGATCCCATCTATATAACATTGATGGAAATCCTCCTCAAACCGTAATATCATCAATGATTTTTCTTTGTAGAAATCACATCCCCAAGCTTCTTTTAACTTTGTATTGATAGTCTTGGGAGTTGGCAGTTGATTATTGTCATTAATTTCTCTTAATATTTGTGGAACTCGAACATCCTTCCAATCTAGCATTTCTATATGTTGTGAAAGAATACGATCAAGACGATATTTGTACCAATTAATATCACCTTTAGGAGTAGTTCCATAAGCACATAGATATTTAGCTCGTTCCATGAAATAAATACAAACTGGATAAATGACACACTCTTTTATTTGATTTTGATGGGCGCTATAATACGTCAACAGTAAAGGCATAATTTGCCCACCATCCCAAATTTCTTGCAATTGGTTCTGAATTTCATCTACTGCATCTTGTGTTGAACTCGATTCTGGTACTACATAGTCAACATAGAGAAATATCCGATGATTATCTTCCTCTATTTCTTGCTCTGAAAATTCTTCGGCTAGTACTGGTAAATTAGGGTCAAGAAAACTAAATAAACCTAAAGTACCTGCTAAATAGGCTTGTTTCTTCCTGCTTAAATTTGCTTGAGTCAGAGGAGTCTTTTCGGTTTCTTTAAAATTTGGTAACTTTTCTACTCGACGATAATATTTGCTTCTACCAGTATTCTGATTTATTCTTTGCAGATAATTACGACTGACTAATAAGTCGAAGTCGCTTTGCAGAGATTTACGAACTTGACCAAATAATCTTTCCTCTAAAAGCTTTTCTAGTTCCGAGTCAGCTATGGGTATTTGCGCTTGTAGAGAATTTTGCCATTCGTCAGTGGGTACTTCCAATTCTAATAACCATTGTTTGGTTGTTTTGCTGCAAGCACAGTTAGAATCTTGATGCTTAAGAATGTCTGCTTGCTTTTCATCCTTGTGGGTTTCAGTAAAAAAAGCTTTACGCCAATCTATATAAGTAAAGGTATCTGCGAGGCTTATGTAACCATTTTCACTATATAGCCACCGTAGCAATGCCCATAAGCGGATAGCACGGGTAAGATTTTGACTTTGGTCAAGGGAGCCATTTGCTAGTTTTTGCAAAAGTTTACAATCTGGAGCTTTTTTAAATAGGGTATTCACAGTAGTTTTAGGCATTTGAGCGATTGTTTATAGATTAGCAGCTATTTGGAAGAGGGTATTTCCGATGCTGTGCCATAATGGGCATGACAATTTTGTGATACATCTACCGCATGAGTACACCAGAGTTTGATGGGTATAAAGTAGACCATTTGTTTTTGCTGATTGGTGAGAATCCTTTACCTAACTATGTTGCAGCGAATCTCTTGCTAAATAAAGGGGGAACTGCATACTTAATACATACAACAGATACCGAAAAATCAGCGAAACGACTGCAAAAGATTCTCAAAAGTGAATTAAATGGGTTTAAGGATGTAGAGTTGCGATCGCTCGGTGATTATGAGTCGGATGCATTCCACATTCAAAAGAAAATTCGGGAAGAACTAGAAAAAATTAAAAGTGGAAAAATAGGGCTGAATTATACTGGTGGAACAAAAGCAATGGCTGTACATGGTTACAAAGCAGCTTTTGCGAATCGTTCTGATACTATTTTCAGCTATCTTGACCCTCGTCGGTTAGAAATGTGCATAGATAGGGAAGATAGAGAACGTCAATGTTTAAAAGTTAAACCAGAAATATTACCTGTAAAGCTTGTAAAAGTTTTTCAAATACATGGATGGAGTTGGAACTCCGATCCAGTTGATGTACCAGAATTACCAGAAACAGCAAAAGCATTTGCAGTATTCCATTCTGAGGGAGAGTTAGTAAAATTATGGCGTAAATGGTGTAATGAAGTACTCAGAGAAAAAACAAGAAACAATAAAGGTCGTTGGTTAACAGAAAAGCAGCTAACAAATGTTGATGTTGAAGGACTGAGTTTGGAGTTATTAAAATCTCAAACTAAAATCCAAAAAGCTTTAATGTTACTGGACTTACCAGCAGAAACCTTATTTCTAAACACTATTAAGCAGAAAGGACTGAGGAATTTAGAAAAAGTATGTGAATGGTTAGATGGTGAGTGGTTAGAACACTATGTTTTACAACAGGTTCAAGCAATATCCAAGCAGAATCATATTCATGATAGTGCTGCTTCTTTTTGGATTAAAAATCCCAATAATCCATCAAAAACCAAGTTTCAGTTTGATGTAGCTTTCATGCGAGGTTATCAATTATTTGCTATTTCATGCACTACAATTGATAGGAAAAGTGATTGCAAGCAAAAACTATTTGAAGCTTACATTAGAGCGCAGCAATTAGGTGGCTCTGAAGCCAGAGTAGCTTTAGTTTGTTGTGCCAGTTCTGAAGATATAGAAGAGTTACGAACTGAAATTACTAATGTCCTAAAAGCAGAACCAGAAAATGAGCGTAAAGACTACAAAATTCAGGTTTTTGGACGCGAGCATTTAACAAATTTATCTCAAGAAATTGCTGATTGGATTGCTCAAAATGATTGGGAGTCATCAAAATGAGTCAATTGACAATAACTTTTATTGACACTACAGGTATTCAAGGTTATGTATTTAGTAGCAACCGCTTACGAGAAAATATTGGAGCATCGCATTTAGTTTCTGCTGCTACAGGAGAATGGGTAGAAGAAACTTTAGAACAATTAGGAATACTTAAAGATAGACAAACAAAAGCAATTGAAAGTAGCAACTGTAATGCAGAATTAATTTATTCAGGTGGTGGTAACGCATTAATAATATTCAAGTCCAAACAAATGGCAATAGAGTTTACTGAAATTCTCAGCAGGAAAGTATTATTAGAAGCACCTGGACTAAATTTATTAGTTGCTCATCAAGAATTTGATTGGAATGGACAAAAGAAACTATATCAAGTAGTTCAAGACTTAGTAACAAATAAAATTGAGCGCCAGAAATATGAGCGTATTGTTTCTGCTCCGCTTCTTGGCTTAGGAGTAACAGCAAGTTGTAATTCAAGTCTTTTACCCGCTATAGATAGAAGCAATACTTATATTAAGTATGAGGATGGTGAGGAAGAGAAAAGTTATTTAATTTCTAGAGAAACTAAGCAGAAATTAATTGCTGCTCCCCAGGCTAATGCTAAACTACAAAAACTATTTGCAGGTGTAGTTGATCCAAATATTTATCAATTTCCCTACCGTACTGATAATTTAGGGCGATCGCCAGGAGAATCAAGTTATGCTGCGGTAATCCATGCTGATGGAAATGGGATGGGTAAACGCTTTCAAAAACATGGTAATGGAAAAGAAAATCGAGATTATATTAATGCAATGCGAGAGCTATCTCGTAGCATCCAACAAGCAGGAGAGAAAGCGCTAATCGCTGTCACTCAGACTATTATTAATTCGATTGCAGAAGATAAAGTTGTAGGTAAATTAGGAGAGTTTAAATTAAAAGGTAAATACTATCTTCCTTTTCGTCCTTTAGTTTATGGTGGCGATGATACCACTTTTGTTTGTGAGGGAAGATTGGGGTTAGAATTAGCTGCTTTATATCTGCGAGAGCTTGAAAAACAAACGATAGCTGATGGAAAAAAACTAACAGCTTGTGCAGGTATTTGTGTTGTCAAAACCCATTATCCATTTGCACGAGCATACGAACTTAGTGAAACTTTATGTCGAGTCGCTAAGAAATTTCAAGAAGAGAGCAGAGGAAATGACGATGAAAGCTTTTCAGCACTTGATTGGCATTTAGCAGCCAGTGGTTTATCTGGTTCGATTTCAGAAATTCGCCAACGGGAATATAAAGTAGAATCAGGTGAATTAAATATGCGCCCTGTGCGACTAAATAAACATGATGATGATTGGCGTACTTGGGAAGGTTTTACTGATATTGTTAGGCAATTTCATGAAGATGAAGAATGGTGCGATCGCTATAACATAATCATGGATTTGCGTGATGTATTACGTCAGGGTTCTCTCGCAACTCAGGAGTTTCTGCGGAATAAAGGTTTAGATAAATTACCTGATTATCCTAAGTGTAGTCAGGATATTGATAAATTAGCTAAAGAAGGATGGTTGGGTAAAAAATGTGGATATTTTGATGCGATTGAAGCAATAGATTTTTATCTAGCATTGGATGAGTAAGAATGATATATAAACTAAAAATTAAGTTATTAAGCGATACAACTTTTGGTCGTGGTGATGGTGTTGCAGGCTTAATAGACCAAGAAGTAGAACACGATAAATATGGATTTCCCTATTTACGAGGACGCACCCTGAAAGGTTTATTGAGTGAAGAATGTGATAATTTAATTACTATTTTACCAGAAGATAATCAGAAAAATTACTGGGAAAATATAGCTGGTGATTTATTTGGTATTCCAGGTAATAAATTAGGAACAATAGCAGCAATGCATATCGGAGACGCATGTTTACCCGATGATTTACGTCAAGCTGTCGCTTATGAAATAGATAGCGAGCGACTGACAAGCCAAGATGTGCTAAATTCCCTAAGTTCTATTCGCCGTCAAACAGCAATTGATTGGGAAAATGGTGTAGCTAATAAGGGAAGTTTACGGTCTTTCCGTGTTGTTATTCGCCAACTAGAATTTCAAGCAGATTTATTATTTGAGGCTCAACCAAGCGATGAAATACTATCACTTTTGGCAGTGAGTACTCTAGCGTTACGGCGTTTAGGAAGTGGACGGAATCGAGGTCGTGGTCATGTCCATTGTACTTTACATGATACTGATGAAAATGAAATTACACAGCAATATTTAAAGTTATTTGGAAAGGTTAGGTAAAATTTTCCATGAAAGCAATTACTTTTTCTTTATATACAAAACAACCCTTATTAGCTACTTCATTTCAAGGAGACCCTAATAGTGATGTTTCTTATTCTCATATCCCTGGAAGTATGATTCGCGGTGCCATAATTAGACGTTATATAAAGCATCATAATTTGTCAGAAGTTGATTTAGAAAGTCAGGAGGTACAGAGTTTATTTTTTGATAGTAAACAAGTGAAATATTTAAATGCTTATCTACTCAGTCAAAAGAAAAAGCGGACTCTTCCCATAGTTCGTTCTTGGTTTCGTGATAAAGATATAGAATTAAGCGAAGATATACCTAATATTCCTGCTTATGACTTTAGTGTTTATAGAAACGAAGGTGAACCTGAAACTCCTAAATTTGTGGGTGAAGGATTTTGGACAGTAGAAAGTGGTTGTGTTAAATATTATAAAGAAAAACGACGAATAAATATTCATAACCGACGCGATCGCACTAAGGGACGTTCAAGCCAAACAACAGGTGAAGGAGAAATTTTCCGCTACGATGCTATTGATGCAGGACAAACTTTTCAAGCTGTAATTTTGTGCAAAGAGATAGATACAAACTTATTAAAATTATTGCAAAAATCAGAAGACCTTTGGTTAGGCGGTTCTCAAAGTGCGGGTTATGGACATACAAAAATTATAGACATTCAGACTCATGATAACTGGAATGAAGTAGATTCCCCGGAAAACCTTACCGAACATGAGAATTTCACAATTACACTACTCAGCGATTTGATTTTACGAGATGAATGGGGACAGTATGCAGTTATTCCCCCATCTCCACAACAAGTATCTGCACCACTAACAAAGATTTTAGAGAGTGAATTAAAAAGAATATTAGAAGATGATATACAACTGAAGCCAAAAGAAAGTTTTACTAGCAGTACATTAATTGGCGGATTTAATCGACAATGGGGATTACCTTTACCTCAAGTTCCTGCATTAGCAGCAGGTAGTGTATTTGTTTTTGAGCATATTGAGATCGCACCAGAACAAATACAACAATTAGAAGCTCAAGGTTTGGGAGAAAGGAGAATTGATGGATTTGGTAGAATCGCAGTGAATTTACGCAACGATGAGTCTTTTAAAATCGCTTTACCTGATAAACCTAAATCGTCTAGTCAGCCACAAATAAAAAATCAATTATCCCGTGATATTGCAACCCAAATGCTTGCAAGATTGCTGGAAGAAAAACTAGAGCAGAAACTAAAAAAAGAGCTTAGTTATATAGATATTAAGGGTACTATTTCTAATAGTCAGTTATCTCGCTTACGATTGATAGCAAGACAAGCATTACCAAGTGGAAACTGCGATTTAGTTCTAGCTCTACTAAATAATTTACCATCTAACGCTAGCGGACAATTTGAACGAGCTAAAATCAATAACGAATCTTTTAAAGAAAAGTTATACACATGGTTAAATAATCCTGATTCATGGATTAGTAACAAACAAGAATTAACAGTCAAAATTAGTGATATTGAAAGTAATCTAAATCATAAATTAGCTAAAAAATATACATTGCGCTTAATTATGGCAGTTGCTAAAAAAGCAATGAAGGAGAAATAATGATCGGTAAAGACTGTCTAAACAAACGGCTCACAAATCGCAATCAACGCTATATTATTGAACGGATAATTATCAAGGGAAGTTTAATTTTAGATACTCCAACTTGTTTGGGAAGTGGTGACAATGATGGCGATACTGATTTACAGGTTTTACGAGATAGTATAGAAGATAAAGCTTTATTAATGGGTTCTTCTATAGCTGGTGCTTTAAGAAACTATTTACGAGAGCATGAAAATGGCTATTATGCAGATGAAGAATCAATTTTATTTGGTGGACAACGTAGCGATGATGATGGAGAACAAAGTCCTCTAATCGTCAATGATGCTCTGAGTGGCGAAATAATTCAAGTAGAGTTGCGCGATGGAGTTAAAATCAACAGCGTCACGAGAACCGCAGATGATGGAGCCAAATACGATTTAGAATTTCTTGAAGCGGGGACAGTATTTAATCTCTACTTTGAATTATTGATAGAACAAGAAAGTAATAGGGAGCGATTAATTAAAGAATTAGTAATTAGTCTCCAAGGATTAGAAACAAGTAAAATTCGTCTAGGAATTAAAAAACGTCGTGGTTTTGGTCGCTGTCATGTGGAAAAATGGCAAGTATGGCAATTTGATTTAAGAGACTACGAACAACGTATACAATGGCTAAATTTCCCACATTGGGAATCGGGTTTTTTAAATGATTATCCAACTCATGACAGTATCGCTGATGCTTTGGGTTTGTCTCTCGATGGAGAACATAAAAGACAACACCTAACCATTACAGCTATATTTACCCTCGCAAGTCCTTTATTAATTCGCTCGGGACAAGCATCGACGGATAAAGCACCGGATGTTGTCCATCTCAAGTCACGACGCAATGGTGAGTTGAAATCAATATTATCCGGTACAAGTTTAACTGGTGTGTTGCGACATCGTGCGGAAAGGATAGTTAATACTATTGGTGTAAATATAAATATTGTTAGCGATATATTTGGCTTCGTTGATGAAAATACCAAAAAAGCAAAAGCTAGCCGTTTAATTGTTGATGAAGTTGAAATTAATAACACTACAGATTTAGTCCAAAATCGGATTGCAATCGATAGATTTACAGGTGGAGCTTTGCATGGTGCGTTGTTCAACGAGCAACCTATTTTTGGAAATGATGAAACAAGTTTAGTTATCAAACTGGAATTGCGTCAACCAAAGCATTATGAAATTGGGTTACTACTTTTATTGCTCAAAGATTTATGGACTGGTGATTTACCTGTAGGTGGAACCAGTAGTATCGGACGGGGAAGGTTACAGGGAAAACACGCAACTATTGAGTTTGACAAGAAAACTTGGGTAATTGAACAAAAGTCCGTAAATGAACCTTTATTAATAGATAATGCTGAAGATTTAGAAACATTTGTTGCTGCTTTACATCAGGAGGTAACTGCTTGAATAAGCCAAAGTGTGAATCTTTAGAAGTTCCAGATAATTTTGATATCAGGACATGGTTGGAAGTCCCAGCGAGTCAATACAAATTAAAGTTTTTATTAGCACATGCTGAAGATGGGGTAATTTGGGGTAAATTTCAAGATAGAAATTTGATAACAGCAGATAGTATATTTTCTGAATTTGCCAAATTGCGGAAATTGACATTACAGCAATGTCGAATTTTTGGTGAAAGTTCTGAAGTGATGCTTTGGAAAACTGATGAGGGTTTTAAAGCGCGTCTTATTCAAGATGAAAAAAATACAGAATTTATTCCTGAAAATCAGATTCTTTGGGGTACACAAGCAAAAACAATTAGCGATGGTTTTACTTTAGTATCGGATGGTTCGCAAGGTTTGTGCCATGCTGTACCTTTAGTTGATATTAATTTTGATGCCAATCAAAAATTACATCGTCCATTGCGTTTATGCGTTCGCCACTATATTCATAATGACGAAGAAACTGGTTTAGCTCGTATTTATTTAAGTCGCTTAGTTAATCTTACTACTGAAAAGGAGTTAGCGAATGCTTCCCAGACATCTAAATAATGTACCAGAGAATAGAAAAGCAAAAGCACCTTATAATTTTGTAGAGTTACCAAATGATATAGTTAAAGTTGAGCCTAAATCTCTACCTCAGCATAATGTTTATTATCCTGAATCGGAGAATCGATATACAGGTCGGATTAAATGTACACTGACAACTGAATCACCTTTATATATTCGTTGCGGATTAACTAAAGAAGAATTTGCATGTGGTGCTGAATCAAAAGATTTACCTAATTTTTTCTATACAGGGATAGCTGACAAACCTAGAAAACCAGTTATCCCTGGTAGTAGCTTGCGAGGAATGCTCAGAAATTTGATCGAAATTATTAGCTTCAGTAAAATAGAAGCTGTATCAGATCAACAACATTTTTTCTTTCGTGCGGTTGCTGCAAAAAAAGATGATCCATTAGGAAATGAATATAGAAAACTGGTAAAAAATGTTAAGGCTGGTTATTTAGTTCGTAAAGGAAGTAATTGGTATGTTCAACCAGCTAAAACTATTGATAAATCTTCATTCATTTGGGTGAAAGAACGGGATTTGTCAAAAATTCAGACTTTAATTAAAATGAATCAACGAGAATATCGTCCACAATATATAAATGTAAGTTTTGGCGATACGTTCTTGAAAAGTCCGAGAAGATTTACCAAACAAGTAAGCGCTAACAAGAATTTATATCCTAATTTAGGAGTTATTGTTACCAGTGGTAATATGCTGGAGTCTTCTGATAGTTCCGAAAATCTTTATCGCCGCAACCATTGCATTGTTCCAGAAATCAATAATGATGTAGATAATATTAAAATTAATGATGATGCAATCCAGCACTATAGGAGTGCGTTAACTGACTTTCAGAAACAAGAACCTTTTGATCAAGATTTTGGGGTTTTGGAAGCAGGACGACCAATTTTTTATTGCGAACCTCAAAATGGACAGACAGAAGTAACTTTATTTGGTCATTGTCCAAACTTTCGCATTCCTTATTCTCCTTTGAGAGATGGAAAAGCAGCTTCAGCTTTTGACTTTATTCCTCAAAGTATTAGGAAATCCGAAAAATTTGATTTAGCTGATTCTATATTTGGATTTATTCGGCATCAAGATAAAGATTTACAGGAAAATTATGATGCAGAAAATTCAGAAAAATTAAAAGCTTTAGCTGGTAGGATTTTTATAGAAAATGGAATTTGCGAACAGACAGTTAATGATGATATTTGGTTAACTGGTGATGTTGAGAATCCAATTACCCCAAAAATCCTCTCTAATCCTAAGCCAACAACATTTCAACATTACTTAGTTCAAACGAGTTCCGAAAAAATTCAGCTTAAGCATTATGCTAGCAAAGCACCACAAGAAACCAATCCTGGAGAAACAATTATTCGTGGTCATAAACTATATTGGCATAAACCAAATGTAAAACAAGAAGATATAGAAGAAGCTGATACAGATAAAATCAAAAAAGCCAATTCACAGTATACTCAAATTAAACCTATTAAACCAGGTGTTATATTTAAGTTTAATATCCATTTTGAAAACCTCAGCAATATTGAATTAGGTGCAATTTTATGGATATTAAAAATAGCAGCCGACCCTAAATATTGCCTATCGTTGGGGATGGGTAAGCCTTTAGGTATGGGTGCTGTTAAAATTGAACATCAGGTTTTGTTAAATACTCGTTCAGAGCGTTACTCAGGGTTATTTAATGGTAATCAGTGGTTAACTGGAGAAACAAACCAGAGCAATACTGCATCAAAATCTGAAGCTTGTATTAATGCTTTTGAGAAATACATTACTGATAATATTCATCCAGATGACCATCCAGAAGGATATAATGCTGTCAAGTTATGTGAAATCCCTCGGATTCAGATGCTTTTGTTGATGTTGCGCTGTGATAAACCACCATCAGCAAATGATACTCGTTACATGACTATTGATACTAAAGAATATGTAAATCGTCCAGTACTACCAACTCCATTTCAAGTCATGGGTGTTCCAGAACAAGATAAACGAAGGGTTCGGAATATTACTAATAGAGATTTACCAAAACCAAAAAAAGAAAATCCAGCGAAATTATCTCAGAAATTTGTAGAAGGTCAAATTTTAGATGCAAAGGTTTCTAATATTAAGGGAGTTGAAGTTACCTATCAATTACTAGATGGAACGAAAAAAACCACAAAAGAGCATAAAAAAGCTGCTTTTTTGGAAGAAGGACAGGATGTCAAAGTCAGAATTACTGCTTTAAAGGATGACGGTAGTATCAAAAATGTCAAATATCATGAGTAACGACACTCAAATTACGATCGCACATCTGTTCCACACCCTCACTACCCATCATCCCTACAACTTCCAAACCCAAGCGATCGCACGCATCCTCAACCATGATGATACCATCCTGCGCGCACCTACGGGTTCGGGGAAAACGGAAACCGCGATCGCACCTTTTTTATTCGCCAAAACCCTGAATCTCGATTTTCCCAATAAGCTGATTTATGTTGTACCTCTGCGTACCTTGGCTAATAGTCTGCGTCAGCGAGTAGAGGGATTAGTTACAAACTGGAAAAGGCTTTATCCCTCATCTGGTAACTTGGTAGTGACTTTACAAACAGGGGAAAACCCCGAAGATCCACGGTTTGAAGGTGATATTATTTTCTGTACAATTGACCAGTTGTTGAGCAGCTTTTTAAATATTCCTTATTCTGTTGGTCGTGGTTCTGCAAATGTGAATGCTGGAGTAGTATTTGCATCTTATTTGGTGTTTGATGAATTACATTTACTCGACCCAGAACGCTCTTTTACTACTGTTTTAAAGGTGTTGCAACAAGTTAAAGGAATTTCACCTTGTTTATTAATGACTGCAACTTTAACAGATGAGCTTGCAAGTCAAATTCAAAAAATAATTGCCGAGTAAATATAAAATTTATCCTCACATCATGGAAATTGTTCGCGTTGAAGACTCTGATTTAAAAGTAATTGAGGCTAATCGCTGTCGAGTTTTTCGTGCTATGTCGCTACCTCTGAACGCGCAAGTTATTTGGGATGATATTTATGCCAAGCAACGGCAGCGAGTTATGATTATTTGTAACACTGTCTCTCAAGCACAAGGAATTTATCGCGATCTGTCAAGTTTAAATCACGATTGGGAGTTAAATATTACCCTACTGCACGCCAGATTTTTACCTGAACATCGCGCTAATAAAGAAAATTATTTAACAAATATATTTGCGGAAAATTGGCAAAATAACAGCGATAATACTTGTCATGTTTTGATTGCGACTCAGGTAATTGAAGCGGGAATTAATATTACTTGTGAAGTTTTGCATACACAACTTTGTCCGATGAATTCTCTGTTACAACGTGCTGGACGTTGTGCGAGGTTTTCAGGGGAAAGTGGCGAGGTTTTTGTCTATAGAAATGTGGAAATTAATCAAAAGAATCAGGTATTAGCTAATACTGATTTATTTGATTGGGAAGATGCTGATGTTGAAAAGTTAGAATCTGAAAAGATTGAGATCACCAAGCCCAAGGAAAGCTTTTTACCCTATAAAAAAGAAATATGTGAATTGACTTGGCAAGTTTTGCAAGCACATACAGAATCGGAAAAGGTAAATCATCACGTTGGTTTTAGAATTGAAGAAGAATGGATTAATTTAGTTCATGCTGAGGAAGATTCGCTGTTTCTCAAACGCAGAAGTAACAGCCAAATGGAGTTTGAAAGTAGATTTACTGATGCTATTTTTAGAGGTGATGAATCTGCTGCAAGTGATTTGATTCGCAAGGTAGATAATCGCAATATTTTTACTTGGAGTGAATCTGGTTTAATTGATTGCGATGATGGGCAAGAAATTGATATACAAAAATTACTGCCTTTTTCTGTGCCAATTTCTACCCTTTGTAAAGCTTGGCGAGATTTTCAAGAGAGTTTAGCTTTTGGGGATGATTGGATTTTTAAACGCATTGAAACCCCAAAAAATAAATCACAAACTTACAGTCAGCCTGTGCTAAGTCGGATAACTTCCCGTGACTTTTTGATTGGGTGTTATCGGATTTTGGTAAATAATCGCTATATTTACTATGATGAGGAAATTGGCTTACAAATAGGAGTGAATATCCCAGGAAATAGGTTTAACTCTCCACACAAAAGAGAGAAAATTATTGCCAGTCAATACCGCTATCGGATGGATAATTATGTAGGTCATTTGGTTTTAATGTGGAAATGTTGGCGGGATAATTTTTCTACAAAAATTCTCAAAAATGGTGAAGTTATAGATATTAATTACCGCAGCGTTCGCGATGAGTTATTAGTTGCTGGTGGTAAGTTTATCAAAGCCAAAATTTTACCCCAAGCAGAAGTCAATGAAGCTGAAGCTTTGTTTGAAATTTTAGTATTTTTAGCAATTTTTACCCATGATTTAGGAAAATTGCAGGTAAAATGGCAGCAGGTAATGCGAGAATGGCAGAAAATTGCCCATCACCGTTTTAAAGGTAAAAATCCTCGCCAATATTTGCTAGCACATACCGATTACAATCCTGAAGATGAAGTACAAAAAGCTGCTTTGAAAGCTTTTGAAAAGAAAAATCAGCGTCCTAATCATGCGGTTGAAAGTGCTTTTTTAGCACGAGAAATTCTACATAAATCTTTAATTCCTCTACTTCAGGAGCATTTTACAGAAGATACTGAGCAAATTAAATACTTTGGTTGTGTGGTAATTATGGCTGCTGGTCGTCATCATTCTGCTTGGGCGAGGGGTTTTGAAAGTAATGATGTGGCTAAGTTAAAGCAGATTGAATTATCTCCAAAATCACAGCAGGTAATTGCCGATAGCTGGCGATGTATGACAAAATTTTTACCTGATTTTTTGCCTTTATCGGAGGGAAATTTAAGTCGTAATGTTTACCAGCTGAAAGAGTTGGATTTGAATGAGTTTTTTACTATTGATGAGGTGGAATTTTTACAGCTTTATTCTTTGGTGGTACGTGCTTTGCGGTTATGTGACCAAAGGTCTGTACAATTTTAGGTGAGGGGCATTGGGCATTGGGCATTGGGCATTGGGCATTAGGCATTGGGCATGGGGCATTGGGCATTGGGCATTGGGCATGGCGGTGCCAATGCCCCTACAATCAACTATTATCTGTACCTCACTAACTTGCAATTCGCTGTATTTTCTCCAAAGGTCTGGACATTGTTGGAGAATACCCGTATGATGATGCTATTAAATTGATGTTTGGCAAACCGAAGCGGGGGCTAAAACCTGGGGGGTTCTGCCAAAATCGCCAGAACCTTGACAAGTTAATAGTTACAGCGTTTGAAGAATTGCGACAAATAGGAATTTGTTGCAATAAGCGAGGCTGAAATGAGGTCATTTTTGAGGTCTGCCAAATTTGCTTGTGGAATCCTTGCTCTGTAAGGGTTTCAGGCGGCGGACTTGAAATGCAGCGAATCCCGGCAACGGGATTGAAACACAGCAGATGCGGCGGTAGCAGCAACGGCAATGACCGTCTTGAAACTTAGCGAATCCTGGCAACGGGATTGAAACCAGCAAACCGTTTTGGAAAAATTGCTAGATCCAAAATCTTGAAACTTAGCGAATCCTGGCAACGGGATTGAAACCTAGAGAAAAAGGTGCTAAAAACTTTTTCTATATAGGCTTGAAACTTAGCGAATCCTGGCAACGGGATTGAAACATAAAACGCTACTGCTGGAAAATAGCGAAGTTAACTTGAAACTTAGCGAATCCTGGCAACGGGATTGAAACTTTTCAAACCATCTAGACCTCCGCAAGGGTACTCCCGCCACACCGAAGGTTGGCGGTGAGGGGAATTGCGGGACAATTGGAGGGGTTCGATACCCCTTCAATTGTCAGGATTATT
>NZ_JACJQG010000112.1 GCF_014696435.1 Calothrix anomala FACHB-343 | reverse complement strand
TTTTACCTCCATACTCTCCGGATTTATCTCCCATAGAACTGTGTTTGTCGAAACTCAAGCAATTTCTCCGTTCCTGTGAAGCACGCACATTGGAATCACTCGACCAAGCAATGGCTTTTGCTGTCAATTATATTACCGAAGATGATGCCTTCGGTTGGTTCCATCACTGTGGTCTATTTACCTGAAAATTGCTGTAACAGCTTGGTTAACCTTTAACCCCAATACCCGCAGTTTCAATGGTACTCCCAGCCTGAGTGATGTCGGAACATTCAGCATTAAAGTCCAAGCTACAGACAGTAGCAATGCTAGCATCAGCGACATATTTGTCATTCAAATTACCCAATTCATCAATAATATCACTGGTACATCCCGCAACAATATCATCCAAGGAACAGCCAACAACGATAACATTCAAGGTTTTGGCGGTGACGATCAACTCTTTGGTTTAGCAGGAAATGATACCCTTAACGGTGGAGTCGGTAGCGATCGCTTGATTGGTGGGCTTGGTAACGATAGCTACAACGTTGACAGTATTGGCGGCTTCAGCCTTAATACTATTCGTTTCGGCGACGCGCCACGGGCCGATGTTCTCGGTTTGCGAAAATCCGACAATTTTTTTCGTTTTCTCACGCACGCAGCCAGCTAGGGAGAAAGCCGCGATGGTAATCGCAACATAGACGCTAAATACTAAAAACCTTGGCATATAAACTCGGAAAATTGAGTATCCGAAACAGGTTTCATTTTCATCACGTCAAAAGAATATTTTTAATCCTCGAAATAGTGGAAACCAATATTATTAAGTCTGCTTCTTTAAGTATATTGATAATTTACCTAAATACTAGGCAAAAACACGCCGGGAAAATACATTTGTCTTTTTATTTTTGAGTTTGCTATTTCAAATATATAGCAGAATATAAACCTTTAATATTACGCAGGCTTGATGTGTAGCTTACATATCAGCTTAAGAAAGTTACAAGTATAATTAAATTTCTCGGCTAATAATAATTCACTAGTTTCAGCCATTAATTAGATAAATTTAGGATTTCATATCATCCTCTGATGAATAGCAAAACTGATATTAGACAGCTACGGGCAAACCCAGGTATTTGAGTGCAGAATTAAGCAGCGATCAATGGCGATAAAACGAAGATTAGATGTTTTTTCAGCAAAATCATTCCCTAATTATGGATGAAATCGGCTATAAGGATGAAGTTTTTAATTTAATGCTCCGCTTAAATGTGACTTGTATCAAGGTAAGTGTTTCATCTGTAACATTAAAATCATGAAAACTGACCCAGGTATCAGTCAAAATGTCAATCTTCCTAAAATAGAGCCTCAAAAAAATAAATGGCGGACTATTGGGATATTGTTATTTTTAGTAATTATTGTGAGTTTTTTCGCCTACAGGCTAGAAATTGTCTTAGGTAAAACTCCTAGCCTAGATAAAACTTTTACACCTGTGACACAGGCTGCGCCTCAAGAAGTTGGTGATTATGATATTTTGGGATACGCGATTAATAAGCAAGAGGCAACACGCTTACTAGAGACAGAAGCAGGACGCAAACAACTATCTCCTGAAAATGGCGCGTTTGCTGTGACAGAGGAAACTTTAAAGCTAGGACGGGATGCTTTTTACTCAGATACTTTTGGTAATGAAATTTTCCAAACTGATGTTGTAGGAGCATTGAACGGCCCGATTAATTTGGTAACTGTAGGACAAGCGATCGCAAAACTTGGTGGTAAGCACACAACTAATCTGCAAATTCCCATCAATGAAGATGTGACAATCGGCGGACGCACTTTTAAAGCTGGCACATTGTTAAATACAGGCTTAGATGTACCCGCAAATTCCCTGGTACCGTTGGGTATGCGTGCCAGCTTCACTAAAGGTAAGCTGAGATTTGGGATTACCTGTGCTTTATGTCACGCCACAGTTGACGATAAAACCGGACGCATTATTGAAGGCGCACCCAATAATGATGTAAATACAGGTTTAGTTCTGGCATTTGCGACTAATTCCGCAGCTATGTTTCGCCAAACAGATGTAAATCCAACACAATTTCCGCCAGGAGAACATAGTTACATCAAAGCTGATGGTGCAGAATCGCGCTTACCAGATGCCAAAGCCGTGGAGGATGCTGTTGATGCCAAATTGCTAACTTGGCCGCCAGGAAACTTTGATTCTACTGGCACTTTAGTAAACAATCCCTCACAAATTCCCTCATCTTATACTTATGATGCTTGGCCTTATGGTTGGAGTGGTCATTCAGCAATTGGTTGGTTTCATGGTTTGACTACCTTAAATAGCAACGTCCATGCCACTAATTCTGATGGCACAAATGGCGCTGATGCAAGCCAAGCTGTATTAGGAATTGATAAGGAAACCTATTTAGGCGTAATTCTGCAAAATGCTGCAAATCCTGATTTTAGATTGACTGAAGGTGCAAAACCATCAGAATTTTTCGACAAAATCGACCCCACACCCGGAGAACCTGCAATTAATGAAGTAATTCGGATGCCAGGATATCCCAAAGGTTCGCCATTTATGTTGGATGGGTTAATGGCATCTTCTCCTGGTTTACCTGTTGGCGAACAACTCAATGGAATGTCTGCTTGGCAGAATACTCTAGCACCACCACCCATTCAAATTAGTGATGTTGCTTCTTTAGAAAAAGGTGCGGCTGTATTTAATCGTGCTGGCTGCATAGATTGTCATAGCGGACGCTACTTTACTAATCATGATGTGATTGCTCAAAACGAGATTGGAACTCAACCATCACGCGCTCCCACACTAGCAGCATTCGCTAAGAACTTCACCACACCCCAAACCTACCCCAATAGCGTCTCTGTTCCCTTACCTGTGAATCCTCCAGTGTTAGAAGTTCCTACAGATATTACGCCACTCAAAGCACAACAGTTAGCTTTTGCAATTAACAATCCAGCCGGAGGCTATAAAGTACCAAGCTTGATTGGATTATATCTCACTGCACCTTATTTACATGATGGTGGCGTGGCTGCTAGTGCGGAAGCACTCAAGCAAGATGAAAAAGATGGACATTTTGTCGTAACAAACTCTGAGCAGATTGGCATGGCGGGTACATTAATGCAAAATATTTTACCCGACCCAGAAGCCAGCTTACGGGTACTAGTTGACCGCAATCTACGTGAAGCGACAGTTACAGCTAACCAAGCTCATCCTGATTTACAAAAGTCAAATGTCGATGGTAGCGGACACGCTTATTGGGTAGATCAAGAAGCTGGTTTTACTACTGAAGAACAGACAAATTTAATTCAATTTCTTCTCAGTTTAGACGATCGCCCAGAAGTTTTACCCAGTTCACATTAACTAACAATAAATATGGAAAGAGAAGTTCAAGATTCTGATGGAATTACATGGAGCTGTCTTCAAGCATTTTCCGGACTTTCTGATAATTCGGAAGCTCTAGATGCAGCACAAGTTAAAGGAGAACCAGATACTTACTGGGTTGTCTGCACTCCTAGCGGCGGCGCACAGTCGGTACGGCTGAAGTTACAAGGCGACTGGGAAAAAGAATACTCTGATGAGGCGTTACTCCGGGAAATTAAAACTCACCAATAATTAACTTTGGGTTTCTTTCTTGCCCATCCGTAATTTTTGCGGACGGGCAAGATGCTAATCTTGTAAGCATATTCAAGCTATTCCTGCAACAAAGCCCATCCCAACTATAAATATTCACGCCGACTTAGCTTGAAAAAGCAGGGGAGCAGGGAGCAAGGGGGATGAATGAATTTTTCATGTCTTCTGGTGTATGCAGTTCTTGATGACTACTTAGTTCTATCCTTTTGGTAGAAGCCAAACTAATCAAAATATTTCTATAATATTAACTAAGCCAAGTTTTTGGTAATACGCAAAGCAAAAATTTGTGTATTACCATTAATGATGCAATTTATAATGTATGTAATAGCTTAAATATTAAGCAAGTCTGCCAAATATATAAGCAGTAGTTAGGGATGAGCTTGCAA
This sequence comes from Calothrix anomala FACHB-343, assembly GCF_014696435.1. Taxonomy (GTDB): domain Bacteria; phylum Cyanobacteriota; class Cyanobacteriia; order Cyanobacteriales; family Nostocaceae; genus Aulosira; species Aulosira anomala_A. The sequence goes on along the minus strand of NZ_JACJQG010000112.1, from coordinate 18,053 downwards.
GATCAATTGTATAGAGTAATTAGGGTTATACCTATGAATATTTTTGCTCTAATTGTAGGGTGAAATGAACTTCATGGCTGACTATTCAAATTCCAACAATAGATAACAGAAGCAAATTCTGAATTTAAATAAGTAAAATTTCATCTAGCAAAAATTATAAAATTTATGATTGCCCTTTATAATAGTTATTTTTTTAATTAATTGATTTAATTTAATATAAATAAAAAAGAGGTTTTTATGAAATTATTAGATATTAATAATGATGGAGTTGCGTTATCAGTTAACAGCAATGACAAGAATACTTTTGGCTGGAAAGAAATCACACATCCACGTCCACAGTTACAGCGATCGCCTTGGCACAGCCTCAACGGTTTGTGGAAGTTTGCATTTGATGACGAGGGAAAATGTATTCAACCCAGTGACCTGAAGCAATGGACTCATCTGATAGAAGTTCCATTTGCTCCTGAATCAACTAAAAGTGGCATAGGCGACAATAATTTTCACCCAAACTGTTGGTACGAGCGGGAATTTGCCACACCAGAAGGTGATGGTAGATTATTGTTACACTTCGGTGCAGTAGACTACCGCGCTCGTGTCTGGGTTAACGATCAATACATAGCTGAACATGAAGGCGGACACACCAATTTCTCCCTCGATATTACCCATGTTTTAAATGACAGTGGCATCACAAAAGTTACAGTGTGGGCGCAAGACGATCCACTTGACCTCGCCAAACCTCGCGGTAAGCAAGACTGGCAATTGCAACCGCACAGTATTTGGTATCCTCGCACTACTGGCATTTGGCAGACAGTTTGGATTGAGCGAGTGGGTAAGACTTATCTTGGTCATCTGTGCTGGAATTCTGACTTTGAGCGCTGGGAAGTTGGTTTTGAAGCGGCGCTAGCGGGTGATGTACCTGCTGCTGGCGTACAAATTAAGATGAAATTGAGCATTGGCGATAAAGTCTTGGCGAATGATACCTACGAAGTGTTGAATGGGGAAATTAATCGCCGCATCGCCCTGGCCGATCCGGGGATTGACGACTTCCGTAATGAATTATTGTGGAGTCCAGAAAAGCCAACGCTAATTGACGCAGACATTCAACTGTGGAGCAGCGATCGCCTCCTGGATGAAGTAAAATCTTATACTGCTATGCGAACAGTTACTGTACAGCGCGATCGCTTTATGCTCAATGGTCGCCCTTACTATTTACGTTTAGTTCTCGATCAAGGCTACTGGCCAGATACGCTGATGACTCCACCCAGCGATGAGGCGTTGCGGCGTGATGTCGAACTCATCAAAGCAATGGGTTTCAACGGAGTACGCAAACACCAAAAAATTGAAGACCCCCGCTTTTTATATTGGGCAGATGTTTTAGGGTTATTGGTCTGGGAAGAAATGCCAAGTGCCTATCGCTTTACTCGCAAAGCAGTAGAACGGATGACGCGGGAGTGGCATGAAGTCATCAAGCGAGATTCTAGCCATCCATGTATTGTTGCTTGGGTGCCTTTTAATGAATCTTGGGGAGTGCCAAATTTAGTGGAGACAGCCGCCCACCGCAACTATGTTTTAGCAATGTATCACCTCACCAAAACCCTCGATTCAACTCGTCCAGTGATTGGTAATGATGGCTGGGAAAGTACAGATACAGACATTCTGGCAATTCATGATTATGACACCAAACCGCAGCAATTAGTTCGTCGTTACGGGCCAGAAGTGAAGGTATCAGATATGCTGAATCATAAGCGCCCTGGAGGACGTATCCTCACACTCGACAATTTTCCCCATCAAGGGCAACCAGTTATGCTCACAGAGTTTGGTGGTATCGCTTACGCTCCTGATGACAAGCCAGATGCAGCTCAAGCTTGGGGATATGAACGCTGCTGGAGTGTCTCTGAGTTAGAAATGAAATACAGTGCTTTACTAGAAACTGTCAATAATATTGAACTGTTCAGTGGATTTTGTTACACACAATTTACTGATACTTTCCAAGAAGCTAACGGTTTATTGTACAGCGATCGCACTCCCAAATTTCCCCTAGAGACAATTCGGGCTGCAACCCTTTCAGGTGAAGGATTTTGCACTCCCAGTAGGTGTTAAAGTTGGGGATGCCTATTTTAGGTAAATCAAGTACAAGGTAGGGGCACAACATTTTGTGTCCCTACGATTATCTGTACCTCACCAAGTAGCAAAATTCTGCTTTTCTCCCCCTGCTATTACACGCTAGGTTGAGCAGTTGACGTACTTGGGATATTGATTTGGGCTGACTTCACAAATCCGTAGTAAAAAGCGATCGCAGATGTAATCGCATTGAGCCAAATATTGTTGCCAAAAAGTGGTGTCAATCCAAACAAGGTATTGGAAAACGGTAGCAATCCTAAAATCGCACCTGCTGCATAAAGGATAGCGAAGATGCGATTAAACACAATTGCTCCGCTTAAACTAGTAAATGCAGCAATTCCCCAAATCCCAACTAAAATGCCAATTGCATTATGAAAATAGTTGGTCGGGAAGAGTCCGAATATATAGCCAAAGCCTGGTTCAGCGGTAAAGTTTTGAGAGGGAGAGACAAAAGCTGGCACAAATCCAGCTAAACCAAGTATCAAGAACAAAAGACCCAGGCTCAAAGCACTATAACGAATTGCGGAATCTGAAAATGTTGATGTTCGCATAACAGTATTGTTGGTTATTAAAGATTTTTGGTGTGGACAAGCAAGTTGCGTGCATGGTGTCAATCTAAAATTCAAAATCCAAAATCCAAAATTGATTCACCTTGCTAGCCAATCAGGTGAAGTACATCCCGAAGAATGCTGTAACCAGCCAAATCCCAAAGAAGATAAGCGACAAAACCCAGCATGGCTAAACGACCATTCCATAGTTCTTGTTGTGGGTTCCAGCCAAAGATCCAGGCGTTGCGATCGGCACCATTGTAAGCTGGGGCAACATTAGGGACTTGAGCAGTGTTGATTGTTGAAGTTTTCATGGCATTAGTCCTCAATGACTCTGCGTTGGTTTCATGTTAGCGAGTAGATTTCCTGGGATTGTCTGCCATGAGGATTGGCTTTGATCTATATCTAAAGGTTAGATTGGCAATATTTAATTGTTAATATTGATTGTTAATATCAACTCAAGAAAAAGTATTTTTATTTACCCACAACATAGGGCAGAAAAGCCCGCCTTACCTCCGATGCACCCCGCAAACTTGGCTCGATGGTTGCGGTGAACCAAGATGGATCGCCTTTGAGGAAGTGGGCGTGGAGATCAACCAACTGTCCATAGCGGTTGGCTATTTGTTGAATGGTAGTGTTGATGCGCTGAAGATTCTGGCGGGCGATCGCAGTTTGGTGCAGGCGAAATGAGCTTCGAGCATTGCCCTGCTTGCAGAAAAGTTTAGCATTAGTAAATCATCTACTTTAGTTGCACAAGACTTATCTTGATTTTTCTATTAAAAATTTCCTATTTTTAAAACAAAAATTTGTATTTTTTATCACGAGTTAACTTAATTGTATACCCTTCCATTTGGCAGACGTTATAGCTAACAGCAGCTATTACCGTACTGATTAATACTATTAGTTAACTAAAAGTAGTATACTCATGTTTAACTTTCTCCAACAAGTTAGTAATTACGCTAAACAAACATTTCAAGCAGGTAAATATATAGGACAAGGACTATCGGTAACTTTCGACCATATGCGTCGTCGTCCTATTACTGTTCAATATCCTTACGAAAAACTTATTCCCTCTGAACGTTTTCGCGGGCGAATTCACTTTGAATTTGATAAGTGTATTTCTTGCGAAGTTTGTGTACGAGTCTGTCCCATTAACCTACCGGTTGTAGATTGGGAATTTAATAAAGAATCCAAAAAGAAACAACTTAAGCATTACAGTATTGACTTTGGAGTTTGTATTTTCTGTGGGAATTGTGTGGAATTTTGCCCAACAAACTGTTTGTCATTTACTGAAGACTATGAACTATCTGTTTACGATCGCCATCAATTAAATTATGACAATGTGGCTATGGGCAGGCTTCCTTATAAAGTTACCGACGATAGCATGGTGACACCGCTCCGAGAATTAGTTTACTTACCCAAAGGAGTCTTAGAGCCTCATGGTGTTCCTGCTGATGCTCATCGTGCCGGATTGCTGCCATCAGAAATTTTAGAACAAGCTGTAGAAGACGTGAACAATCCTCATAGCTAAGTAGTTTTAGGAACAGGCAAAAGACAACAGAGAAATCTCCAATAATTATTGATTTTATGACCAGAATTGAAACCAGAACCGAACCCATGACTATTAACATGGGGCCGCATCATCCTTCGATGCATGGGGTTATGAGGGTGATATTCTTGCACGTTACTTTGTGCGGATGCGAGAGATGCGAGAGTCCGTGAAAATTCTACGTCAGGCGCTTAAAGGTCTTCCTGGTGGCCCCTATGAGAATCTGGAAGCCAAACGCATGGCGGCTGGACGTAAATCAGAATGGGATGGGTTTGATTACCAGTACATTGCGAAGAAAATTGCCCCTACTTTCAAAATTCCCAAAGGTGAACATTACGCCCGCGTCGAAACAGGTAAAGGGGAGTTAGGCATTTATATAGTAGGGGATGATAGCGTTTTCCCCTGGCGCTGGAAAATCCGTGCTGCTGATTTCGTGAACGTGCAAATCTTACCTCACCTACTACAAGGGGTAAAGGTTGCTGATATTGTGGCAATTACAGGAAGCATCGACATTATCATGGGTTCAGTTGACCGATAATCAAATTTATAGGGTGGGTACCTTTAAATCTTTCATTGAAAGCCTGATGATAATTAGTGCCCACCTTACTATTTACTGTTAACAGTCAACAATCAACAGTTAACTAACCTTCAGTTTCTACTCGTTTTCTCGCAGTTAATAAAGCAGGAGGAACAGGCATCCCTATAGCTTGTGCTAACTCTTTAGGTGGTTGTTTTAAAGCAGGCGATCGCAGATATTCACCCTGATGAATTTGAGGTACAGGCTTCATATTATGGGTGGTACTGTAAAAGCGATGAATTTGCTTAAATTTATCTCGCTCTTGCAGTGATTCATTAGATATTTTTTTGCGAAGTTTGATAATCGCATCCATGATTGCTTCTGGACGAGGAGGACAACCAGGTATGTAAACATCTATGGGCATAAGTTTATCAGCCCCGCGCACAGCAGTTGGAGAATCAGCGCTAAACATCCCGCCAGTAATCATGCAAGCACCCATTGCTATGACATACTTTGGTTCAGGCATTTGCTCATAAAGCCGCATTGTTGGTTGGGACATTTTCATGTTGAGAGTGCCTGCCAAAATAATTAAATCAGCTTGGCGCGGACTGGCACGAGGAATTAAACCAAATCTATCAAAATCGAACCGCGAACCAATCAAGGCAGCGAATTCAATAAAGCAACAAGCAGTTCCATATAACAGGGGATATAAACTAGAAAGTCTCGCCCAGTTATAAAGATCATCTAATGTTGTCAAAATGACATTCTCTGATAGCTGATTAGTTACTTGATAACTCATCGGAGCAATCATTCGCTCTTTTGCTGATGAATTATTATTATTAATATCATGTTCATTCATCATTTAGTTACCTTGATTGATTTGTCAGCTAATTGTAATTAAGAGGATTTTTTATCCTACTTTAAGTTAGAAATTAGAACTCATAGTTACTTCTGCCAAGAGTGAGAAGCGTTTGTAAAGCTTATATGTCATCAATCACACAAAATTTATTATCTAAATTAGATGGGTTTTCGCTTATTACTCTGTGCAGCAAGTATCGCTAATGCGACTTCATTAGTTTTTGCTACCCTCAAACTTAATAAAGCTCCTCAATCATTCTGTGAGGAGCTTCGCCATGTTAAAACAGCTAATGACTAAAAAATAATATAAATCTACTAAATTACAGAGTCGTCTGCCCTAAGCAATGTAGCTGTATAAAGTAAATTTGTATTTTAGATTACATTTTTTTCATATTTGAAATATAAAAATAGCGATTGCATTCCTAGAAATGCAATCGCACTTCATGACCAAAAGTAAGAATCCTTGGAGGTATTACCTATATAAGTACCTGTTCTACCAATTGTACATGGACATAATTATTTTCTAATTGCAATTAGCAACTATAAACAATCTCTTGATATATATTAATATGAAGCATATTGGTAATTTTACTTACAAATAAAATTTATAATTAAATTATTATTTAAGTCCAAAAAAGATGTAATATCAATTCAATAAAAAGTGTGAGTTTAAGTTTGTCTCCTTTTTTGCAAAAAATAGGAGGTTTCCTATGCATAAAATAAAACCGATATTTATCTGTGATGATTCTGATGATGATGCTCTCTTGATAAAAGTAATGCTATCGGCAGAGGGCTTTGAAACTAAAATTTTTAACTCAGGCTTGGCATTACTTTCATTTCTTGAAGTTACTCATAAGTTTCCTGCACTAATAATAATAGATTTAAAAATGCCTGTACTAGGTGGATTAGAAGTTATTCAATGTCTGAAAAAATCAAATAAATTTCAATCTGTTCCAATTATGTTGGTAACTGGAATGGATGTATTTGATATAGAAAATAATGGTCATATAAAAGTAGATTATTTCATCCGAAAACCTATTGATATCAATATACTAAGCTCTAAGATTAAAGAAATTTTGCAAATCCATTAAATAGTCTGTATGTATAGTATTTTTAGGCAGGATTTGCTGTTTCCGCGTTCGCTTTTACTACAGGAATAGCTTGTGTCAGTTCCTACCACAGGCATTGGACTGGCGCGGCTTGCCGCAGGCATCGCTCGTCTGCTGGTTGAATTGCACAAAGGTACAATAGAAGCAAGCAGTGACGGAATTGGACAAGGAGCAACCTTTACCGTTAAATTGCGTTGCTGACTACTGCCGAATTCAACAATACCTTGCAAGGGTAGAGCGATCGGTGCTATGCCACGACAAGAGCCTCAAAGGGTTACACTCAACGATATTTTGATTACTGAGGAGCTATCCGGGCGCGCTCCCCGTACTCCCGACTGGCGCTCCCAAGCACAGGCAATGCAATCGGTGGCACAGCAAATGGCGAGTAATTCACAAACCCTGCTGCAAAGCCTAGTTGACATAGCACTTGATTTATGCATTGCAGGAAGCACAGGCGTTAGTTTGCTGGAAAAAACCCCAAATGGGGAAGAGGTCTTTCGCTGGAATGTTTTAGCAGGAGCTTTAGCACAGTACTTAGGTGGTACTACAAAGCGTGACTTTAGTCCCTGTGGTGTCTGTCTGGATCGGGGTACACCCCAGCTGTTTTCCCATCCCGAACGGTATTTCACCTACTTTCAAGCAGCCAACACGCCGATTGTTGAGGGGTTAGTGTTGCCCCTAATTGGCGATCGCCATGTCTTCGGCACGATCTGGATTATGTCACACGATGAGAAGCGGCATTTTGACAGTGAAGATGTGCGGATAATGACGAGTTTGGCAGACTTTACAGCCACAGCTTTGCTATTGCAGCAGCGCCAAACAGGAGAATTGCTGGCTGCTAATGCGGCTTTAGAGGCAGAAATTGCCGAACGCAAGCTCTCACAAGCGCAATTATATGCTTTAATCGCGAATCTTCCCGGCGGGGCAGCGTTTGTGGTCGATCGCGACTTGCGTTATTTGCTAGCTGAGGGGGAAGCATTGGCTCACGCTGGATTCAAAAGAGAAGACTTTGTTGGGCGGACGATTTTTGAGGTATTGCCACCCGAATTAGCGGCCAATTACGAGCCAACGTACCGTCAAGCTCTGGCGGGTGAGCCGTTTGAGGTTGAACACGATGCCCACGAACACACCTACATCTCACGGGGGACACCGCTTCGGGCTGAAAATGGGGAGATTTATGCGGTGCTAGTGGTTTCCTATGACATCACTGAGCGCAAGCAAGTTGAGCAAGCCTTGCGCGAGAGTGAGGCGAGACTGGCGTTGGAACTGGCGGATGCCCGACAATTACAGTTTATTAGTAGCCAGTTGGTTCAGGAAGAAAATATTGATGCCCTGTATGAGCAGATTTTGCAGGCTGCGATCGCCATCATGCGCTCAGACATGGGCAGTATGCAAATGCTGCATCCTGACAGCAACGAACTCCAGTTACTGGCATGGAAAGGATTCGACCCGGCATCAGCAGCATTTTGGGAATGGGTGCGGGTAGATTCAGATAGTAGCTGCGGCATGGCATTGAGGACGGGTGAGCGAGCGATCGTCCCCGATATCGAAAAGAGCGAGTTTATGGCTGGCAGTGGCGATCTCGACTCCTATCGCCTTTCGGGAGTCAGGGCTGTGCAGACCACCCCGCTAATCTCCCGCAGTGGTTGCATTGTCGGCATGATTTCCACCCATTGGCAGGAACCGCATCAGCCATCCGAACGAGAACTAGGTCTGCTCGATGTCTTGGCACGACAGGCTGCCGACTTGATTGAGCAGTGGCAAGCCGAAGGTGCTTTGCGCGAATCGGAAGCCCGCTTGCAGTCGATCGCTAACCTCGTTCCCGATCTGCTTTGGAACAGCGAACCGGACGGCTCGACCAACTGGTATAACCAGCGCTGGATGGAATACACGGGGCAAACCTTCCAGCAGGCGATCGGTTGGGGCTGGATAGACGCGATTCACCCGGACGATCGCCAAGGGTCAGAGCGGCGTTACCGGGAAGCCGTCGAACAGGGGATGCCGCTCTTACAGGAACACCGCATTCGGCGGCATGATGGAGCCTATCGCTGGTTCGTCGTCAAAGCTTCGCCGCTCAAGGATGAGAGTGGCAAGGTCATCAAGATGTACGGTGCGGCGACTGATATTCATGAGCAATGGGTCGCCCTGGAAGCACTGCGCGAGTCTGAAGAAAAATTTCGCACCCTGGCGAACACAGCACCTGCCCTCATCTGGTTTAACGATGCTCAGGGCAACAATCTTTTCATCAACCAACATTTCCTTGACTTCACTGGCAAGAGCGCCGAACAGATTCGCGGTGAGGGCTGGCAGGAGCTGGTTCATCCCGATGATGCTGAGAATTACATTGCCGACTACTTAGCGGCAGTGCGTGAGCAGCGATCGTGGCATAACCGCAACCGCATTCGGCGGCATGACGGGGTGTGGCGATGGCACGACAATTATGCCCAACCGCTCTTGAATGCCGATGGCGTTTATCTCGGTCATGTAGGCGTGACGATCGACAATACGGATGCCATTGAAGCCGAAATCGCTCTGCGCGAATCACAAGAGAAATATCGATCGCTGTTCAATTCGCTGGATGAGGCTTTTGCCGTGGTCGAAGTCATCGCCAATGACAGCGGTGAATGGAACGACTTCCTCTTTCTAGAAGTCAATCCTGCGTTTGTGAAGCAGACGGGTATGGAGTATCCGGTTGGGCGCAAAGCAACAGAACTGCTGGGGACACCCAATCCACAGTGGGCACAGGTTTATGGACGAGTTGCCCAAACGGGTGAACCGATCCGGTTTGAACAAGGCGAAGCCACTTTAGGGCGCGTTTTTGACTTGTATGTTTCCCGTTTAGGTGAAGAAGGGAGCCGCCGTGTAGCAGTTTTGTTTGCCGACATTACCAAGCGCAAGCGCGCCGAGGAGACGTTGCGCGAGAACGAGGCGCGCCAAGCGTTCCTGCTGAAACTCAGCGATATTCTGCAACAATTCGTGCAGCCGAATCACATCAAAGCGGCTGCGATGCGCTTGCTTGGCGAGCATCTCGGCGTGAGCCGCGCCCAGTATCACGAGTGTGACAGCAGCGGCGAATACTATAGTGCCGACGGGGTGGGCTATGCCCACGGCTTGCCACTGCTGGATTTGAAGTACCGGATAGACAATTTCGGCACCTTTGTTAACGAGGATTTTGCTGCTGGACGACCCTACAGGAGCGACGACCTAACTGTTGATCCGCGGGTCAGCGCCGAAGAACGCGAGGCCTATCGCACCTACCAGATCGGGGCGGGGGCTGGCGTGCCATTGATCAGGGGCGGGAAGCTCGTCGCCATACTTGCCGTTCACGATGTTCACCCGCACCAGTGGACAGACCTGGAAATGGATTTAATCCGCGAGACGGCGGAGCGGATTTGGACACCACTCGAGCGCGCCCGCGCCGAAGAAGGCTTGCGCGGATCGGAAGCCAAATATCGAACGCTATTCACCTCGATTGACGAAGGCTTTACCCTGCTGGAAATGATTCCTGATGAGTCAGGTCATCCTGTTGATTTTCGGATTGTGGAAACGAATCCAGTCTGGGAGCAACAAACAGGTTTAACCGATGCAGTCGGCAAGACGCTGTTGGAAATCGCCCCCAATTTTGAACAGCAGTTGCTTGACTTATACAGTGATGTCTTAATTTCCGGCAGAGGGAAGCGTACCGAATACTACACAGCATCCGTTGACAGTTGGTATACCGTCTTTGCCTCGCGGATCGGCAGTGAAGGGAACCGTCAAGTTGCCGTGGTGTTCAACGATATCAGCGATCGCAAACGCACCGAAGAGCAGCAGGCGTTTCTGCTGAAATTTAGCGACTCGCTGCGTGCGGAACCCGATGCAGACTCTGTAGCGAGGCGAGCAGTCCGGATGCTCGCCGAGCATCTGCACCTTGATCGCGTCTGGCTCAGTGAGGTGTTCGAGCAGCAGGACATCTCCACGATCGACTCGGAATATCATCGACCGGATCTGTCGCCGATGTCGGGCGTATATCGGCTGTCGGACTACCCCGAAACGATGCGACAGATTGCAACCCAGCCGATGGTCGTCCACGATGTAGCCAGCGACCCCGACTTCTCAGACTCCGAGAAGGCACTGCTGGCCCAGTTGCACCTACAAGCACTGCTGGTTGTGTCGCTGCGAAAGGGGTAACACCAAGTCATCTGGGCGCTGGTGGCTACCATGTCTACACCCCGTCACTGGAACGAGTCTGAGCGGGTGCTGTGGGAGCAAGTCAGCGAGCGGACCTGGGCCGCCATTGAACGCGCCCGCGCTGAAGCTGCCTTACGCGAATCGGAACTTCAGCGAGTGCGAGAACAATCTGCCCGTGAACAAGAACGCCAACGCGCCGAATCTTTGGCAGAACTCGATCGCGCCAAAACCCACTTTTTCAGCAACGTCAGCCACGAATTTCGCACACCGCTGACGCTATCCCTGGCTCCGTTGCAAGATGTCTTGAGCGATTCGGTCAATCCCTTGCCAGGAGTTCAACGCGAACGATTGGAACTTGTACATCGCAACACGCTGAGACTGCTGAAGCTAGTTAATACTCTACTCGACTTCTCCCGCATCGAAGCCGGACGCATGGAAGCAGTTTATGAACCAACGGACTTAGCACTTTACACAACTGACTTAGCCAGTGTATTTCGTTCCGCCATTGAACGGGCGGGGTTGCGGTTGGTTGTAGATTGCCCACCTTTAGCGGAACCTGTATACGTAGACAGGGAAATGTGGGAGAAAATTGTCCTAAATTTGCTCTCCAACGCTTTTAAGTTTACCCTAGAAGGCGAAATTGCTGCTAGGCTGCATCTTGCTGATAACCATCATGTGAGGCTACAGGTAGAAGATACAGGCACCGGGATTGAGCCAGAAGAACTGCCCCACTTATTTGAGCGATTTTACCAAATCCGCAAACCTATAGCCAGGACTGATGAAGGTTCCGGTATTGGTTTAGCATTAGTGCAGGAATTAATCAAAATGCACGGTGGAACCGTAGAAGTCAGCAGCACCGTCGGGCAAGGAAGCTGCTTCACCGTCACCATTCCATTAGGCACAGCACACCTGCCAAGCGTTAGCGTAGCGGGGCGCGATAGCGCACGTCGCCTACGACTCGTCGTAGGCGAATCTCCTACGGAGACGCTTCGCGAACGCACTCAAGCCACACACACCCTGACATCCACAGCACTAGGCGCAGCAGCTTATGTGCAGGAAGCAGAACGGTGGATTGGGGAAGACAGCAGAGCAAGCAGAGGAGCAGAGGAGGAAAATGCCCCATGCCCCATGCCCCATATTCTCATCGTCGATGACAACGCTGATATGCGCGATTACCTAGCACGGATATTAAGCGATCGCGTTAAAGTTGAAGCGGTTGCTGATGGGGTGGCGGCGCTGGCGGCGGTGAATGAGCGAGTGCCGGATCTGGTTTTAAGTGATGTGATGATGCCAGGGTTAGACGGCTTTGAGTTATTACAAGCTTTGCGGGCTGATGCGCGCACAAAGGAAGTGCCGATTATTCTGCTTTCTGCCCGGGCTGGGGAAGAATCGGTAATTGAAGGACTTGTTGCTGGAGCTGACGATTACCTAATCAAACCCTTTTCAGCTAGCGAACTTGTCACCCGTGTCAATGCCTATCTGCAATTGGCACACCTGCGCTCTGAAACTCTCCGCCAGGAAAGAACAATTAACCACAAGAAAGATGAGGTACTATCAATAGTGTCTCACGAACTGAATACGCCCCTAGTTGCTATTCTCGGTTGGACGCGCTTAATGCGTAGCAGCCCACCTAGCCCAGCCATGCTCACAAAAGCGCTCTTAACGATAGAACGCAATGCCACTCTGCAAGCCAAACTGGTGCAAGACTTGCTGGATATTTCGCGGATTACTGCGGGTAAAATTCACCTGAATCTCGAAGCCGTGGAACTGCAAGGGGTAATTGATCAGGCGATCGCTACTGTGCGCCAATCCCAAACTAAAGACATTCGCCTAGATTGTCTGCTGGCTCCATCACCAACGATAGTACAAGGCGATCCAGAACGATTACAACAGATTTTCTTAAATTTACTGACTAATGCCGTTAAATTTACACCAGAAGGCGGCAGAATTGCAGTTAGTCTACAAACTGATGAAAATCAAGCCCGGATTATAGTCAGTGATACTGGCTACGGTATAGATAGGGAGTTTTTACCGTATATTTTTGATACCTTCCGCCAAGCAGACGGTGTAAAAAAAGGACTAGGTTTAGGACTTGCGATCGCTCGTAGCTTAGTCGAACTCCACGGCGGTACAATCCACGCCCAAAGCCCTGGCATGGGGCGGGGTGCGACTTTGATTGTCACATTACCTGTAAGTAATTCGTAATTAAAAATATAAACCTCAACTCATGGGTGGTGAATGCGATCGCCTTCTCTATGAATGCTCATTGATAAACAACCTTACCTCCTTGGTCATCAATCAATACGGTTCGGTTAAAAATGTTTCGTTACTGTTTTGGGGTTGTGGAGACGCGATTAATCTGCAAAGACGCGATCAATCGCGTCTCTACAAGTACCATAAATAATCGGCGGTGCGGCGCTTGGCGACAACACACCCTACGCCTCTTTCTCCCCCTGCCCCTCTTCTACCAGACTTTTTCTGCTTAAACAATTCAATCACATCACCAGCATGACGGGCGTGCATATCCAGCAGCTTCATTTCCCAGGGTAAAAATCGGCGTGGTTCGTGGAAATGTGTTGACAATACGCCGACTAAATTACCTGTGCGGCTGGTTAGGGGTGTAGATTGGACAGCACGATATCCAGCAGCTTTGGCGATCGCACGTTGAGGCGCAAATTTCGCATCGGCTTCGATAATACGAAAGTACGCCAAAACAAAGCCTGGCGATAAATCGCCAAGGAATTTTTAAGATTTCTTGTTTTTGCCTAACCCAAGAGGAAGGGAAGTTAATACATGAACTTACCCTCATAAATTGGCAAAGGTATTGCAAATTGGATGTGTTTGAGGTTATCGCTCGTTCGTTGTGAATGCCTGTGCTGCGAGTAACGCTAATGCGAATGTACCAGCGATCGCACCCCACTGGAGAAGCGGATTTTTATCTAACCAATCGGTAATACTAGGTATAACTTGGTTACTAAAATCACCGTCAATTCTGTCCTCTTCAGCAACAGGTTGGTAAAAATTATTTGGTGCATCTACAGACTTTGGTTCATCGCTACGTTGCAAGTTAAAGCCAATGAGCAGTAACAGTGAATCTGCTAATGCTGGTGAGACTCGTTGTAGCAAATCTAGCGCTCTTGCTGCATCTCCAACTAAAAAGTCGCGAGTTGGATGTTCTGCTGCGTAGAGGATAGCATCAGCTACAAGTCTAGGGTCGTAGTAGGGGGGGATTCCTGCTGGCTTGACACCTAATTTAGTACGAGCATTATTCCAGAAAGGTGTATTAATTACTGCTGGCTTCACACTCGTCACACTAATAGGAATTTTCTCATGTGCTAGCTCGACACGCAGGGCATCAACAAAGCCTTCTATACCATGCTTGGCTGCGGAGTATGCACTTTGATATGGTAATGCGCGTCTACCCTCAATTGAGGATAGATGGATCAGTGCCCCCCGTCCTTCACGCTTGAGGTGAAGTAACGCTGCCATTGCACCGTATACTTGCCCCATGAGGTTAACGTCAATGATGCGCTCAAACTCTTCAGGTGTCACCTCATCAAACAGCGCGAACAGCGAGATCGCAGGCAGATGTACCCAAGTATCAAGCCGCCCATAGACCTCTACAGTTTTATCTGCGATCGCCTTTACTTGTTCAAATACCTGCACATCTGCGACAAAATACGTTGCCTCTCCGCCAAAGCTGCGAATCTCCTCTACTAAAGACTTGAGCTTCGATTCACTGCGAGATGAGACAAGCACCTTTGCCCCTCGCTTGGCAAATTCTAGAGCTGTCACACGCCCAATACCGCTAGATGCTCCAACGACCGCAACAACTTGCTGGTTGATTGGCTTCAGTTGCATAAGTGTTACTCCTATAAAAATCAAAATATAAAAATTCGTCAAATTTAAAGCACAGAAGCAAGAAAATGGTTCACCGCGTCGGTAAATAATTCGGGACGCTCGACTTGAGGTAAGTGACCACAATCAGGTATTAAGGCCAAATGTCCTTGCTGTAGACGCTTAACTGCATCTTGAGCTTGGTAATTAGGCAAAACGTAGTCATTAGTACCCCATACAACCAGGGTCGGCATCTGTATCTGTGGTAGGGAATCGAGAATAATCTGCCGCTGTCCTACTACAGATACTTGGGAACGCAGTATAGATAAATTTGCTTCCAAAAAGCCAGGAACAAGCCCCAACCGTTCTTGTTCTGCTATCCATGTGCTGGGAACTTTAGAGGGATGAGCAAACAGCAAAGCTGCCCGTGACCAAGCCCTTTGCTTTGCACCTAAAGGCGTTTTGCTCCAGGCGATCGCCAACTCCCCATACCAAGGTATAGTCAAATTTGACAAGGCTGGGTTGACAAGTTGACTAAATCCCATGCTATCTACTAGTACTAATCCTGCTACTCGTTCGGGATTTGACAGGGCATAGTGCAGGGCAATCAAACCACCCAAAGAATTGCCTACTAGCACAGCTCGTTGAATTTCTAGAGTATTGAGAAAATCAGCCAAAAACTGAGTCAGAAATTCTCGTGAATATTCTCGCTGGGGTTTAGCACTATCACCAGAACCTGGGAAATCTGGGGCTATAACACGATGCCGAGTTCCCAAGGTAGATACCACCCAAGACCAATCAACAGCGCTATCACCAACTCCATGTAGCAGCACCAACGGCAGCTCAGTATCACCTGCTGTCAAGTAGCGAATATTTAGCCCACCTACATCTATTTGCTGCTTTTCATGTCCCATGTTCACAGTTACTCCACTTTATTGAATGCGTTTATCAGGGGATGAGGGGGACAAAATCAATTCAAAATTCAAAATTCAAAATTCAAAAATCTATTTGACTTTTGACTTTTTGTGCCCAATGCCCCAAGCCCTACGTATGATGAGCGCCATTAACTCGCACAACTGTACCAGTGACATAACTGCTAGCTACTGGTGAGAGGAGAAATGCTACTGCCCAAGCAACATCTTCTGGCTTGCCGAAACGAGACAGAGGAATCTCAGACAATATCCGCTGTTTCACTTTGTCGGGAATTGGTTTGAGCATATCAGTTTCAATAAACCCTGGTGAAACAGCATTAGCCCGCACTCCGTAACGCGCTGCTTCTAGAGCCAAAGATTTAGTTAAGCCAATCGTTCCTGCCTTAGATGCTGCGTAGTTTGTCTGACCGAGATTTCCCCGTTCGCCAGAAATTGAAGTGATACAAACAACAGAGCCAGAACGCCGTTCATACATCCTGGGGATAACGGGTTTTAGAGTGTTGTAGACTCCTTTCAAGTTAGTATCAATTACTTCATCCCAATTCGCTGTTGTCAGTTTGGGAAAAAAGTTGTCTTTGGTAATTCCGGCATTTGCCACAATCCCGTAAATTGGGCCAAGTTTATCTTCAACCTGTTCTACTACTGCCTGCATAGCTGTTTCATCGGTGACATCGGCAGGTATTGCCATAGTCCCCATCAGGCTATTTTCATCATGACTGCGATAGGTGTAAGCTACTTTGCTTCCCAATTCCAAAAGCAGATTGACGATCGCAGCTCCAATTCCCCTGTTACCACCAGTTACCACAATAACTTGATCTTCTAATCCCAAAGGTGCCATGAGTCAAACCAATTCAAAATTTGAAATTAACAATTATGTTGTTATCTCAGCCTTTCTAGTGCGATCGCAGTACCGCCACCAGTACCATGACAAACGGCTGCTAATCCCAATTGCCCGTTTTGTTGTTGCAAGGCGTTAAGCAGAGTGACGATGATTCGTGCGCCTGAAGCGCCAATCGGATGCCCTAAAGCGATCGCTCCTCCATAAACGTTTAATTTTTCATAGGGAACGCCCAACTCCCGATTAAATAAGACATTGCTGAGAGCAAACGCTTCGTTATTCTCAAACAAATCAAAATCATAGATTTTCAGCTTCAGTTTGTCTAAAAGCTTGTTCACTGCCAAGATAGGAATTTCGGGGAACCGCCAAGTTTCTCCTCCTGTCCATACTCCGCCAATCAACCGTGTTAGAGGATTGAGTTGGTAGCGTTCTACTGCTGTTTTACTTGCCAGAACTAAAGCTGCTGCACCATCGGATATTTGGCTGCTGTTACCAGCTGTAAATACGCCATCTTCTCTAAAAGTAGGCTTGAGTCTAGCAAGGCTTTCTAAGGTAGTGTCGGGACGAATGCCTTCATCTTTATCTATCAGTTGTGAACCTTTTTTCCCTAAGACTTCAATAGGTACAATCTCCTGCTGAAACAATCCTTGCTCTGTCGCATGGGCTGCTCTAGTTTGAGAAAATAAAGCAACTTCGTCCAACTCATCTCGCGTAATTTGATGAGCAGTTGCCAACTGTTCTGCTTGCTCTCCCATCGTTTCGCCACTAATAGGATCGGTGAGTCCATCATGAAGTAGAACATCGGTAAGTTGCTCTGGTGAACCCAGCAAAGATTTGTATCCCCATCTAGCTCGTTGCGATAGCAAAAACCCTGTCTGGGACATAGATTCCATCCCTCCAGCTAGTACTATCTCAGCTTCACCAGCGCGAATTGCAGTCATACCATTGATAGCGCTCATCATTCCCGATGAACAAACCATATCCACTGCATACCCATTTACTTGTTGGGGAATCCCTGCCTTAAAAGCTGCTTGACGAGGCAATGACTGTCCATGTCCTGCCCTCAGTACATTACCAAAAATGTACAAGTCTAAAGCTTCTTTTGATACTCCTGCTCGTTCCAAGGCTGCACGCATGGCGATCGCACCTAAGTCTACTGGCGAGAAATTAGCCAGAACTCCTCCAAACTTACCCAGTGGTGTGCGTACTGCTGAGACAATATAAACCTCTTCCATACTCCTCATCCCTTTTATTGGGGTATTCAGAATTCAAAATGATGAAATAAGGGTGAATTTTTAAGTTTAATTTTTATTAAGAAGAGGGAGTAAAATTATTTTCGTATTTAATATTGTATTTGCCTTAAATGAGCAATTATTATCTCTAACAAAACCTTATCCCAACATTTGCGTTGACAAATCTTTCTTAAGAGGTAAATAAGCTTTTATTGAATAAGCTAAGTATTAATATCAGAAATGTTGAATCTCGATACAAAACTTTACATATTTGGTTAGAGTAATTCTAAAAAGCCTAAAATAGTCAACATAACATCATCTCCTCAAGCCAATGAACATAAC
>NZ_JACJQG010000111.1 GCF_014696435.1 Calothrix anomala FACHB-343 | reverse complement strand
GAGGATGCAGAAGGCGTAACACAATTTTTGTATCAGCAAGCCAAATCCTCTGTTAAAGAAGCTGCAAGACCTGTAATTCAAGAATCAATTCATCAAATGAATAAAGCTAGAATCCAAAAGCAGCCTACTAAAGCTCAAACTGAACTGGATGATTTTTAATTATGCCTGAAATAAAACTCGGATTAGGTAATCCACCACAGCCAATTTATCTGTATGTGAAGAAATTAGAGGTTGATGGGCGAATTTACGCTTGGTATAAATGCGAAATTGAACAAGACAAAAAAATTCCTGTGAGCCAAAGAGCATTAACAGGTTATGTTTTAGAGCTAAGACTGACAGATAAAGATTTCAAAGGAAAGGACAATTTAAAATTAGATATTGTTGTCCAAGCTGATGAAATTTATATCGTCCGCAGTGGCATTGAAACCAACTTTGCTAAATCATTCTTGTTAGCTGCATCTGTTGTGAAAGATTTTACTCAGCCTTTGATAATTGTTGCTACTCCTGGGGATGAAAACTCAGTTTTCTGCAATCTTTATGACGCTGTAACTAAAACCCGTATTCGTAGAGAATGGAATCCTAACGCTGATTGGGCAACAATTATTCGTGATGTTCAATCTCAGTTAACTCCAACTTCAGATTCAGTCGATTATGTTCAACCTGTACAACCACAATCAAATCCAAAGCAAACTACTGTAACATCTGCAATACATCCTCAAGATTTGCGAGTAAAACAAATTCGGACTTTACTTAATTACCCACTTGATTTAATCAAGGAATGGTTACATTTTCAAGATGTTAGTAGTCCCAGCGAGCTTCATCACAGTAAAGTTGATGAGCTTGTAAAAACAATGTGCATTGCTTGGGCATCAGATAAGTTTGACCACCCCAATCATGCTGGTAATTCCTATCATAAATACATAGTTAATGCTGTAGTTGATGGCTTGGATGAACTGCAAGCCATCAAAGCATGGATGCAGCAAGTTCAACAGCAGACTGTTACACAGATTGTATAAACAATTTCTTCAAAAAGACACATTTGGATAGGCAAATACTATTCATCTGGCACCAAAATTTGAGCACCTAAAATGCAAAACATCTCCGATTTAAAATATGACTAGAAAACCTTATGATCAATTTTCAAAGCAATTTTTAGAGGAGTTACTTTCTCCTTTAGGAAAGGTGGAAGTCAATAAAGAAATAACCGATGAAATTCGCTCCTGTAGATATTTTGTTTTCTGCCTCATCAACACCCCAAGCTAATCAACAGTCATTGGGTTTACTTGGCAGAATAGCTGTAGGAACTTCTCTGCTAGAACCATTTCGCAATCAACCAACGAAGACAGAAGTACGCAACTGTCTTCTGAAGGTCTTTACAGTCATGGCAGACTCACAACGAAAAGCCAAGCGAGAGGATGCGAGCTTACCAGAGGATAATCTTGCACGATTATGGATTTTAGCACCATCAGCTTCAGAAAGTTTGCTTAACAGTTTTGGCGCTAAACTGGAGCTAGAAAACTGGACAACTGGAGTTTACTTTCTAGCTAATTCATTGAGAACAGCGATAGTCGCGATTAACCAGCTACCAGTAACCAGTGAAACATTGTGGTTAAGGCTCTTAGGTAAAGGAGAAACTCAACGCCAAGCTGTCAGTGAATTACTAGCACTACCCGATAACAACGTAGTACGACAAAACACTCTTAAACTAATTACCAATTGGCGAATTATTTCAATTCAACAGCCGGAAAATCTCACACAAGATGACCAGGAGTTAATCATGAATTTGTCACAAGCATATCAAGAATGGGAAGAAACTACAAAGCAAAAAGGGCAACGTGAAGTTGTAGAGAATTTACTGAGAGTCAGGTTTGGTAATTTAGATGAAGAGCTATCAAGAGTAGTTGATAGGTTGTTACAGTTACCACCAGAAGAATTTACGCCTCTATGCATTCAATTAAGCCGTGAAGAATTGTTGACAAGATTCGCTGCAACTTGAGAGCGATCCGAAGACATATTAGTAGCAACTTACCACAATCTATCAATCACCAAGCGCTTTGTTATTAACAGAGCGCTTCTTTATATCGGATAGAAATCATGAATGAACAAACTCTAGATAAAGCACTGTACTTAGACAGCCGAACCAGAGAATCTGTGCATGAAGAATTAGAGAAAATCTTCAATTTACTGGTAGATTTTCAAGAGCATAACCCACGAGTTTATCAATTCTTATGTGATAACAAAAGGGATTTGAGTTTGGCAGATGCAATACAGGCACTTGCACAAACTTTGGAAGTTTTAAAACTAGATCAAGACACATTTGAGCGATGTAATGCATTATCTGGGTAAGGCGATGGGTTGTCTTGAGCGGTTTGTTGAGGTCAAGCTAGACAAACCCAAAAACTAGGCACTCACTGATTCTGGCTTTGTATCAGCTATTTCCAAAACCCGATGCAACCAGTTTTGGGTCTTTTTCTGTGCGACCCGCTTTTGTTCAGCATCAGACCACATCTCGTCCCAATGGAATAACCAATTACTCATTAAACGCGCTAAGTCAACTAACTCACTTGCCCTGTCAATGTCATCGGCTTTCACCATGTCAGGTACAGTCCACTCGATAAAGTACCGACCTTCTTTTACCAGATTTAGCATCAAATCCTTCGATGACTCCCCAGCCCATAAAGAATGAATTTGCGATAAGTGATTTGCCAAGTGATGCAGGCGAGTGGAAACATCATCTTGGATAAAAATTTGCTGTTGTGGTGTCATTTCAATCATAAGTTTCCCAAGAACTCAATAATGATTTGAGCAACTCTTTCTCTAATATTAGAGTCTAAAATTTCCATTGAGCGATTTTGGCGAGGACGTAGATTAACCATAGATTCGCATATAATCCTCCCAGTCACTGGCATGAAACTAGCAGCCCAAATATCCTGCTGTCTACTACCATCATCCAACAGCACTTGTTCACAATCAACGTGTAGCTCACCGCCGCCAACTAATACTCTACGCTCAATATCTACTGCTGTTTTAATGTAGAACTTGTGCTGTTCTAACATTTGTTCAAGTTGTTCACTTGTAGCGCGTTCGTCGAAGACGTTGGCGCAGCCATCGCGTAACAACAGAATCATTCTCTTGAACACCCCTGTATGTTATCAAAGCTCATAGTCAGAGCGCTCGCTTTCTTGTAGCCAGCTTAAAATAGTTAGCGCTAACTCCCAGGATTTGTTTCTATCCCAATGAGGCAGATGATTAAGGATGCGTCCAGTAATTAATTCTGGGCTTTCTAAATCTCCACTGCGAGCCGCAACCGCATCTTTAATCAATCTTCCCAGTGTAGCAGCTTGATTCCCCTGGTAATCAGGTTGTCTTTTAATTTCGTCAATTATCCAGTCGGGAACTGTGATAGTTTTATATCCTGGCTTTGGCATACATAGCAGAGAAATAGTTTTCTGATAGTACGGCAAATTACGTCATAGTTGCAAATTTTATACGGTATGGTACGGTAAAATAAGAAAATCATCCCACAAAGCTTCACCGAATTTTAGATTTTGGATTGTTGGCTTAGCCTCTGTGTCAGGAGAATATTCAAAGTTTAAAATCGCGCATTGGTCTATTAGCGCAGCATTGCCGAAGGCTAGCAAGCGAATTTATTCGGGAATCAATCTAACATCCGGGCATCCAAAATCCAAAATTGATTCACAAATAGTAGGAGCAATTGTCTATGGTAACTATTAGTATTAATCCCATACATCCTAAAGATTTTAAAAAGATTCATAAGTTTTCGATTTACCAAATGAGCAAATTATCGGGTTATTCAGTTGAAACATTAAAAAACTGGTTAGCTGATGAAAATAGTTCCAGATTTGTGGAACCTAAGCCATATGTACTGAACCACTTCGGAGCTATACATAAAATATTAGCTTTAGCTTAGTGTTGGAGAAACACAAAGATGTTACACAAACACTACCCGCAATATTGCGGGTTTTTTATGATTAAGATCAGCACTTCCGGAAATGAATCGGAAGTTCATCGGAAGTCAATCGGAAGTTAAAGGAGGGAAAGTATTGCAACTGAAAGGTTCTTGCTCCGTTGAAGAAGTTCTCACAAGACAACAGGCAGCTCTGAGATTGAAACCACAAATTAGCGAAAGGCAGTTAAGAACATATCTAGATTTAGCTTCTTTATATCTCCCAAGTTTTGCTGAATTCAGAGATGAAGAGAATGGTGGATTAAATCGCCATGTCAAATTGACTAATTGGCATCTACCAGTTCTGCAACAAATTAGAACTTGTGTTTTACTTAAGGGTTTAATCAAAACCGCAGTTGAGTTAAAACAACACCCAGAAAAATTTACAGGAGTTTAGATAATGACTATCAAAGAATATGCAGAATCTATTGGTATAAAGCCGGGTAAGTTAGTTGACGAATTCCGCAAAAACTTCCCAGGCCAAACTTGGACAATTAATTCTCAACTCCCCGAAGAATTTCTGGCGGCTCATTCAAAAATAAAACAAGACCAACAGCCGGACTCGCAACAATTCAATGGCATGGGAGAAGCCACAATTACAAAGGCTGACGAGGCAATTCAGCAGGCTTCGTACAAGCTAACAGCGGCAGATAAACAGACGATATCAGGAGCGATCGCTGTTCAAAACGAACAATCCAAAATCTTGGGTGCCTCTACTGGGGTAACAGGCGCATTGTTGTTCATGGAATCCTTGATTGCAGCCAAAGGGACTGTGCTAGACGCTTTTGCAGAGCAATCGATGCTCGAAGTTGACAATCAGATAGCGGAGATTGATCAGAGCTTAATTAACCTAGCCGAAGAAGCCTCAACAAGATTGGGGGAGTCCATCCGAAAAAAGCAACAACTCAAACAGCGACTGAACCTTTTGAGAGAACGAGTCAGTTCGATGGGAACGCAGATTCGCTTCTAGAAGCGTACAAAGTGGTCGCTCAATTACTACAACTTCAAACTGAAACTGTCGCTACTGTTGCTCAAATACAACTACTGCAAGAAATCTTGAAATCCCAAAGGAATTTGACAGTTATGGATATTCTCAGTACCAGTTTATTTGCCACTTCAGTTTTCGGTGCTTTGGGTGGAAGTGGTTATTTAGTAGGAAGTGCTATCGCTACTGGTGTAGTTTCTGCTGGATTGCTCCCAGCGTTAGGAATATTTGTTGGCGCAGGTTTTGCAATTTTGGGGCGTGTTTCAAAATGAGCCAAAAACTCGCACAAGCATTGCAGAAATTAGCCACCAGCCCAGTCAAACCAATTCGCAATTAATACTGTCTGTTTTTTTGTTCATAGTTGAAATTAAAAGCTTGTAAAAACAATGAATCAATTGAAACTTTTGTTCACAATTGCGAATTGCGAACTGCGAATTGCGAATTGTTCGTCTGCTATGACTTTAGGCTTTACTGCTGGTATATCGGTGAAATTGATCGGGGAGAAATCGTGAGTACTAGTGCTAATAAATACCTTGGACAAGCAATACTCGGTTTTATAGGAATCGCCTTAAGGGACTTCCAGAGAATAAAATATACAACTTATAAGAATGATAATCATTCTGGTGGGGAAGCTCTTGAGGCTGGGGTAGCAAGAGAGTTATTGTTCAATTACTCTTTTCTCCCCCAGCTTTCCCTCGCGACAATTCTGGGTTACTCGAGCAGGAGGAATTAAGAACATGGATACTCAGAAAAATTCATCTTCTGAGCAAGCAACCGAAAAGCAGACCCAAAAGAGGAAGGGAGTTTCTGATTACATAGAAATCTTAGCTGGATGGATTGTTGATATTATTTCCATCCCTGTATCTTTCGTTTCCCATATCCTCGCACAGTTCGTTACCCCTGGTTCTGGCGGTACAAAAATCATCGGCGCACTGGGCTTTTTCATCGGTTCGTTACTCAGTACTGATGGCATTTGGCAGACGATGTTTGCTGGAACTCCTCTCTTTCCCTGGTTTGAGCAAAATTGGATTGGGTGGATTGGTTGGCTAACACTGCCTTTCAACCCATTATTCTGGTTATCTTTTGGCATATCTGCATTAGTTCAGGTAATGGAAGCTCGAACGTTAAGAGGTAAACGTCCAGAAGAAGCGAAAACCGAGTTTGAATATTCCAAGCAGTTTACATTAGGCGGTAAACCTAGTGGCACCATTGATCTAACACAGGCATTATGGCGGGATTACAAGGTTGCAGGGATGAAAGAACGACACACAGGTGGTGCAGTTGCTTTGTTCTTTTGGATTTTCGACCTGACAACCACTTTTGTTGGACGGAACCCTTTCGCTTTCACCAACCCCAGCACTATCCTTGCCTGCCTTGTCTACAACTTAGGCTCAATGATGGCTGGCGAAATCGGCTACACCATTTGGAAATTAACCAAGAGTTAGCAACTGAGTGAAGAAGCTATGGATTTTCTCAATTATCAACCAGACCCTGCATCTCATCAAAACCAGACTCATCAGAGCAGCCAAGTACCATCTTTAACTACGCTAGAAACTGCCCGGCTCAGAGAAGATTATCCTTCAATAGAACACCTGGAAGCGGGAAATGTTGCGGCTTGGTTAGTTGAACGTACCGATCAGCTATTAGTCAGAGCCAAAGATGAGCGAGCCGGGATGAATCTCTCGAAACTCATCACTCTTGCTGGTGGGGCAATTGGAGCAGTCTGTTATGCTACCAGTCCTCTGGCACCCATCGGTGCGTTAATTGCCAGTGCTGGGTATGTTTGGGCGGTTGCAACTGACATGAATGCTTCCCATCAGTTTGCACCCATACCCTTTATTAGAGGTAACTTCTTTGAGTTTTTATCAGCGATGGGTGATAGTCAAGCCAGAGAAGAATGGTTCTCAAATCAAAACGAATTTGTTGACTTGATGCATCACTTGGAACCGCTTGAGCGTTATGAATTTGCCATGCTCAGGCAACACACCCATACCTTAACTGAGTTTATTAATATTGTGGAACCGGGAAAACGCTTTTACGCTTATCGGTATCTGCTTGATTGCTTTGTCAATTTTCGTGGTGTCTTCCCTACGTTTGACCAACTCAATCAACATCTTGCCAAAGTTTCAGTTGACCCCAGAGTGAATTATCACCATGTTCAAGCAATTCAACAAATACGTCCACCACAATTAGAAGCACCTCAAATTAACTTACCGCCTCCGCCTATTGCTCACTTACCTTTAGCCGCACCGACAACTGATTTACCACTTGGTATTCCTTCATCCAATTCCTCAACTCCTATACCAATTGATGAAACTAACACGCACATTGATGAATACAGTCCCCAAATACCGCAAACACTTGATGTGATTGAGAAGATGTCACAACGAATTTCTAACCATTTAATCATAGGTATTCCTGGGGCTGGCAAAGGTTTGCTTGTCAGTAATGCTTTGCGGCGAATTAAACAATTGCACCCGCAAACTACCATTTTCTACATTGACCCCAAAAACGACCCAAAAGAAACTGGTTACTTCTCTGGCTGTGTAGATGTCCTCAAACGAGCTTCTACTCCATCGATGACTCCTGTTGAAATTGTCAGTTGGTTTCAAAATTGCATAAGAGAATTTGATGCTCTAAAGGGTGACAAGTTATTAGCTTTTGATGAAGGGACACAGATTGGCAGTCAGTTCAAGATTGCTAAACAACTCGATTGGCTCAAGGGCAAATTGACCAGTTATACTTCCTGCGGTGACTCTGCAGGAATTAGAGTTTGGATTTTAGCCCAGAATCCTCACACTGAAGATTTGGGTATTAGCGGTGGATTGCGCTCGCAGTTTACTCCCCTGGCGATTGTCTCTGGTGTGAATATTGCCGCTTACAGTGCCATGATTTCTACTGGCTTTATCCCCAGTAGCCAGAAAATCAGTGATGCCAAACTTCAGGAATTCATTGATGCATCGCCTGTAAACCGAGCGGTTTATCATGGTGGTCTCAATCGTTGGTTTGCAATGCCCAAGCTAGAAAATCATTCTGGCTATGACCGTGATTCCAGAACTTTTATTGAAGGATTCCAACCACCCTCACCAGGAGAATTCATCAGTTCTGATATCGACACTATCAAGATATTGGATTCGAGTTTTTATGCTGATGAAGGCGAAACGGATTCCTTACCTAGCGAAACGGCGAAACATTCATCCGAAACGCCGAAAGGACGCTCCATCAATAGTTTCAGTTCACAACAGCAGCGTTTCACTCGTTTCACCTTACTCCGAAATGAGGCAATAGCGGAGATTTTGCGCTTGCGAAACGAAATGAATCTCAACCAAACCCACATCATCAGAATTCTTTGGGATGCAAGACCTGGCGAGAATGAGGCTTATCGAAACGCCGTTTCGGAATATAAACAACTGATGGCAGATGTTGAATAGTACTTTTTCTCTTCGTTGGCAAATTTTCGACGTTTTATCTTAATCCCCACTGAAAAGATTTAAATTCAGCGAGGGTTTATTTTACCTAAGAGGTGTATTGAAGTAATTTTGCCTGGTTTTGCAGTTTTCATAAAACTTGATATTAGCCAGACGTAATTAATCTGTGGTTAAATTATTTCTTTGTCAGGTCTATGTTTTGGGCGTTAAAGTTCCGGTTGAGTTCCGGAAGTAAATCGGAACTCAGCTAACCATATGCATTCTGTAGCAACAAGACGGTTGAGGAAAATTTTCCATAAGCGTTAACAGTTTTCAACCAAATTTCGTTTTATTCTAGTGTGGAGAAAGATGATTACTAAAGCTACACCACAGATTAGGCATATGGCAATCCGCTCTTGTATTGCGTGATTTTGCTGACTTAAGTGTAAATTTGTAACATCTCAGCAAAGCCATACTCAGGATGATTGTAGAATGAGAGCCTGCTGCATAGCTGTATGAGTTACTGTAAGTGAACTGTTCACAGTATCACTGGATGTAACAACTCTCAGGTTATGAATAGCTAAACCTTAGCTGAGAAATTTAAGAGAATTTGCATTCATATTTTGCACCACTTTCTCATCAATAATTTAGATTACACAATTACTCTTGTTTTTATAATTGATGCAAAACCCAAAGCTGCGATTTTTTCAAGTTAAGTTGAAAAAATCCTTAACTTTTCTACATCGACACAGAAGGCTAGGAGCTCTATAAGTATGACAGTCAACTTTATGATGCAATGCATCAATTGAGAATTTTCAGGTAGAGGATTACCCGTGCAAAAGCTTACTTCATCCTATGAATATCAAGTTGGCGGTCGCCTCAGAGTTGATGCACCCAGCTATGTAGTACGAAAAGCTGACGAAGAACTCTACAACGCTTTAAAGGCAGGTGAGTTTTGTTACGTTCTCAATTGTCGGCAAATGGGTAAATCTAGCTTGCGGGTACAGGTGGCTAAACGACTACAAGAGGATGGTATTGCTTGCACAACGGTTGACCTGTCGGGAATTGGCAATAGCAACATCACCGCCGACCAGTGGTATGCAGACATTATCATGCGGCTGGTGCGGAGTTTTCGGTTGACTACGCAAATTAATGTGCGTGATTGGTTAGCGCAAAGACAAGACCTTTCTCCAGTGGGTCGTTTGGGTGAATTACTGCAATCTGTCCTACCAGAATTTATTCATCAGTCGATTGTGATTTTTTTCGATGAAATCGACAGCACAATCAGCTTACCATTTAATACAGATGATTTTTTTGCTCTGATTCGTTCTTGCCACGAACACAAACGCTTCACTTTTGCACTATTGGGGGTAGCTACCCCGTCAGATTTAATTAGTGATAAAACACGCACACCTTTTAATATTGGTAGAGCAATTGAGTTAAATGGGTTTAATATTGCAGAAGTTCAACCATTAGAAATAGGGTTAGTGAATACAGTCGAAAATACCCAAGCAGCACTGAAGGAAATACTGGTTTGGACAGGAGGTCAACCGTTTTTAACTCAAAAACTCTGTCAATTAGTTGCACAGCATTGGCGTGAAGGAATAGAAGAAAAAGGGAAGCTTTCGGCTATAGAATCTCCTTTCCTCAAGAAACTAATGCAGGAGATATTGATTCCTAGTGAGGCTATAGCTGATCAAGTTTCTGCAATAGTGCGATCGCATATCATAGATAACTGGGCTTCCCTGGATGAACCACCTCATTTAAGAACCATCCGTGACAGATTACTCAATAACGAACAACGTGCCAGTAGATTATTAGGACTATATCTACAAATATTACAAAATGGTGGTGTACCCGCTGATGATTCGCCAGAAAAAATTGAATTACTGCTATCGGGATTAGTTGTTAAAAAACAAGGTAGCTTACAAGTTTACAATCGCATCTATCAAGAAGTTTTTCATATTGAGTGGGTAGAAAAGCAATTAAAGAAATTGCGCCCCTACGCCGATTTAATTAATGCTTGGGTGAAATCAAATTATCAGGATGAAACCAACCTGCTACGAGGACAAGCCCTCAAAGATGCTCAAGCTTGGGCGAAAGGCAAAAGTTTGAGTAACATGGATTATCGCTTTTTAGCCGCTAGCGAGGAACTAGAAAAACGCGAAGTACAAAGTGCGTTAATTGCATCTCAACAAGCAAACCAAATCCTTCTCAACGCCGAACAGCAAGCGAAACAAACAATTCGCCGGGGAATGATGGGATTATCGGTGCTGTCTGTTGTCGCTGTAACTCTCTTGGGAATTTCAGGTTTACTTACATGGCAAACCGCACAACAAAAGCGACAAGTAAGCTTAGGCGAGATTAAAGCCTTAACTCTCTCATCAGAAACAGCTTTTGAGTCTCATAACACCTTTGACGCTTTACTCGAAAGTCTTAAAGCTGGTATCAAGTTAAACCAGATGGGTTGGGAAAATGCAGATACAGATTTAAAGGTGCAAGTAGAAAAGACCTTACGCCAATCTCTCTACTGGGTACGGGAACGTAACCGTTTAGTAGGTCATGGGGATGTAGTTACACGAGTTAAATTTAGCCCCGATGGACAAAAGTTAGCTAGCGCCAGTTGGGATAAAACAGTAAAAATTTGGCAACGTGATGGTAAATTATTGCATACTCTGCGCGGTCATACGGATGCAGTATGGAGTGTGAATTTTAGTCCCGACGGTAAAATGTTAGTTAGTGCCAGTCGAGATAAAACCGTGAAAGTATGGCGTGTTGAGGATGGTAAAGAAATTGTCACCTTAAATAATCTAGATTGGGTAGCCTGTGTCGGATTTAGCCCCGATAGCAAAACAGTGGCATCAATGGAATGGAATGGCACAATGAGACTCTGGAACATACAAGGACAGGAGTTAAAATCTTTCCCTACCCATAAAGCCCCAGTCGTCGCCATTCATTTCAGCCCCAAAGGACAAATGATTGCTACCGCCAGCCGGGATGGTACAGCAAAGGTTTGGAGTTGGGATGGCAAAGAATTGTTGAGCTTGGGAGGGCATGACAATTGGGTAATGTATGTTAATTTCAGCCGCGATGGTAAAAACCTGGTAACAACGAGTCGAGACAAGACTGCAAAAATTTGGGATTTAAACGGTAAAGAATTGGCGACGCTGCGCGGTCATGATAATACTGTTGCGAGTGCAGTATTCAGCCGAGATGGTCAAACTATCGCCACAGCTAGCTGGGATAAAAGCATCCGACTTTGGAATCGCAAAGGTGAGGAATTACAAGTTTTGCGAGGACATACTGATGCTGTTTGGGGCGTGAATTTAAGTAAAGATGGAAAACTTATAGCTAGTAGTGGCGAAGATGGAACTGTGAGATTGTGGAATATGGATAATGAGGAAGCCGGAAAATTCCAATCCCTTAGTTTTAATCTTGGTGAAGCTGCTGAGGGAAATGTTAATTTTAGTCATGATGGTAAAATTCTGGGTACAACTGGTCGTTACACAATGGCAAAACTCTGGAATCGTCAAGGGCAGGGATTAGTCACACTTAACGGTCATAGCGATACCCTCAGAAGTTTACAATTCAGCCCTGATGGTCAAATTATCGCTACCGCCAGTCGAGATAAAACCATCAAACTATGGAATTTATTCGGAAAAGAAATAGCGACTTTGCGCGGACATCAAGCAGATGTGAGAAGCGCAACTTTCAGCCCCGACGGTAAAACCATTGCTAGTGCTAGTTGGGATACAACAGTTAAACTGTGGAATTTGGATGGTAGAGAAATCATGACTTTGCGCGGACATCAAGCTGGTGTCAGAAGTGTAAGTTTCAGTCCTGATAGTCAAATTATCGCTACCGCAGGTGAAGATGGAACTGCTAAACTCTGGAATCGTCAGGGTCAAGAACTAGTTACCCTCATAGGACATCAAGCGGGAATACAGGCTGTAATTTTCAGTTCTGATAGTCAGGTTATCGCTACCGCCAGTAAAGATAAAACCGTGAAACTCTGGAATCGAGACGGTAAAGAACTATTGACTTTGCGGGGACACAGGGGTGAGGTGAATGCTGTAAGTTTTAGCCCAAATGGAGAGACAATTGCGACAGCTAGCGAAGATATGACAGTCAAGCTGTGGAACCGTAAGGGAGAAGTGCTGCAAACCCTTGCAGGACTCGATACTGGGGTTAAAAGCATCAGTTTTAGCCCAGATGGTCAGGTTTTGGCTTCTTCAGACTCTCTTGGTAAAGTCACTCTCTGGAATTTAGATTTTGATTCCAGTCCTGAGAAATTGTTGGCGCAGGCTTGTAAATGCGTCAGAGATTATTTACAGAATAGTGCAAATGTTAAGGAGAATGAAAGGGGTTTGTGCGATAGGCTAAGTTTTAAGCTGGGCGATCGCATTGGTATAGTAAAAGTATCTCAGTAAATAGGTGTTGGATCGTAGAAAAGTGCTGAAAATGCAGCGACACGATATCTTAGAAGTGGGAAATACTATAATGAATGCCCATGTCTGCTAGAGATGTCTTTCATGAGGTTGTAAAAATTGCTTTACAAAAGGACGGTTGGCAGATAACTCATGACCCACTTTTGTTTAACGTGGGTGGGGTAAAAATGTCAATTGATTTACCAGCAGAAAAACTGATTGCAGCAGAAAGAGACAATGAAAAAATTGCTGTTGAAGTCAAGAGTTTTCTAGAGAAATCTTCTGCTATTTCAGAATTCCACACAGCGTTGGGACAATTTATCAATTATAGAGGTGCATTAAGGCGACGAGTTCCAGAGCGGATGTTATATTTAGCAGTACCTTTGACGACTTATAAAACATTTTTTCAACTTGATTTTCCCAAGGATATGGTAGAAGAAAATCGAGTCAAAATGATTGTTTATGATGTTGAAAACGAGGTGATTATTGAATAAAAAAATAGTACGATATCGCCAGATTATACAACAGATGCTTTCAGAGTATGGTAAACAAAAACCTGCTTACGGAAATATTGAAGTTGAGACAATTTTTGACACTGAACGAGACCATTACCAAATTGTTTATCTTGGTTGGGAAGGTCAAGACTGGGTACACAGTTGTATCATACACATCGATATTAAAGGTGGTAAAATTTGGCTGCAATGGAATGGTACGGAGGATGATATTGCAGCTGATTTGGTGAATGCTGGAGTTCCAAAGGAAGATATTGTTTTAGGATTTCAGTCACCATTTATGCGGCAGTTTACCGAATATGCTGTGGGTTAAAGTAGAAATGCCAGCATAATGGGCTGTAATGAAGTCTCGTAGACATCGCATTTCCAAAAGCTCTCCTTAATTTAGCAGAGGGAGCGATCGCTCATGCAGATTACAAAATCTGCGATCGCCTCATAACAACTTACTAAACAGGAGACATACTATTTCTAGCAATAGGATGAAGTCGTTTTGTTAAAGCTTCTAATTCACCATCTTCAAGAAGCAATTCAATAACTTCACGACCTTGAGCAATAAATCTTTCAACTTGATCGTCAAAGGTTATAGTACCTCGGAATACCTCAGCTAGAGGTTTTCTTAGATGAAGAGGATGCCAAGGATTTTGTTTTCCTGCTTCCAATCTGTGATCGTGAAAATCCCATGTCCCAGAATTAGCTTTCAATCTTGAGCGTAATTGATTATATTCATCAGAATTAAAAAAATCTCTTTCAAATTTCTTCCACTTTTCGATATGAAAAGCTAAAATTAGACAAAAATCTGGGACTAGATGATAATTTGAAGGTTTCACTTTACAATCGGAACCATCTAAAATAGTACCAATCAATATCCCAGGAAACCAACTATCTACAATATTTAACACTAATCGCCCGTACTTGTCTTCATATTTGACTGGATTAGACAAAATAGGCGCATCTTGTTTAAATCCAATTCTTTCTAATACCCACCGCCAATCGGCTTCAGCAGCGCGTAATGTTATGCTTTTTAGATTAGGTATTAATGATTGAGCAGGTAAATAAGAAACTATACTTTCATAAGAAACTGGTGCTGCTGGGCCTAAATTCTCCTCAGCAAGCATATCTATAAAATCACGAACTAGGCTATCATCGGATTTGGTTTCTAGCCAACGTTTTAAGAATTTATATATATCACTCCAAGTTAGAGCCAAATCAGGCTGTTGTTCATGTTGGCTAGTTAATCCGGTAATCAGAATTAATTTATATCCTTGTGACCATTTCAAGTTGGCTTTTGCATATTCACGATATTTATCTAATTGGCCATCACTTAATTTTGACCATATCTTGTGTTCAAATATCAAGGCAAATTGTCCAAAATCTGCCACCATATCTATTTTTCCACCAGGAAAGGTATGTTGGGTTTTCCACTGTGGCATTATATGAGTTAAAGGAATAAGCTCTGGTAATTTTGGACTAAGATAATTTATAAAATCACGCGCTAACACCTCTTTATTTCTCAGAAGCCAAGCAAAACCTTCAGTAATAAAATTCTCAATTGGATCGAGTTCTTGGCTTTTGGGATATTTACGCAATGCGCTAAACAAGCTATCTGACACCCCTCTATCCTCCATAGCTTTAAAGGTGTCTAGCATAACATAGAGGCTAAGTAATGTCGCTAGGTGATCGCACTCCACCACTAATTGATGGCCTCTCATTACCCAACTTCAAGCCGTTGCTTCAGAACTTTTAAACTGCGCAATAGTTTTTAATTCCGCTTCTTCTTCCTTCAGAACATGGTAAAGTTCCCAATTCTGTTGAAGGTTTAACCAGAACTCTGAACTATTCCCGAAAAATTTTGCTAACCGTAATGCTGTACTAGGCGTAATACCCCGCTTTTGATTTACAACCTCATTAATTCGCTGATAAGGAACATGAATTGCATCTGCAAGTTCTCTTTGTGATATTTCCAATGGTTCTAGAAAATCTTTGAGTAATATCTCACCGGGATGTGAGGGGGGTCTATTTTTTGGAACTCTCATCTCTTGGTAATCTCCTAATGATAGTCTACTATCTCAACTTCTGAGGGGCCTTGAGGTGTCCATGTGAAACAAATCCGATATTGGTCATTAATACGAATACTATGCTGACCTTTGCGTAGGCGTAGCCCGTCGTAGACATCGCCTTTTAAAGCTTCTAACCTATTACCTGGAGGAACTTTCATATCATCCAATGAGAATGCTGCATTGAGTTGATCTAATTTTCTCTGTGCAACTTCCCAACAGTTTATAGGACATCGTTTTCGGGCTTCCTTTGAGTCATTACCATCAAAAATGTCTTCAGTTGCTTTATCTTTAAACGATACTATCATAGCTAGCACGATGACACGGTTATCATGCTATCAGAAAATCATCTGTAAATTTTCCGCGATCGCACTACACTCACCAATTGCGTAAGCTAAAGGCTTTGGCGGAGCGATCGCCTTACATATACCCTACAACCTGATAATTATGGTAGATAAAGCTGTACATCTTGGTAGCATTGAGTCAAGTACCTGTCAGCAATGGAGCGAGTGCGATGTACGCAAGCGTCACACAACCACTGACTTTTGAAGAGTTTCTTGCCTGGGATGATGGTTCAGGCAGAGAGTTTGAGTTATTGGATGGGATTCCTGTGCCATTATCAGAACCAAATGCCAATCACGAAGATTTAATCCAGAGGCTGTGTGCCTACCTTGAAAATTACTCTCAAGAAAATAACCTGCCGTATGTGTCGCGCCAGTCTAAGCAGGTTAGGCTCAAAATAGCACCACCAGAAAAAGAAAAAAGCCGAAAAGCTGATATTGTCATATTTGCTAGGGAAGAATGGCAACGGATGAAAACTCTCTCTAGTTCTGCGGCTGCATATATTCCACCACCGGGAATCATTGAGGTTGTTAGTAACAATTGGAAGGACGACTATCTAACAAAACTTGCTGAATATGAGGATTTAGGCGTTTTAGAGTACATCATTGTGGACTATGCCGCTTTTGGTGGTATTCGCTTCATTGGCTCTCCTAAGCAGCCAACTATTACAATTTACCAACTTGAAGACGGTGAGTATTTACCCCCAAAGGTGTTTCAAGGAAATAATCGAATTGATTCAAGATTGTTTCC
The DNA here is from genome assembly GCF_014696435.1 of Calothrix anomala FACHB-343. Classification (GTDB taxonomy): domain Bacteria; phylum Cyanobacteriota; class Cyanobacteriia; order Cyanobacteriales; family Nostocaceae; genus Aulosira; species Aulosira anomala_A. Next base: position 5,660 of record NZ_JACJQG010000111.1, on the reverse strand, counting down.
CAACATTCCCTTAACGGCTGAACAGATTTTTGCAATGAGTAGCTGATTGGCAAAGAAGGAATTTACTATTGGTAGCTTGATCCAAACCTTGTTGAAGAACTAAAAGTTAGTGAAAAGTTAAGTCTGCTTTGGCTCAAAAACTGCATAACTTTTATATATCGACTTAAATTAAGGTAAATCTTACTGTGATAACAGTAAACGCTAGTCATTCACAGAGATTAACTTATGTTACTGTCTTATCGTGGTTTTTTTTACGAGGCAATCAGCACCAAATTACCTAAGCAGCAAGATTTTACAACTGCAAAGTATCGTGGTGTTAGTTACAAGGTTGTCAAACCTATAACGATTCCAAATCAATACAAATCTCAGCTTAAATATCGCGGTGTTACCTATATTCAAGGTTAGAAAAGCTGTGGCTTTTAAATATTCCAGAAAAAACTTCCTAAACTTTTAAACTACAGCACCCAAAGATTGCAGCGTTAAAATCGTCGCATCGGTTAACCCTTTCACGCCACTAATATTCATCCCCTCATAAAGTCTTTTCGCCCGCAAAATCCTGATACAGTCGCCCGTTTTCACATTCCAAATCCTCACAGTTTGGTCTTGAGAACCACTGGCTACGACTTCCCCATCTGGACTAAAAGCTACGGAAGATACTAAATGTGTATGTCCAACGCAGACATGGCGACATTCTCCTGTGTTGATGTCCCAAATTCTTACAGTTTGGTCATGGGATGCACTAGCAAGGGTTTTTCCATCTGGGCTAAGTGCAACGGCAAATACCCAGTTTGTATGCCCAGTCAGTGTTTTGAAGCATTTACCCGTCTGCCAATCCCATAGTTTCACCGTTTGGTCAGTGCTGCAAGTAGCGATGATTTCTCCATCTGGACTAAAGATGGCTGAATATACGCGGCTGTTGTGTCCTTGTAATGTGCTGATGCAACTACCTGTGCTGTAATCCCATAATTTTACCGATTGGTCAGCACTGGCAGTAGCTAATATTTGCCCGTCTGGACTCCAAGCAATTCCTATTATTTTATCGGTATGTTCGCTCAAGGTTTTGAGACATTGACCTGTGCTAATATCCCATAGTTTGGCTGTACAATCGGCGCTACCAGTGGCAAGAATTTTACTCTGGGGATGAAAAGCCACAGTATATAGCCAATCTGTATGTCCCAGTAAAATTTGGAAACATTGACCTGTACTAATATTCCACAGTCTCACTGAAGAATCTGTACTTGCACTTGCCAAAATTTCTCCATCTGGACTAAAGGCAATTCCATAAATAAAATCTGTATGCCCTTCTAAGCTTCTAATGCAATTGCCAGTTTGCCAATCCCACAGCTTAACTGTTTTGTCATTACTACCACTGGCTAAAATTCGCCCATCAGAATTAAAAGCTACAGGTAATGCCCAATCTGTATTGCCGTACCAAGTTTTTAAACATTGACCAGTAAAACAATCCCACAATCTAACGCTTTGGTCTAAACTGACACATACGATTGTGTGACCATCTGGGCTAAAGGCGACGGCACAAACTTCATTGGTATGTCCATGTAGAGTTTTGATGCAAGTATGGGTTTGACAATCCCAAATTTTGACAGTGCGATCGCCACTACCACTGACTAAAATTTTACTATCAGGACTATAGGCAATGGAGTAGACGCTGTTAGTGTGTCCGGTGTAATTTTTCAGGCATTCACCTGTATGATAATTCCAAATTTTAATCGTGCGATCGCCACTTGCACTAGCTAGAGTTTGCTCATCTGCTCCAAACGCCACCGAACGTACCCACCCTGTATGTGCTTGCAAAGTTCTCAAGCATTTACCTTGACGCACATCCCAAAGTTTAATTGTGTGGTCAGCACCGCTACTTGCTAAGGTTTGCCCATCTGGACTGAAAGCAACGCAACGTACCCAATCTGTATGTTCTGTCAGCGTTTGCAAGCAAGTACCATCGTGGATATTCCAAAGTTTGATAGTTTTGTCACCACTGGCGCTGGCTAATAACTCACCTTCTGGATGAAATGCTACAGAAAATACTTCATGCTCATGCCCAGTTAAAGTTTTTATACAAACCCCATCTCGGATATTCCAGAGTTTAACATTCTGGTCAGCACCGCAACTCGCTAATATTTCCCCATCCGGGCTAAACACCACAAAGCGTACCCAGTTGATGTGACCTTGGCAAATGAGTAATAATTTCCCTGTTTTCACCTCCCACACGCGGACATGACAATCAGTGTCGCAGGTAGCTAAAAGTTGACCATCTGGACTAAAAGCAGCCGATAAAATATTACCTAAAGTTTCCGTAAAAACACAGCGCGATAAATCTGAGTCAGCAAAGTTAACATCATGCAAGTTTACGCCCTGAAGATAAGCTTGCCATACAGTTAAACCCGAAAAATCATATCCACTGAGGTCAATTTGTGCTTGATGTAGCAAATTTAGAGCATTTCCGCCAGCATAGCCCGTTACTTGCGGCGATTTTCCTCGCAGGGTGGAAAGGATATGAGGCAGACAATTAGCTATGTTTTCTAAGCTACCAAGTTCTGTAATTAATCTATCGATAATCGGCTGAAGAATCAGACTAATTTGCGTCTCCCGCACATAATCTTTAGCTTGCGCCTTGATTAGTGCATGACTACAAAACATGGGAAAGGGGGAAAGGCGAAGGGGGAAGGGGTCTAATTCTTCCCTTTTCCCTACAATCTCTGCACAAACTTGCTCAATTAACTGATTGCTGACATACTCCATCACTACAGGTTGCTGAGTAAAGCCACCAGCATTTTTTTCAATTACAGAACGCCTTTGCAGTGAACTCAACGACTCTAATAATTCACGAGGTGGGACATAAGCTACAAAATCTGCTTGTAACTGGGCTAAAGAAATAGGTTCGCGGTTAATGGCTAACCAATACATAATCTCCCGTTCCAATGCTGTCAGACGATGAAACTGTTGGTCAAGCAGGTCACGAATATCATCAAAAATAAATGTACCTTGCTGAGAAATTTCGAGGAATTGGGAAATATTACCGTCAAAAAAGTCGCGGATAGAAGAGGCTACAATTTTGAGAGCCAGAGGATTACCCCCGTAGCGGGAAATTAAAACTTGCCATTGGTCTTGTGAAGCAGTGAATTTACCTTTAACGTTAAATAATTCGCGCCCATCTGTTTCTAGTAAACCTGTAAGTTGTAGAGAACGCACGGGCAAACTATCCCCTTCATACTTGGCGAGTCCTTGGGGTTTTTCCCGCGAAGTGAGAATTAAACAACTTTGGTGAGAAGTTTCAGCCACACATTGCAGAAGTTGGCTGTAACCTTCACATCCAGGACGATAACGACCAGTGCGATCGCCTGCTTGTAAAATTGATTCAGCGTTATCCAGAATCATCAGACAGCGCGACGAACGTAAATATTTCAGTAACAGCGAAATTCTCTGCTGTAACTCACTTGGTAAATTTGTTTGTTGCTGTTCAGAAAAAAATTGAATCAATTGAGCCAAAATATCTTCCACTGGTGGCGCGTTGCGGAGACTACGCCAAATGATGTACTGAGGAGACTGGGCAGATAAAATTCCTCCTTGTCTCCCTTGTCCCCCTTGTCCCCTTGTCTCCCTTGTCCCCTTGTCCTCGCTACTGCCTATAATTTCCTGCGCCAGCTTTACAGAAAGCGTCGTTTTACCAATCCCACCCATTCCCAGCAGTGTCACTAAGCGGCAATTTTCCTGCGTCACCCATCGCTTAACAGTTTCCAGTTCTTCACTCCGACCGTAAAAAATCGATACATCCGGTGCTTCACCCCAATCTTGGGAAGGATGAAGTGTCAAGGATGAAGTCTGAAAATTATTCACTTCATCCTTGATGCTTTTGCCTTCATCCTTAATCTCAACTACTTCTTGCCAATTCAGCCCAAGCACCTGACAATAGGCTTTAAACGCCTCAGCATTAATCGCCTGCTTTCCAGCTAAGAAACGTTTCCAGGTTCCTTCTGATATCCCAACAGCAAGAACGCATTTTTCTTTCCAAGAGACACCTAAAACTTCACTGGCTAACTCTATCCATCTAAAATCGTCAACAGACCAACCCTTTTCACTTCTAGCTTGTTTAATTCTTGCGAGTCCTTGTTGAGAAGCTTTGAGAGTAGCCACAATTTTAAGTGCGTCCTGCGATACCTCTTCATAGATATATTTGCAGAACGACAACGCTTCTTGCAATACCATAAAATTATGCGATCGCCAAGATCAGTTATGGCGATCGCAATCAACCCAAAACTGATCTTGGAAAGTTTGGGTTATATGACGAATATTTAATAAATGTATAGAAGTTACACGGTGTAATTTCTCTACAGATACAGAAAAATCAGATGTGGACTAAAACTAGCTAGCGCAGGGGAAATACCTGATTAAGCTATATCACGTTGAACTTTACCTTAATTGCCACAAAGTATGATTGATGATTTCGCTACCCTATCTTTCTTAATAGGAATTACGAATTAATACGATGTCTTTCCATTCGGGAGAAATTAAAGTCCAAACACAAGCAGGTGTCAGAGAAGAAGCGCAACTTCTATGTCATATTATTAGTAGCACCATCAAGCCATCTGCTCATGAATTTCTCAGTACACAGCAAATAGTAGTTGCTAGTACAGTGGATACAAACGGCAGAGTTTGGACATCTTTATTAACAGAACAGCCTGGTTTTATAAAAGTATTAAACCCGCAAACTATACAGATTGATGCTATTCCTATACAAACCGATCCCTTACACCAAAACCTGCAAAGTAACAATGATATTGGTCTATTAGTAATTGATTTAGCAAAACGCAGGCGTTTGCGTTTAAATGGCAAAGCAAAGGTACATCAAGAGAATATCAAAGTAGAAATTCAACAGGCATTTTTTAACTGTCCTAAATATATCCAGGTACGTCACATAGAAAAAGCTGTGACTGATTCACTAGAAAATCCTCAAGCTTCTATCAATGATGCTTTAAATAAGACAAATCAACTTTGGATAACCCAAGCCGACACATTTTTCATCGCCAGTTATCATCCTGAAAGCGGGGCTGATGCTTCCCACCGAGGAGGGTTTCCTGGGTTTGTGCAAGTTGTAAATAGTAATCAGCTTGTATTTCCCGATTACTCTGGTAATAATATGTTCCAGACCTTCGGTAACTTGAGTGTGAACCCCAATGCAGGTTTATTGTTTATTGATTTTGTACAAGGTCACATATTGCAATTAACTGGGAAAGCAAAAATAATTTGGGACGCAGAAAGATTAGGCGAGTTTGCAGGGGCACAACGTTTAGTAGAGTTTGATATTGAGCAGGTTTTGGAAAGTAAAAATGCTTTTTCTCTGCGTTGGCGCTTTGGAGAATATTCTCCTTTTAACCCTGGATAAGAGGTAATTCTTTATTTTCAGCTATCTCGCTTTCGCTGACGCTGGCCTCGTACCTTAATATTTTCCAGCAAACTGGGTAAGGGACTTCCAGAGAATAAAATATACAACTTATAAGAATGATAATCATTCTGGTGGGGAAGGAAGAGGTTGCCAACGGCAACCTCTTCCTTCCCTTTTTGTAGTAAATTCAATGATGATTCGATTTTTGAATGTACATAGGTGTCAATGGAATTAACAGATTCATTGAAAAACTTGTTGAAGG
>NZ_JACJQG010000110.1 GCF_014696435.1 Calothrix anomala FACHB-343 | reverse complement strand
TCCAAGTATTACACGGTATCAGCTTGATTAAGATCCAGAATCAGGTTTTTTCCTTACCCTGTCAGGTATTAATTCCTCTCACCCTTCAAAAATGAGCGAACGTACAGTAACAACTTGAGCATGAGTCAGATAAAACAGAGATTGAGCTAAGAGTCGCATAACCTAGTGTTCGCTCAAAGTTCTTGAGTAAACTCTGACAGTTTTCCATTTAATCCCGATTTGAAGAATGATCGCTACAGATATGGGTTGGGGAGCTACCGCCGTGGACGGATTTCCCACGCCAGTTCGCAAACCCCCGCAAGCGGCTGGCTCGGCTTGAGGTGAGTGGCGTTTAAGGGGTACAACCGGGATACGTATCCCAGTTGTACCCCTTTAAGGGACGAAACTGAACGCTTCAACAGCTTGTATATATTGGGTTTTACTTCGTTCTAACATCAGTTGCTACAACGGGGGGAACCTCCGCAACGCAATGGCTCCTCAAGTCGGGAACCCCGAAGAAGTACAACTGTCCTCCGCAACGCAGTGGCTCCCCAACCTAAGCATCTGTTGCATTCTTGTTTAAATTGGTATTACCTCAGTACGAAAATATTCGTTATTTTGTACAAGATGACAGTCGATTTGGACTTAAAACCATTGAAGGACGTAAAATTACTCTTCCCGGAGTTAAGCCTATTAGGGACTTCCAGAAAATAAATTATCCCGTTTTCATAGTGGCAAATTATTTCTCCTCTACTTCCTCTGCCTCCTCTGCCTCCTCTGCATACACAGCGATGGAATATTTTTTTAGTTGGAAGTCCCTTAGTGATTGGCTCTTGTTTGTTTCAAGCGTTCTGGCTATACGGGGCAGTTGAACTACTCACAGAAAAAAGTTGATTTTGGCAGTTTTCTCATGTTGATACTGAATGCTACCAACAATTTTTGAACTTATGTCGCGGCTTGTTATCCCAAATCACTCAACGTTCTTCAAGTTGACAATAGCTTGTTTCATAACGCCAAACACTTACAAATCCCAAAAAATATTGTGTTGTTGTTTCAACCACCCCATTCGTCTGAACTCAACCCAATTGAAAATTTCTTAGTGCAAGTCTGAGGTCTGTGAAATTGTCCGACTTCATAAATACATTTAGTAGTCCTGCTCTTAAATAATTATTGTTTTGGAGAATAGTAGAGCTGCAAAACTTCTCCTAAAAAGTTTCACAATTTTTTTAGGCCACAAGTGGGGGCTATGTATACCCCAAAAATACTTGGAAATTTTTTTGCTCAATTTAACCCCTATTTAGGGTATATATAGGTGATGCTTAGGGTATTTTTGACTCATTAATACTTTATACCCCACTTGACCCCCATGACTAACATTCATGCCTTACAAAAAATTTTTCCCTCCGGCTTTGATAACGGTTACGGTAGCATCAAACTTTTAGTCGATGGCTTTGATGTTGTTCGCGTCCCCAGTTATATCTCTTCTGTTGAGATGGAAGATGTTCCCGGAAGAGTAGTTTTCAATGGTACTGCCTACACAGTAGGAGAATCTGCTTTTCGTACAGGTTATCATTTCGACCGCAATACAGATAACAACGAGAACAAAGTCAATAATGCACTAATTACATTATTGGGTGCATTGGCACATTTGCCACATCGTAAAGCTTGGCATTTAAAGTTAGTTGTTAGTTTACATGATGTCGCTTTGGCAGAAGACTTGAAACAAGTACTCAACGGTGAATATCAGCCCATACTTGCTGGTAAGCAATCTGAAGTAAAGGTAGAAGTCCTGAAGGTAGTACCAGAAGGAATGGGTGCATTGTTTGGTCAGCCACTTCCCCCAAAATTAACCGTTTTAGACTTTGGCAACGGTACAACTCTGTATTCTCGTTACAACCAGGGTAAGCGAGAAGTTCACACTCCCTTCCCCACAGGTGTAGAAGTGCTGATTGATGATATCTCACAAAAAATGAAACATCTCAATGGGGGCAAAATCGGCGATTCATCCAAAATTCGCTTCTGCTTGGAAATGGGACATACCAGATACAGTCGTGACATTGATATCAAAGATGTCTACAGCTCTTGTTTAAAAGACTGGTATGAGAAATATTTGAAGAAACCTGTGAATCTCACACTTGATGCCAAACACACTGGAGATGAAATTTGGGCGATTGGTGGAGGTTGCTTGTTGCCTGGATTTAAGAAGCTCTTAGAGAAGAACGGGTTCAAAATTCTGGACAATCCGGTAGAAGCTAATGCTTGTGGACTTCTAGAAATGGCTAAAGCGATTGTGAAAAAAAATTCGTGAACCTATATCAGATTGGCTCAATGCCTCGTTGAAAATTATAGATTGGTGAACTCAAGTACTCTGAAATCCAAACCCTAAAAGAAAGCTCATCACATTTGAGAAATAATCACAATGGCAGATAAACAAAATTTAACACCAGAAAAAATCCGGATTAAAGATAGCTATCGTGAGCGTATCTTTGCTGAGTCACAACAATTAGATAAAAGTTATCTGGAAACGCTTTACTTTATTATTGATTGCTATTTTGCGTTTAAAAAAGGTGCTTTCCCAATACAACAAGCAGTTTCACATACACCAGTTGTTAATCCGATTACCATAAACCAAAATCAACTTGAGGAGCAGGCTACAAATCCATCTGCACTCGAAGAACAAAAGGATTTAAACGGTGAAACGTTCACCCTTGATTTTGATTTGTAACTATAATCACCAGCAATACATACTCATTGCATGGCTACTTCATGGGCTAAAAGTCAACTCTTTTGCTTAATTCGCTTGTTAACAAACAGATGAGGCTTTTAGCAAAATTAAAGGAGAATGAAATCTTACTTGAATAGTAACCTTACCAGTGTTTCATCAGTTAGGTTTTTCTGCAACTGATCGGCGATCGCAATGCTCTATATTTTTTAAAATAACTTAATTCAGTACCCTTGAAACAACCAATTTTCAAGCTGTTTATCTAACTTACAAAGCTTTAAGTAACTGCACTGAGTCTGTAGCCTCACGGCTATTATTCACAAAAATGTCAGCAATTAGTCGTAAAACTTCGGCTTGTTCTTCAGGGGGTGCTTCAGCAATTAGCGATCGCAGGCTAACTCCTGGCCTTTGACCGAATAACTCAGATAAATACCATACCCTAGCTTCTACCGGAACAGCCAAAAGTAGCGCTATTAGTTTTGATGCTCCTAAATCCGCCTTCCCGCGACGAAAGCGGGATAACATCACCTCTGAAACTTTAGCCTGTGCAGCCGTTGTCTTCGCTTCCAAATTGAAGCGGTTCATCATCTCATCGAATAACTGCTGATAACGTTGAGTTTTCTCTGATACAAAACTTTGCATTGCTTTGTTAATTATACTTATATTTAACGGTTATACTATGTGTTGTCCGATAAAACAACCAGGATGATGTCTACCTTAATCTTACCAAACTCTTGCTAGAAGTGCTTTTCACTAGACATATCTTTAATCTTCTAACCACTAGCATAACCATCAAATTAATGCCTTGTCACGATTAAAAATAAAAATTCGTTGACTGAGCATGAATGACGGACATCTAAAAAATCAGCCTCGATACCGTTGGGAAAGAGGTGAAATTTTGTCTTGTTATTTTGTCTTATTGTCTTGTTATTTTGTCTTAGCAAAACTATGACACAGCCAAATTCAAAAAATCAAGGACGTTTTTACCCACTTCAGCATAAAGAGTGGCTGAAAGTCTACCGTGAACTCACACCAGCACAAAGGGACTAGCTATGTCAAACCAAACTCAACTTACGGTAGTCCCTGATTGCCCAATGCTCGGTATTGAATTAGATGGCTTCTACCAAACTCCTAACTCAATGGCAATTAAAGCTATTCGCGGCAAGTTAACTGCTGCTGACTGGTCACTATGGGCTTATCTACAAATGATTGAGCCTTTCGGCGATCGCATGGTAGAACTACCAAGAATTCCAGAAATTGCAGAAGCAATCGGTGTCAGTGAAAGACAGGTTAAACGTTCTCTGGCAAAACTTGAAGATTTAGAACTTTACCGATGGGAACCTGTAGTAATTCGTGGACAGAATTTAGCAGGTAAGCAAGCCAAAGAACTACGCCAAAAGAAAAAAGCAAATCAATCGGAAAGTAAAACTAAATTTTCTCACGAGAGAAAAATGACAGAATTGTCCGAAGTTGGACAGAATTGTCCAGAACAGGACAGTCCAGAATCAGATAGTAAAACTAAATTTTCTCGCGAGAGAAAAATGACAGAATTGTCCGGAGTTGGACAGAATTGTCCGGAGTTGGACAAAATTGTCCAAACTAAGACAGAATTGTCCGGAGTTGGACAGAATTGTCCAAATCGAGAGCTAGAACCCTTGTACAGTAATGGTTCTAGATCCCCTCAGATCTCTCAGACTTATACAGAATTTATTCAGACTCTCTCAGAAGATGAGCGAGCGAATTTTTTGAACTTTTGTGAAGAAAAAACCAAAAATCTCAGTCAGCCAGTCAACGACATTGAAGCTTGGTTGGCTCACCAGAATAAAGCTGGACAAAATCGCTGGGAAGTTTATTACAAGAAATTTCTGGCTTGGCAACAAGCACAATCCAAAAAACCTCAAAGTCGTCGCAGTAGCCAAATGATGAAAAAGTTTCAAGAAGAAATTGAGCAACAACGTCAGCAAGCTATGGAAACTTATAAGGAAAAACTATGATCGCTGCCAGTGTTCTTGAAATTAGAAAAGCCAGTTTAGGTTGGATAATGCCAAACCCAGAAGCAATCGGTAGAGTGAGCTTGAACCCCCTTAAAAAAGCTTTTTCCTATGAAAGGGAACAGGGAACGGGCAATGGGCAACAGGGAAAACAAAGCTACCCACAAGGGGGAGCCAGTCTCCGTAGCGATCGCGACTTGAGAGAACTGGCGTTGGGGTTTCAACCTACCTTGCGATACAAGGATTCCTTCACCCACAAGGGGCGAGGCTTTAAACCTTGCTTCAGGGCTAATTTCCCCTCTGTTACCTGTTCCCTGTTAAGAGTTCCCGCCCCGTTGGCGCAGTCTCTCGTAGAGAAGGGTCTCTGTGAATTGAAAATCTCAAGTTGCTTATGACTGAAGAACTAAGTTTTCAAGGGACAGCTGACCGCCTGCCACCCCAAAACATCGAGGCAGAAGAGGCCATTTTGGGCGGAATTATGCTAGACCCAGAAGCAATAAGCAGGATTTGCGATCGCTTAATTCCAGAAGCCTTTTACATCAGCGCCCATAAAGATATTTATCAAGCTGCGCTGCGGCTGTTGAGCCAATCTTTACCCACAGATTTACTCTCAGTCACCAGTTGGCTAGCTGACCACAATTTACTTGACCGGATTGGCGGGAAAAATAAATTAGCCACCCTTGTAGACCGCACAGTGTCAGCCGTTAACATCGACTCTCTAGCAGAACTGGTGATGGACAAGTATCTGCGACGGCAGTTGATTAAAGCGGGTAATGAAATTGTGCATCTGGGTTATGAAACAGAAAAAGAGTTACCAATTGTCCTAGATCAGGCAGAGCAAAAGGTTTTTCAACTATCTAATCAAACTATTACAAACAATACTGAACACAACAGCACGATTAATATTGCTGCTTACGAGGAATTAGATTCAGATAATCCTATCTATCCCACAGGACTTCATGAGCTTGATAATTTAATGCTGGGATTTGAAGATGGTACACTCACCATAGTTGGCGGTAGGCCATCAATGGGTAAAAGCCAAATTTCGCTTTTTCTCGCTCTCCAGATGATACTGCTCCACAATCTGCCTGTGGTCATTTTTTCTCTAGAAATGACCAAGAAACAGTTAGAGTACAGACTGTGGAGTTTAATTAGTGTTACCAATGCCTACAAGCATTTAGACTTGATCCCACTGAAGAGCGATCGTATCCGCAGACATCGTTCAGGTAATCAACCTTTAGAAGACTGGGAATTCACCAGTATTGCCAAAATTGTTGGTATTGCCTCAGAATTACCGCTTTATATGAATGACTCAAGAGGCATTACTGTTTCTGGAATTGCTTCCGAATGTCGTCAGATAAAAGCCAAAGAAGGAAAGCTGGGATTAGTTGTAGTCGATTACCTGCAAATGATGGCAGAAGACTCTGGAGGTAACCGCAGTTATGAACTAGGAGATGTCGCCAGGGGACTTTACAAAATGGCTGGTGATTTAAATGTTCCTGTCTTGGCACTTTCTCAAATTTCTAGGGGAGTAGAGAGTAGGCAGAATAAGCGTCCTATGATGAGTGACCTCAGCCAGTCGGGAATTTTAGAGATGGTTGCCGATAATATCATCTTGGCTTACCGGGATGAGTACTATAACTCAGACACAGAAGACCAAGGAATTCTAGAACTGATCGTGGCTAAATCTCGCCACGGTGATACAGGCACAGCAACAGTCTTTTTTGACAAGTCATATGGAATTATCCGGAATTTGGGGTGATGAAAGCTGTTTGCAGGCGATCGCTTGCTCTGTGTGATTTTACCCCCCGCGTGACCAAATTTTGAACCATAGCGTGACCAAAGGTTAACGGAATTTCAAGGTTAAGAGCCAATCCATCACCTCATGCTATGAATCAAATAATGTCCGTGTGTTTTAAATGTGAACCATAATGTCACCAAAAGTTTTATTTATGCATTTTGTAAAAAAACCAGATTGAGACACATTCTTGAGAGCTAAAATTTTCAACATTCGGTCAAAATATGGTTCAAAACGCCAACAATATGGTTCAAAAACAGCTTTAGCCACAAATTAAGTGATCAAGCGATCGCATCTGGGTTCAGTTTTAAAAGCTCTGTTCGCTGCATTACATACAAATGAACCACAAAAGCCCCATTCCTTGCTGTACTTAAGTTTTGAGGTTTTTAAACTCCATTTATAGCTTTGAACTATATGTTGTCCTATGGGTTTATGAAGTATATCGTGACCGTTTGGTCAAGACATGGTTCAAATCACACTCTGAGGCAAGCTGAATGCAGAAATACAAAGTACAGTAAAGCGTTATTGGTCGAATGCGCCAGAAGCGTAAACGCTCTTAGCGGCTTGTCGCAGACATCGCCTAGCTTAAAGAAGTACCGCAAAAGAGTAAGAAAATTTAATCTTTGAAGGCTGTGTTCCTTGTAACTTGTAAAGTCTGATATACAGCAAAAAGTTACAGTGTCAGAAACTCCTAATTCTTGGGTAGAGTATGAAGATGACTAAATCAGTTCTAGCAAAATCCTTGGTTTCAACTAACACAATTTTCCGCCCTCGCATATTAATTATTACTTCTTGTACTGGAGAAAAGCGTTTTAAACCAACAAACCAGCTTACCATAGAAGATTTTAAGGACACAGAAAGATTAAGAGAACGCTCAAAATTGCTTGCAGAATTCTCTTGTTCAGCCGGTCAGATGTATACAGGACTACAACATCTACGTGTAATGGAAGGGGTGGATATCCTGAGATCTTGCTTTGGAAAAGAAATAGTAGACGTAAAGATCATCTCAGCCGGTTATGGATTAATCCCTGAAGACAAAGTTATTGTCCCTTACTCCGTTACTTTCAACTCAATGAAAAGTGATGAAATTTCTTCGTGGGCGAATTTTATCGGACTACATAAAGATTTCCAGGAAGCAGTTATTGGGTATGATTTAGTATTTGTCTTATTAGGAGATAAATATCTACGCGCTTTAAACTTACCCGTTGAAACTCATCCCAAACAAACTTTTATTTTTTTAGCTTCTAATAAAAGTAGAAATTTTGTAATTTTAGAAGATACTAATTTTGAATTGTTAACGTTTTCTAATGCAGATGCATCACGATTTGGCTGTGCTTTAGTTGGACTAAAAGGACAATTACTTAAGTTAATTGCTAGTCAAATTAGAGGAGAACCTAACTTATTATCAGAGCTATATAACAACCCCAAAATCTTAGATAAAGTCCTAAATAATCAACCTCAACAGTTAGAACTTCCTTTAGGAATTACTTCGACTAGAGCAAAAAAAACAAATATTAATAAAAAATCTCAAAAATCGAGAAAAACAATAGTAAACTTAGATGAATTTTTGAAGTTACCAAGAGCAATTAATACGCATTTGATAATGAAATATTTCATTCCAGAATGGGATGATAAGGTAGATAATGGATATAACTTTTTACTAGATGAAGCTACTAAAAATCGGAGTGCATATAAAGATGATATATATGCTCATGAAATATATTCAGAGCCTAATTATGACGGAATTCTGGTCTCAAAAGTAGTTGTTGATAAGATAAAAAATAAAAGAGCAGATATAGAGAAATTAGGAGGTATCCGTAACTTTGTAAGATTCCCAGGTGAAATTATGGGAGATTGCGGAGCTTTTGGATATATTAAGCTTGAAGTACCTCCTTATAATACTGTAGAAATTTTAGATTATTATGAAAAATTAAAATTCGATTATGGAGTAAGTATTGACCATTTAATTGTAGGGCCATTTGCCGAGCCTGGAGTTAGAGAGAAGCGCTACGATCTGACTTTGCAAAATGCAGAGGAATTTATATCCAAACATCAAAAAATTGGATATACTTTTACTCCTATTGGTGTAGCTCAAGGTTGGAACCCAGAAACTTACGCTGATGCAGTAAAAAAACTAGTTGAGATGGGATATGACTATATCGCTATAGGAGGAGTTGCCAGAACACCAACTATAGAAATTTTAGAAATTTTGAAAGAAGTTTATCAACATTTAACACCGAACACCAGATTACATTTATTTGGCGTAGGGCGTATTGATGCTCTTCCTTATTTCCGCCATTTGGGAGTAACCAGTTTTGATTCAGCGAGTCCATTACGTAAAGCTTGGTTTGATGCAGTAGAAAACTATCATACTTTAAGTGGTAAAGCTTATGCTGCTGTGCGTATTCCTTTTGTAGATAAGCAGTCACCACGAATTAAGCATTTGCTATTAGAAGGTTATGAGCGTGAAACTCTTAGGCAGCTTGAGCAAGAAGCATTAAAAGCTATTCGGGAATACGATAAAGGCAATATATCACTAGATGAATCTCTTGAGAAATTACTAGCTTACGATGAGTTATTAGAATTACCTCGCGACGGTAAAGTAACCCCAACAGCGAAAGCTAGACGTTTAAGACAACACACTCAATTATATAGAGAACTATTAGAAGTAAAACCTTGGCAGGAATGTGAGTGTAAAATCTGCAAAGACTATGGAGTAGAAACAGCTATTTTTCGTGGTAATGATCGTAACCGCAGACGTGGTTTTCACAATACTTATGTATTTTATCAGCGGTTTCAAGAATTTTTGAGTACTGAAAATTATCTTGAAAATTCTAATGTTGATACGACTGGAGAATCAATCTAATATAGAGTGATGCTCAAATCAACTTTATGATTTTAAGATAAATACCAATATGAATTTTGAACATAAGTTCCTCCCAGTTTTTTCGGTTGACTGGTTAGGGTTACTCAATAGATTAAAGAATTTAGAAGGAAATTATGGTATTCTTGCACCTATTTCTTCTAATAAAAGTCTGTTGACAAATATTCGAGATCTGGGAAAACTATTTTTTATAGATAGTGGCGTTTTTGGGAATCAGGATTGCCCTTGGTATTATGAAATGCATTCTGAGTACCTTGATGAGCGTTGGGTGCGTACACGAAAATTGGCTTGTGAAGAGCATTTGCGAGGTAAAGTCAGAGAGTATCTAGAATCCTGCGATCAATTTTTACCTAATTTTGTTTTTACCCAAGATATTTTTGGAGAGCCATTACTATCACTGTATTTAGCAAGACTAACCTGGCAAGAGTATTGGAAAAAGCCAAGAAACTATACTTTGATTGGTGTTGTTCAAGTAGGGCATTCAATTTATAATTGGCAACAAAATTTAGTTCCTCAATTAAATTCTTTTCCTCCCCATTATTATTCACCCAAAAGTTTCTTAGCTTCTTTGATCAGTGCTTATCGGGAGATTGGTTATGATTACATTGCTTTGGGAGGATTATTAAAAGTTGATAAAACTAGAACTACAGGCTTAAAATTTGGTTTATCCACACAGGAATTAGATGAACTTCTTGCTTGGAGCCGACCGGAATTTGTTCTAGGGGGACTAGCTTTAACCCGTGCAGAAGTATTGAAAAAGCACAATGTTTGGGCAGATTCTACTGGTTGGTTGTGGTGGAATGAGAAATATGACACTAAATTTCGCGATCGCAATGCCTTCCAGGAAGTTTTAATTTAGCTGATAATTGCTTTTTTTACAGTATTTTTACTTATTTAGGTGTAAAAAATAAATTGCAGGTGTTGGTTTTTCTTTTCTAAGGGAAGCATAATAAATATATACCTATCTACCTCTGGGTGTCCTACTGGTAAATCTATTGTGATGCGAATTGCTTTCTTACATACCAAGCTGCAAAAATTAGCAAATTGGAAAATACAAGCTGACAAGTTAGTCTGGGACTTACCTTTTACCACAGTGGTAGGACACCTAGAGTTATGCTGTTGCCTCAGTCTAGATGATGCTAGGCTTGGCGTTAACGGTGTTTCTGTGTTAAAGAAGCTATTTTGGAAAAAGCGAATAGCAAGCGGATACAGTAACCTATATGCGTGCTATTGGAAGGTTAATGCTAACGTACTGAGCAGGCTTGGAGTATGATAACGCTTGGTTCGTTGGTACGTTCCCGAAATAATAGCTTGGGGATAGGGAAGGTAATTGATATATCTGATACTCAAGCAACAGTTGAGTATTTTTGCTCAGTAAATCGGCGCATAGAAAAAAGTTTACCCTTAAGTTCGCTATCTCAGTGTAAACTGGAGCGCCAAACTCGATGCTATATTTGCCTAGAAAGCCAAGAAGCATGGCGGATCGGCAGAATTTACGAATGGGATGAGGAACTTTATCAGTATCGCGTTGACTTACCTGATAAAAAGACGATCGCAGTAAGTGAGCAGGAAGTCTACGTGCGTTGTAGTTTACCTCAACCAGACCCCATCGAAACTTTGGCCATGAAAGGGCAAGAAACGCCCTATTTTCACGATAGACGCTTTGCTTTTGTGAAATGCTTAATTTTACAACGCGCTGTTAGTCGGGGAATGACGGGATTAATTTCCGCCAATATTAAGCTTTATCCACATCAAGTTGAAGTTGTCCGTCGTGTACTCGAAGACCCAATTCAACGCTATCTACTGGCGGATGAAGTTGGACTCGGAAAAACCATCGAAGCTGGCGCGATTCTTCGTCAATACCTATTGGATGAATCTTCTGGATATGCGGTAGTGCTAGTTCCGCAATATCTACTTCAACAATGGCAACAGGAATTAGAAAATAAGTTTTACATCTCCCACTTTCCCAAGCGGGTGGAAGTGCTTGCGGTTGAGGATATTTATAAAATCAACCCGAAAGCGAATATTGGCTTGGTAATTTTAGATGAAGCACAGCACATCGCAGCAATGGCGACCTCTAGCGATGCAGCAGTGCGCCAGCGTTTTGATACTTGTAAACATCTTGCCCATAAAAGCGATCGCCTGCTTCTATTATCGGCTACCCCGGTTCTCAACCACGAGCAAGATTTTCTCGCCATGCTGCATCTGCTCGATCCGACAACTTATCAACTTAATGACTTAGCAGGTTTTCGTGAAAGGGTAGTAAAACGCCAAGAGATTGGTCGAATTCTGCTGTCATTTAAAGAAGGTGCAAACCCCTTCGTCCTGAAAACTAATCTCAAAAATCTCCGTAACCTGTTTGCTCAAGATGAGTATTTACTGGAATTGGTAGAGAATTTAGAAAATAGTTTACAAGCAAAGACTGGCGATACAGTTGAAATTGTCAGGGCAATTCGTACCCATATTAGCGATACCTACAGACTTCATAGAAGGATGCTTCGCAATCGTCGTGCTTCCGTAGAAGATGTGATTTTTGACCGTAATATTACACCCAGAGCCGAATACGATTTAGATGAGCGATCGCCTGACATCCACGAACTAATTGAGGAGTGGCGTGAAGTAGCTCCTGATGACAAACAATATCACCAAATTTTTCTTTTGTTATTTCGTGCTTCTGGTACTTGGCTGGGTATTTTAAAACAGGTAATTCAAGCACGTTTAAACGGTGTGTCCACTGCGGAAGTCATTCAAGAGTTTGGCAATGATAGCGTTCGTACTCTGACTGAAACTCCTAAATTTGCTGGGGAAGCAGAGGTATTGCAAAGTTTGCTGCGAATTTTAGAACAACCGTCAGAGGATGGCGATCGCCTAGAATTACTCAAGACAGTAATTCTCTATCAACTTTGCGAACCTTTAAAACTACAATCCTTGAAATTCAATCTCCCGAAATTGCTTGCAGAGGTTCAACAACGGATCAAAAGACCGATACCCGGAGACAGTCTACCAAAAATTGTTGTATTTACCAGCTTTGTGCAAACTTGCGCCGAAATTGTCCGTTACTTGAGCGATCGTTTTGGTGAGGAGACTGTTGTCAGTCATCAAGCTGGACAAACTCGCTCTCAAGTAGAGAAGAACTTAAATAGGTTTAAAACAGACCCCAAATGCTTTATTTTAGTTTGCGACTCCTCCGGCGAAGAAGGTCGTAACTTACAATTTACCAACTACATGATATGTTTTGACCTGCCTTGGTCGCCAAATCGTCTAGAGCAAAGAATTGGTAGGATAGACCGGATTGGTCGTCCATTAAAAGTTGAATTAACAGTATTTGCTGGCGTAGATTTACCGGATAGTCTCCATGATGCATGGTATCGCTTATTAAAAGAAGGCTTTAATATCTTTGAGCAATCTATTGCCAGTCTCCAGTTTTATGTAGATGAAAAATTACCAGTATTAGCAGAAATATTGTTTAAATCTGGTGCAGATGGAATTTTAGAAAGTATCAATGTAATTCAGCAAGAAATTGAGCAGGAACAAGTCAAAATCGGCGAACAAAATGCCCTAGATGAAATAGATGCTTTGGATGACAACGCTACCCAATATTTTCAAGCTTTAGACGATTATGATGCCCGTCATCAAGAAATCCAGGAAATAACTGAAAATTGGATTTGTCAAGCGTTGAACTTTAAACCGATCGCTAACCCTAATTTATTGACAATAAAGCGTTATCAACCTACTGGAAATACATTAATTCCAGCCAATGATTTGAGCAGCAATTTTGCTGGGGTTTTAGAAAAATTTGGGACTTTTAACCGTAGGGTAGCAAATCAACAGCCTGATGTGAAACTCTACCGTATTGGTGAAAAATTTATCGAAGCACTATCATCTTATATCTATTGGGACGACCGAGGTAAAGCTTTTGCGATGTGGCGAGTTGAAGAAACTTGGGACGCGGGCGAAGGCGAAGAGTGGTATGGTTTCCGATTTAATTACGTTATTGAAACAAATTTAACGAATTACAAAGAAACTAATACAAAATCTAAAATTTTGCAAAGACGTGTTGATGGGTTATTTCCGCCAATTGTAGAAAGTGTATTTATTGATGCCAGATATGAACCAATGTGTGCTGTTGAAGATGAGACTCTATTAAATATCCTGAAACGGCCTTATAAAGGCAAAGGGAGTAAATGCCGAGATTACAACTTAGCTAAAAGTCGTTTATCTATTCTTGATAACTTTATAGATGCGAGCAATTGGCCAGAATTTTGCTATCAGGCGCGTAGTAAGTCTTTAGAATTACTCAGCCAACGTCCCGATTTTATTGCATTATGTGAAGATAGCGCCACCCGTGCTGAACAAAAATTAGGTAAAAGACTAGACCAATTGCGTCTGCGTCTCAACCGACTTACTAATCAAGAGCGAATTTCTCATACGGTATTGGAGCAAGAACTCAATAACGAAACGGCATTAAGCCAAGTAATTATCGAAGGAATTCGTCATCCTAGTATTCGTCTTGATTCTGTTGGCTTTATTATCGTTTCTGGGCGAACTCCAGTGCAATCCCAGGAGGATGATTTATGAATGATTCATTCTCACAACTTCGGGAAATTCTCAAAACAGGTAAAATTCCTGAGGATATTAGTAATGTTACAGAACCTTGTCATCGGCGCTTGTTGGATGCACTGCGAAACTCGCCTGGGTCTGGGGATATTGTTAGCCTAGTGCGTCATGTGTTGCGACGCGAGGATGCAAAACAGGGTGGAAGTTCTCCAACTTATCTCCAAATACCTCGAAAACCGCCTTTTCTCGATAGCACTATTTGGGAGCAGGCTAGCATAACCGTATATGGTGAAGAAGAAGAATACTATCTCATCATGGCCAGTCCTTGGCAACCGGAATGGCTTGACCTGGCTGACCAATATCCGCCAGATGCACCTTTATTTAAAGAAGAAAATCGACGAAACTACAAACCAGTTTCCGGTGACCCATTTTTGCAATTAATGAAGTATGAAAAATACAGCAGTATCGGACAGCGTGAAGCAATTCGAGCAGTTTTGACTGCTCCTGATAATTCAACTTTAATTATTAACTTACCTACAGGTGCGGGAAAAAGCCTTTGCGCTCAACTACCTGCATTGCTGAACTCCAGAAACAATAATGGTGTCAGCGTAGTAGTTGTCCCGACTACTGCGTTGGCTATTGACCAAGAACGGGCATTAAAATCTTTTGTACACCATGCCACAGCGTATTATAGCGATGATACTGTAGAGGGGAAAGAGAGAAGAGAAGGGATACGCGATCGCATTCGCGCTGGAACTCAAAGAATAATTTTTACCTCTCCTGAAAGTTTAATGGATTCACTTGCACCTGCTCTGTACGAAGCAGCCAAACTGGGAATTTTACGGTATTTCATTATCGATGAAGCACACATGGTAGAGCAATGGGGTGATGATTTTCGTCCAGCTTTTCAAGAAATTCCTGGCTTGCGAAAAGATTTATTACGTCTTAGCTCTTTTAATACTTTATTACTAACAGCAACATTAACTGAATCTTGTTTAGACACCCTGGAAACATTATTTTGTCAAGATTTACAAGTTATATCTGCTGTACAATTGCGACCAGAACCTGCTTATTGGTTTAATAAATGTCCCAGTGAAGAAGTTAGAAAACAAAGGCTAGTTGAAGCAGTTTCTCATCTTCCTCGCCCGTTAATTATTTACGGGACTAAAGTTAAAGATGTCGAGGATTGGAAACGAGAATTAACCCGCGCCGGATTTAAAAGATGTGATCTGATGACAGGTAAATCTAATACTCAGGAACGGGAGCAATTAATTGAAAAATGGCGGGAAGGAAAGATTGATATAGTTGTTGCTACTTCTGCTTTTGGATTAGGTATAGACCAAGCAGATGTGCGAGCGGTAATTCATGTTTGTATTCCCGAAACTATTGACCGTTTCTATCAAGAAGTTGGACGAGGAGGACGAGACGGGAAAGCTTCATTATCACTCACATTATATACAAAGGAAGACTTCAGAATTGCTGAAGGGCTAAATGATAAATCAGCAATAACTATTGAATTGGGTTTGCAACGTTGGCAAACTATGTTTTATAAAAAAGAAACTATAGGAGATGGACGCTTTCGCGTACCAATAGAAACGCCTCGTTCATTTCAAGACAAAACTATTGATAAAATAAATTACCAAAATAGGGCTTGGAATATACGTACTTTAACGCTCATGAACCAAGCAAATCTAATTGAAATCGACTCAGAAGAACCTCCCCAGAAGAAAAACTTTGAATCAGAAACTGAAGCGGCTTATCAAGCAGCTTGGGATTTATACCGAAATTCTCGCATTATTCGTATTTGTAATGAGTTTCATTTAGAAAAATTCACTTGGGAATCTGAAGTTGAACTAGTGCGCCAAGAACGTCAAAGCTGGAGTTATAAAAATCTGCAACTGATGAAAGAGGCTTTAAAGCCTCAACGTTGTATTTCAGAAATCTTTGCAGAGGCTTATAGTATTCCCTCACGTCACACTCCAGAAACTAGAAATCCGGTGAGAGCCTATCGTGCTTGTGGAGGTTGTCCTGTTTGTAGAAAAAATGGAGTGAACCCGTTTTCAGGAATTATGCCTGAACCAATCCCCGTTTGGCAAAAACCAAAATTTTTTGTGGGTGAAGAACTGCAACGCTTGTTGTTAGATGAGAATTTAATGCTTATTTTTTATGAATCTTTAGAAGATAAAAGTAGGAAACGCCGTATAAATAAAGTGTTGAAATGGTTTGTAGAACAAGGCATGAGAAATATTATTATTCCTAGCGTATTACAGGAAGCATTGATGAAGGAAGTAAATAGAATACCAAACGCTTTCATATTTTTATGGGAAACTTATCAACCCATAAAAATGCCACATATTCCAACATTTATTTTTCATAATGAAACAGAAAAATTACCTTATAATTATTTGTCAAAAAATACTATGTCTCAGACTCCGCGCGTTATCTTGCTACCTAGAGATATACCAGACCCCAGTCGATCTGACCGACGACTGATTGATATTTTTTCAGGACGGCAGTTTAAATTTGACTCTTTTTGTGCGGAGATTGGTATATGAGCGTACTCAAAGAACCTCTTGCTACACCCAGTAGAGTTAGAGGCATTTTTAGATACTTATTACAAAAAAAAGGACAAAAGGAAAAAAGAGAAGTTTTAGAAAAAATTCTTTCTCCCGATGAACTTGTTAAAGACGCACCTCCTGGTCGTCCTATGTTCCGTAAAACAATAAATCAAATAAAAAATAGAATCGTCAATGGAGTTCACAATATAGGCCTTTTAATTGAAGAGGAAGATGAAATATCTATAAATCCAAGTCTTCCAGAAGATTCTAGAAATCCTCAAATTGCTGAACAATTATTACCTAATACGCTAGCTACCTTATTTTTTGCCTCTGGTAATACAGATGAGGAAGACTTTGGTCTGGTTTGTGCTTGGTACTTAGCACAAAATATTTATGATGCTCCTGGAAATTGGGAAATGATTCAAAATCAGGTCAGTAAACAACAAGTTGGTGAGTTACTAAGAATGACGAATAGCACTCTTTACGGCCAAATGGATGACTGGATGTGCTACATGGGTTTAGCTTGGGGTCATGCTTTGGGAGGAAAAAGAGTAACTGTTCCTGATCCTACGCTTTATATAAAACGAAATTTGAAGAATTTATTCAATAATCAGGTTGGTGCAAAAATTATCATTCAAGAATTTATTGATAGATTAGCAAATAAATGCCCTTTATTTGAAACAGGTAAATTTCGAGAAAAAATAGACGCAAATATTGGTGGTCGTCAACTTAATTATTTATCTACTAGCACTGCTTTTGCTTTGTTTCGCTTACGAGACGAAGGTTATATCCAGCTTAAAAGAGAATCTGATGCTGACTTAATGATTCTACCAAAAGCGAATAACCAAGTCGATGATGATGGGCGAATTTCTCATATTACCTGGCAAGGAGAAAACTCATGACTTTTCAAAAGTTTGTTTGCTGGAATTTGGAAAGAGTTCGCCGGGTTATGGATGTGGAAGCAACCCAACCTGCAAATCATCTGTTTTTGGCGACTCACCATCCCATTACTATGTATCGTCAGGAACTTATAGAGGCATCATCGCGGGTTGAATATGATGAGCAGAAATTTCTTAAAGATTTTCTCGCTGAAAGAGATTTCGTCTTTGTGCCAGTTTTGGGTAGTTCTGGTACAGGAAAATCACACTTAATTCGTTGGTTAGCAGCAAATATTAAATCAACTGAGAAACGTAAGGTTTTATTAATTCCTAAAATTGGTACTAATTTAAAAGATATTATCACTCTCATCCTCGAAGGAATGGAAGGAGAAAAATTTGAGGAATATCGTCAACGTGTAAATAGAGCAACTAATACCTTAACCGAAACTCAGGCGCGGGTACAACTTCTCAATCAACTAGCAGCAGCAGTAGGTGATGATGGGAAACGTGATAGAACTCAACTAACAGATGAGCAGAATTACCTCATTGATGAGCTTGATTCCCTACTATATGACCCATTTTTTCGGGAAAATTATTGGCTTAGAGATAATGGCATTATTCATCGCTTAGTCATCCATATTCTGGGATATCAAAATACGGTAGAGATTGTCGAAGAAAGGCGAGAATTTTCTATTGATGACTTGCCGAATAACCTTTTAGATTTGCAAAAAGCTGGAGAAAGGTCTCGAAGTTTTTATACTGAGCTTTGGAGTAGCGATGAAATCAAGAGAATAACCGTAGACTGGTTGAACCAGCACCTAAATGAAGCTATCACCCAAGTGTTGAATTTGGGTCGGGAAGATCTGCGAAGATTAATGTGCGAAGTTCGGGAGGCATTGGCAGAACAAAATGTTGAATTAGTTCTGTTAATTGAAGACTTTGCAAAGTTACAAGGTATTGACCTAGAAGTACTAGAAGCAGTTTTGGCACGACCTCAGCAATTAGGAAGTAAACCAATGTGTGCCATCCGCACAGCATTGGCTTGTACTACAGGTTATTTTGAGAGTCTAATTGATACAGTCAAACAGCGTCTTACTTTCAGTGTCAATCTTGATGTTGGCAAAGTTGGAGAGCAAGATGATCAATCTTTAATTACCCAAAATGATATTCAAGAGTTTGTTGCTAGATATCTTAATGCAGTTCGCTTAGAAGATAAAGTTATTCTTGATTGGGCAAATTCTAAAAATTCTGAAGATAATTTTCAAAATCAACCTCTTGTAAGTGCCTGTAGCGAATGCGAACATAGCGAAGCTTGTCACACTGGTTTTGGGTGTGTAAATGGAATAGGTTTATATCCTTTTACTCCTAAAGCTTTAGAGCAAATGCAGCGCAAAGTTAACACAGGTAGTTTCAACCCGCGAATTTTAATTAAAGATGTGTTGAAGTACACTCTTGAAAATGGATTAGATAATATTAAAAAAGGGCTTTTCCCCTCTATAAGTCTGCGAGAACATTTCGGGAAAATGCGACTTAGTGCCATCTTACAGGATGATATAAAAGCTAAAGACCCCCAAAACTTTGACCGTCGTAAAATATTAATAGATTTATGGACTGACAGCAATGAGCTTTGTGATTTACCGTTACAAGTTCACACAGCTTTAAATCTACCTCCGCTTGGAGTCCAAATTAAGCAGACAGAAATTAAGCGTTCCATACCACAATCTCAAATTAATCATGTAATACCACAAGTCAGAGAATCTGTAAAAAGCTATCAAACGATACCTGAAGAAATAGAAGATATTCAGAAAGAAATTCTGCCAAATAAACTAGCAGAACAAATAAAGCTTTTAGATAATTGGAATAATAAAGAAATTTTACATCAAGATTTAGGAAAACCACTACGCGAATTTATTTATCCTTCGATTATTGAAAGAATTAATTGGGATTCAGAAATTTTACTGCAAGGAAGTTTTGCCAGATCGTCCAAGTCGCGGGAGGATGTTGATACAACTAATAAAATTTTTAAACAAAGAAATATAGTCTTTTATAGTCCAAGGGTTACAAGAGAAACAATTGCTGGGGTAAAGTTATCGCTTCCACTGAACCCTGATGATGTGGATGAGTTTCGTGCAACTGCGATCGCCTTTCAAGGTATCCTGTTATATAGTCACCACAAAAACTGGAAGTTTAAAGACGGCGATCGCTATTTCCGCACCTATACTCGACAATTAGAAAAATGGAGTCAGTACGTCTTAGAACAAATTAGCCTCTACCCTCGTGAGTCAGGAGAACCTTGGAACCCAGTACCAGCAGCAGTGGAATTATTGGCGATCACCTCCACAATGGCGGGACATTCTACAAATTCCTTGGAAGATGTAATTAATTCTTTGTTTTTAGACATAGAAAATACTAAAGATGAAATTCGTGCTTCCAGTTGGAAACAGTTATTTAAATCCCTCAAAAAATATCGTAAAGAATTATTAGAAATTGTTCAGAGTCGAATTGCTTGTACCAAAGGAAGCTCAACACAATTTCAAATTATTGATGCAATCCAAATTATCGAACCTTTAGAGAAGGTGAGAAAAACTTGGCAACCTCGATGTGAAATTCCCGAAGATATACAGGATCACAAATTTTACGAAGATATCTACAAAGCACGTCAGCAAGTAGATGAGTTACTCAATCAAGCCATTCAAGAAGAGTACGAACGGCAGTTAAATATTTATCAGCGTCTCATATCAGAATTGGGAGAAGACATTAAGAAAAAGGATGTGATTGACACCCTCAAAGCGGCAATGGAAGCAGCACAAGATGCAGGCGTATTTCGTGCTAAGAAGGGATTTGAAGGGATGACTACTGTGTTAGATAAATTCAGGCGTACAGCAATTAACCCTTATAGAGACACAATGAAACGTGTACAAACTGAAAAAGAAAACCCAGAAACTAACGTTGGTAAATTACTTCAAGAATTAAGCAAAGATTATCAAGAAATAATTACTGATTCTTCAGAATTCCTCGATAATACTAATAATTTTCTGGATGCTTCGATTCTTGAAGCCAAAAGTCGGATTGCAGAATTAGAAAAATCTGAAGGTGCAACTGTAGAGTCTAGTTACCAAGAAATTTGTGAGGGGTTGGCTAATTTACGTAATCTTATGAATGAAATTAAAGGAGATACAAAATGCTCTTAGACAAAGCCCAGGAACTTATTGAAGTATCTCAACGTAAAAAATCTTTACAAAATTTTGCAGCTAATCTTCAAATTATTCAAACTAGAAGAACTCAGATTAATGTTGCAATTGCAACGATTCAACCACTAGTGGAAGCATTAACAGCTTTTCGGCAAAGAGGTATTAACAATATCGATTTGAGTCAAAAAGCAGAGTTTATATTAAATTTTATTAACAATATTGAAGATAATTTACAAAAAGACTCGGAGTTTATTCTTGATAATAAAAAGTTTCAAGGCAATATTTTAAAATCCCAAGTTGATAATCTAAAAAATGCGCTAGAACAACAACTGAGCGAAGCATGGGAAAGCTATCGCGATCAACAAATGCCTAACACTAAAAATGAGATACTGACTTTATTAGCTAAGGTAGAAGCTTTTAAACAAACTGTTCTGCAAATTCAGATTATAGATAGAGAAATAAAAAGCATTACTTATCCGAAAAATAATGCTGATTTTGTAGTATATGAACGTAAAATTGAACAATTAAAGTATCATTGGAATAGCCTTAGTTCTGATGAAGTTCCCGAAGCTGTATTGCATTTCCTGCGAGCAGCAGCCAATCAAGGCGCACCTTTAAATCTTTGGACTTCAGAAGTTAAAGATTGGATTGATCAACATGGTATTGCTGATTCTCTAAAAATTCGCTTGTTTTAAAATCAAGTAAGGGCAGAGCAAGGGTGACTACTAATTGGGATAAAATAATCAGAGAATTTCTAGATAATTTGGAACGCCAGGAAGTCCAACTCCTAACGTGGGGAATTGTTGATGGAGGATTTTCTGAAGATGAAATTGAAGAACTTGCGGAAGATTTTCTCAATACCTGCGAAATTGATGAGGATGTTTGGGATTTTTTAGACCAAATCCTTGAACGGAAATTGTTGTTTGAATTGAATCTTAGAGGCGATCGCCTTTTCCGCACCCGGATGGCGGAAGCAGTGAGATTATTTGCCCGTCTTCGCCAACTGTTCCCAAATAATAATTGGCAAACATCTCCTACCTTAGTTGCTGATTATCGCTTACAAATCCGTCCGAGGATTTATCCTAACAGGTATATTACGCCAGAAGCAGTAATTCAGCAGTTGGAAGCAGACAAACTGCTAACTCCCATACAGCAAAAAGCCGTTACAGCGATACTGCTTTCTCACGATCGCGGTGAGGTTCAACTTGCAGACTTCCAGCTACGCGCTACAAGGCGGATGTTGCAGGATTTAAACAGCACAAAAAGTCGCGGGATGATTGTCTGTGCTGGGACAGGAACCGGAAAGACTTTATCTTTTTACCTACCAGCATTGGCGCATATTGCAGCTTTGTTGAAAAAGGATGAGCATTGGAGTAAAGGACTAGCAATTTATCCCCGTAACGAACTCCTCAAAGACCAATTTTCTGAAACCTATCAAGAAGCACGTCGTCTCGATGCTGTCCTCAAGGCAGTCCCAATGAAAAAATTTCACCGCCAAGCATGAAAATGTGGTAGCTTCCACTTAAGGCTGAGACAAACGAGGTTGTCCTTCAGTAGAGCATATTTAGCCTG
>NZ_JACJQG010000011.1 GCF_014696435.1 Calothrix anomala FACHB-343 | reverse complement strand
ACAAAGGTACTACTAGATAGCGATCGCTCTGTATCAGTTGTGTAAGTCCATATCAATACAAATGTACTAAAATTTAGCGATCGCCTGTGCCAGTTGCGTAAGTCCTGCTAGAGAAGAATAACAGCGTTCTGAACAAAAAAACAATTGCTATTGTTGGACAAGATCCTTTAAGAAAAAGCAAGGAACGAGTAGAAAAAATTGAGATTGCAACACCCTACGCCTTACACTTAAAAAATTGTCATGAGAGATCACGTTATTTTCATTTGGTCAAAGTTCTGCTAGAGGAAGGATATCGAGTCTATCTAACGGACATTTTCAAGATTTGGGTCAGTGAGGCTAATTCCGATCGCGGTATTTCTTTGAGCAAACAAGACAGTGCAAGATTCATTGAAATTCTGAGAACAGAGTTGGAAATTTTTGAACCACTTGCGGTGATTACTTGGGGTCGGAAAGCAAACAGTATGCTTAAAAGCAGTAATTTAGATATCAAACATTTGAATTTTCCTCATCCGAGTAGTGCTGCAAATGATGCTTGGCATAAACTAATGGGTAAATCACCAACACGAGAAAACCAGATCAACTATTGGCGGGAAAAAGTTCTTAGCGACTTATCAAGGTTGTAGAATATCCATAATGTACTCTACCAATACTAGTTAAAATATAAGCAAAATGTAGGATTTTGCGAGAAGCTATGCGGTCAATTGAGCAACTGACAGAAGAATTATTAGCTCTCCCCAGTGCATCTAGGGCACTCTTAGCAGATAAGCTAGTTGAAAGCCTAGAGTTCGATACCGATCCAACTATTCAAGCGGCTTGGGTTACTGAAGCGATAAAACGACGAGAGCAAATTCGCAACGGTTCTGTACAGCCGATTCCAGGAGAAGAAGCTTTGAATCAAGTGAGGCTATTGCTTGAGCAATGAGGTATGTTTTTCACCCTGAAGCTCTCACAGAGTATACTGAAGCTGTTCAATACTATTTGGCACAACGGGTTGAGGTAGCACAGGCGTTCATTGATGCTATAGAGGATGCAGTCTATCGGATTAGAGAATCCCCTACTCGCTACATTGTGATTGATGAAGATGTACGGCGGTGTATGACACGCAAATTTCCTTATGGAATTCTCTATACAATTGAGCAAGACTACATTCTGATTCTGGCAGTAATGCATTGCAGCCGAGAACCTGGATACTGGAAAGTTCGTAAACAGTCGTAGTTATCAATAGTTATCAATAGTTAAATAGTTCACCACCACCGCTTTATAAAATATCAGCGATCGCTCTAATTCAATATTACAGCTATTTTCAGGTAAATAGACCACGCTGTAGGGGCACGGCATCAGTAAAATTATTGTATGTACCAAAAGATTGTCGGTGCCGTGCCCCTACGATAGATGTGGTTCAAATAGGTGAAAACTGCTGTAAACATTAAGTGCGATCGTACTATTCTCGCAGTGCATAACCAACACCACGCACTGTATGAACTAAGCGTTTTTCGTTATTTTCTTCTAACTTCAAACGCAGGTAACGAATGTAAACTTCAATAATATTAGAATCTCCCATAAAGTCGTAACCCCAAACTTTCTCTAAAATCTGATCTCTAGTAAAAACTTGACGGGGATGACTTAGTAGGTACTCTAACAAATCAAATTCTTTTGCGGTTAATTCAATTGCACGTTTACCTCGAAATACTTGACGAGTGCGACGATTTAAACTCAAGTCTTCAAACTGCAAAACATCTTCGTCTGTTTCTTGAGTGCGGCGAAGATGGGCGCGGATTCTGGCTAATAGTTCCTCAATGCTAAAGGGTTTGACTACGTAATCATCTGCACCTGCATCTAATCCAGCCACGCGATCGCTTACTTCATCTTTTGCAGTTAATAATATCACGGGGATAGAGTTACCCGTTGCCCGCAGCCGCCGACAAATTTCTACACCCGAAAGTCCTGGTAGCATCCAATCTAGCACCGCTAAATCTGGTGATGTGTCTCGCGCTAAGGTTAAACCCTCAATCCCATCATGGGCTACACTCACCTGATAGCCTTCACTACTTAATTCTAATTCTACAAATCGCGCTAGTTTGACTTCATCTTCTACCACCAGGATATGTGCTGTCATCTTTTTTACCTCAAGCAGCTAATCGTAGAATAAAAATAACTTTTAAAAATAACTTTACTGTAATTGTCCGATGCTCCAGAAAAATGAGTTTTTCCTGAAAAGAGTTATAGATTTTGATAAGAAAATTTGCTTTTGTGTTGCTATCAGCCACTTTCAGGGATTATTGCTAATAAAATTTTAGCTGAGAAAACTAATATTTAAATCTCAGAATAATTTCATTTAGCTGTCAGTGTCATCTCATATTCATGAATCAATCTATTAATTACAAGCTTTTAACGCTTTAGAGTTAATAGTTCATCTAAAAAATAGGTATTGAGTCATGAAAGGATTTATTTTTGGTGCTTTATCTACTTTAATTCTAGCTACATCTGCTACAGCGATCGCCACACCTGCACAATCTCAACACCTAATTGCACAAGCACAATCGCAAACAGGCTATACAATTAACGTTCCCCATATCACTGGTTCTGGCGTATTAAATAATACTCATTATATTAGAGTCGCGGTAGATGGGATGTCTGTACAAGATTTAATGATTACTCTCCCCTACCAGATGGAACGTTTTGAGCAACTTCAAATTAAGGATCAATCGGGTAGAGAAATTGCTGCTAAAACACAGACTACTAAAGGGCGTGTAACAATCACCTTTGAGCAACCTGTAACCCCTGGTAATTCTATAGAAGTGCAGTTTGCAGGGGTAAGAAACCGGGTTCCTGCGGTAAAAACTCTACTTTATGGCGTGACTGCGCAAAGAATGGGATTGCAAGGGGATATTCCCGTGGGGACAGCAAGAATCGATCTTCCCGATCAAAGTTGAATTTGGGCATTGGGCATTGGGCATTGGGCATTGGGCATTGGGCATTGGGCATTGGGCATTAGAGAATATTCTTTGTCCTCCTTGTCCCCCTTGTCTTCCTTGTCCCCCTTCCCTTCACCTTGTCTCTCTTCCTAATTTTCAAGTGCCCATTAAAAAACGCCTGGGAGTGTTGCCGTGTTTCCACCCCAGACGTTTTTTATCTTTAACTTGCTCCTCACACACAACTAGAAGATATCACTTGTTCAAAGATTTTACAAGTATGTTCGGTGACACTTGAAAAAGTGTACTAAATACGGGAACAAATTTAGTGTAAAAAATGTCTCACACCAGTTAGTACCATAACTAAACCTAATTCATTGGCAGCTTTGATAGAATCTTGATCCCGCAGGCTTCCCCCCGGTTGGACAATGCCAGTAATTCCCGCCTCTGCTGCGGCTCTCACGGTATCATCAAAGGGGAAAAAGCCATCGCTGGCGAGAAACGCGCCTTTGGCTAAGTCTCCGGCTTGTTCGAGGGCGATTTTGGCGGAACCGACACGGTTCATTTGTCCTGCGCCTACTCCTAGAGTAGCGCGATCGCGGCTGACAACAATGGCGTTGGATTTCACATGCTTGCAAACTTTCCAAGCAAACAGCAATTCAGCTAATTCGCTGGCGCTGGGTTGGCGTTCGGTGGCAACTTTCCATTGGCTGATGTCAGCAATAATATCATCCGAGGCTTGAACAAGAAAACCACCTGCGATCGCTTTGACTGTTTCTTTGGGGCCGCTGTTTAAATCTGGTAATATTAATACCCGGACTTTAGATTTAGCGGCGAGAATCGCTTGCGCGTCGCCTTCACAACCAGGTGCTACCACACATTCTAAAAAAGTTTTAGTTAACTCACTGGCTGTAGCTTCATCAATGGGACGGTTGAGGGCGACAATTCCCCCAAAAGCGGAAACAGCATCAGCATTAAACGCTTTTTCATAAGCTTCTTTGATGGTATCGCCTAAAGCTACGCCGCAGGGATTGGTGTGTTTGAGAATGGCTGCTGCGGGGGTATCTGTAAATTCAGTAATGATGCGTCGGGCGGCTTCTAAATCAACTAAATTATTGTAACTGAGTTCCTTTCCTTGCAGCTTACTTGCCGCCGCCCAGCCTGTAGATGTGCTACCTGTTTCATACCAAGCAGCGCTTTGATGGGGATTTTCGCCATAACGCAGAGATTGTACTTGCTTTCCAGCGAGGCTGTAATGCTGGGGTAAAGCCGATGCATCATTTTGGGCAGCAGTGAGATAAGATGCGATCGCTTGGTCGTAGCTAGCAGTATGTAAAAATCCTTTTAAAGCCGACTTTTGGCGAAATTCTAGGGATGCTTCCCCATTATTTTGCCGTAATTCCTGTAAATATTCATCATACTGGGCGGGATCGCATAATACTGTCAAATGAGCGAAATTTTTCGATGCAGCCCTTAACATCGCCGGGCCGCCAATATCAATTTGTTCAATCGCTTCTGGTAAACTTACCCCAGGTTTAGCAATAGTTTCCTCAAAGGGATAGAGATTGACAACTACCAAATCAATCGGACGAATTTGGTTATTTTCTAAATCTGTCAAATCTTGAGGGAAATCCTTTCGTGCTAAAATCCCGCCATGAATTCGCGGATGCAAAGTTTTCACTCGCCCGCCTAAAATTTCTGGCGAACCTGTATAATCAGAGACTTTTGTCACTGGTATTCCCGCATCTTTGATTGCTTTAGCTGTACCTCCACTGCTAATTAAATCAAAGTTAAATTCTTCTACTAAGCTACGCGCTAGGTCAATTAATCCAGTTTTATTGGATACACTCAGCAAAGCCAAACGTGCCATAATTCCCCAGTTTCCTTTGGTACAAACAATGAAGGCAGAAGAATATTTTACAAGTCAATGGTCAAGGCAGAAGGCAGGGGACAGGGGGCAGAAAGGAGAAAAAGTTTGACAGCAATCCTATCTTCTTGTTGCATACTTTTTAAGAGGATTCTCTGTTGTTAATTATTCCTAACAAGTGACCATTGTACAGACGCGATTAATCGCGTCTCTAAAAACATGACTCAAACTTTAGAATTCATTTCTGTACCCCCAGACTCAGATCAAGCACCATTAGGTTTAATCGTAACTTTACACGGTTGGGGTGCTAGTGCTGATGATGTGGCGGGTTTATTGCCTTATTTTGATTTGCCAGATTATCAGTTTGCCTTTCCCAATGCGCCTTACCCTTATCCCTATGCTGCCACAGGTAGGGCATGGTATGACCTGCGCGAAGAAAATATGTATCAAGGTTTAACTGAAAGCCGGCAAATACTCACAGATTGGTTGCTGTCTTTGGAAAGCGTCACAGGTGTACCTTTATCACGCACTGTTTTAAGTGGATTCTCCCAGGGGGCAGCGATGACTTTGGATGTAGGATTAAACTTACCTCTAGCCGGTTTAGTGGCGATGAGTGGTTATTTACATCCTGAAGCTGGAAAAGTTGCTAAAGATACTTTTCCACCTACGTTAATTACTCATGGCAGACAAGATGAAGTTGTCCCCTTATCGGCGGCGGTGAAAGCAAAAGCTACCTTAGAAGCCTTGGGAGTTCCCTTGCAATATCAGGAGTTTGATATGGGTCATGAAATTGGTTTACAAGTGTTAGAGCTGCTACGGAATTTTATAATCAATGCAATTGAGTAGCCTTAGTTGCAATTTTTTTACAAAAGAACGTAGAAATCCGGAAAATTTTTACAAAATCCACACCATCTAATGAGTAAGATATATTGGGTGGCCGTGAAAAGCACAACCCGACCCATGCTGGGTGCGAATGCTGCAATAGGGAGGGGCAAGCATTATGAAAACTCTAAGCATTTCCAGAAAAGAAATTGCTGCCATGACTGTGACAGATGTTGAAGAGTTAGCTACACGTCTGGAGATGGATAATTATAGCAATGCTTTTGAGGGTTTGAATGATTGGCATCTACTGCGAGCGATCGCATTTCAGCGTCCGGAGTTAGTTGAACCCTATATCCACCTCTTAGACTTGGAACCCTACGATGAAGCTTAGATAAAGGATAAGGATAAAGTGTGAAGGATGAAAGTACTTTAATCTTATTTTCTCATCCTTAGCACCAATGCTAAATCCCAAATTATCAAAGGTTGTCATCGGTGTAGGCGGCGGTATCGCCGCCTATAAAGTCTGTGAACTGGTTTCACGGCTATTTCAATCTGGGGTAGAAGTGCGCGTAATTCTCACGAATTCAGCGCAGGCTTTTGTCACACCCCTAACTTTAGCTACTCTTTCTCGTCATAGCGCCTATACCGACGAGCTATTTTGGCAACCGATTCACTCTCGCCCTTTGCATATAGAATTGGGTGAATGGGCAGATTTATTGGTAATTGCACCGTTAACAGCTAATACTTTAGCCAAGTTAACTTATGGGATGGCGGATAATTTACTCACTAATACTGTACTAGCTTCTACCTGTCCGGTGCTGTTAGCGCCTGCAATGAACACAGATATGTGGGAACAGCTGGCAGTTCAGCGCAATTGGCAGCAACTATTGACAGATAGCCGATATCATGGTATTGGTACGGCATCGGGGTTATTAGCTTGCGATCGCGTCGGTGCGGGGAGAATGGCTGAACCTCCAGAAATTTTGGCTTATATTCAGTCTTTATTGCACACTGGCGGTAAACGCGATTTAGTTGGGAAGCGGGTATTAATTAGTGCTGGGGGAACGCGAGAATTTCTAGATCCGGTGCGGTTTATTGGGAATCCTTCTACTGGGAAAATGGGACTAGCGCTAGCACAGGCTGCACTTCATCGCGGTGCTAACGTTACTTTAGTACATGGCCCCGCTAATTGGAACGTACCTTTAGGCGTGCAAGCAATTCCTGTGATTAATGCTGAAGAAATGCAGCAGGTGATGCAGGAATATTTAACGAGTGCAGATATGATAGTCATGTCCGCAGCTGTGGCGGATGTTAAACCCAGAGATTATAGTAGCGAAAAATTACCCAAGCGATCGCTTCCTGAATCTTTAGCTTTAGAATTTGTACCCGATATTGTCAGCGAACTAGCGAAAATGAAGCAGCCACATCAATGTTTGATTGGATTTGCGGCTCAAACTGGTGATATTGTAGCGCCTGCTTTGGATAAATTAAAGCGAAAAAACTTGGATGTAATTGTTGCCAATCCTATCGATAAAACTGATAGTGGCTTTGGTAGCGATAATAATCAAGCGATATTTTTAGATAAACAAGGAAAACAGTTAGAAATCCCCCCTTGTTCCAAATTACAAATGGCACATCATTTATATGATTTTGCCTGGGGATAGACCAATTAGCTGATTGCTTTTAAATCAAAAATAAACATTTAATTTAGGATACTTTAAAGTATTTCATACCATTTCTATCTAATGGTAGACTATTTTAGTGCATAGCAAAAATAGTTCCATTAATAGATAAATATTGGCATTATAAGCATACTCTGCTATGGCTTTACAAATTTTTAGCTAATTTTCTGTCAAAATAAATTACTTACCAACTAGATTGTAAATATTTCTAGATTATTCAACTTTATACGCCTATTATTGCTTTAGCCATGCTTGTTTAAATGTCGCTATTGGCACAGTAAATATTAATATTTTTTTAACCGATTTCTTCTGTAATTCAATATTTGCAAAGTATGGCTGTTGTTGCTTGATTTTTAAAAAGATACTAGGGTGAAAAACTACTACTTTTGATAAATAATTACTTAATGATGTGTTTCTTTAGAGTAGTTAACTTAATCTCTATAATTGTTAGGTTAATAGCTGGTAAGAGCAAACATTAAATGAATGCTTGTTAATCCTTTGTAATCTCAGGAGACTATTGATATGGTAGAAAGCAGCCAGACTTTTAACAATCAAGGTGGAAATGTTGACCGCACAGCAACAGGTCAATCTTATCCAGGTTCAACTAACATTAACCAAGATGCTAGCACCTTTGGAAACGAATATAGCGATCGCGCAGCAACAGGTCAATCTTCTCAGGGTTCAACTAATATCAACAGAGGTAGCGGAGTCTCTGGAACTGGATATAGTGGGACAACAGGTGGTCAATCCTATCCAGGTTCGACCAACATTAACCAAGGTACTGGAGTATCAACAGATATAAATCCTCCGAGAACTACGCCTCAATCTGATAATCGTTCCGAAAATAGAGGGATAAATCCGATTTTTACGAGGGCGCTTATAGGCGGAATTATTGGTGCTACTGTAGGTGCTTTAGCTGGTAGAAGAATCGGTATAGGTTTGAATATTGCTGCAAAAGGAATAGCAGAAGCATCAAAGACTATTGGTGAAGGTCTTGGTCAAACAGCTAGAGGTTTAGGTGAAGCAGCCAAGAGTGTTGCTGAAGGTGCTTCCCAAGCCGTTGTTGGTGGAACTTTAGATACTGCAGAGGGTGTTGCAGAGGGTGTCAAACAAACTGCATCTGGTGCATTAGACGCCGTCCAAAATACAGCGCAAGGTGTGAGTCAGGTTGTCCAAGCTAGTGCAAACATCGCCAAAGATGCAGCGCAAAACGTTACTGAGGTAGCTAGACAAACTACAATGGGTACCCTAGACGCCATCCAAAATACAGCACAGAGTGCTAACCAAACGGTGCAAGGTGTAGCGGATTCAGCTAAAGATAGAGTTAACAATGTCCAGCCATCTGGAAATCAGGGGTATCAATCTCCAGGACAGATGACAGGTAACCAACAGAATATAAACGAAAGCGTTACAGGTCAACAAAATCCTGAGTCAATGTTCTACATTTCATCTCCAGAACAATCAGAAGGACTAATTGTTACTTCGGTGACCTTAACAGAGATGGAAAACCCAGCAAATTCTCTGGAAGATAATTCACTCGAAGAAGAAATTGCTCGGCTTGACTGACTGTTAGGTGAAAATCTCTCATATCCTGAATTAAACTCGGGTTTTATTGATGATAATTTCATCAATAATGGCTGAAGAATTAATTCTTATGGATAAGTGTTCTTAAGTTATACCAATTAAAAAAAGAATGCGACAAATAGGTTGTGAGACCCAACATATATAAAGCGTTGGGGTGTTGGCTTAAGGAACGAAACCCAACTTAAATCTGTAACGATAATTCTTCAAATTGGTATTATCAAGGCTTAGGAATACTTACAGTTTATTTCAGGTAAATGAGGTACGCGCTTCGGGGCATGGCAGTGCCAGTGCCCCTACAATTAACGATAATCTGTACCTCACCAACTTGCAATTTGCTGTAATAAATACACTTCAATTTCTTGGATAATAAAGGAGTAAATAACTATGAATGGAAACCAGCAGATTTTAGATAAGTCTGATAATAATATTGATTTTGCCACAGACAAATCTGAGACTTATACAACAGATAGTGGTAGTAATAATCTGGCAAAAATAGCGATGGGAGCCATTATAGGCGGTACATTAGGCGCAGTAGCTATTGCTTTAACTATTAAAGGTACAGCCGAAAGAATCAATCAAGGTATTCAAGGTTTAGGAAATGGGGTAAAAGGTGCAGCTAAGGGTGTGAACAATACAGTTCAAGGTGTGGGAACAGCAATTAAGACTGTAGCTGATGGTGTTAATTACACTGTTAAAGATGTAGGAGATGCAATTAAAGATTCTGCTGAAGGTGTTAACAATACTGTTATTAATACAGTGGATGTGGTGAAGAATACAGCAGTTAAAATTAATGACACTGTTCAAGATACAGTAGATACTGTTAAGGATAAAGCTGTTGATGTCAAAGAT
Source organism: Calothrix anomala FACHB-343 (assembly GCF_014696435.1). GTDB lineage: Bacteria > Cyanobacteriota > Cyanobacteriia > Cyanobacteriales > Nostocaceae > Aulosira > Aulosira anomala_A. The sequence continues at coordinate 152,902 of NZ_JACJQG010000011.1, read as the reverse complement.
AGTGTTGAAGACGCAGCGAATATCAGCAATAGTGAAAGTCAGACTAGCAATGTACCTGATGAGCAAGCAACCTACTTGTTGATTCCTGTAGATAAACAATTATGATTTTTAGTCATGACAATTGAAGATGAAAATGCATATAATCTAGCCTGCGCAGGCAGGCTTTGCAATTATAGCCCCACCCTTGAGGGTGAGGGCGTTATATTCACCCGCAACTAGTTGTGATACCAATTTAAAAACTGTTTGCGGTACATCAATATATTCTAGAGGGCATGGCATTGCCATGCCCCTACAATCTGTCCTATTCTTTGTTCAAATTGGGATGAAATCAATTTCACTTGATAGGCAAAATCATTTGTACAGATGTTCCCTCTTTCAAGACGCTTTTAATAGTAATTTGACCACCATGAGATTGAATGATTTGTTGAGCTATTGCTAATCCTAAGCCAAAGCCGCCAGTTTTGCGCGATCGCTTTTTATCAACTCGATAAAATCTCTCAAAAATATAAGGTAAATCTTCTGCGGGAATGCCGATTCCATTATCGATAATTTTAATAATAGCCCAATGTGATTGTTTAAGTAAACTTAACTCAACTTGACCATCGGCAGGAGTATATTTACAACCATTATTCAGGATATTAATAACTGCTTGCCGGAGTAAGTTAGGTTCGCCAAGGATATTTATAGGATAATTTGGTAGGTGAAAAACTAAACTTAGATGTTGTGCATCTGGTTGGGTGAGATAATCATCTACGATTTTTAAAAGTAAATTATTGAGTTCAATTTCTTGTAAAAATTCTTTGGGTAATTGACCTTGATTGCGTGCTAAAAATAGGAGATCGTTGACTAAAGTACTCATAGATTTAGCAATATCAGAAATCTTGTGGAAGCGTTGACGCTGGATCTCCAAAGCAGTAGAGTTAGAAAGAAAGCCATACTGAGCATTGCTAATAATTGCGGTAAGAGGCGATCGCAATTCGTGAGAAGCATCAGCAGTAAATCTTTGCAAACTATCGTAACTGTGGCGAATTGGTTGCATTGCTAACCCCCCCAACCACCAACCAGTCAGCGCCACTATACCTAAGGTAATCGGGACGGAGATAGCCAAAACTAGCCGAAATTCTGCTAAAGCGGTTTCGGTTGCTGTCATTGGCATTCCTGCTTGCAAATAACCAATGAATACACCATCCTGATAGACAGGTAAGGTTACTTGACGCAGCCAAACTTTGCTATCAGTTTTGATGGTATCAAATCCACCGGAGACTAAAAGGCGATCGCTCGGAATTGTACCAAAAAATTGTACTAGTTGTTTTTGTTTATCGTACCAAGCTGCATATACTAGTTGACTCTCTGGTAATGGTAGTACCATACTGCCTAATAATGGTACATGTTCTAAGTCTACTTGTTGCTGTCCATTATGCTGCTCTAACTTAACATTTGCAGCCATAACAATGGTTTTTTTATACAGTAATCTGTCTAATTCTTCCAACTCATCAATGACTTCTGAGTAATAAACTACCGCCGCAAATATAATTAAAATACTCCCCATTGTCAGGGTAAACCAATTTGCAAGATTGCGACGGCTGCGATTAAACATAATTAGTCATTTGTCATTTGTCATTTGTCATTTGTCATTTGTTAATAGCTATAGCAATCCTAAATAATTGGTGAAATATTACAAGCAGGTTTGTTGAATTTTAACGGTGAACAGTCAACAGTCAACAGCCAACAGTCAACACCGATATTTTTAGCAACTGAAATAGAATTGACATAATACTTTTGAGTGTTAATTTAATTTTTAGCATTGAGGCGATAACCCATACCATAAACTGTTTTTATCCAGTCTTCTGCACCTAATATCTGTAAACGTTGGCGCAATTTGCGTACTAGCACTGTTAAAGCGTTGCTTTCTGGTTCCATACCGCATTCCCATAAAGATTCTTCAATTTGGTTGCGCGTTAAAACTTGATTGGGGTGACGCATCAAATATTCCAGTAATTGCGCTTCACGGGGAGATAATTCTACTTTAATTTGATTTCGTTCTACAATTAATTCAGCTAAATGCAATTGTAAATCGGCTATGCGTAAGCTATCACCCTGCCAATTAGGAACTCTTCTTCCTAAAGCGCGTACTCTTGCTAATAATTCCACTAAATCAGCAGGTTTTACTAAATAATCATCTGCACCAGCATCTAAACCCATAACTTTGTCAGGTATGGTGTCTTTAGCAGTTAACATCAACACTGGTGCATTTTTCCCTGATAAACGATACTGGCGACATAAATTTAAGCCGCTAATTGTGGGTAACATCCAATCCACAATCAATAAATCATAATCTTTTTGGGAAATTAGCCACTGTGCAATTTCTCCATCTTCCGCAGCATCGACTATATAGCCAGCTTCTGAGAGAATACCTTGTAGTGGTTCTAATTGTTCAATGTCATCTTCTACCAGTAATATCCGCATAAAACTTTTGAGCTTCCAGCTTTGTAATCAAATTGTCTAATCTTTTTGAAAATTACAAAAGCTAACTATATTTATGTTTTTTCTCTAATTAGATATTCTAAATTTTATTTTATTTAAGTAATTTAATATATCTATCGATAGATAGAATAATTTATCTCTAATTCAATACGGTTCAGTGAGCGTCAAAAATATTAAAATATGTAGGTTGGGTTGAGGAACGAAACCCAACATTTCCGGTGGCTTGTTGGGTTTGACTGCGTTCAAACGCCAGTTGCTACAATGGGGGGAACCCCCGCAACGCACTGGCTCCCCAACCTACAATTTGTCCTTAAATGAACCGTATTAATCTATAAACATAAAACAAAATTCTATAAAAAAAATGTTCGCAATCCGCCTACAATTTTTCTTATTTTTCCTATCTTTTATATTAATCGGACTTGTTTTCTGGACTGGTGGCGATTTAGTGACACAGCAATTATTAAGCCTCTCTTATAGGACGCCAGATAAATTGCAAGCTGATACCCTTCCTCAAGTATTGCTAACCTTGAATTTTAAAGTAATTAATTGGCAAATAAAGCCAGAAAATAAATATACTCAAGTTGTCATCAAAACGAGCAATTCTCTCTTGAAAAGCTTAGAATTAGAAATTCCTAACTCGCAAGATACAGAAATAGCGATCGCTAAAAAATTAGGATTATCTCATCAAGCCAGAAAATTGGCAGTAAATCAGCAATTTAATCGGGAATTTCGGCTGAATTTAATCGCCATTAAAGCCGCAGTTATCCAAGAGCAGGGTTTTAGTTATGTTGATGTTATAACAGCTAATAATTCTGTTAAAAAGCTGCATTTTGTACTACAAACAGCAGATGTTAAAAGTCTAGAAGTCAAGATTGCACAATTATTAAATTTATCTCGTGAAGGTGTTAGGAAGCTGATAAGTTATCAAGTTAAAACTCAATCTTTCTTTACACCGCAACCTAAACAACGCACGCAAACAGAGAAAGACGCTACAACCGAAAAAATTTCTATGAATAATTGAAATGCTAAAGGTGCTATAGCTAATCCCCAAATTAGGGAAATTGTCCCGCTAACCAATGCAGTAAGGCGATTAATTTCATCTTTAGTTTTCAAGGCTAACAATAAAATTCCTAAGCCAATTAACAATAATACTAAGCTACCCATATATTTATTCCTTAGTTCACAGACAAAGTGCAATCAATATTAATTTACAGTGTTATACCAATTCTTTATGAGGCTGTATAGAATTCGATCCCCCCTAGCCCCCCTTAAAAAGGGGGGAACTAGAATCAAAGTCCCCCTTTTTAAGGGGAGCCACTGCGTTGCGGGGGTTCCCCCCGTTGTAGCAAGTGGCGTGGATTTAGGGGGATCTAGATATATGCAACTTCATATGAAATTAGTATTACCAGTATTATAACTTAATTCAAGGTATAGATTTTTATCTGCATTTGTCTTGTCACTTTTGATTCACATTCTTTTTATAAGTTGAATATACATGAGATTTTCGGCGATTGCCAATCAATCAACTGGCTATTATATGCATTTCTCATTAATAACTTACAGAATATGAGGAAATAAATTGTTTTAAAGGTAAATAATATGACACAAAATAAATCGGGAAATTTAAATAAGAATTTAAATTTGCATACAAACAACATATCCAGAATCAGTTTAATAAATGAAAAGCGCGATTCTGAAAATTCAATTACTGAGAATACAAGGGCGGAATTGAATATAGACCCATCGATAATTTTACTTCCTTGTTTATTGTTATTAATGGGCTGGATAGTTATTATTCATAAGCGCTATTTGGCGGCAGAAGCTAAACAAGTCAAAGAGTTAGAAAACTCTCCATGTAAAGATTGCCGATTCTTTATAAACAACAAATATCTTAATTGTGCTGTAAATCCTTCGATTGTTTTAACAAAAGCTGCTATTGATTGTCGGGATTATGATGCTTTGAACAATAATAAAAAAGTTAATTTATGCAAAAAAAGGAAGTAGTTTTAATTTAAATTAAATTGACAGATACAATTTTGGATTTTAGATTTTGGATTTTGGATTAAATCTAAATCTAGAATCCAAAAAATGGTTTCAAGCCTCTCCGTTTACGGAGAAAAACCAAAAAATTCAATATTTAAGCCTCTCCATTAATGGAGAGGTTAATCCAAAATCGTAAATCCAAAATCTAAAATTGATTGACGATACATCAATATATTCTAGAGGGCATGGTAAGAATTATGAATTCTGAATTAGGTGTCTATATTCGATTACGCAATTTGTTTTGAGAATAAATGCAAGAGCCAAAAACAACAAAGCCTAGCTACACAGCCGCTTGTTGTCAAACATTGCCATTTTTGAGCAAGTAATCTACCTTTTTACCTGCGGAAAATACTAAAATGGGTGCGTGATTTACCTAAATGAGTAGGCGATATACCTTTTCACTTGCGGAAAACACCAAAATGAGTGCGCGATTTACTTAAATGAGTAGGCGATAAAGCTTTTTGAGTAGGTAAAATGGTATTTTCCTTGCGGAAAACACAATAATGAGAACTCGTTAAGGCTTAACGAGTAGGTGAAATGGCTTTTTGCTTACTTAAAACAGGAAAATGAGTACTTGATTGAGATAAATTAGAAAGCGATCGCCTTTTTTGTTTACAAAAAATATAAAAATCAGTCTTTAATATGTGTAAATGATAAAGTTGGTGCATTTTCAGCGATTTGTTGGGTTTCACTTCGTTCAACCCAACCTACATTTATCTAAATATCTTCAAAATCTTGAGTCTACTTTAGTAGACTTTGGCTATGAGCCTTGGAATTCATTCCAAGGCGGATGACAAAGCTAAGACAGAGGCTATTTTTAGCTTAAGTTGACAAGTAGGGCAATGCGATGCGCCTACGATTATCTTTACCTCATTAACTTATAATCTGCTGTAGTAATATGCATGGATTATCAATTAATTCAGAGGATCGAAACGATTGACTAGAGTGGCGACTAAAATCATTGGCAAGCCGATAAGCAAGCAAATTAACCATTGAGTTAAATTTAATGGCGCAGTAGAAAATAAACTGTTCATTATATTCCACTGGCTAAAAATAATCTGCAAAATTATTGTAGCGGCTATGCCAATTGCCATTGCTGATACATTGGTAAATTTTTCTTTTACACCACGAAGTTTATTAATTAACAAAATTCCCAATTTGCTAATACTTAAAAGATAGATAACTCTGCCAGCAACTAAAGCTTGAATTGCCATTGTTCGAGCTAAATCGGTATTGCCTGTAGTTTGCTGTATCCATTCAAATACACCAAAAATCAAAATCCAGTTGAAGATAGAAATTGCCAGAATACGTTTGATTAAACTTTGAGAAAGTAAGGGTTCGCGGGGGCTGCGCGGTGGTTGTTGCATCACCCGTTGCGATTTTGGTTCAAAGGCTAAAGGTACAGTCATGGCAATGGAATTGACCATGTTTAGCCACAAAACTTGTAAAGATAAAATGGGTAATTCTCTAGCAAATAAGACACTAATCAAAATCGTCATTGATTCGCCACCATTAACAGGTAGGATAAAGGCGATCGCTTTTAATAAATTTCGATAAACAGTGCGCCCTTCCTCAACCGCAGCTTCAATGGAAGCGAAGTTATCATCAGTCAAAATCATATCTGCGGCTTCTTTGGCTACCTCTGTACCCGCACCCCCCATCGCAATCCCAATATCTGCTTGTTTGAGGGCTGGTGCATCGTTGACACCATCCCCTGTCATAGCTACGACTTCGCCTTTCGATTGCAATGCTTCGACAATGCGCAATTTCTGTTCTGGTGCAACCCTAGCAAATACTACCCCATCTTCTATGGCTGTAGTTAGTTGGGAATTATCCATTTGGGCTAGTTCCTTACCTGTAAAGGCGAGAACTTCACCATTTTTATTGAAGCCCATACTTTGAGCGATCGCTTTTGCTGTCGCTGCATGATCGCCTGTGATCATTTTCACCTGAATACCAGCATTCTGACAAGCTGCTACTGCCTTAATAGCTTCGGTTCGCGGCGGATCGATCATTCCTTGCAATCCTAAGAAAACCAAATCTTTTTCGATATCTGCACGATTGAGAGAATTTTGCCCATTAGCTAGAGATTTTTTGGCAAAAGCTAGTACTCGTAAGCCAAAATTCGCCATTACATCTACTTCTTGATGGATGATTTCTGGATTTAGCGCGATCGCTTTTCCTTCAGTATCTAACATCTGCTGACAACGTTGGAGAATCGCCTCTACCGAACCTTTAACATAAACCGTTCTCACGCTTGCGGAGTTTTTCTGACTTCTATCTTCATGCAAAGTTGCCATGTATTGAAACTCAGACTCAAAGGGAATTGCATCTAGTCTGGGCATTTCTATTTCTAAATTATGGCGATGCAACCCCACTTTATCAGCTACAACAATCAATCCGCCCTCTGTGGGATCGCCTACAACCTGCCATTCTCCTTCCTTTTGTTCGAGGTGCGAATCATTACATAACAATCCAGCTTTCAAACATTCTGTTAAAACCGGGAAATCCTGCCCATTTATAGGCTGTTCATCGCATAAAATTTCTCCTTCTGGGGCGTATCCCGTACCAGTGACCGTGTATTGTTCGCCACCTGCATAAATTGCCTGTACAGTCATCTGGTTTTCGGTGAGCGTACCTGTTTTATCAGAACAAATAACTGTAGCGCCGCCGAGAGTTTCCACTGCGGGTAACTTCCGAACGATCGCATGTCTTCGCGCCATTCGGGAAACACCGATAGCTAATGTCACTGTGACTACGGCTGGCAAGCCTTCAGGAATCGCACTCACAGCAAAAGCCACCGCCGCCTCAAACATACTTGCCCAAGAATTGCCATAACCCAACCCCACCGCAAACGTCAGCGCTGCTATACCCAGGATGATGTATAACAAAGTGCGGCTAAATTTATCAAATTTTCGCGTTAAAGGCGTTTTTAAGCTGGTTCCTTGCTCCATCAGTTGGGAGATGCGCCCGGTTTCCGTCTCCTCACCAATCGCTACTACAATTCCCTTACCAGTGCCAAAAGTGACGAAGCTACCAGCGTAAGCCATATTGCTGCGTTCAGCTAAAGGCGCATCAGCCTCAAGGGGTTCGGTATTTTTTTCAATGGCTACCGATTCACCAGTCAGCGCTGATTCATTAACTTGGAGATTCCGCGATTGTATCAGACGCAAATCGGCGGGAACTTTATCGCCAGAAGTCAGGAGTACTAAATCTCCTGGTACTAACTCTGTTGAAGGAACTTGTAACTTTTGATTGTTGCGCAGAATAGTTGCATTAGTTTGTACTGAAGAAGCCAAAGCTGCGATCGCACTTTCCGCTTTCGATTCTTGAATAAAACCGATTATCGCATTAATTAAGGTAACACCCCAAATTACCCAAGCATTTACCCACTGTCCGATTAAAGCTTTAATTGCACCCGCAATCAGCAAAATGTACAGCAACGGTTGGTTAAATTGCAACAGAAATCTTAGTATTGGGTTGGTTCCAGATTTAGCCTGAAGTTCATTTGCACCAAAACGTTCTCGTCGTTTCACCACCTCATCTGAAGTTAAACCAGTTTGTAGATTTGTATCTAAATGTTGCGCAACCTTTGATGCGGGTAGATTATGCCATTCATTAGGCGGCATAATTTCTTCAGATGTTGCTGTCATTTGTTTACCTCAATATTGATTACCCAAGCAGCAACATTATGAAAAATAAATGTGATAGAAAAGTGACTTAGGATTCATGGGCACATCGCTGGTATAGTACCTAAAAGTTTTCGTTGATCAATTATGTTGACGTTTACCCAACGTAAACCGCCCAATCCTAATGCTGTAGTTAGCTTTACCCTTCCTCTGACAGCGGAAGAACGCACCCGCAGTCGTCATCGCTTTGAGACGGAAGATGGGAAAGTTGTATTTTTGCGTTTACCGAGAGGTACGGTATTGCAAGATGGGGATATTCTCGAAGATGAAAGCCAAAGTTATTTAATTAGGATTACGGCGAAACCAGAACCGGTTTTGACAGTTTTTGCCCAAACACCACAGTTATTACTCAGGGCAGCTTACCATTTAGGCAATCGTCATGTCCCTGTAGAAATCACAATTAACTATTTACGCTTATCCACAGACTCAGTTTTACAAACAATGTTAGAACAACTGGGGCTGGAAATTAAAGAAGAAATTTTACCTTTTCAGCCAGAACAGGGAGCTTATGGACATCATGCTCACTGATAATGCTTTTTTATCAATTTTACAGTTAACTAGCCCCGCTTTACCTGTGGGAGCCTATAGTTATTCTGAAGGTTTAGAAACTCTGGTAGAACAAGGTATCATTGTCAATCAGCAAAATCTTCAAGGATGGTTAACCTCGCAACTGCGTTATGGTGCTATTAGAATAGAGGCAGCGGTGATGATTCGCGCTTATAAATCGGTGAAAATCGGTGATTTAGAGGCTTTAGCATATTGGAATCGCTGGTTATCTGCGGCTAGGGAAACAGAAGAGTTACGCACCTCTAGCTGGCAAATGGGGCGATCGCTCATTCAGTTACTTGGTAAACTACAACCAGAGATTTTATCTATTACTAATAATATTGGTAGTCAGTGTAATTATGCGATCGCATTTGGCATTGCTGCGGCTCATTGGCAAATTGATATTAAAGCTGCTTTACTAGGATATCTGCATAGTTGGGCAAGTAATTTAATTACTGCTGGTGTAAAAATTATACCTTTAGGGCAAACTGCGGGACAGATGTTATTACTGGATTTGCAAGAATTACTGAGTGTTGTGGGGGTAGAAATTTTAGCTTTAGAGGATGACGATCTCGCCTGTTGTACTTGGGGCTTGTCTTTAGCTAGTATGCAACATGAAACGCAGTATACGAGGTTATTTAGGAGTTAATGAACCGCAGAGACGCAGAGAGCGCAGAGGAGGAGAGGAATGGAAGGGGAAACATGCCCCATGCCCAATGACAAATGACAAATGACAAATGACCAATGACAAATGACAAATGACAAACAACACATTTAGAATAGGGGTTGCTGGCCCTGTAGGTTCTGGGAAGACTGCGTTAGTAGATGCTTTATGTAAGGCGTTGCGCGAGCAGTACCAGATTGCAGTGGTGACGAATGATATATATACTCAGGAGGATGCACAGTTTTTGGTGCGTTCTCAGGCTTTAGCAAGCGATCGCATTTTGGGTGTAGAGACTGGCGGTTGTCCCCATACCGCAATCCGCGAAGATGCATCCATGAATTTAGCTGCAATTGAACAGTTAGAACAGCGATTTTCTAACTTAGATTTAGTCTTTTTAGAAAGTGGCGGCGATAATTTAGCAGCTACATTTAGTCCCGAATTAGTAGATTTAACAATTTACGTCATTGATGTCGCGGCTGGTGATAAAATCCCGCGTAAAGGCGGGCCGGGAATTACCAAATCTGATTTATTAGTAATTAATAAAATCGACCTTGCACCCTACGTTGGTGCAGATTTAAATGTCATGGAACGCGATGCCAAAAAAATGCGCGGCGATAAACCCTTTATTTTCACAAACTTAAAAACCCAACAAGGACTCACAGAAGTAATAGAATTTGTTAGCAAACATATTTAAACCCCAATACAGTTAAGTTCAGCATTGATTTTTTCTACTATTTCTTCTCTCTGCGTCCTTGGCGTCTTCTCTGCGAGACGCTGCGCGAAGGCGGTTCAATAAATTAAGGATTTGGGAAATTTTTGCGTAAATGCTGATAAAAAACCGGGGTAGCCCCCGGTAGTTATAAATTGATTACGGTTGAATTCTAATTGTCAAAATCACCGTAGTTGTCAGCGTCTTTGGTGCTACCCAAGTCAAGAGCGATCGCCTGATCGTATCAATGATTGTTTCTTCCTTAAAAGTAGACAACTGCTCATCAAGCACCACCTGTCTGACTCGTCCTTTATTTACTTGTAAATCAAAAACTAAATCACCATTAAAACTAGTCACAAACTGCACAGATTGTAAATGTTGAGTCAGTAAAGCAATCATCTGTTGATCCAATCCTGACACACTCAGAATTTGCGGATGACAAACAGGAGCAATTCCTGATAGTTTGCCTTTTAAATCTTCTAACTCTGCATCATAATTTACTCCACCGGGAACCGCAGATTCAGCTTCCTTTTTAGCCCTTTTTCTTTCTACTTTTGGTAACTCTGTTTGCTCAAAATAAGGCATCGCAGTGGATGGCATTGCAGCCATTGGCGGCGGGGGAGACATCGGCGCTGGAGATGGTAGCGCAACAGGTTGCATTCTTGCTTGTGTTAAAAACTCAGCTGCGTCAGACTGAACGCTCAACATTGTTGGCGCAGCAGTACCAAATATTCCCTCATAGCTGATACCTTCTGGCATTTCTACAGGTACTTGCACAGATATAGAAGCCTCAGCAGGATTAACTCGAATATCATCACTCACAGCAATAAAAGCGGTGTACTGCGATAACAATTGATAAGTCAGCGCTGTATCCGTCACAGCTTCCACCCCTGATTTAGTTTCCCCATTCATCATCTGATTCATCAAATCCTTGATGCGGGAACGTCCCCAAAGTTGAGCAACAGCAGGGTTACCCGTCGTCTCAAAATTCACATTAAAGCTTTGTTGATAGCGCGTACCACCCGCAACAATCCCGCTAACATGCAGTTTACCCGCACGACTATCTGATTTGCGCCCAAATAGCACTAACGGTTGTTCCGCAAATAAATCAGGAGGTGTAGAAGGATACATTACTGGCGCTACACCATCACCTTCCCATTGCAAATTAATGTTGGCGAGAACCGGATTATTAATGGCGCGGAAGAATTTGTTCACTACCTCATCAACTGGTTCATCGTGGCGAATCACGCGAGAAATACCCCTTCCTAATTCCGCAATGCGATTAAGTAAGAAGCGATTCACCGAACTACCAGCACCAAAGCTATGGAGGCGAGTTCCTGGTTTGAGATGACGTTGAACTTCTGCAAGGATGTGGTTCTCATTACCAATATAGCCATCAGTCAACAGTACAATACTGCGCAACCGTCCGGGATCTATTACCGGGAAGTTTAACACAGTGCGTATACCGCGTAACATTTCCGTTCCGCCACCTGCGTTTAATCGATTGATGTAATTAATTGCTAAAGTGCGATTCTGTGAAGTATTGGGGAGAGGAACAGGCGAAAGTTGCTGAGTAGTATCGGAGAAATCAATAATGCTAAAAGTGTCATGAGGATTGAGTCCATTGATAAAACGCCGCATTAATTCCTGACATTGCATCAATGGTGCGCCACTTTGAGAACCAGATCTATCAATGAGAAACACCATATCTTTAGGAACCACCTGTTCTGGACGGTACTGGAGAGCCGGAATCAGGTATAGTGCAAAGTGTCCGCCACGTTCATCAGCTTGGGTGAGAATGGTTGCTTGAGTGGAATTTCCAGCAACTTGATAACGTAAAATCAAGTCTTTATTGGGGATTGTATCGCCACCCCCAAGTTTTACCAGTACGCGCTGTTGTTCGTAAGAAATTTGGATTTGATGAGAAGGCGATCGCACATCATGAATCTCTACACCTGCATCAATTTCTACCGTCACATTAATATCATGACGCGATCGCATCCCCGCAGGCAAAATCGGCGCATTCAACCGCGAAGCATCTGGTACTAAATCCGTATCTTGATTAGACATCATCGGGAAAGAAGCCGAACCACCGCCAACGGCATTTTCCTCGATAGTCGTCCCTGGAATATAACGTGGCCCTACCACCATCGGAAAGACAAATTCGTAATTCCCACCCTCAAATTTCAAACTATCCGAGTAGCGAATAATCACATCAATTTGCTCACCAGGTTTAATATTAGCCAGGGATTGAGTAAAAATATTGTCCCGTTCCTGTTCCAGTAACCCCGCAGTGCGTCCTTGTTGCTTCGCTTGTTCGTAAATTTGCTGTGCTTCTTGGCGCTTTTTAATACTACCTTTGATAGTTTTGTCACCAATGCGAATCAGCATATCATCAACAGCCGCTTCATCCGGTAACGGGAAAATATAAACAGCTTCTAGGGTAGTCGTAAAAGGGTTTTCAAAGCTTTGGGTAACTTCCACCCGCGAGATATTACCTGTAACCTTAGCTTGTACTTCCGTGTGCTTCAGGGGAAAAGCAATTTGCTGTTGGTTAGGAGTTTGAACATATAAGCCACCAGCTTGGCGTTCTAGAATTTGAGTCATATTAGTAACCTTACGCTATTGTTTTCTACATTCAGCGTAGGTCTGTTTCTGTAGCAGAAGTGCTCAGTTTTGTGCTCACTAGATGCTCAGTGTGTAGCTAAATACTAAATTGACTGCTGTAGAGGCTTACATTATTAAATCGAGCTTTCACGAGAATTTGATGTTGCCTAAAAAAATTTACAAATTATCTATCTTAATTCATTTCTTATTTCTGAAAGCGTTTAGAGACAGCGATTAATTTTGGGCCTTTAGCTTCTACCGTTGAAGAATTTTCCCTTGTAAAGGCTACTTCACCTACAAATGAAACTTCTGTTTGGGAGGGTACAGTTATCCTAATTACTGAATGACCTTTATATAAAATTGTATCAAACTTCATTAAAACTTGAGTTTTTAAAGGATTAGTAAGTTCAGAATGACGAACCGCATTTACTAATAACTCAACATAATCCTCAAGTGATTTTCCTATAATTTTAGTTTCTCTATCAATTCCTACAACATATCTACCATTAATCTCAATAGGATTAATGTTATCTAACTGTTTAATTCTATCCGCATCAGTTTTCTTATCAGCTACTCCGATAAAAATATAACCATCATTCTCAGGATCAGAATTTGCAATACCACAAATTGTCTCAATTAGTCTTTGAAGTAAATCTTTATTTAGTTTTCTTCTTGGAGATAAATCGCATAATCCTTGCTTACATTCATATTTTGTAGTTTCTATAAGAGAGCGAAGTAAAGAATTCTTAAAATTTTGTATTAATTCAACACCTTGTCCTAGAGTTGATATCTCTTTTTTAGCAAAATAATCTTGAATCAAACCTTTAGTTTGATTAATATTATTTCTACGATCTTGTATGGTTGTATAGCGACGGCTCAAATCTAGCTTTTGTTGGAGATTCTTGAGCGCATTCATAATCCCTTCTATGTTAGCTGGAAAAAGCTCTTGGTTAATTATCAAATCAAAAAAAGCCATAAATATTGTATAAAATGCTTGCGGTATAGGATTGTGGCTACCAGGGTTGACAATATTCAACAAGCACTTACTTTCCTGGCTGTATGCTTCGATAGTTTCTGCCAGAACAGAAAATGTTTGGACAATATTTTCTTCTAGCTTATCTGCTGTATAAACTGCTAAAGATTTCGCTATATCCTGAAAATAGCTACTTTGTTCATCATAGAGGCTATCTAAACGTTCTTTACTTCTGGGAAGAGGCTCTTCTAGCAAAATAGATGCTGAAATATCTGCAATCATATCTTCATCTTCACTATCACGTAATTCAGATACCCTAAGAATTCCTTGCTTGCACCACAGAGTATCTTCAGCTTGAACTCCATAGCCTTGATTGGACTGTTTTGAGTCAATACTTACTTGAGGCATTTGAGACAAATGAAGTATTTTAGGAGTGTCATCTCCGCGTAATTTCATTGCAATTACACGTGTAACTTCGGCAAACGGTGTAGTTACACCAGCTTGTCGCCTTTCTTGACTACTTAAATGCTTTCCACTTGAGTTGATTCTTCCGAAAACTTCTGTTATATCGCTTTCTTCTATTGCGGTATAGATAGTAACGGCAATTTGATAATGAATAATATCAGCGCATTCCTTTCTAGAAAGAAATAACGCATCTTTACCTGCTACTTTAAAGACATTTTCATCAGCTAACTGTTTAGCATATGAAAATTCCTCAGTATTAAAATATTTATTATCAAATGTAAATAAATTTTCTATAAATCCACATATAGCATTGAGTCTTTGCATTCCATCGATAATTTCATATTTTCCACTGCCATAGATTTGAGGACGTTCTGCTAATAAAATTAAAGGAATTGGATAACCTTTAAGAATACTTCCTATAAGTTTTTCTTTTTCTTCAGCAGACCAAATCAATTTCCGTTGATATTTTCGATTTACTAATAAGCTACCTGAACGGTAAAGTTGGTAAGCTTCAGTAATATTCATGCCACGTGGAACAATACTCATAACTATCGTTTTTAGATGTAGATGTGAATAATTTTCTCCAGATTATACAGCTAAAATAGTGATTTTACTTATTTTTAGCTCAAGTAATGTATTTAAAGTTATTAGCAAGATATTAGTACTAATAACTTTAAAGCGATCGCATTTATCGTTGAGAGTAGATGCGATCGCAGGTAAAAATAGAGAAGAAGATTCATTGTAGAGTCATGAGTACAAAAATTACCATTACCTTGCCAGACGAGATTTACCAACGTGCCGAACGTTTTGCACGGCTAGCCAATCGGGATATTGCTAGCATTTTGGCAGAGACTCTTCAACTTTCCATTCCACCCGTCAGCATAGAAGTTAATAATCTTGAAGCTATCTCTGTGCTATCTGATGAACAAGTTCTAGCTTTAACTGACCTGAAAATGGAAGCAGAACAGGATACCCGCCTGAGTCAATTGCTCGATCGCCAACAAGCAGGTACTCTTAATGAAGATGAACGCCCAGAGTTACAAGCCCTGATGCAGATTTATCAGGAAGGACTTTTGCGGAAAGCAACTGCACTCAGCGAAGCTGTTAAACGCGGATTAATCCAACCTTTAAGCAAGTGAGTCAAATTCCAGAAGAAATCCGGGCGCGAATCCGGACACAAGCAAACAATCAGTGTGGTTACTGCCTTAGTCTCCAAAAGTATGTTTTGGGAATTCTCGAAATTGAACACATCATTCCTAAAGCAGCAGACGGGACTGATGATGAGGAAAATCTATGGCTTGCCTGTAGGTTATGTAACTCTTACAAAGGTGTCCAGACTCATGCAAGAGATCCAATAACGAACACTAAAGTTCATCTGTTCAACCCTCGTCAACAAAAATGGTCAGATCATTTCACTTGGACAAATGATGGCACTCAAATTGCGGGTCTGAGTGCTTGTGGTCGTGCAACTGTCTTAGCTTTACAATTAAATAATCCTTATGCTGTAACTGTTAGGCAAGCTTGGGTGTCAGCTGGCTGGCATCCACCAACTGAATCATGAGCCAAATTGTAAATTGACTTATACTTTTATTGCAATTTTGAATTGCTAACATTTTTGTGATTATATCTACTATTCTCAAACCACACCCACCTGAAAAACCTTCCCAATCACCTCTTCTACAGGCGGTTCAGTTACCTTTAAATCCACCACTTCCAAATCCGCCAAAATCCGTGACACTGTTTGCGTCAGCGCCTCCTGCGGAACTAAAAAACTCACACTCCGCCCTTCTAAAAGCTGCACTTCACCATAGATTGCGAGTTTTTCTGGCGGTAAACATTGGGCTAACTCAATATGAATTTCTCTGTAAGGTGCGAAACGTTCTAAGAGTTCATCTAAGCTGCCATCGTACATCAGCGTTCCTTGATGAATCAACAACACCCGTTGACATAAAGCTGTAATGTCAGCCATGTAATGACTAGTCAACAGTACAGTTGCTTGATAACGCTGATTATACTCCCGTAAAAAATCCCGGACTCCTGCTTGCGCATTCACATCTAATCCTAAGGTAGGTTCATCCAAAAACAATACCTGGGGACGGTGTAAAAGTGCGGCTAAAAGTTCCGCTTTCATTCTTTCGCCTAAAGATAGTTTCCGCACTGGTTGGTTAAGCTTTCCTCCCAGAGACAGCATCTCGGATAATTCGCCAACTCGCTGTTTAAATTCGCGATCGCTAATATTGTAAACAGCAGCGTTAATTCTCAAAGAATCTAAAGCAGGTAAATCCCAAATCAACTGCTGCTTTTGTCCCATCACCAAAGTAATCTTTTGTAAAAAAGCTTCTTGGCGATGAAAGGGAATTTGTCCCGCGACTCTCACCTTCCCGCTAGAAGGGTGAATCAATCCCGTCAGCATTTTTAGGGTGGTAGTTTTCCCTGCACCATTCGGCCCTAAAAAACCAACTACTTCTCCAGTAGCGATTTCAAAGGAAACATCTTGAACTGCTTTAATAGAACGGTAGGTGCGGCGGAAAAAGTGGGTAAGAGTTCCTTTAATTCCCGGTTCTTTGACCGCCACAGGATAAAATTTGCTGAGGTTTTCAGCCACGATTATCGGCATAAGCCTTATTTTAAACGACCCGATCGCAAAATACTCACAATTAGCCACAGCCCCAATAAACTAGCTACAGCAAACAAAACTGTACTCAAAAAAGATAGCTGGCTTGTCTGAGCATGGTTAGATATAATTGCTGCTCCCATTATCAGTGAACCTACGAGGATGCTAAAAGATAGCCGATTGGCTGCATCATCTACGGTGCGGCGCATACCATCTAAACCCCGTAGGGATAAATTCCACTGCAATGTTTCCGATGTGACTCTATCTAACAACAGTTCAATTTGTCGGGGAGATTGTAGAGATAGACTTTTGATATCCAATGCGGTTCTTAAGAGCGATCGCACTGGATTTTCCCCAACTAACTGACGGCGGAACAAATCTGTTAATAATGGCTGAATTTCCTCAACAAAATTCAATTCTGGGTTAAATCCCCGCGCTAGCCCTTCCAAATTCGCCAAGGTTTTAGCATACAAGCCCATATTACTCGGCAAGCGAATTTTATTATTCCGGGCGACTTGTAAAATTTCGTAAATTACTTGACTAAAATTAATTTCTGATAAATTTACATTCAGATACTTGCGCAGCATCCGGTCATAATCATTTTCTAGCCGGGCTAAAATCACCGGCTGGCTAGAATCTGCTAGCTGTAAAGTTAACTGGGCACATCGCTGGGCATCCAAATCTACAATCGCTAACAGCATTTCAGTTAAAATCTGCTGGGTGCGGGGATCGAGTCTGCCCACCATACCGCAATCTAACAGTGCTATCCGCCCATCTGTGAGGTAAAATAAATTTCCCGGATGGGGATCGGCGTGAAAAAATCCATCTATATATAGTTGTTGAAAAAATACTCTAAATAATAAACTCGTGATGGCTTTGCGTTCTGTAACGGGATCTTTACCATTATTATTACTATTTAACCTGGCTGAAAGTATGGGCACACCTTCTAGCCATTCCATCACCATTAATTTTTCTGTAGTTAATTCCCAATAGATTTGCGCTACTACTATTTGCTGGGGATCGTACCATTTACTCTTAGATAAATTCCGCCGCAGTTGGTCTGTATATCCCGCTTCCCGCGTAAAATCTAATTCAGCTTCTAGGGCTTTGGTAAATTCTTCCGCAATCGATTTTATCTCATTATTTCGCCCAAAATCCGTCCTGGCGACTAAATCGGCAATTCCTTGAATTAAAGCAATATCTTGAGCAACTGTTAAGTCGATCCCCGGACGTTGCACCTTTAACGCCACTTCTCTACCATCAATTAATGTAGCGCGATGGGTTTGGGCAATTGATCCCGCCGCTACTGGTACGGGATTCACAGTTCTAAAAGTTTGTTCTAGCGGTGCTTTTAACTGTTGGCGTAACAGAATTTCGATTTCCGTCCAAGGAACTGGGGGAACTTCATCTTGCAGCGTTGAAAGTTCCTCAATATAGCCAGCACTCAGTAAATCTGGACGGGTAGATAATAGCTGACCGAGTTTGACATAAACTGGCCCCAAATCCACCAGAATATTTTTTAAGACTGCCGGTGTAGGTAACTGAGGTTCATCAGCTTTACCACCAGTTAGTAGCCTGCGCATATAGTCCCAGCCATTACGCAGCACTACTTCAATAATTTCTCGTTGACGCGGAACAGTTTGAGTGAGGAACATTTTTTTGGCGATTGGGGAGTAGTGAGGCAAAAGAAGATGAGGGAGACGCGAGGAATCTAAAAAAGACAACTAATTATTAAATACTTATAAATGCACCTGATAAATGCACCTAGCCTCTAGCTCTTACCCCTCACCCTAGTTATAATAAAATAAGCAGAATATTAACCTCTGCCAAGGGTTTTAACTTTTACAGCTATAGCAAGTCGGTAAATCGGGGATCGCTTTGGATTGTTTTGAGTATCTGCTTTATTTCCTGGGTACGGTCTTTTTTGACTATGAGGGTGACATTGCGATCGCGCACAATCACAACATCCTCTAAGCCTATGGTAACAATTACATCATCGGCATCGGTGGCGTAAAGCAGTGACCCTTTGGTATCCAGACCTACATGGGTAGCTAGTTCCACATTGGGAGTCTCTTCTGTTTTTAGTAAGCGCTCAATTGCATTCCAATCGCCGAGATCGTCCCAACCAAATGACACTGGTAAGACATATGCTAAATTGGTTTTTTCCATAAGAGCATAGTCTATACTTTTTTTAGGTAATTGCGGGTAAATATCAGGCCCATTTTGTGCTAGAGGTTCAATAATTTCCGGAGCATGGGTGTACAGTTCTTTTAGAACTACCCCAGCGCGAAAAAAGAACATGCCACTATTCCAGCTAAAACGTCCCGTTGCTAAAAAAGATTCCGCCGTTTCGCGGTTGGGCTTTTCAGTAAAGCGGTTCACGTGATAAGCTGGCAACTCATTAAAGCTACCAATTTTTGCGCCTTGTTCGATATAACCGTAACCAGTTGAGGGAAAAGTTGGCTTGATCCCCAGTGTGACAATCGCTTCTGTACTTGCCGCTAATGAGGTTGCAGCATGTAATGTGTCTGCAAATGCCTGTTGGTCGTCAATCCAGTGGTCAGCAGGGAAAAAGCCGATAACAGCGTCTTCACCATAGCGCTGTTTGATTTCTAAACTTGTCCAAGCAACGGCGGCGGCGGTGTCTCTTCCCTCAGACTCGATTAATAAATTTTGTGACGGCAATTGCGGTAGTTGTTGTCGCACACCTTCAGCTATCAAAGCAGAAGTAACGACAAACAACGAATCCCATGCGCCGACCACATTTATCAGTCGATCGGCTGTTGCTTGTAGTAGGCTCCTAGAGCTACCATCAAGGCTTAAAAATTGCTTGGGTCGCCGATAACGACTCAATGGCCAAAAACGCTCACCTTTACCACCAGCAAGGATTACGGGGAACAATGGATTAGTCATTTTGTCATACACACCTACTAAAGAACACTACAAGTTTACAGTGGGCTGATCTACTGGCAATATTTGTAGCTTGCATTAACATAACTTTTAGGGAGTGGTTGAGTGGGGAGATAATTGTGATTAAACAAATGCAATGGGCGGAAAATCAAATCACGCCGCAACAAGTAGCAGAATTAGAGTTAAATGGGGTTAAACCTCAACAATTGCCGCGTTCAGAAAATCAGGTACCATCGCCAGAAGCACCAGCACCAGCACCAGCAGCAGAACCAGAAGTTCAACCAGAGGAACAAACTCATGTTTCTCGCGGTGTAGTTGAGTCTGTAGGTGAAATTCCCAACCAGCTTTATGAACGGTTGGGTTTAACAATGCCGAAATGGCTGTTATGGGTATTAACAGTTGTTTTGGGAATTGTTTTATCTGGGTTACTAGTATCTACCTTGGCGTTGTGGACTCCTTTATGGAGTAATCTCGACCAAACAGAGGAAGATACAGGACTGGGAGTTAAAGAACAGCAAAAAATTCCTTTACCTGGGGAGCTATGGGGTAAAATCTCCGAATATCAGCTTTCAAGACCCATGAATATTTTAATTATGGGGATTGAACCAGTTAAAGGTACTGTTGATGGCTCGCCAGAAAGTTTTGCTGGTAAAAGCGATACGATGCTGATGGCGCGACTTAACCCCGGCGATAAGTCAATTAAAGTGCTTTCCATTCCTAAGGATACTATGATTGCTATCCCTGAAGAAAAGGGATTAACCAAAGTATCTGATGCCAATGCTCAAGGCGGCCCTGTGTTAGCAGCACGGGTAGTCAGCCGGACTTTGAGTAATGCACCAATCGATCGCTATATGCGCATCTCGACTAGTGGCTTACGTCAGTTAGTCGATCAATTGGGTGGGGTAGAAGTTTTCGTTCCCCAAGCAATGTCATATCAAGATGCGGCTGGTAAATCTGTGAGTTTGGTTAGTGGTTGGCAAACCCTCAACGGCGAACAAGCAGAACTATTTGTGCGTTACCGCGAACCAGGCTTAGGGGATCTCCCTAGAGTCCAACGCCAGCAAGCGCTGATTAAGGCGTTATTTGAACGTCTAAATAGTCCGACTGTTTTACCGAGGTTGCCGCAATTAACCCGAATTATGCGGAAGTATTTTGATACCAACCTGAAAATTGAAGAAATGATGGCATTGGTAAATTTCTCGCTCAATCAAGACCGAGACAATTTCCAAATGACTGTGTTACCTGGTGGCTTCAGCCGTTTCAGCCAAGATCCTGATAGTTATTGGTTGAATATGACTGGACAACAAAGCCTATTGAATGATTATGTTGGGGTAAATGTACCTGGTCTTAAAGCTGATGCGCGATCGGTGCCTAAACTCAAAATTGCTATTCAAAATGCTTCTAATCAACCGCAGTTAACTGAAAAAGTTATCAATTATCTCAAACAAAAAGGCTTCACCAGTGTTTACGCAGTGCCAGATTGGCCTGATACCCAACGTCAAACACAAATTATTGTCCAAAAAGGTAACCGAAAACTAGGAGATAACCTCCAAGAAATAGTAGGTTTAGGTCAAGTTGAAGTTTCCGCTACTGGAGATTTGGAATCTGATCTGACAATTCGTATCGGTAAGGATTGGAAGTAGTCATGAGTTAAGAGTCATTAGTCAATGGTCAATGGTCAATAGTTAATGGTTCAAAATATATTAAGTAGAACTTTTGATTGTGACTTGGGACTTTTGACTCGGTAAAAATTTATGAGAAATTTCTGGCTACGGCTTTGGAGTTTAATACTTATTTTACTATTAGCTGGTTTATGGGTGATTTTTACTCCTAAACCAGCTTTTGCACAAGAAAAGACGATTAATTACAACAATACTCATTTAGAAAAACGCGATTTTTCTTATACTGATTTAGCTGGTGCTAAATTTGTCGCTGCAGAAATGCGAGAAGCAAATTTTCAAGGTGCTAATTTAAAAAATGCTATTCTCACAAAAGGCGTTTTATTAAAAGCTAATTTACAAGATGCAAACCTGACTGGTGCTTTAGTTGACCGCGTAACTTTTGATAAAGCAAATTTAAAAAATGCGATTTTTACAGAAGCAACTTTGACCAATAGTCGCTTTTATGATGCGGAGATTACTGGTGCTGATTTTACAGATGCATTAATTGACCGCTATCAAGTATCGTTATTATGCGATCGCGCTGATGGCGTTAACCCTGTGACCGGCGTTTCTACACGCGAAAGTTTGGGGTGTAGATAAAGATGGGCATGGGGCATTGGGCATGGGGCATTGAGATTTGTCGAAGAACCACATCTTTCGTAGGGGCACGGCACCGATAAAATATCGGTAATACCGAAAGTTTGTAGATGCCGTGCCCCTACAAGTTGGATAATTTATTTTTTGGAGTTCCCATAAAAATCGGTCTTTTCCATGCCCAATGCCCTATGCCCAACTAGAAAACTCTTGACCAAACACAGACAGTGATATTAGCTGAATACGCTGGCTATTTTGCGCCGCTTCTCTTTCAGCTTGAGTATTATAGCCCCAGTCAGCTAAAAATAATTTCACATCTGCTAAGTCTGATTGCTGCTGAACTAATTCCAAAGTTTTCAGCCTATCTTCGACAAACCACAGACTTACGGGTTTATATTCAGCATTTTGGATTAATTCCCGGAGAATTTCGTATTTAGGGCGCTTCTCTTCTTTGCCAAATATGACTATGGGCGCTAAATCTACACCTGCTTGCTGTAATAACTGCTGCACAAAACGCCCTTCTTTTGTGGTGACGATATATAACTTAACGTTACTGGCAACAGTGGCTTTGATTTTATCAATTACACCAGGATAAAATCTATGCAAGCTTAACCAACCATCTAAATCGTTAGCAATCCAGCGATCGCGAGAATTATCTAATATTGCGGCAATTTCTCTGGCTTGTAGCTTATAGTCTAATAAAATTTGTGGGGCAATAGTTACCCATTCGTGAAGAATCTTGTCATCATCAATACCATCAACTAAAGCTTTAATTAAAACAGGCATTTCCCAACCTGTTTCAATTACTGGTCTGAGGCGATAAAATCTTGCAGCTAAGTTATCGGCTGGTATTTTATTAGCAGGCGACCAAATTTGACAATAGGTACGCCATGCTACTTCAAAATATTCAATTAATCCATCGCAAATCACTCCATCAAAGTCTAGGGCTAAAATTGTGGGACTACTTGCGGTCATGGGTTTGAGGATGAAAACTGCTTTGGTTAGCTTATCCCATCCGGCAAGAATTTTTCTGTATCATGCTAGTTTGCAGATTCTTCAAAAGAGTCTAACGCTTGTTGATCAGCATCCCTGGAATGAAGAATATCTAACGCATCTTGGTCAGCCATTTCGATGATTGCTGCTACATATTGCTTTACCTGTTCAGCAACATCAGGCTTCCACTGACGCAATTTTGTCTCTAGGGTTTCCACTAAAGCGTCCATTGATACCTCTACCATTAACGATTGTGGTGTTTCTTAATATGTTAGAGTATCCGCGCTAGAGGTTGCTGATAAATTTCTCTGAGCAAGGTTAAATTATACTCCATCTCAGCCGCAAAACCTTATGGCTGCTAGGTTATACAGCTATTGATGAATTTATACTAATTTAAATATTGTTTGCAGCACATCAATATATTTTAGAGGGCATGGCATTGCCATGCCCCTACCATCTATCCTATTACTAATTTTCAAAAGAATTGAGTATATTTTATAACTGATTTCATGTATTTTTTCTTAATGCTATGGATATGCGATCGCAATTTGAAACCCAGATTATCTCTACCTTAATTAAAGGTGAGCAAATTGGGCAAGACTACCTCATCGAAACTTCCTGTAGCATTTTTTCTCCTAAAGGTGACGGTGAAATAATTGCTTGGGAAAATATGAGTTTTCCAAAACTGTCCAAGTGTGGCTCGTTTTTTGATGGGGCGTACAATGTACCGAAAGCGGCTTACGATGATTGGGTATTGATGAATAGGGAAAGATACTTATTCAAAAATGCGATCGCTAATTCTCAAGTCACCCTGATTTCTGACGCAGAAGCTAACCGATTATGTGCTGACTACAATTATCGCTGGGCTAATTTTTATTGGTTAACTCGACCAGGATTTTCTCCCGATTTTTCCCAAGCATTAATTCAATTAGCAGCCTATTGTCCATCCAGTCCAAATTATGCAAGTATTCTCTATCTGGAAAGAAACAATAATCAATGGGAAACCAAGTCATCTTTCGGTTTATACAATCAATAATCAATAGTCAACAGTCAACAGTCAATAATCAATAGTCAACAGTCAACCGTCAACCGTCAACCGTCAACCGTCAACCGTCAACCGTCAACCGTCAACCGTCAACCGTCAACCGTCAACCGTCAACCGTCAACAGCCAAAACCGATATTTTTCACCACCCCACTAGGATGCTGTATGTCAGAGAATGCAGATAAACAACTCCGGTTTGCCTATCGGCATAATGGCTAATTAAATAAAAATTAAGTATACTTTTCTTAATGGTGAATTAGTGCTTCTGTTATGGCTACCCTATTGCTGGATGACGGTACAATTGAGAGCGATTTAAGCGAAATAGTCCGTGAATTGTCTCCTTTGGGCATTCACTTGAAACACTACGATCCAGGAACATCGCTACTTTTTCCGCACTTAATCGATCAAGACGTTGTTACCGAATCCGAGAAGCGCTACATCTTAGAACTGCATAATGGAGTCTTTGAATTTCTCCAGCAAGAAACAGGCTATCTTTGGTGTGACTTACTGAATATACACCCAGGTTCCCCGCATATTGAGACAATAATTGCCACTTACAGCCGTTATCATACTCATACTGCGGCTGAACCTATCTATGTTTTAGCGGGAGAGATGATTTTTGGCTTTGTCAAACCAGATGGTAGTCAGATTCAGTTATTAGTTCAAGCGCAAGATTATCTGGTGATTCCTGCGGGTGTAGAGCATTGGTGTAGTCCGAATGCATCCTTGAGTTTTAAAGCAGTACGCTATTTTATCACCGCAGAAGGTTGGTTACCAAATTACACGGGAACTCAGTTAAGCGACTCGATGAACAAGCCGCGTTAACAATTCAAAATTCAAAATTCAAAATTCAAAATTAAAGACATTTTCAGACGGGGTTTGAATCCTCGTCTGAAAATGATACTACATATAGAAGCAGGGATCTTAAACCCTTTTATTTACAATAAGAGTAATAGCTATTCTGGTAATTCTATCGGCTTGGTAAAACTAGCCGCAGCACGTACTACTCGATTACCATCTTGGGTAAGAATTTGGCGTATTTGTGTAGGTGTGTTGGAATTTTGTGCGATCGCATAACGTTCTAGCCAAGAAAAAGAGCGAGCAATTTTGGCTAAAATTCCCTTTGGTGCTTGTGGATTTAATAAAACTGTGAGGCGAGTAGATAGAGGAATTTGTTCCCATTTGCTGAGGAGTTCTCTTTCAGGATAAAGGCTTGATTCTAACTCACCTGGCTGATAATTAGGTGAAGATTCCCAAGATGCTAAAATTGCATCGTCAATACAGGGATTGCTGGCTGCTGCTTTGCGTACATTAGGATGTTCATGGTTAACTAAGACTGCTAAAAGTTCTTGGTTAGCGTAGAGAGAAGCCGCTATTCTTTTCAAGACTGCTACATTAACTATTCCTTGGTTTAAGTCTTTGAGAATATCTATTCCCCATATTTGCACAATAAAATTTGGTGTATTAGGATTGTCGCAAGCAGCGTAACGGATAAAGTCTTTTTCGTGTTCTAAAAGTAGCTTTTTTAAAGACTTTTCAGGTAAGTTAGGATGACCCGCAATTGCGGCGATTTCTAATTTAGCAGCATCTTTAAACTGTTGGTGCCATGCTGTCTTTAAAGTATTTTCTTGGCATTCTAATAATTTTTCCAAAAAATTACCTGAAACATGGGGATTCATCATACCAAATTCTTCAACACCAGAATATAAACTGTATCCGCCGAGATGTCGGAGTTCAAACAGCCATAGCATTCTCAGAACAAGTTGCTTCGGTGTTTTGGGATTGTTAGCAATTCTATTGCGAACAGTGTAATCATCGCCGCGATCGCGTGCTAATTTTTCTAGCAAGCTGACTGGAGTATTCGGGTTATAAGCTATTGCTTGATGAACATAACTGTTCAATCGTTGATTACTAGCGAGTTTTTCCAGAATATACACAGGTGTTCGAGGGTTAGATGCGATCGCTGCATGAACTGCATTATGACGATCCGAATCAGCCATCTCTTCTAGCAATTCTAAGGGTAAGTTGGGATTCCCAGCTATACGTCTACCTAATTCATAGAGATCGGGTTGCTGAAGGAGTTTTTCTAACACATGTACAGGAGTATTAGGATTACTGGCTAATTCATAAAAAATACTGCGATTCCCAAACTCTAGCAATTGTTCCAGAATACGCGCAGGTGTATTAGGATGTTTAGCAGCTATTAGGCGTACATTTGATTGCTCTGACTGTGCTATCTCTTCTAATTCGCTAACAATAGTTTCATCATATTCATCTTTTCTATAAGGTACAAAGCGTAAAAAATGTTTAGGAATACCTGAGCGCAATTCATTAATTTTGGCGATTTGCTGAATTGCATCTTTAAATTCTTCTAAGCAATCATTTAATATATTATTTATTGCTGTTTGGGCGATTTCTTGCCAATCTTCACAATTAGCATCATCATTCCAATTAACATGCATTTGCGCTGCTTCTACCACAAGCTGATTGTTACTAGATGCTAAATATTCAAGGGTAGCTTTTGGTGTTTGGCTATTTACCGTGACTGCTAATTTTACTGTTTCAGATGAAGATTTGGCGGCATATTCTAAAAGCGAAACTGGCACAAGCTTCCGCTTAATTAAATTAGGTAAAACTGTATCAAAAGCTGTAGCTAGTAAATTGGGATTTTCTAAAATTAATAAATCAATAGCTGGGTTTCTAAATAAATGTCTAGGAAACAGCTTGGCTAAAAACATTAGTCGAGATGGCGGAATGTTAGGATTCATCAGCAAATTCTGTCGCACTTTTGCGTCAGCGTATGAGCCTAATTCATGTAAAATATCCGCATCAGTGCCAGGATTTTGTGCAACTATCCTGGCTAACTCTATACTAAGTTTCGCAAGCTCTCGCAAACGCTCAGAAGGGGTATTTTCATTCGCAGCTTCTTGCAATGCTGTTTCTTGCTCTTGACTCATGGGTAGATGCTCCATAGGTGGTTAATCTCAAGCAAATTCAAAAATTCTGCTTCCCTTATTGTTCCCTTTAATAATTTGAGATTTGCTACCCTTGATTAACGATTAGTTAACGATTAGTAAATATTAATAAAAAACAACTACCATTTAATAAAGCAGTAATTACTGCACCAATAATTACGCCTTTCATCATTGCTACGCGCTGTTGTCTTCTCAGCCAAATACAAACGGGAATTACATATAACATTTGCCAGATAAAAAATCCCCAAGCGCCTACTAACCATATACCTAAATAGTAATAATTATTAGAACCAAATATCTGCACAGAAAGCCAACCCAAGCCAAATATGATCAGTATTGCTAATGAATGTAAGCCAACTATCAGAAATAATCCTAATAAAATTTGGAAAATTTCATTTCTTTGAGACATTAATTTAACCCTATAGATGACACCGATCAATTAAATTCAATCAGTACGGTTATTAACCAACTGATATCCAGCACTTCCTGCACGATAAAACATATTGAATGTATCAAATGGAATTATCCTACCATCTGGATGTACAATATGAATACAAGAGCGCTTGACTGAGCGAACATCAAAGTTAAAAGGGTCGAGAAATTGAACTATCATTACTCGAAATACATTTGAGTAATTAATACCTTCAGGTACGGCTATCATCGGTAAACAACATAAAAGCTGCTTGAGTGATAAAGCCGCAGAATTGGGTGAATGGCTGGTAGAAAATAGTTGAAAAATTTGCTGTTTTAGTTCTTCATTTTGTTCATAAAGTACACTATTAGGCATAATTTTTACAAACACATCTGGATTAATTAACCCAGTTAGCGGGATAACTTTACCATTTAATTTCAATGCGTAAGCCATCGCCAAGCAATCAGGATGACAGGGAACTGGAAGAATATCTTCCGGTTTAAAATAAGGACTTTGTTCTAAAATTGAGCGACGAACTTCTGTTAATGTGTACCTGTCTCGCTTGGGGTTAAATCCTGCTAATCTTCCGGCTGCTTGTATCGGTTGAAAAGTCACACCCCGGATACATTTTTGCTGTAAAGCATATTCGATGATTTTACCAATTTCGCTATCATTTAAACCTTTCTTGAGGGTGACAACTAATGTAGTCGAAATATTATATTCATTGAGATTAGCAATTGCTTGCTCGCGTATATGGCGTAAATCTGCACCGCGTAACTCTTTTAAAGCTGCGGCTTCAAAGCTATCAAATTGTAAATATATCTCAATTCCGGGCATGTATTGACTCAAGCGATCGCAAAAAGATTTATCCTTAGCGATCGTTACGCCATTGGTATTTATCATTAAATGCTTAATCGGCTTGGTTTTGACAATATCCAAGATTTGAAAAAACTCAGGATGAGTAGTAGGTTCGCCACCACTGAGTTGTACTATTTGCGGTTCGCCTTCATTAGCGACTACCGCATCAATCATACTTTCAATTTGTGCTAAACTGCGATGCAGTCTTGGTTGCTGGGATAATTGAGAAACTTCTTCTGCTCCCGAATCAGCATAACAAATTGGGCAGGAAAGATTGCATTTATCGGTGACTTCAATTAATGTTAAACAACTATGCTGTTCGTGATCGGGGCAAAGTCCACAATCATAAGGACAACCATATTTAATTGGCGTATTAAATTTGAGGGGCATATCCCCAGGCTTAATAAATTCTAGAGATTTTTTATAATATTCAATATCATCAGCAATTAAAACTTCTTCTTTTCCGTGGGTAGGACAATGTTTAACTAAATAAACACAATCGTCTTGAAAAATGATTTTTGCTTCTACCTTAACTAAGCATTTTGAGCAAACACTATTAGTTAAGGCGTAAAATAAATAATCGCGGGTAGGCATGGTAATTTTTTAATAACGCAGAGGGCAGTTTTTGTAAGGTGGGCAATGCCCACCTTACGCTGATTAAAAATGTTGCAATATGTCAGTTACAGCATCTTCCTGTAAATAGACCACACTGTAGGGGCACGGCACCAGTAAAATTATTTTATGTGCCAAAAGATTGTCGATGCCGTGCCCCTACGACAGATGTGGTTTAAATAGGTGAAAACTGCTGTAAATGCAATTTAAAATTAGTTTTTGAGTTGAACCATCTGAGGAATACTGCGACGGTAATACAGAATAGTGAGTAAGCAAGCAATTTGAATCGCACTCAAGCCCAAAAATGGGTGAAAATCTGGTTTAATGAAATCTATCAGGAAACGGAACGCAAAATAAGAAATTAAATAAAATTTAAATAATTCGCCATTTTCATATTGAAAACGGCTGCGCCAGCTTAAGAATATAATTAACAATAATAAAAATAAGATTTCATACAATTGTGTGGGATGTCGGGGAACACCATCGCCAAAATCTACACCCCAAGGTAATGTGGTGGCGATTCCATAAGTGCGATCGCTCAAACCGGTGAGAAAGCAGCCAATTCTCCCGATGGCTGTACCCACAGTTAAGGGAAATACAAATACATCGCCTGTAGACTGATGAATTCCCAGAATTTTTTTGGTAATTTCTACACCAATTAATCCCCCCAAAAGTGCGCCGACTACTGTTTTACCTTGCAATAAGAGTAAAAGTAATTGCTGTTGATTTTGCCAAATTAAATCAATATGTTGCAGCCACACCAACATTTTGGCACCAATTAAAGCACCTATCATCCCCCCAACAATTACAGAAGTACGTTGACTAGGTGTAATTGAATCTTTACGGACACGCTTTATTAATAAACGAAAAGCAGTAGCATAAGCTAAAGATTCAAATAAAATATGCGGATGAATTCGTAAGGAACCTATCCCGATATAAACAGGGAAAGTCAACATAATTTGTAATTTATAAAGTCTCAAGTTGTATTAATAAGTAGTTAAACATAAATAAAGCAATACGGTTCAGTTAGCGTTAACTGATTTGGCGTAGGTTGGGTTGAGGGACGTAGACGCGGAGCGGCTTCCCGTAGGGTAACCCAACATTTTCAGCGCTTTGTTGGGTTTCACTTCGTTCAACCCAACCTACATTTATCCTTAACTGAACGGTATCGTTCTACAAAGTACTCAAAGGCGATCGCTAAATCTGTTGTGTAGTATATGATTATGCGATCGCCTTTAGCATCAAGCAGACTGCACCATGCCAATGATCGCTATTCGCGAAGAATTTTAGAAATTGCCAAAAAGCAGCAAAATCATCGTGCTGTTGCAAATTCCTGGTTTTATTTAGGTAATGTCTCTGTGGATATGCGACAGTTCCACCAAGCACGGGATTATTATCAACAGGCTTTGGATATTTATATCGAATATGGCGATGGCTATAGTTGTGCCAGCACCTACCACAATTTGGGAATAGTTGCCCAAGAGTTGCGAGAATTTGAACAAGCCAGGCGCAATTATCAACAGGCTTTGGATATTAAAATCGAATATGGCGATCGCTATAGTTGTGCTAGCACCTACCACCAGTTGGGAATTGTTGCCCAACAATTGCGGGAATTTGAAGAAGCTAGGCGCAATTATCAACAGGCTTTGGATATTGATATCGAATATGGCGATCGCTATAATTGTGCAGGCACATATTTTCACCTTGGTAAACTTGCAGAAGAATTAGGGGAACTGGAATCAGCGAAAGCTTATTATCTGCAAGATTTACAGATTACGGCTGAGTTTAATGATGAGTATGGTTTAGGAATTTCTCGGCGTAATCTTGCCCGTTTCTACCAAGTTACTCAGGATGAGAGTTTATTAGCCACCGTATCCGAAATTTTGGGGGTGTCGGTTGAGGAAGTGCGGCAGAGTTTTGATGAAAATCGTGATTCGTAATTAAGAAAGTAATAAAAAATCGACTTTTATCATAAATATCGTAATGTTTGTTATAAAGATTGTATTTTCCATAGAAAACATCACGATTTTTTCGTAAATATTGCGATGTTTATTATAAATATCGTATTCTCCATAGAAAACATCACGATTTTTTCGTAAATATTGCAATTTTTATTATAAATATCGTATTCTCCATAGAAAACATCACGATTTTTTCGTAAATATTGCAATTTTTATTATGAATATCACAATTTTTATCATAAATTATCGTGATATTCGTTATTCACATCGTCTCATACAGCAAATTGCAATTTGGTAAGGTACAGATAATTATTAGGGCATGGCAGTGCCAGTGCCCCTACAATTAACGATAAACTGTACTTCATTGGCTTGCAATCTGCTGTATATTCTCAGAGACATTGATACTCAAGTGACATTGCCTGGAATTGTATCAGGCGATCGCACAACGAGCGCAAGCTCATGGGCATTCGGTGAATCGAGAGACTGTAGCATGATGAGAGATAAAGTGTTACGGAAATCTGTGGTGTTATGAGAAATGAAAATTCCCCCTGATGCGATTATTGCAGACGAAAAAATTACCCGCTACTTACAGCTATTTTTAGGTAAATAGACCACGCTGTAGGGGCACGGCATCAGTAAAATTATTGTATGTACCAAAAGATTGTCGGTGCCGTGCCCCTACGATAGATGTGGTTCAATCTGGGTTGTCATTGTTATTTGTCAGAGACGCGATGAATCGCGTCTCTACAATTTTATGTAATGATCACTCAATTTCCTCACACAGAATCAATAATTTTTCCATCGCTTCCGCTAAAGAAATTAAATCTGTCCAAGAGGAGCCGCTAACTAAATTTTGTGCATGTGCTAATCGGTTGCGTAGCTGTTCGGCTGATTTAAGAAACCTTTCGCCAAATCGCTTGGATTTTAATCCTAGTTGTTCTAGCAGTTCTGGTTGATTTAAAACTAACTCGCGCTTATCGCAAAATTGTAGATAATCTAATAAATCTGTGGCTTCATTTCTTTCTTGGCTTTCGCGCCATAATCTTTGTGCGACTTGTAAACGTTCTGGTTTTAAAACTTTCTGCCAACTATTATCTACATAATAAAGCCGCACGAGTCGCAGCAAATTCATTTCTAACAGCGTGACTAAGCCAAATAACAGCATTCTTGCAGGTGCTTTTTGCAAATCGCCACAGGTAACAATTCCCGTGACTTGATTGCAATCCAGCACAAATAATCGGGGAGTTTGTTGCAGAATTGGTAGCAGTTTCATCAGTGGGGTAGAAATAGCGATGAGTTCTCTGGGATGAAATACGCGCTGATAATCGCTGCATACTTTTCCCGATGTTGCTTTGTGTAAGTTGGCGCGTTCTACATAGCCGGTGATGGTATCACCTGACTCAACACCAACGACATCAAAGTCGCGTGCTTGCATCCATTGCAGCACCTCTGTTACCTCAGCTTCCGCCGACACTGCTTTGAGGGGTTCTGCTACGTATTCAATGGTGATGTTGTTCTCAAATAAACTCCGCAAATCTTGAGAACGGGATTTAAGGTGCTTCATCCTATAAATATACTTCAAGCGCCCAGACTTGTTGAGCCTGAGCGCTTGAATATTAGGTTGCAGAGAAACTTCTGCTGGTTATGGAATTTAAGCAGGCATCATTTGCATCATCCGGCAAGTTTCTGCACATTTGCGGCAAGCTGCGGCACATTCCATCATTTTATCACCGCCCATTTCGTCACAAGCCATTGCACAGCGATCGCACATTTCTGCACACAGCATACAAGTACGTCCCATGAATTCGGAACCACTCATCATCATGTTCATGCACATCATGCACATTTCCGCGCAGTCGCGCATCATGCTCATCATGCTCATCATTTTCATGTCCATCTGCTTGCCTTGAGACATAGACATGCAGTGAGTCATGGTTTCCATACACATCTTGTGACATTCCATGCAAGCGTCCATGCAGGTTTGCATTTCAGTTGTCATGGATTCGTTCATCATCATCATCATCATAGGAAAACCTCCTAAATAACTGATGCGTTTTTGACTCGTCCTGTGGAGGACTTAACTATCAATTTAGACTGAGTTTTTTAGGGAGTCAATAGTGTTTTTACGAGGGTATTTATATGCTCACTATCTCGATATGCTTACCGCTAATTTGTCTTAATTGCACATAGTTTAGTGATATTTATCTGGTTATTTGCACGAGAATTATTGTAAAATAAAGCCTCGGAAACTACCGTAAAAAATCGGAGTTTTCGCAAATCACTAAATTTGTTAATATGCGATCGCTAATTCGGCTTAAGTCTAACGATAGATTTATGTCAGTTTCTCTTAACAAATATCTATAAAAAGTTGGGCATTGGGCATTGGGCATTGGGCATTGGGCAAAGACGCGATGAATCGCGTCTCTACAATTGTCATTTGTCTCCCTTCCCTAGCTCCTAGCCCCTAAAATAAAAACCGTGAGACTTATAACAAGTCCACGGCTTTGGTGTGGTGTGAGGAGACTTAATTAATGCCATGATAAACCGATCTCACGCTATGTAACGCAAGCTTAACAGGTTTGTAACAAAATAGTCTTTTGCTGACAAAAAATTTTGGTGCTTACAAATAAGCAAATTAAAAATCAATTAAAATTTAGACTAAAGCACCACCGCAACTAGAACCACAACCAGCTGTACAACCATAGCAATAAGCTGCGGTTTGAATCTCATCAATCAAGTCTAAACTACCAGCCGCTAACAAGCTAGCAATTGTCAAAGTTTCACCATTATGGCTTTTTGCTGGTAAATTCATCATTTGGTTAAAGTCGCAATCATAGACGTTACCTAAATAGTCAATTGATAATTGATTGCGACACATTAAATGCTCAACTGTACCAGCATTAAAATTAGATTCTAAAAACTGCAAATAGCTGGCGGACAATTTCTGCCTTTCTAAATACATTTTTGTTCTACCGACTGGTAGATTAGTGATGGTGAAGAGGTTGTTAAATACTATATCGAAATGTTCTTGTAAGAACATTTTATAAGCTTTCTCTAGGTTTGTTTGTTCAGGAGCTAAAGAAAATTTTTCTGCTTTGGGTAATTGGGGATTATAAACTAAATCCAAAATTAAATCTGATTCTTTTCCATAGCCAAGACGATTTAGCCATTGCAAAGCTTTTATAGAATCATCAAAAACACCAGCACCGCGCATTTTATCTACATTATCTGCTAGGTAACAGGGTAGGGAAGCGACTATTCTTAATTTGTTTTCTGCAAAGTATTCGGGTAAATCGCCAAACCCATCAGCAAAATAAATAGTTAAATTAGAACGAACAATTACCTGTTTACCTGTTTTTTTTGCGGCGGCTACTAATGGCTTAAAGCCATAATTCATTTCTGGCGCACCACCAGTTAAATCGACAGTTTGAATTTGGGGAAACTTGTCAATTAACTCAATTAACTGTGCGCAAATCTCTGGAGATAATTCTTCTGTGCGTTTTGGACTAGCTTCTACATGACAGTGTGTGCAGGCTAAGTTACAGCGTTTACCTAAATTAATTTGTAATACAGATATAGCGGTTTTAGTTAACGGTTGACTGAGTTTCTGTTTAAATGGTGTTACTTTTATATCTTGTGAATTTAAAGATTGA
The DNA here is from genome assembly GCF_014696435.1 of Calothrix anomala FACHB-343. Taxonomy (GTDB): domain Bacteria; phylum Cyanobacteriota; class Cyanobacteriia; order Cyanobacteriales; family Nostocaceae; genus Aulosira; species Aulosira anomala_A. The sequence goes on along the minus strand of NZ_JACJQG010000011.1, from coordinate 118,436 downwards.
GTTTGCATTGTTGATTTTTTCTCCAATAAGATTCACTCTTAATCTTTGTAGGGTGTGTTGTCGCGTAGCGCAACGCACCACAATATTCAGGTGGTGAGTTATATCAATTTTATGTGAAGTTGCACATATTTAGATCCCCCTAAATCCCCCTTAAAAAAAGGGGAGGCAGTGCGTTGGGCGGGTTTCCCGACTTGAAGCAACTGCCGTGGACTTTGATAGATTTATTCCGGTTCTCCCCTTATTAAGGGGGGCTAGGGGGGATCAAATTCTATGCAGCTTCATAAAGAATTGATATTAGCCGTTGGCATAAAAAACCCTACTAATATAGATAGTAATTTGTGGTTAAAAATTAGCAGCAACCACCACCGTCATAATGCCATGTGGAATCGGTAACTATGATTTCTGTTGGCTTTAAAGCTGCAAGTTTAGCAGCAGTTTTATCGCACACGGCTGCGGGAATACCACGCTGCAATAAATGTCCTGCTCCGTCATCAAATAAAGATTCTGTACCTGCATAAATTGCGGTTTTACCTGTAAAAATACAGGCTCCATCTTCAGGTATAGAAACTTTAAAAGATACAGAATCTAGACTTTCTAGGAGTAAATTTTCTTCTAGGTTATAAGTTAAAGTATCTAGTAATCGGTAAGGACGACGGGCACGAATTTCTACTTGACCAAAGCCAGCATTAACAATCAATTGTGTATAATCTTGATATGTTAGTGCGCCTGATAAGCACATGGCTCTGAGGCGTTCATCTTGTTGTAGATGTGCTGGTATGGAACGAGTAGCGATGGGATCGCTCATCTGTAAACGTCCGCCTGGTTTTAAAACGCGATATGCTTCTTTTAAAGCGCGGGTTAAATCTTCTGGTTCAAAGATGTTGAAAAGACAGTTTTGCGCTACGACATCTACAGCCGCATCAGCAACTGGTAAGTTAAAGGCGTCTCCTGCGTAAATTTGGACAAAACTGGGATCAAACCAAGGATTTTCTTGAGCAGCAATTTCTAAATTGCGTGTAGCGGCTTCTCGCATGGCTTCTACTGGTTCCACGGCAATTACAGCACCGGGACGACGGGAAAAATAAGCAAATTGTAAGGCTTCTAAGCCACCACCCACACCAACATACAAAACGGTAGGTTGATTAGCTAGTTCAGTTGGGTGAACAGTGGTACCACAACCATAGTTCATTTCTTGCATCGCCAAAGGTACTTTCAATCCTGGTAGTTGCAGAGGTGTACTTTGGACACAACAAAGTCCGACTTGTGGTGTTTGTGCAACTTCACGATAAAATTCTGCTGCTGTTTCTAAATAGGTCATTGTGATCGCGTAAAATCAACTTTAACTTTACGCATCCTAATACAATTAACTTTCAATTATATGAATCTGAGATAAGAATCCAAGCAACCTCTAAACTACTGGTTTTAACGGTTTTGCCGCCAACAAGCATCCCCCAAACAACCAGAGAATAGGGAGTTTAGGGGATTTGCGAGAGTCAGGATTAATTGTATAATACGTAGCCGATACCATGTAAGGTTTGCAGTAAAGGCTTTTCGTTATTAGCTTCGAGTTTTTGGCGGAGGTAGCGAATAGACATTTCCACGATTTGAGAGTCGGCGATAAAGTTGTGACTCCAAACTTCTGCTAAAATGCGATCGCTTGTGATAATCTGTCGCGGATGTATCAGTAAATATTCTAGTAACTCAAATTCCTGTTCGGTTAAATCAATCAACCTCTGGCCTCGATATACTTTGCGCGTCAGACGATTTAAACTCAGGTCTTCAAATTCTAAAATATCTGCACCATGTTTTACTTGGCTTTTTCGCAGATGAGTCCGGATGATGGTAACTAAGTCTTCGATACAAACAGGTTTCACTAGCCGATCGTCAACATCAGCATCTAAGCCTGCAATGCGATCGCTTGTTTCATCCTTGACAGTTAATAAAATTATTGGTAGTCCTTTGTCAATACTTCGCAGGCGATGACAGGTTTCGTGTCCGGATAAACCTTGTAAAGTCCAGTCTACAATTACTAAATCTGGATGTAACTTCTGTGCTGCGGTAACGGCAGTTAGTCCATCGTAAGCAACACTGACTTGATAACCCTGATAATTTAGTTCTAATTCTAAAAATCGAGCTAGCTTGACTTCATCTTCAACCAGTAAGATGTGCGTCATAGATGATGTTGATAATTTCAGCAGAATACGGTTAGCACAGATACAGACTCGCCCAGTTTAGAGAGGTACTAACTATTAAATAGTTAGACATCTAATTAGTACTCCGTCAGCTTAGTATAGTTCGGATTCAGTAACAACCGTAAATCTGCGGTTACCGATGACTGCTACATCACCAAATCATCACAATTTAGCAGTATACTGCAATATCTTCACCACACTCATCCGCAAGATAACAGAGAGCTTTAAAACGCAAAGTTACCACTTGTTCATAAAGAGGATTTAACTTACACATCGGTGGAATGTGCATTAAGGTGCGACCGAAAAGTGTAATATCTCTTTCAAATGGACATTGGGCGGGAATAGCTTTACATAAGAAATGAGCTAGTTTGCGGTTATGAATTTCTATACCTTCTAACCATTGACGTACTGGGTAGAGAAGGTCGTGATGTAAGAGAATTTGAGTAAAGCATGACATAATTTTTCTCCTAATATTTTATAATTGCAAAGCCTGCTTAGTTAGTGGATTTAATTCCCTAAAGATATATAGGTTTAGTTAGTTGAGACTTATGCACGGGCTTTGCAGTTTTAGTTAGTTATTTAGTTGGTGCATTTTGCTGTTAGCGATAAATCCAACTACGCACTTAAGTACCTGTATTCCGGATAATTTGTCTGTTGTCGCTCTTATCCTAACGTCTGAAGATAAAATTGCCACGCCAAATTGGCGATTTTTCAGTAGGCTTACCCGAACGCGATCGTTCGTCTATACCTAAATGCAAGACTTTCAGCTTTACGCTAGATTACAAACAGGATATTCTTGACGGTTGACGGTTGACGGTTGACGGTTGACTGTTGATACCAAACTGCAATCTAAAACGTAACATTGAAACTCGCACAAGGGCGGGGAAACCCCGCCCCTACCGAAATCTTAATTACGTATAAAAACGCGAATTGGTATGACAAATGACAAATGACAAATGACCAATGACAAATGACCAATGACAAATGACAAATGACCAATGACAAATGACAAATGACCAATGACTTCATAACTAACAAAAAGCAAGCTTTTGACCTTTGGGCCCCAAGCTATGACAGGCTTTTACCTTCAGTGTTTTACCAAAGTATCCACAAGCGCTTGCTAGAAAATGTTGATTTACCACCCCAACCTCATGTCCTAGATTTAGGCTGCGGTACTGGTCGCTTGCTGGATCGTCTGGCGGCTAAATTTCCCGATTTGCGCGGTACGGGATTAGATTTATCGCCAGAAATGGTGCGTGTAGCGAGACAGCGTAACCGCCATCGTCCCCGGTTGATTTTTGTTGAAGGTAAAGCTGAGTCTCTTCCCTTTGCTGATGGTCAGTTTCATGCGGTGTTTAACACTATCAGTTTTTTACATTATTTAGAGCCAAAGCAGATTTTTAGCGAAGTTGCGCGGGTGTTATCGCCTGGTGGAAGGTTTTATCTAGTTGATACTACGGTTAAAAGTCAGCCAGAACTCAATGTAAATTTGGGTGCTTTGGGGAAAGTGAAATTTTATAGTCCCAATCAACGAGAATTAATGGGTGCTGCTGCTGGATTAAGCTGTGTCGGTCATTACTATTTATTAGGGCCTGTGTTGCTGACGATTTTTGCTAAACCAGGCTAATTGATGATTTTAGCGGGGTTTGGTGAGATTCTCCGCCTCTGTTCCTTGATAATGCATGAAGACTACAGGAACTCGAATCAACTTTCTACCCAATTCCGACCAGCGAAATTTTGGTTTAAGCGATCGCGGTAAATCTTCAAAAGCCACCTGAACAAAACCAAATCCCTGGTAAAATTCTGCCAAGCGCTGACCGAGACATTCTAAATATAACGGCTGAGTGGCTGAATTAATTAAATGCTGGGTGAGAAAACTACCCAAACCGCGATCGCGCCAAGCCTTAGCCACGACTAAACTACCGAGTTCTTGAATATCAGCAAAATTTCGTAACTGGCCGCAAGCTACTAATTGGCGATCGCATTCCACCACCCAAAATTGCTGCCAGCGTAACTGCGTTGGGTCTAGTTTAGCCGATAAAACCAACAATCGAATCTGCCAATTATCTTCAGCTATTGCTTGGCGGACAATACATCCAGAGGGTAAAGCTAAATTATTTTGTAGCATTATCGATGCAAATATCAGGATTTTTTGCTAGTTACATTTAACTGTAACAACCTAATTAAACATTACTTCCGATAGAGAGATGAAGCAGACAGAACCATATTCTAGATAGATAAAATTACACTCCTGTAATTCTTAAAATGTAGCCATAATTAATCACAGGATTCTCATTATGTCTGAACAACAAAAGCAAAAATCCAATAGTGAAGCTAATACCCCTAGTGCTTCTGGTGGCTATCAAACCCCTTTGGAAGATAGTATTCGCAAAACAGGTGATGCTGAAAAAAGTGATGCTAAAGAAACAGCCAAGCCAGAAGCACCTGGTGAAGATAATGTAGCAGGTAGTCCAAATCAAGGAACTGAATCCCGCTAATTCATCTCCTTAGGGGAAAATTTGCCTAATTCAACACAGTTTTGTTCTCTTAACCATAAGTCACCAAAATTCGGGTGGAAATTGCCTATATGAGTGCAATTATCCACTCATTTTCATTTTCATATACCAATACGGTTCAATTAAGAATAATTGTAGGTTGGGTTGAGGGACGTAGACGCGGAGCGGCTTCCCGTAGGGTAACCCAACATTTTCGATTTGCTGGGTTTCACGACTTTATACCCAACCTACGCAGGTTAGGCTCATTTTCATGGATATTAAAATTTTTATTATTAACTTATATGCACCCAATTTAACCTAAAATAAATTAAATAATTTATGGCGATCAAAAATAAAATTAATTGAATATTCTTTAAATAACGACTGAAAATAAATTTATTTAGGCAAATTTATGATTGCGCTTTAGCATGGAAATATTAGCTATTTTTTATCAACAAACTTACTGGATTATTTTATTACCGCAGTTTTGATTTATAATGGGAATATTAATAATAAATTCCGATTTTTCTCCTTTTACAGAATTACAAGTTAATGTTCCTCGATGCAGTTGAGTAATTATTTGGTAGCTGATAGATAAACCTAATCCTGTACCTTTACCTACTGGTTTAGTCGTGAAAAAAGGATCGAAAATCTTGCTCGCATACTTTTCATCTATGCCTAAGCCATTATCACCAATCCGAATTTCTATAAAATTATCCAATAGCTTAGTCTCGATAAAGATTTGATAATCATCTAATAAAGGGTAATTTTGCATTTTATCTTCTAAAGCATCAATGGCATTGACTAATATATTCATAAATACTTGATTGAGTTGACTGGGATAACAATTAATTAAAGGTAAGACACCATAGTTTTTGCTAACTGTAATTGCTGGACGTTCGGGTTTTGCTTGTAACCGATGCTGTAAAATTATTAAAGTACTTTCAATACCTTCATGAATGTTTACAAGCTTAAATTCTGCTTCATCTAACCGCGAAAAATTACGCAACCCACTAACAATATTTTGGATTCTATCAATTCCTCTAGACATACTATCTATACTTTTTTGCATGTCTTGGTTGAGATAATCTAAATCTACATTTTCGATATTATTCCTAATTTTATCGCTAGGCTCTGGATATTCCTGTTGATAGCATTTGATTACTGTTAGTAAATCTTCTATATCTTGATTGAGGTAATTTAAATTTCCCGAAATAAAGTTAAGTGGATTATTTATTTCATGGGCAATACCTGCGACTAATTGCCCTAAAGCTACCATTTTTTCATTTTGAATTAATTGGGTTTGTAACTGTTTGCGTTCGCTTAAAGCTTGTTCTAGCTGCTGTTTTTGTAAACTTAGTTGTGCTTCCGCATCTAAACGAACTTGAATTTCTTGTTCGAGGAGGATAGATTGTTGTTTGGTTTGTTCTAGTAATTCCACATGTTCTAAAGCAATTCCTAACTGGCTACTAATTTGCACAATAATATTGATTTCTGTTTCTTGCCAATGGCGAGGTGCAGAATTTTGATAAACTGCCAATAATCCCCAAAGTTTGCTATGAGCATAAATTGGAACAATTACATAAGATTTAGCTTGCAGTTTTTCTAAAAGCTCAATATAACAACTGTTAAAATTAGCATGATAAATATCTTCTACAACGCGATAATTTACCCCTTGGCTGTAAATACCTCCCTGTGTAGATTGTAAGTAGGTATCTTGAACCAAAAAATTATCTTGATTTACATTATTTGATTTGAGGCTGTCATTGTTAAAAATACATTGATTGTCTTGAATCACATTTTCTTGAATGTCGGGATTTTGCGTTTTTGCTTGATTTAAAGCAATCCATCCCTCTGCAACAGATTCCGCAACAAACTCTCCACTCCAATCTGGATTAAAGCGATAAACAACAACGCGATCGCATCCAATTACCTGACGCAATTCAGAAGTTGTTGCCGCAAATATAGTATCTATATCTAATGTTTGCCGCATTCTTTGAATTGCCATACTTAAAGCTTGTTCTCGTTCCGCACTTTCTTGTAAAGCAGTTTGCCACATTAACTGTTCTGTGTAGCGCCGATCGAGTAAGGAAATAATCAAAGTTGCAACGAGAATTAAAAAAGTCGCAATCCCGATTTGAATTGCTAACCAAGAATTAGGCGATCGCTCATTGCTATCTAAGACAAAATCCGCTAACTTAATAAAGTTAGTCGCCCACATTCCCGTGTAGTGCATACCGCTAATAGCGATTCCCATCACTAAAGCGCTAGTTAATTTCAGCCAGTCAAATTTTGACTTTTGCAAATTCCGAAAGTAGAAAGCCAACCACAAAGCCGCACCAGAAGCTAATATGGCAATTACGACTGATAAAGCCACCAGCCATTGATTGTAATGGATCGTCGCTTGAGACATGCGCATCCCTGCCATACCTAAGTAGTGCATGGAAGCGATCGCTAATCCCATCACCACACTACCGCCAAACAGCATTTTCATACTTAATTTGGCGCGGCTGAATAACAATAATGCTAATCCCGAAGCAACAATTGCATCCCCCCAAGAAAGCAGGGTAATTTGCAGATCGTATTCCACGAAAATTGGTAGTTTTAAGGCTAACATCGCAATGAAATGCATTGACCAAATACCCGTTCCCATTGCCATCGCACCTGCTATAATCCAACTCAATCTGACTTTGAGTGGTAAATCTGGGGTAACTCTACCTGCTAACTCTAATGCCGTATATGAGGCAATTGTAGCGATGACAAATGAGATTACTACCAGGAGTATTTCATAATTTCCAAATATCATTTTATTTACCAAATAATAAGCTGTTTATAGCAAAAACCAGAAATCAAACATTGATTGACTACTGGCAACCATATTTTTGTTTAATTGCATAATCCGTGATATTACTCACAGTATAATTATGGTTATCTTTTATTTTATATGAACAATAAAATTTAGTTTCACCTTGCTTGCTGCATTATACATTTGTATTTAGTTGACCAATATTTAATGTAACAAGCATTACAATAAAAATATATCTCAATTGTATAACAGTTATATCGTTAAGCACATATTCATGGCAATTCACCCGCAAACTCAGCTTTTAAACCAGATTTGCGGGTTTACTTTTTATCGCCAATAGTTATATTTTACGTAAAGCTGCTCAAGCTCAACATGGTTAGATGAATATCAATATTAGTAAAACGAGTAAAACTTATATAACTCGTATTTAATTAGAAAAAAATTCGGTATAAGTTTCTCACCAGCAAATCTTATGACTAGGGAATAAATTAACTTTTGGGAAATTTATCACATAATATTTCGGATAAAATTTCCGGGATATTTTAACTTATTTGGTGACTATAACGATTTTCGAGTGATGATGAAGTGGGTAAGGTGACTGTGAATATACTACCTTCACCTAAACGCGATCGCACAGTCACATTTCCACCCATACTTTCTACCAAGGTTTTGACTATCGACAATCCTAACCCAGTACCACCTGTAGCGCGGTTACGGGTTTCATCAACGCGATAAAATCTCTCAAAAATCCGCGATTGATGTTTAAGCGGTATTCCATAACCTTCGTCACAAACTTGAATTACAGCCGCATCTTCTTGCTGATATAATTTTACAATGACTGGGGTATCAGCTTCAGAATATTTGACAGCATTATCAATTAAATTTAAAAATACTTGTTTGAGGCGATTATAATCTGCTTTCACCTCAATTGTTTGATGTGTAGCTTCAATGATAATTTGGCGATCGCTAAATTTCTGTGCCATCCCCACAACTTCTACAACTAAATCATTCAGTACGCAAGGATTTAAAGAAAAATGTAAATAACCGCTATCTGCTCTAGCTAAATCTAGTAAGTCTTGTAACAGGCGAATTGTATGTTCTGCTTCTGTTGCAGCAGTTTCTAAGGCTTCTATTTGCGTAGTTGTTAAATTATTTTTTCGTCTTAATACACTTTGTAAATATCCATGAACAATTGTTAATGGCGTGCGTAACTCGTGGGAAACATTACTGACAAATTGTCGTTCTTGCTCCCAAGCTAGGGAGAGACGCGATAATAACATATTAAAAGTTTGCGCTAATTCTTTAACTTCGCTAGGTGCGCGATCGATAGATAATTGTGCTTCTGATAAATCCGCAGCCGAAATTACTTCTGTCATTTGGCTGAGTTGGCGTAGTGGCTGAAGAGAACGCTGAATATAAAATGCGATCGCCACAGAAATTACTAAAATAACTAAACTACTAGCAATTCCTAAACTTTGCACCATTGCCAAATACATCTTCTGTTCGCGAGTAACATCTTGTACCACAAATAATTTACCCAATACATTACCCTTAACTGGTAAGGAACCACCGCACAAAACAAAATAGCGCTGTTTCACTTGGGTGACTTGTGGTTTTACAGACATCTCCGTCAGCGACATTAATTCCGATGCTGCTGTATCCGATAACTGATTCCAATTTTGCGATTTAGCGATAATTTTATTTTCTGAGCCTTTAACCCAAATAAATATGTCGTTATTCGTTAAACTATCGACAGATTTTTGTAACCCTTGCTCAGGAGGCATCATTTCGCTATAAATTTTTACATCACGGGGTAGGCGATCGGCAATTCTTTCAATATTATATTTATGGCTATTAATTAAAATTTGCTGCATTTTCAAACTAGTCCAAATAGCCAGACTTCCTAATCCCAAGGTTGAGAATGCAGCAATACCAATCGTTAAGCGTACCCTTAATGAACCCGGATCGATTACTTGCCTAAATTTTTGAATTTGATTCACTTTGTTATTTGCGTATTTGGTGGTAAACAGGTTTTATTCACAAAATCACACTGATAAATATAGGGTTCTTGCCAACTCAGAGAAATTTCTAATAAATCTCTAGTTCCAGTCAAGCCTTGCCCAATAAATAGTAATAGAGCAAAGCAATTTAAGATTGTATGGGCAATTCGCCAGCGATGGGATCTATCTTGATAAATATCTTGGACAATAGCCACAGAAAAAATCATTAGTAAAGCAGCCGTAATCCCAATATAATAATGCGACCAATACCACTCATCTGTCCGACGAAAAACTCCATCTTGACAACCAATAATTACTAAATTTATCCCTGTTAAAGTCGCAAAAATTCCCCGCCATAATCGCTGCTTGGCTCGAAATAGTAAGATAAAAAATGCAATAGTAGCAGCAAAAATTAAGCCAATCAATACAACTTGACTAGTTGCAGTAACCCACAATTGATGCTTAATAATATTTTTACCAATTGCATAAGCTAAACCAATTAAAGTTATACCAACAACTGTACTAGCCAGCCAATCACCTAACTGTTTATGTTCCGGCCCCACCAGTGGTGGTATTTTGCTTTTAGCCTTCGCCAAAGTCTGTAAACGGCGTTGGCGCGTTTGCCATGCTAGATTGACAACATTACCCAAAAGTGGGAAGAAAATAACAACCGCGATCGCTGGATGAATCAGCACCAAAAAATCAGCTAATTGCATATAATACCTATTGACAGAACATCCACAATCTTTAAGTAGTTAGTAGTCAAAACTAGACAAGCTAACTCATACCGCTACTTTCAATATAGCCGCCTAAGAGAAATCAAAAGTGTTGATTATTTTGCGCTCACACTTTTTAAAAAACTATTTTTACTGATTGAATCGAGCTTTAACTACTAGCTAAAGGAGCATAACCAAAAGTAGCATTAAATTTGCGACACCAGATTGCTACTGATTTAAATTCAGCTAAATTCACTGTTTCCGGTACAGCATAACGTTGAGTACCGCTAATTTTTTGTAACTGCGCAACACTCACATAATCCTTTTCTTTAATCCCCGATTGTGGTGGTGCATCAGAACGATGCAAAATCACATATAAATCCGGGCCTTTATCAGTTTTAAAATCTTTATCAAACTCTAAATAACGTTTTCCTTGTTCGCTAATAACTTGTACCCTTCCCTGAGTCGGATGTTCCCCAGCTTTAAAAGCTCCCGCTCCTCCACCAGAACTGACTATAGTTGATTTAGGAGTTGTTGGGGTTTCTGTTTGCTTAGTATTAGGGGTATTACTCTCATTCGCACAGCCTACAGTGATAACAGCAATCATACCCACAATAGCTAAATGCTTAAACTTCATAATTTTATCTCTGTAAATTCTGCTCTAATAACAATGTAAAGCTTTGCACTAGCCACAAAATTAATTTAAGCTGAGAATTTATTAAAAATTTAGGCTGTCTATTCTTAGGTTAATTTCAAAATTCCCTTAGCTACTATAGAAACTCAATCAGAGCATCCCAATTTTCCCACAATATGGGCTAGGGACTAGAGAAGATGGTTTCTTGTGAGAGTCTTCTGCTTTCTCTTGTCTTGGCATTCTTGGCGTACTTGGTGAGTTTCTCTCTGTGTTCTCTGCGCCTCTGCGGTTGAAAACTCATTCATTTTCGAGAATGCCATTTAGTAAACTCTTCTATATTTGATATAGTTAAAAAATCAATAGTTTGAAACTGCCTATCAATAGCTGGAAGACTACATATTTTAGCACCAATAGTTAAGTAAGCCTGCATAATATTGGGAAGAGAAACATTACATAATTCAGGACAATTTTGTGATATTTCTAGGGAATATTCTGGATGAGGATAAACAAGAATCTGGGGATGCATCCAATTATTACATTGAAAATAATGATAAGCACAAACAGCTTCCCAAGGATTTTGTGTCAGTAAAGATGCACAGCCAAAAAAATATTTACTTTGACTGTAAATTAAATAATTTGCTAGTCCTTCCCAAAGTAGTAAAAGTGCTTGAATATTGCGATATTCTTTAGCGATACATGCACGCCCAACCTCTACAGACATTTGCAGAATACTCTCTGGAATACTACTCAAATTAAAAATATCCGCAGCATCAAAACCTAATCCTTGAGAAGCCATTTTATAAGTTTGCATCCGATAAGTACCGATAGTTTTACCAGTCACTTGCGAAATCAGCAGCAAATGATGGCAAACCTCATCAAACCTATCTCGATCCATTTGGTTAATATTAGAATTAGAGAAACCCAGACCTAATTCTAGATTAAATACTTCAAAGCGTAAGCGATATATTGATTCTAATTCTGCTTCAGTCGTAGCTAGTTTTAAAATATATTTTTTGTTTTGAAGTACAGGAAAATCTTTTAAGGCTAACGCAGAATTCCGTTGATTATCAGTGTTGGGACAAGAAATTTCCATCTGTCTGATTACTGGAAATGGGAAAATACTTTACTATAATTGAGTCTCTGCGGAGATAGTGAAGTTGAGAAAATTATCGATACTAAGTATCCAAATTCTCAAAGAATTCGGGTGTCTTACATCTCACGAATAATTGAGAAATGTTATAGTTTTTGATGTTTGAAATATGCGAATATTTGATGATTGTCCAGAAACATCTGGATATATGGGAATTTAGATAAATTGTCTTTTAACTGATGGTAGACTGACGAACTGATTTTAAGTAGCCGATTTGACAATTTCTCCTTATTTTCAAACAACTAAATAATTTAAAGTGTGAGGAATGGGTGTTATTATTATGAGCATAATTGCCTCAAAAATCTGGCAATAAGATACAGAATTTTTTCCTTGGGCAATTTATAAGCCTAGTTATATCCATAAATTGAGCAAGCCTACAAATTTCTCTGTAGACTTGCTGTTTTGACAAGTTAATTTTGACCAATTCTCTAAGATTCAGGAAAACTCATAACCTAAAAACTTACCTTCTCTCCGAATCTCGTAATTATGAATTGGTATTACATTATCACTTGGGAAAGTCAAGAAACGCAGATCCCAAAAAACATGAACTTACTGATGAATTTACTATTAATTGCGGTGATTATTACTGTAGCGAACCCTCGTACCTGCCCACAACAATTTTTCGCGTAGTGTCTGGTAGTAGGAGTTATTTTCCCGCAAAATAATAAATTTGGCTCGACAATCAGCCATTCGCACATCAACGCGGTGTCCTGGCCAAATTGAAGTAGCTAAAACACCATCTGTCCACAGCTTGGTACTTAAATCGTAATCCCCCAAAGGCCAAACGCTGACCACAGAACCAGGGGGTAAGACTAGGGGACGGTTGGAAAGACTCATGGGACAGATGGGAGTGATGGTAACTGCTTCCATACCATCATGCATAATTGGGCCGTTAGCAGAAACGGTGTAACCAGTAGAACCAGTGGGAGTGGAAACAATTAAACCATCGCCAACATATTGATCGACAATTTCCCCGTCAATTTCCATTTCTAAAATTGAGGTGATCATGCGATCGGCGGAGGCTGGCTTAATACAGAATTCATTCAAAGCCAAATAGCGATCGCTTACTGGTTCTAAATGCGATCCTTGACCTTCAAACACTGCTGCTTGTAACATCATCCGCCGTTGAATTGCATAGCGGTCTTCAAACAGCCGATCCCAAACTTTCTCTGTATCTTGAAATTCTTCCACTGACTCGGTTAAGAACCCCAGATGACCTCCCACATTCACTCCCAAAATGGGGATGCCAGCTGGAGCTAAATGTCTGGCACCGGTTAAAACCGTACCGTCACCGCCAAGTACCAATGCCAGATCGATTGGTTGACCCACCGAAGCCAAAAACACCGGATAAGGGTTATCTTTTGGGCCGCTAGGCCCCATCAACACCTGACATTGGCGATTTTCTAGTTGTTTAGCACAGACTTCTGCCCAGCGTTTACTCTGGGCATCTCGCGCTTTATAAGCAATGATTACCTGCTTTAGTTGCACGCACAATTACCACTTGAGGAGATTAAACTGCTCCATATCGACGGTATCGCGGTTGCGATAAATGGCAAGCACGATCGCCAAACCTACCGCCGCTTCGGCTGCGGCCACGGTAATCACAAATACGGTGAAAACCTGACCCTTAATTAATGTTGAGTCAAGAAAGTTGGAAAATGCCATTAAATTCAAATTAACAGCATTAAGCAGTAACTCAATTGACATCAGCACGCGCACAGCGTTGCGACTAGTAATTAAACCATAGATGCCAATACAAAATAAAGCGGCTGCGAGTAACAAAAAGTACTGGAGTTCCATGAATCTTTTGAGTTTTTATTCAGAATTTAGTTGTGAGTTGGGGTTAGCTAATTATTCGCGCCGAGAACCGCCACGATAGACAGGATTTTCACCAGATTCATTACTAATGTTACCGATTGCTGCCATTTCTCTAGGACGTTCTGGCAAAGTTAACACTGTTTGTGGCAGTTCGGAACTAGTTGGTTCTGGTAAGTATTCGCGACGCGCCAAAATAATCGCTCCCACCATTGCCATCAACAACAAAACGGAAGCCAATTCAAAAGGTAGGAGAAAATCGCTAAAGAAATGCTCCCCAATTAACACTATGGAACTTTCATTAGTTACCGGAGCGGTTGCATAAGCCCAAGGAGTTGCTAAAATCATTGTGCTTAAAAGCGCAAATAATCCCAGACTCACCACAGCTGTAAATATTTTCCGCAGCCCAGCACTAGGAAAGGGTGCAAAATTCTGCCGCTTGTTCACCAACATAATCGCAAACAAAATCAGCACGTTAACTGCACCAACATAAATCAGTATTTGTGCTGCGGCGACAAAATCACCGTTGAGTAACAGGTACATGCCAGCGATGCTGATGAATACGCCACCAAGCAAAAAGGCAGAATAGACGATGCTCGAAGACAACACCACGCCTAAAGCTGCCCCAATCATCATCACAGCCAGTATACCAAAGGAAACAACCTGTACTCCTTCTGCTAGATTCACTGTTTTTCGTCCTCAATTCAGTTGTCAAGAGTCAAGGGTCAAGGGTCAATAGTCAATAGTCAATAGTCAATAGTTATGTTTTAACTATGGACTATTAACTGGGGACTTTTGACATTTATTTTTCTGCTTTTTCTACCAAGTCTTGGGGAAGCGCGCCAGCACGGGGAGCATCAGCAGGTAGATCGTGGGGTTCCATTACGCCTTTAGGCAGGTAAACTAGTTCGCGTAATGGTGTCACCATTGGGTCATTGGTTACCTTGTAGGGTAAGCGTCCCAAGGCGACGTTGTCATAGTTCAACTCATGGCGATCGTAGGTGGAAAGCTCGTAATCTTCTGTCATAGACAGACAGTTAGTAGGGCAATATTCCACACAGTTACCGCAGAAAATACAAACTCCAAAGTCAATACTGTAGTGATTGAGCTTTTTCTTTTTGCTGGCTTTGTCAAATTCCCAATCAACAACAGGTAAGTTGATGGGACATACGCGCACGCAAACTTCACAAGCGATACATTTATCAAACTCAAAGTGAATTCTGCCGCGAAAACGTTCGCCAGGAATCAATTTTTCGTAGGGATATTGGACAGTAATAGGCCGCCGCCGCATGTGGTCGAAGGTAACAGATAAGCCTTGACCGATATAACGACCAGCTTGCACTGCTTCTTTGGCGTAATCGCCAACTTGTTTGAGGAACTTTAGCATCGTGTTTTACTCTCTCTTTTGTCAGTTGTCATTGGTCATTAGTCATTTGTCATTTGTGAAATAACGTATGACTGATGACTTATGACTAACCACCGAAGGCTACAGGAAAAGCTAGTTTCAGGGCTGCGGTTAATAGGAGATTAACTAAACCAACTGGTAGTAAGAATTTCCATCCTAAATCTAACAATTGGTCAATCCGTACCCGTGGTACTGTCCAGCGCAATAAGATGGCGACGAATACTAGCAAGTAGGCTTTGAGTACGGTCATAATGATACCCAAAGAAGCAGTTACTACCTGCAAGACTGGGTTGGCTTCGCTGACTCCTACCCAATTAGCGATCGCACTAATGGGAATGGGGAAATCCCAACCGCCCAAGTATAAAATAGCAACCAGTAAGCTAGAAAGAATTAAGTTAACGTAGGAACCCAGGTAGAATAAACCGAATTTCATCCCGGCATATTCGGTTTGATAACCTGCTACTAGTTCTTCTTCCGCTTCTGGTAAGTCGAAGGGTAAGCGTTCGCATTCTGCTAGAGCTGCAATCCAGAAAATCAGAAACCCAACTGGTTGACGCCAAATGTTCCAGCCTAAGATACCGTAACCAGATTGCTGGTTAACAATATCAACGGTGCTGAGGCTGTTAGACATCATCGCGATCGCGAGTACGCTCAACGCCAAGGGAATTTCATAACTAATTGATTGCGCGGCTGCCCGTAAGCCCCCTAAGAGGGAGTATTTATTATTTGATGCATAACCAGCCATCAACAAGCCAATTGGTTGAATGCTAGACAGGGCAATCCACAAAAATACCCCCATCCCTACATTCGTAATTACGATATTCTGCCCAAAGGGCACAATCAGAAAAGACAGAAACACCGGAATTACAACAATAATTGGCCCCAGGGTAAATAACCAGGGGTCAGATTTGGCTGGGACGATATCTTCTTTAAATACCAGCTTGATACCATCGGCAACCGGCACCAGCAAGCCAAAAGGCCCCATGTATTCCGGGCCAATTCGCTGTTGGGCGGCGGCGGAAATTTTCCGCTCTAACCAAGTGGCTACTAATACCCCTACTGTGGCTCCAATGAGCATCAGTATCATTGGCAGAGGCATCCAAATAGCTTTGGCTGCGTCTGGTGGTAGTCCTAAATCCGTCAGGGATTTAATAAAAGTTCCTTGAAGGTCAATTCCTGAGTTCATGTTTCCGCTCTTTAAGTCATCTTGTGATGGCGAGTTACAAAATATTAGTTAAATTAATATCTGTAAGTTCACCCATTAATATCTCTACCGAGACGACGCCTGATTGAATTTTGATTGCTATTTCCCATGCCTAGTATACCGTTGGATGGTTTTAGCCCCTCGTAAATCAACCACAAGTTCTACTTATAGCAATGATTGGGATTCACGCAGCTAACCCCCTAATACCGTTGCCGCAGGACAAAGTTACCGCTTCCATTGTGGCAACGGTTTCTGCTTTCTTCAATGTTTTTGATTCCCTTTGGTCGAAAGCTGCTATAATAAGCAGTCCATCTGCTCATTAGCGTTGGTCAATCGGAGTATAGGCAACTTCGTGACGACCGTTATAAACCTGAGTCGGACGGAAAATGCGGTTTTCTTCTAGCTGTTCTTTCCAGTGAGCTAGCCAACCAGCAACACGAGCGATCGCAAAAATTGGTGTAAATAAGTCTGTGGGAATTCCCATTTTCCTATACACCAAACCGGAGTAAAAGTCAACATTAGGATAAATGCCTTTGTGACCCAGTTTTTCTGCTACTACCCGTTCCATCTCTTGGGCAATTTCATAGTACTTGTCTTCCCCAAATTTGGAAAACAACTGCTCCGCCAAGTTTTGCAAAATCGTGGCTCTGGGGTCTTTTACCTTATAGACGCGATGCCCAAAACCCATAATCTTGGCTTTACGTTGCAGCAAGTCTTCTACATAGGGACGGACATTTGCCACTGAGCCAATTTCTTCCAACATTTGAATGACTTCTTCATTGGCTCCACCATGCAACGGCCCGCCTAAGGTACCCACTGCACTAGCAACTACAGCATAAGGGTCTGTGAGGGTCGAAGCTGTTACCCTGGCACTAAAGGTAGAAGCATTCATTGTATGCTCGACATGCAATATCAAGCAGACATCAAAAATACGTGCTGCTAACTCATCAGGTTCTTTCTCGTTGAGCATGTAGAGAAAGTTACCTGAGTAGTCTAAGTCATCTCTTGGCCGCACTGGGTCATTACCCTTGCGCATTAACTGAAAGGCCGCCACCATTGTGGGAATGGTTGCTATCAAGCGAACAACTGCATCCCGAATGTAGACGGGATTATGTAAATCTCGGCGCGAGTAAAACAAGCCTAAGGCTGCTGCTGAGGCTTGTAGCGCATCCATTGGGTGACCGCTTTCTGGAAAACATTTCATCATATCGCGGATGCGATATTTAATCCGCCTGTGGAGACGAACTTCATCCTCGAATGCTTTCAATTCTTCCTTGCTGGGCAGTTCACCCCAGATTAAAAGATAAGCAGTTTCCAAAAATGTACTTTTTGCTGCTAGTTCCTCAATCCGGATACCACGATATTCTAGTATTCCCTTCTGCCCGTCAACATAACTGATACTGGATTGGGCAGCCGGAATGCCTTCCAAACCGGGTTTATATTCGCACACCGACATGGCAACACCATCTGCTTTGTGAAAGATTTGCTCAGGCTAACTTACCAGAAATCGTTATTGCAATAACAGTGACAGTTATAACCTTAAGTCTTTTCATAACCGTTAGAAAACAGTTATAGCAAGTACTTGGGTGGTGTCAACCAATACATCTGACTACGACCCAAAGGAGAGCCTATTTCTGGTAGTTTTATCCCGATCATACCTGCTTTTTTCAAGACTAAGCTGGCTTTGGCTTCTCCCCAAAGAAGAATTTCCGCCCATTGGCTTAAACAAGGCTCATGTCCAACCAGGGCAATTTGGGTATTTTGGGGATAATTTCTCGGTTCTAGCCAGTCTTTAAGCCAATTATGAATATTTCCCTCAGGTGCAAGGTGATGAGATTCTTCCAGATCCTCGCTTAGTCCTGCTTGAATGAGTATTTCTGCGGTTTGCTGCGCCCTAGCTAAGGGACTTGTCAGGATTAAATTAAAGTGTAAATCTAGCTTAACTAGTCTTTGAGCTACTTTTTCGGTTTTTTGTCTACCTTCTTTAGTGAGTACTCGCTCCTCATCTTTAATGCTAGCGGTTCTCTCTTCGGCTATCCCATGACGAATTAAATATAATTCCATCGTATATTTTAGGGTTTTCTACTTTAGGGATACATTATCAACGAAGACTACGCACCCAAGCAGTACTATCAGCTAAATCTTGGCGATGTCTACGACGGGCTACGCCTACGCGCCACATACCAATAAAACTATCATCTACCAAATCAACATTTGCTTTCTCAGAAGCAGGTTTAACTACTGTATATTTTTGTCGCAAAAAAGCAATAAAATCCATTACTTAATTTTGTGCTTCTGCAGGAAGGGATAAAAACTCATTCAACATCTCTTGCTGTGTCATTCTTTGACCTTTTCCAATTAAATAGAATCAAGTTTAAATAATTACATACTTTGAAACCATTTACACTGCTCAAAGCGTTGTTTTAAATACTGTTTTTTGGGACGGAAAACTTCATTTTTAGGAATACGTAGCTCTATCCCATTAATTCCTCGATATTGAGTTTTGTGGAGAGTTGGTGCAATATATACCTTCATTGTTTCTGGATGAATGACAATAAGGTTTAAGTCAAATAAAGTATGTAAATCTGCACGTAATAATAACCCATTCGATGGATGATTATTTTCTGTTTCAATGTAAGGAATTATGTGAGCAGCTTCAAGCGCTGCCTCAGCATCAAAATTTGTAATTGCACATTTACAATAATAGGCATCTAACAAAGACTGCCGAAATTTAGATTGTCCCTGCCTCCTCGCTATTGATACTGTAATTTTTTGTCTGGCATCAGCATCACTTCTAACACTGAAGAAATTTTCTTTATCAAGTTCTTCTCTAGCAAGTAATAGTTCATTCTTCTCTTGTGATAATTCTGGGTATGTCGGCTTAAATGTTGGTTCTGGGGACTTATAATTTTTGCTTTCTCTTCCAATAATTGATTCACAATTTTTAATTCTATTAATTGCCTTACTATATTTTGAATCAACTTTTAAAGCTAATTTATAAGCATCTATTGCAGCTTGGTAGTCCTTGTTTTGCTTAAAATATTCTCCCTGCTCAAAGAAAATATCAACAAGTCTACGTCCTCTTCCTTGCCTTTGCTGTATTAGTGAATGCTTCTCCCATTCTGAATCTAAAAAGGAAGTAGATTTGCTATTGAATCTACAGCCGCTTCCCCCAAAGTTGAAATTTATTCCTTGAAATATAGGTAAGTTTTTTAAAAATTTTTGTTCCAAAGGAAAATCAAAGTCTACAACTGAATCTATCTGTATGTTAACAGCAAAATATCTATCATAATCAGATATATATGCTGCACTTAAATCTGAATATTTGCTGTCTAAAAGTCTTAATTGCTCATCTTCTGGTGCAGCTATGACATAACCAGCAGCTATAAAGCCACTCGGTTGATTGCCAATATTACCACTTCTCTGAAGATATGCTCTATCACCAACTTGTATAAATTTGGAATTGCCACAACTCCAAGATGTTTTATAGTAATCACCTGATGAAATTACTGACTTTATTAAGTTAGGAAGCTCCCTATTTTTAATAATTCCTTTTTCAATGTAATATTCTGCATCGCCATTGCACAGAAAAACTATAGTTTCCATCAGATACAACATCAAGTAATCATTAATATCATGATATTAGCTATTTAGCAAATAAAAAGTTTGAGTATATTTAACTAATTTATGAATAAGGCGTTACATAAATGTGGGATGAATTGATATTTTCGACCAAAGCTAAAGATTGACTCTTCGCACAAAGGCACAAAATAAAATTCATCCCATCAATCAGCAACGCCACGCCCAGAGATTTATTTCTGGGATCAAAGCTATATTAAGTTAAAGATGAATAATTATCATCTTTCAGTCTAGGTTGAGGGACTCAACCTATAGATTTCTTGTCTTTTATTTCCAGGCTTACTCTGACTGAATTGGGTTGTCTCTGGGATTGACTAACTTCAACAGCTTTTGCTTGATTTGAGTATCGAATACTTCCCATTTCATTTTTGCATAAGCTGAGTTTTCGTTGCCGCCAGATAAGAAACCCATCGGAATTTCAAATCCGCCTGCGCCTGTGCGTCCTCCACCAAAAAAGCGCCCGTTATTATCTTGTCCGAACGCTTCTTTAATGAATTCATCAGGATCTAGGGTGAGTTTGGTGGTTCTTAAGGAGCCAATCACTACTTCTAGTTCGTCATCCTCATCGTGAACAATACCGTAAACTACAGCCGTATGAACGTTTTCTTCTGTCACGAGGAAATCCGCAGCTTGAGGAATAGCATCGCGGTCATCATAACGAATGTAACCCACACCAGCAATAGAAAAGTTATTTTGGACGATGCGATTTTTGAGCGCGCGCTCAATCACATCCATTACCCGTTTAGAACGATTCGCTTGTAAAATAGCGTTCAGTAGTTGGGCATCATAAAATCGACTGAGATACGCAGCAGCCATAAAGTCCTCTTCTTGTGCTTGCATCAGTCGATTTGTATCCGATCGCAAGCCATGCATCAAGGCAGTAGCACACTTGACATGCTGGTTAATGCTGCTATCTAAGGTGAGTAACCCTGCTTGGAGGTACTGGGTAAAAATCGTTGCCGTGGCGCGCACATAAGGACGGACATCGACAAATTCTGGCTTGAGATCCGATTGGATGCTGTGATGATCGATCACGGCAACTAGGGGTACACCTGCTTGCTGTATCGCCGATAATAGCTGACTTGTGGTTCCTTGGTTATCAATTAAGATGAAGCCTTGGTAAGATGACAAGTCTTTACTTTTAATGCTTTGTAATGTCCAGCGCTGGGCAGGTAAATTAGTCAGCTTGACTAAAGCAATGTTCTCTTGGTGGCTTAAGGTGCCAGCATAGATGATTTCACATTTGATATCATACTGCTGGGCAATGAGCTGGTATGCCCAAGCGCAAGATAGGGCATCTGGATCGGGAAAATCTTGCAGAATTATGAGTTGACGCTCGTGGCGGTGCGCTAAAAGTGTCTTTTGCAGTTCCTCTGACTTCTGAGACACCAAGGAATTACCACGCTGAACTAGATACATACCTCCTTCACTTGTCGATGGCGGTACGGAGGTTTTGCTAACTGGGACTTCCACTATCGGGACTGCGTCTATTTCAGCATCCTCTTGGTTCGGCTCTGTGGTCAATGACAAACTCTCAAACTGCATCAAAGATGGATTCAATTGCATATGGAAGGTTTTTGTAAGCGTGAGGCTCCATTGTTTAGTTAAGAAATATTAAAATCAGTGTTGCACTGATCGGGCCACACATTACGATCTTCGCAAAAATAGAGAATGGTGGCACTATATATCTCGGTCTATTTTTTATCAGTGAAAATAGCTAGCATTTACCAAATTCCACTAGTGTATTCAAATCGGTTTTGGTAACCAGTGTACTTAGTGTTTCCTAATACAGGTTAAATTAAGAGAATTTTTTTCATTTTTTGGTTTTTTCTTTTTTATAAAGAAAATAAAGCGGTACTGCTTCGGTTAACTGGACTAATTTTTGCCCATTAACAGCACAAAAATTGTGAATTTAAAGGCTTGCTTTTAGCCAGTGTTATTTACACAATTATGCTACCAATCGGATCGCGTCGATTTGGTTTTCACATTTTGAGACTGATGTCCTCTCAGCAGGCTTTTAACTTCATATTTCACAGGCAATAGATTGTTAGTCAAATTTCATCGCTGATAGTTTTATACTAGTGAATCCTCAACGATTAACAATTATTTTTATTGTTAACTAAAAATGTCATTTTCTTAACTAAATTAAGATTATTGCTAATTTAGCATCTATACATACAAATTGGTGAAAAAAGGTGTATAATAAGGGGCTGGCAATTAAATGTAGCAGCCGAATGACTTAGCAGCAATGTCTGTACCCAAGCCAAAGCGTAGCTACCAGATGTAATTGCTGCATTGCCAGGGCTTGTGAATTTAGACGCCAAACCCAGCAATAACATCGTTTAGCCATGAGCTATCGCTAGTCATTTGGGTTTACCAATGACTAATTTTTAGTTACCCAAGAAAAATGACCAGCATCAGACAAACATCAATTGATTCAGTTGGCTCAAAGACCTATAACATATTTTTTCCACTCTTTATGTAAGCCACTCTTCAGGTGTTTACTAACCTCAAAATAAAGGCTGCTGTAAGGTTGGCGAGGCGGATGACGTAAAAGCATGTGTGCTTCGTGGGGCGTGCGACTTCCTTTTTTGACATTACAACGCACGCAGGCTGTAACCATGTTTTCCCAACTATCTCCACCGCCACGCGATCGCGGAATGACATGATCTAAAGTCAATTCATCCCCAGTGTAACCGCAGTACTGACAGGTGTGTCCGTCACGGTGCAAGATATTTCGGCGAGTTAAGGGAATCTCTTTATAGGGAACGCGCACATAATGTCGCAACCGGATTACAGTTGGCAATGGGAAATCCGAGTATAAGAATTTACCGTTATGTTCGACCCGTTCTGCCTTACCTTTAATTAACAAAACCGCAGCACGACGCCAACTCGTGATATTGAGCGGTTCATAAGAGGCGTTTAGGACTAAAACCTTACCCATTGGTAAACGCTCAAGGTATTAGTTTTACATATATTAACACATATATACCCTAGTTGGGGGATGAGAATAAATTATACTTTCGCCATAATTTACCAACTCTATCTTCTGTTGATGGTAAGAAATTTATCTAATGCTTTACAAGTAACCTAAATGGGGGAATTATTTTCTAGAAATCTGAGGATGCTTGCCTCTAGAGAATATTTTACTTAGTAATAAAAAATACTAAAAAATAATTTTCTACTCAAAAACAGCATAGAAAAATCTACTTTTAGCAATATATCTTGAGAAAAAGTACAAATTAACTATGTAGGAATCTTGTGAGAATTCCCGAATCGAATGTAAACTGCCAGATTAATCTGATGCCATTGTTGGCAATGGAATAGATAGATTGTCTAGCAGCCAAATTATTGGTGTGATAGGAGTGAAGGAAAATGTTAAGTAGCAAGCAAATTCCTGGGATAGTTTCCGGGCAAGATTGTGATAGTTATGCTTGGTTCTCGCAACGCGCTTGGATAGAAATTGACTTAGCAGCTTTGTCTCATAATGTCAGACAGTTAGTTGGGTTACTCTCAGCGCGCACTCAACTGATGGCGGTAGTCAAAGCCGACGCCTATGGACATGGAGCGGTAGCGGTGGCGCAAACAGCCTTAGAATCAGGAGCTAGCTGGTTAGGTGTAGCGACAATTCCCGAAGGTATTCAGCTAAGAGAAGCGGGTATTCAAGCACCAATTTTAATTTTAGGGGCAACCCACACAGCAGAACAAATTCAGGCGATCGCTCATTGGCAATTACAACCCACAGTTTGCAGCCCCAAACAAGCTTTGGTATTTTCTAACACCTTAGAAGCGATGAACGAGCGTTCACCCTTAGCCGTACATATCAAATTAGATACAGGTATGTCCAGGTTAGGAACTAATTGGCAACAAGCGGGAGAATTTGTCAAATTAGTGCAAAGCTTACCGCATTTGCAGATTGCCAGTATTTACTCTCATTTGGCGACAGCTGATAGTCCCGATACTACGGTAATGGAAGAACAGCATAGACGATTTGAGGAAGCGATCGCCCAAATTCAAGCAATGGGGATAAAAACGCCATGCTTACACTTAGCTAATTCCGCCGCCACCTTGGCAAATTCCAGCTTACATTACGACATTGTGCGTGTCGGATTAGCAGTTTACGGACTTTATCCATCACCACATTTACAAGCAACAATTAAGCTCAAACCTGTGTTACAAGTTAAAGCCCGTGTCACCCAAGTAAAAACAATTGCTGCTGGAACTGGTGTTAGCTACGGACATCAATTTATCGCCCCCCAAGAACTCCGGCTAGCTGTTGTTGGGATTGGTTATGCTGATGGCGTTCCCCGTCATCTCTCTAACAATATGCAAGTGATGATTCGCGGTCAGCGAGTGCCACAAATTGGCACAATTACAATGGATCAGTTGATGGTAGATGTGAGCGCTATAGAAGATATCCAAGAAGGAGAAATAGTTACCTTACTAGGGGAACAAGGCAAAGAAAAAATTTCTGCTGACGAATGGGCAGAGAAACTAAATACTATTTCTTGGGAAATTCTTTGTGGTTTCAAGCATCGATTACCTAGAGTAGCGATGATGTAGCCGTAAAGCATGAGGATGTCCGTAGTTAAGAGTCAATAGTCCACAGTCATCAATCTTGACTCAATAGACTATTGACCATTAAGAATTTGTCTGTTAGAATCAATAACTGATGCGGATGTGGCGGAATTGGCAGACGCGCTAGATTTAGGTTCTAGTTCCGAGAGGAGTGAAGGTTCAAGTCCTTTCATCCGCACTTATAATTAAAAAGACAGCCCCAAGTAAAAATTTTCATCACCTGATGTGAAAATTAATATTAAGTATGGGGCTTTATGTCATAGAGTAGTTGTCATCGGGGTGCGCATCATCAAATCTCATACCAATTTCCCAAAAATGCCACAGATGCATTTTTTGGCTTGGGGTTTCCCTGGCTATGACAACAATCTATAAACAGCAATCATTAGATTACTATTGGTATCAAAAGCTGATTTTGATTGCTATCGTTAGCAGACTGCTGTTAATGATAGTAGATTAAGAGCAGGAGTAATTTACATCACATTTAAGTAAACATACTGAATGTGATGTCAATAGCGATCTGAATTCACGTCCAGTTTTTTCAGTAATAATGCTGATACTCCTCAGTAACTGCTGTTTTGGGAGGTAGTAATATTACTTTCAAAAGTTTACAAAAGGCTACTAAAATGCCATCGACTTCATCCAGTCTTTAAATTTGATTTAATCTTTATCCAAGCATGTCTGATAATCTCAGTATAAGTAAGTAAATTGACAATAACTTCATAATTGACTAAGACTTTATAATCTAAAAACAAAGCTAGGGTTAACTTTATTTACAAACGAGGATAAATATTTATGTATGTTATGCTACATGGCACTAAGATTTTTTTGCTTGGTGGGGATTGTATCGAAATTCCTGTACAAGTTTAGTCTACAAGTATTGAATTTAGCTGAAGTAAAAGCACAATGAGTACAACTCCTATAGGTAGCTACAAGTTGTTCCAGAAATTACATCCATTATCCCTGTTGGCACAACTCACAAGTCGGCGTGCTACAGGATGCTTAAAGGTATATACAGAGACGACTTCTTGGTCGATATATTTAGAGGACGGTAAACTAACTTATGCCTCTAATTCAGATAAAGTGTTTGAAAGGCTGGATAACCACTTACGGCGTTTGAGTCAGCAAATTCCCACACTCAACAGCGCTGCGAGAGTGCAAATGCGGCTGATGTTTGAAACAAATAATGAAAATCAGTCCACATCAAATGCTGATTATCATGCTATCTGTTGGCTAGCTGCTCAGGATTATATTAACCCTATGCAAGCAGCAGATTTAATTGAAGAATTGGCAAAAGAAGTATTGGAGTCATTCCTAGCTTTAAAAGAAGGAAGCTATGAATTTAATTCAGAAATTACTCTAGATGGCTTACCTAAGTTTTGTAATTTAGATTTGCGGGTAATTGTTGAACACTGTCAAAAACAGTTGAGAAATCGTCAATTACCAATCCAATCACCCCTACCTGCGGCGGGGAGTACTTTAAATCCACCGACAAACAAGCTATCTCAAACTCCATTAGCAAAACCTAGTTCTAAACCCACAAATTTTTCTCAGACTGGGGAGAAAAATAATACATTCTCCCAAAAACATGCTGGTAAAGGCATGTATACAATAGCTTGTATTGATGATAGCCAGACTGTTTTGAATTCGATCAAACATTTTTTAGATGAAGAAACATTTCATGTAGTGTTAATTAACGATCCAGTCAAAGCGTTAATGCAAATACTTCGGAGTAAACCAGATTTAATTTTACTCGACATTGAAATGCCAAATTTAGATGGCTATGAACTATGTTCTTTATTGCGCCGACATTCGCAATTTAAGGACACGCCAATTATTATGGTGACGGGAAAAACAGGCTTTATTGATAGAGCTAAGGCAAAAATGGTAAGGTCTTCTGGTTATTTAACCAAACCATTTACACAATCAGATTTGCTAAAAATGGTCTTTAAACATATCAATTAATTTTCTCATAGATAGTTAATTTCCACTAACTATCTATCAAAGAAATCAGAAAACAATGAGAATTATTCGGAGATTTAGCAATGAGTCTGACTTTGATTAGCACAATTCTAATTGTTGAAGATTCCCCCAGCGAATTGCAATTAATGAGTTATTTTCTGACAGAAAGTGGCTACAATGTGATCCCAACTACAGAGGCAAAACAGGCTTTAGAGCAAGCTGTGTTACAACAGCCGGATGTCATTGTCACTGATGTAGTCATGCCAGGAATGAGTGGCTTTGAATTATGTCGGTATTTGAAAAAACATCCAGTGACAAAGAACGTACCAATTGTAATTTGTAGTTCTAAAAATCAAGAAATCGATCGTTTGTGGGCAATGAAGCAAGGTGCTAATGCCTACCTCACCAAACCATACACCAGGGATCAACTTATACGTGCTATTAAATCAGTAGCAATTAATCCATGAATAGTTCAAATAATACTTTAAATGCACAGTCTAGCCCACAAAATTTAGGAGATGGCTACATTAAGTTTCAACTTAATCAACAGACTGCTGCTATTTTATCAATGAAGCATACCCAAGAAGCAA
Organism: Calothrix anomala FACHB-343; assembly: GCF_014696435.1. GTDB lineage: Bacteria > Cyanobacteriota > Cyanobacteriia > Cyanobacteriales > Nostocaceae > Aulosira > Aulosira anomala_A. The sequence goes on along the minus strand of NZ_JACJQG010000011.1, from coordinate 91,253 downwards.
TTATTGTACCTGTTGAGTCTGTGACTTCAATGCCAAATATGCCTGCTTGCATCGTCGGATTAATGAATTGGCGGAGTCGCATAATTTGGATAGTAGATTTGCCAAGAATGCTAAATTTAGAATCTTTAAGCAGTAGGCTGCGGCAATATAATGTAATCGTTGTGCGAGTAGAATCAATGCTGTTGGGCTTAGTTGTACAAGAGATAAAAGGTACAGCTAAGTTTTTGTCCGATGAGATTTGTTCTCCGATAGGACAAGTTGCATCTAGTTTAGTACCTTATCTTAATGGATGTATTATTCAACAATCTGAGACCTTACTGGTATTAGATGCACAATCTATTGTGCATTCTTCTATTCTCCGCAGTGATTAGGGTGTACTAGTAATTCACAAATAATAGTGTTCTTATTCACATATTTAGGAGAATTAATGTATGTTTCATAAAACTGACACGGCTAAGGGTAATGATGGGCAAAATCGCTCATCATTGATGGCATCACAAAGAGTATTTGAACCGACAATTAAACAATCAATAAAGCCTATTTATTCACCATCCCATTCCTCTCCCTTGAACCAGATAATCGGTTATTTTCAAAGACTTAGTTTAAATACTAAAACGACAGTATTGGCGATCGCCATTGGGACTTTACCGACATTGGTAATTGGCGCGATCGCTTATAGCTTTGCTAATCACTCAATTAATCAGCAGATTACCCAGTCTCAACAAGCGGAAACTGTGAGCTTGCTAGATAAAGTCAACCGTTACGTGTTGGCGAGATATGGGGATATTCAAGTACTGGCGAATCTCCCATCTTTAACAAATCCGCAAGTAAGAGCAATTATTACTGCTCAAGGTAAGCAAGAGATTTTAGACCGCATCATCAAAGCTGATAAAGCTTATGATAGTATTGCGATTTTTGATATGGAAGGTAACGTCATTGCGCAATCTACAGGCGCACCTTTAGAAAATCACAAAGATCGTCAGTATTTTCAAGATGCGCTCAAACAAAATACGGTGATTGTTAGTCAGCCAGAAAAGTCAGAAACTACTGGTTTAGTAAGCATTCATATCGCCGCACCTTTGAAAGATGTAGTCAGTGGGGAATATATTGGCGTAATTAGAGCCAGAATGCCAGTAAGTTCTATAGAAGAGATTATTAAAAATTATGCTAGTAAAGGACATGATTATAATTTAGTCGATCCAGCAGGCAAAATTTTTATAGCTACACAAAATAATCAAGAAGGTAGAGACGCTAAAGCGGATTTTCCAGGGTTGAGCCAACTGAAAGAAAACAATAAAATTGGTAATTTTGTTACAGTTAACAATCTGAACCGCAAACAGCAATTTATCAGCTATGTACCCTCAAGGACAATTGACGGTTTACCTGATTTAAAATGGGGAGCCATTATTGCGACAGATACAGATATTACATTTGCGCCCCAAAGACAATTATTGTTGACGATCGCCTTAGGCACAGCTTTAACCGCAGTCATTGTCGCAGCGATCGCGGCTTGGTTAGCAAAACGCGCTACCCAGCCAATTTTGATTGCAGCTGAAGCGGTGAGCAAACTTGGCGACGGTCAACTGAATACTCGTTTAGAGGTAGACAGAACAGACGAGTTAGGCATTCTCGGTGTCAATATTAACAGAATGGCAGAGCAATTACAAGTACTGCTAGGAGAAAAAGAGCAAGAAGCACAGAGAATCAAATTTATTGCAGATATAACCCTAGAAATTCGCAAAAAGCTGCTAAGTGAAGATATTTACAGCACAGCAGTCAACGCAGTGCGCCCAGCCTTAAAAACAGACCGGGTAATTGTTTATCAGCTCAATCCAGGTACTTGGGATGGGGTAGTGGTGGCAGAATCTGTAGCCGATGGCTGGCCGAAAATGCTCGGCGCGCGGATTGACGATCCCTGTTTTCGCGAACGCCATGTAGAACTGTATCAACAAGGCAAAGTTAGAGCGATCGCTAACATTTATCAAGAGCCGCATCTCAATAATGCCAATTGTTACATTCAAAGCCTCGAGAAATACGCAGTTCAAGGCAATTTAATCGCCCCCATTATCAGCCAAAATCAACTCTTTGGTCTGTTAATTGCCCATCATTGTGAAAGTCCGCGATTGTGGCAACCTACAGATATTGATTTATTTAAACAAACAGCCATCCAAATTGGCTATGCTCTAGAACAAGCTAGGCTCTTAGAAGAATTAGAACAAGCTAAATCTGCTGCCCAACAAGATACTCAAGAAGAACGCCAACAAAAAGAAGCGCTACAAACCCAACTATTAGAATTACTGAGTAATGTTGAAGGGGCTGCTAGTGGCGATCTCACAGTGCGGGCGGACGTAACAGCAGGAGAAATTGGCACTGTAGCCGACTTTTTCAACTCCATTGTCGAAAGTCTCCGGGATATTGTCACCCAAGTGCAAAATGCAGCTTCTCAAGTAAATACGGCGATTGGCTCCAATGAATCAGCCATCCGTCAGCTAGCAGAGGAAGCAATGAGTCAAGCGGCGGAAATTAACCGCACTTTGGATGCGGTGGATCAAATGACTCATTCCATCCAAGCGGTAGCCAAAAATGCCCAGCAAGCGGCGGTAATTGCCAATCAAGCTGCCCAAACTGCTACCAAGAGCGGACAAGCAATGGATTTGACAGTACAAAACATTCTCTCTTTACGAGAAACTGTTGGGGAAACCGCCAAGAAGGTGAAACGTTTAGGAGAATCTTCTCAGCAAATTTCCCGTGTGGTGTCCTTGATTAATCAAATCGCCGTCCAAACTAACTTGTTAGCGATTAATGCGGGAATTGAAGCCGCTCGCGCTGGGGAAGAAGGACAAGGTTTTGCCGTAGTGGCGGAAGAAGTAGGCGAATTAGCAGTTAGAAGCGCCGCCGCTACCCAAGAAATTGAACAAATTGTTGAGAACATCCAACGGGAAACCAGCGATGTAGTCCAAGCAATGGAAATTGGTACTACCCAGGTAGTTGAAGGTACGCGAATTGTTGAAGATGCTAAACGCAGTCTCAATCAAATTTTGGATGTATCGCGGCAAATTGACAATCTGGTACAGTCAATCTCAGTAGCGACTACATCGCAGGTCGAAACTTCCCACACGGTTAGCAATTTAATGAAAGCAATTGTGGCTGTCTCACAACGGACTAGCGATTCATCGCGCTTAGTTTCCGAATCTTTGCAACAAACTGTGGAAATTTCCCAAGAGTTGCAACAGACTGTGGGTACATTTAAGGTCAGTTAAGTAATTGTCAACAGTCTCCAGTTTCATGACTAATGACCCTTGACATTGACCAATGATTAATGACTAATGACTATTGACTAAAAAATTTATGTCACAGGACAAAGAACTGGAAATCCAGATGCAATTTCTGGAAGAAGCAATTGATTATCTCAATACCTTAGAAGGGGTATTGTTAGAAATTGATACCAGTAATCGCATCGATTCCGAAAAAATCAACGGGGCACTCCGAGCAGCACATTCAATTAAAGGTGGTGCGGGGATGATGGGATTCCGGACGTTGAGCGATTTAGCCCACCGTCTAGAAGATTCCTTTAAAGTCTTAAAAACGCGCAAAAATTCCTTAGAAATTGATACTCAGTTACAAAGTTTACTGTTATCTGGGGTGGACTGGTTGCGGCAAATAGTAGAATTGCTTTCTGAAGGCAGTACTATTGAAGACCAGTGGCTAGAAACTTTTTGTTACCCAGTGTTTGATGAACTGCATCAGCGTTTGGGCGATCCGGTGCCGGAAGATGTGACAACCATGCTCTCGCCGGAGGACGGACAAGATATTATACCGTTGCTGTTTGAAACCGAGGTAGAAGGTTGTTTACAGCGTTTAGAAGCGGTATTGGCAGATGCAGGACAGCCTTGTTTGCAGGAAGAAGTCGCAATTATGGCGGCTGAATTGGGCGGTTTGGGGGAAATGCTACAATTACCAGCTTTTACTGAGCTGTGTGCATCGGTAACCCAGTATTTAGAAACAGCACCACCCCAACAAGTACCAGAAATTGCTCAGTTAGCTTTACAAGCATGGCGGCGATCGCAAGCTTTGGTACTGACAAATCAACTAGATAGTCTGCCAACAGCGATTTATCTGGGAGATTTGGTGAATTTGGATCTGTCATCCTTCCCAGCAGCAGAATTGCTTCCAACCGAGACAGCTGCAACCAATTTATTTGCACCAGAAATTTTCACCGAGGAAACAGAGGAACTAGAGAACGAAGAAGAGGCGATCGCATTCACTCATTTTGCGACTGTGGATGTAGAATTCGCCGAGCCAATTGCCGAGCCTGTTAAACTCGCAGAAACTAGTATAGTCGCTGCTAGAGAAATGTCTCTCGCCGATTATAAATTGGTGGAGCGCAAAGGCGAACCTATTGGTAATGGCAAAGAACGGGAAATTCATGAAAATACCGTTAGGGTTCCCAGCAGCCAGCTGGAGCAAATCAATGATTTATTTGGGGAATTGATCGTTCAGCGCAATGGGCTAAACTTACAACTAGAAAGATTACGGAAACTCGTCCGCAATCTCAGCCAGCGCGTCCAAAGTCTGGATCGGGAAAATCAGGAATTGCGTGCTGCTTACGATAGAATTGCTACTCAATCTGTAGGCGTATCTAGCGTTCTGTCTTTTAGCGAGGAACAACCCCATTCTCCAGACATGGATACGAGTTTTGATGTCTTGGAAATGGATCGCTATAACGAGTTAAACCTGCTATCGCAGGAAGTCATGGAAACTATTGTTCAGGTACAAGAAGTTACCACTGACGTACAACTGAGCGTTGATGATACCGATCACATTGCGCGGAAGTTAAATAAAACATCAAAGCAGCTGCAAACCAAGTTAACTCAGGTACGGATGCGTCCGTTATCAGATTTGGTAGAACGTTTTCCCCGTGCTTTACGAGACTTGAATGTAGAGTATGGCAAAAATGTGCAGCTGAAAATTGATGGTGGTAACACCTTAATTGAACGCAGCATCTTAGAGGCTTTAAACGAACCATTGATGCATCTGTTGCGCAATGCTTTCGATCACGGAATTGAAGATCCTGCTACTCGCTACAACATAGGTAAACCAGAGCAAGGTTTAATTGAAATTAAAGCCACTCACAGACGCGATCGCACAGTGATTACAATCCGCGATGATGGTAGGGGTATTTCTTTAGAGAAAATCCGCGATCGCGCTTTAGGTATGGGGTTAGATGCTTCTTTATTAGCTAGCGCTAGCGATGAAGAATTGTTATCACTCATCTTTGAACCAGGGTTTACCACCTCCGACCAAGTAACCACTTTATCAGGTCGTGGCGTGGGTATGGATGTAGTGCGTAATAATCTCAAATCCGTGCGGGGAGATATTAAAGTTGATACCGAGTTAGGAGTCGGTACTACCTTTACTTTATCAGTACCATTTACCCTGTCGGTGGCTAGAGTGCTGTTAGTAGAAAGCAATCGAATGCTCTTAGCCTTTCCTACGGATGTGGTGGCGGAAATATTTTTACACCAAACTGAACAGGTATTTGCGATCGCGGGTAACGAATTTATCAGTTGGCAAAATAATATGTTGCCATTTATTCGCCTGGGTAACTACCTAGAGTTTAATGGCCCCCGTTACGATAATCCAGAATTAGAAACTCCCCCAGCGATTAATGCTAGCAGTATTTTAATAGTTAAAAGCAACAATCAATTTGTCGCGCTGCAAATTGACCGTTGTTGGGGTGAGCAAGAAGTTGCGATCCGTCAAGTAGAAGGTAACATACCTTTACCCGAAGGCTTTAGCAACTGTACTATTCTCGGTGATGGTCGAGTAGTAGTACTAGTAAATACCAATGAATTACTCTATAAAATTTCTAGCAATCAGCAAAATTCCCGCAACAATCAATTACCATCAACTCGCTTAAAAACAGCGTTCCTCTTCCCTCAAGAAGAAAAACAACCAGTTACGAATTCCCATCAGAAAAATACTATTTTAATCGTCGATGATTCGATTAATGTCCGGCGATTCTTAGCTTTAACTTTAGAAAAAGGAGGCTATCAGGTAGAACAAGCAAAAGATGGTCAAGATGCTTTAGAAAAGCTGCAAAGCGGACTGCAAGTGCAAGCAGTAATTTGTGATATTGAAATGCCTCGTCTTGATGGTTATGGCTTTTTAGGTCGGGTGAAATCCCTCGATGAGATGAAAAATATTCCCGTAGCCATGTTAACTTCTCGGAGTAGCGATAAACATCGCAAACTGGCAATTCAATTAGGGGCACGTGCTTACTTCTCTAAACCTTATAATGAGCAAGATTTACTGCGTACCCTACAAGAAATTATTGGTTCTGCTAATGGTAGCGTCACATCTCATAATTAAATTCAAAATTTAGTCATGAGTAAACTTTCTTTACCATGTTGAGCTTTGATACCAAATGGTAATATGTACTATTTTGTGTTCCATATTTCCCAGGTAAAATCTCAAATATCATCTCTAAAGTTGGTATCAATTGTGGATTAATTTGTGCAAATGTTGATTGACAATTAGCAAATGCCACCATTTTAATTAAATCAATTATTCAGCATCAATAACAGTATTTTCTCTAATAGATATAAGACTATTTTTATACTGTTATCAGGGAAAGCAGATAGCGATCGCTTACGGTAAATTTATCCATCCCCAAAATTGAGCGTGCAACATTTTCTATCAATGAAGCACGCTTAAAACAAACATCTTAGTTGTAACTTATCCATAGCACACCAGATTGGTTCTGTTTCAAATGATTCACCCTTGGTAAGATCATAGCAAGATGAGAATCATATACCAACTAAATTGGTAAAGCTATGCCAAGAAAAGAACAAGGATGGGTAACATTTCAAACCTCAGAAGAGGAACGTAAAATACTAGAAGAGTTCTGCAATCAGTCTCAAAGGACTAAAACAGAAATTCTGCGGGAGTTGGTACGTGGGTTGAGTCATCACCCTTCTCCAGCTGTAAGCGCACCAGTCGCCAAATCTGTTTATACGCCTGAGGTAGAAATTACTAGTATCAAAAAACCTTTAAAAGTTAGTTCGCGCAATATTTTAAAAGGAGTTGTCAAACGGGTAATTACAGGAGCAGTAAATACAGAAGTGACTTTAGAGATTGTTCACAAAGTTGAGCTAACTTCGATGATCACTAGAGTATCAGCAGAAGAGTTGGATTTAAAGGAAGGAACAGAAGCTTACGCAGTCATTAAATCCAACGATATCGTCATTGCTAGAGAATGAAAAACTCCACCCACAAGGGGATGGAGTTTTTGGGCATAGGGAATGGGGCATAGGGCATAGCGAAGAAATTACCAATGCCCAATGCCCCAAGTGGCGGGGCGCGCACCCTGCGCACCCACGGATCGGAGTTTCCCGCTGCTTTCAATAAACAACAATTTTTCGGCATTTTTTATTGTATTTGACGGTTTAGTAGTTTATGGCGCAAACTCCTTTTCATTGAGAACTACCGATTCTTATAAGGATACTCGTTGAAAACCTTGCGGCTTTAGCCCAAGGATGAAAACGGTTTAAGGCGTAAACGCCTTTGTGATATTTTCTTTTTCTTGATGTATTTATGTCAGTTATGGTAACATAAACATGTGGTTAATTGGTCGATACCCATGATTGTTTACGAGTTCAAAGTTAAGGGAAAAGAAAAACAGTATCAAGCTATAGATGAGGCAATTCGTACTAGTCAGTTTATCCAAAATAAATGCTTACGCTATTGGATGGATAACAAAGATATAGGCAGATATGACCTTAATAAATACTGTGCTGTTTTAGCATCTGAATTTCCTTTCGCTGATGAATTAAACTCAATGGCTAGACAATCTGCTGCTGAACGTTCTTGGTCTGCAATAGCTCGATTTTACGATAACTGTAAGAAGAAAATTAAGGGCAAAAAAGGGTTTCCAAAGTTTAAGAAAAACTGCCGTTCTGTTGAATATAAATCGACTGGGTGGAAACTGTCAGACACGAGAAAAGCCATAACATTTTCGGATAAAAAAGGAATCGGAACTCTGAAATTAAAGGGAACCTACGACCTTAACTATTACGATATCAAGCAAATTAAGCGAGTGCGCTTAGTGCGTCGTGCTGACGGGTATTACGCTCAATTCGCAATTGATATTGATGTCAGGGTAGAAAGTCAACCTACTAATCAAATTGTTGGTATTGACTTGGGATTAAAATACTTCATTGCTGACAATAAAGGTAATGTAGAATCATCACCCCAGTTCTACCGTAAGTCCGAAAAACATCTTATACGAGCCAACCGCAAGAAGTCCAAAAAATTCAGTCAACAGAAGAAAAAAGCCAAAATCAGGCAATCAAACAATTACCACAAGGCTAGAAATAGATATGCTCGGAAACATTTAAAAGTAAGTAGGCAACGAAAAGAGTATTGCAAGAGATTAGCTTACTCCGTCATCCAATCTAACGACTTGGTAGCCTATGAAGATTTAAATGTCAAAGGGCTCTTCCGTAATCGACATCTAGCTAAATCAATTAGTGATGCTGGTTGGTACACTTTCCGCAGTTGGTTGGAATATTTTGGTCATAAATATGGGAAGGTGACTGTTGCAGTTCCTCCCCACAACACCAGCCAAAATTGCTCTAACTGTGGTAAGAAGGTGAAAAAATCTCTATCGACTAGAACCCATGTTTGCCCTCATTGTGGATATGTAGAAGACAGGGATATCAACGCAGCAATCAACATTTTGAGACTGGGACTCAGTACCGTGAGGCACACGGGAACTTACGCTACAGGAGATTTGCCCTCTTGGGCAGTTGGGGTAACTCTGCTGTCTAACGGCGAGTCTGTGAATGTAGAATCCCCTGGCTTTGCGATTAAGTGAGCGTAACAATACTTAATCAGCCAGGGGAGTGTCAATCTGCGCCTAACTACCTTAATCATTAGATATGTCTTAAAAATGGGTATTGGGCATTGGGAATGGGGCATTGGGCATTGGGTATGGGAGGCTTCTGAGCAGAATCAGGAAATAATTCTGTGAATTTCCCTAAATATCTAGTTAGAGGTATGGTTATTTCTTTACTTCTGTGCTATTCATAACCAGAGAATAATTATGGTTATGTCTCGCAATCCATATTTACACATAGATTCTTTGTGTGTTAAATCTGCTTTGGCTAATGTCATTGCAAGTATTAAATTATTCTAAGCCCATGCTTATAACTGCCATCCTTTCGATACCTTCATTAGCAAGCCCCAAATATTCTCTACCCAAATGTTTTTATGATGTATTCTACAAATGTCTCCTATAACTCTGATATTAAAGAACAAATACCCTATCGTTTATTTACCAGGCGCGAAATTATACCACCACGTAATGATGTATTGTGGCGAATCGAACGCGGTGCAGTGCGTACCTTAACATGGAGTGAAGAAGGAACATTTATTACATTAGGCTATTGGGGTTCGGGTGATTTGATTGGTTCTCCTTTATCCAAAGTCAAACCGTATCAAATTGAGTGTTTAACTAATGTAGAAGTAAGTGTGGTACCGCCTCATCTTTGGTATCAAGATGTCAATGCTTTACTCTCGCACATTCAACAAGCAGAGGAACTGTTAAGCATAGTGCATTGTAAACCTATGTCTGTGCGGTTATGGCAATTTTTACTATGGTTAAGTCGTAAATTTGGTCGTAAGGTAGAAGAGGGAACGCTGATTGACTTGAATGCAACTCATCAAGAAATGTCAGAAGTATTAAATACAACTAGAGTGACTGTTACACGACTTTTACAGCAATTTGAAGAGGAAAGACTATTATTTCGCCACAAACGCCAGATAATATTGCGATCGCCAAATTAAAAATATGGTGGTTGAATTGCATCAACCACCATATCATTAACGGAAATAAATATTGATTTAAGCTTCGACTTTCACACCTCGCCAGAAAGCAACATAGCCTTCAATATTTTTTGCTCTCTCTTTGGTGCTGGGGTAGTACCAAGCTGCATCTTGATTAACTTGCCCATCTACTTCAATGCTATAGTAACTGGCTACACCTTTCCAAGGGCAAGTGGTGTGAGTGTTGCTATCTTGAAAATACTCTTTGTTAATAGCATCCGGTGGAAAGTAATGGTTACCTTCTACAACTACAGTTTTATCACTCTCGGCTAAAGTAGCGCCATTCCAAATTGCTTTCGGCATAAGTAATGTGACCAATAAACTTGCAGAAATAATTACTAATTCGTAATTCGTAATTCGTAATTCGTAATTCGTAATTCGTAATTAAAATATTAGATAACTAACAATTAATTGTTAATTGATTGGGCTTACCTGAGTAACCGGATTTATTTTAACTACAAATTACAAATTATTAGTTACGAATGATATTGCTATTTACCACCGTAGAAAAAGGCGATTTCTTTTTCTTTTAAAGGTGCAAAACCAGCATCAACTAGCAATGTATCTAGTTCGGTTTGAGGAATATGCTTTGCGCCAATGCGGACAATGCGCGATCGCATGGTATTTGAGACACCACTACGCTGTCTGTTTGCTTCTAATGCCATGACTTTGGTATATAGGTCTAATTTGGCGGTTGGTATAGGAGAACCGTCAAAATCAATTCCCCGTGCGATCGCTTCGTCAATAGCATCAGCACCTGTGGTTGTTTGATTTACTTGATTAGTTTCAGCAGTCATCAGAAAAATGGGTAGAAACCCCGTCTTTTTAGGACGGCTTTACAGTTTTAGCGCTACTGCCTTAGGGTTGCTCGACTTGGTGTACTTTTGTAATGCACTTTCGACAGGACAGTTACCGTCTCAAGTTTGACAACCCTGTACACATAGCGTTTTGCGCTTTTTTGCGCCTCCCTTGCGGGGTAATGTTAGCTTCTCCCAAGGGGAGACGCTGCGCGAACGACCTGTTACAAGAGCTTTTTAGGCTTGCAACACTGTTCCAGTTACCTTAGAACTGTTTAGTCACAAGCGACACCTTGGGAGACTTCGCACTCTCCCAAGGTGTCGTGACTCAAATAACGTTTACCCAACGACTGTGAAGGGTGGTCTGGTCAGGATGGCTTGCTAGATTTCTCTTACAAGCCTCATACCTTTAGGCTGAGGTTCCTGACGACAAATAAGTAGATTGTACCAGCCATGCTGACGCCAAAAACTACCGACTAAATTTCCTGGCTGTCGGGGAGTAAGGTGGCTATACTCTTGTCACTTTTAAAGATTTTGGTTTAATCTCAAACCATCGGTATAGCTAAAGGTGACGCTATGTCTGAAGCCCAAACTCCTCAAAACCAGGATCGTAAGCTCGAACAAGCTCTGACTAACAAAATTATTAATGATTATTTTGACAACTCCGAAAGTTGGCTCAGAGCCATCTTGCGCATGTGTATATTCTCTTTGGGTCACCTGGATGGAAAGTCGGTTTTCGTCGTTGAGTGTCCAAATCAAGCTGTAGCCAAGCGACTCAGCCGAAAAATCTATCCTTTTCGCGGCATTGTCTATTATTTAACTGATTATTTAGATGGAGAGGAGCGGACTCTGTTTTGCTACCAAGAAGTTAAAAGCGGAGAATGGCACTGTTTCGATACGAGTACGCAATCTTGGAAGGCTATGAAACATTTGCAAATGCCTACGAATAGTCATTAGTCATTTGTCATTGGTCATTTGTTAGTGAATTATGGACTGTTGACTGTTGACTGTTGACTAAAAGAATGGGATACAAGCCCCGTCCTTCTAGGACGGCTTTCTGGTATAATATACTTGGACTTAACAATCCCCCTCTAGGCTCAAGACGCGTTGAAACAGCTACGATGAGAGCAGGCGTAGAGAAAAACCAATGGGCAATGGTAGGAAACATCAATCCATCCCAGAGGAAAAAGTCAAACTTCATATTTCAATGTCGGTTAGTCGCGGGAGGACATCCTGGACTTTAAACGGACGTGGAGCGACTGTAAGACTACTTCGGTAGCACGTTGCAATGAAGCGTCAACCCCACTCGGCGACCAGTTCTCCTACCATCTGTAGGTTGCTGGCGTGGCGAAGAATCATCGCCGTTCTACGGCGGTGAGGATGTCAATAATTTCGATTCTGGCTGGTTGCCATACCAGCGACAAATGCGCCTAAAATTGTACCCATCCATAGTCCTGTAGTGCTACCTTGCCATATTGCTCCTGGCGTTACCCAAGTGTTGCACAACTGCTGCATAGCCCAAGTTTGATTTTGGCACTTTTGACTATGTAGCATGAGGGTAGTTTGTCCAGAAATATAAGCACCAATAATCCCTGACGCGATCGCTACTAGGGAGCATATTAAAGTTCTATTTTTCATTAGTCAATTCTCAAGAGTCCATAGTTCTAAGTCAAGAGTCAAAAGTCCATAGTTTATAGTTTCTTTACCATTGACCATTGACTATTGACTATTGACTATTGACTATTAAATCAACCCGTATTTCTCATTCCCGCCGCAATTCCGTTAATGGTTAACAAGGCTCCCCGCAGTAACTCGCCTTTACTGTAACGGGAGTGAATTACGCCAGAGGGAGCTGCATTCCGTGATTGTCGCAGGCGCTTGAGTAGAGAAACCTGGATAAACCCTAAAGGTACAATTGTGCCATTGCGTAACTGAACTGAACGCTGTAATACTGGGTCACCATCTAGTAGGCGGTTGTGTCCAGTAATTTTTAAGACCAAATCTTTTGTGAGGTAGTATTCGCTAGAAATTTGCTCAAATACCTTGGCAAATCTCGGTCTATCTTCAGGATTTGAGAGTTCTTGGACGTAATGTTGCGCCATTTGCATGTCCACTTTCGCCAAGGTCATTTCGGCTTTAGAAATCACCATTTTGAAGAATGGCCATTTCACATAAAAGTATTGCAATAGCTTTAAGTGTTCTTCTGGTTCTTCTTGCAAAAATTCTTGCAATGCTGTACCTACACCATACCAGGAAGGTAGTAAAAATCTGGTTTGTGTCCAACTAAATACCCAAGGAATAGCGCGTAAGCTGCTTAAATCTTTCTTCCCAGAGGGACGACGCGCGGGACGAGAGCTAATTTGTAATTGGCTAATTTCTTCGATGGGGGTTACTTGGTGGAAGAAGTCGATAAAATCGGGTTGCTCATAAATCAAGGAGCGATAATGAACACGCGATCGCGCTGCTAGTTCTTCCATGATCTCGTTCCAAGGTTCGATATCATCAAAGCCTGTACGCAGCAAGCTGGCTTGAATTACCGCTGTGGTAATGGTTTCTAGATTGTACAATGCCAAATCTAGCAGGGAATATTTAGAAGCCAGTACTTCCCCTTGTTCGGTAATTTTGATTCTGCCGTTAATACTGTGGCCTGGTTGGGCTAAAATCGCTTCATAAGCAGGGCCTCCACCCCGACCGACGGAACCGCCGCGTCCGTGGAAAATCCGCAGGTTAACACCATATTGTTCGGCTATTTGTTGCAGGGATTTTTGGGCTTTATGAATTTCCCAGTTACTGCTTAAAAAACCAGAGTCTTTATTACTGTCAGAATACCCCAGCATGACTTCTTGGAGATTCAGGGTTAACGGACAGGTGGTGATGTTGGCTTGATCTGTTTCTCCCTTATCTTCAAGCTGTTGATAACCTCCTGCTAATAAAGCACGATATAAAGGTAATTCAAACAGCTGACGCATGACGCTGCGAGAGCGTTGTAAGTCTTCTACCGTTTCAAATAAAGGTACAACTTGAATTGTCCCGACAGCGATCGCTGGATCGAACAGTCTCGCTTCTTTGGCTAAGAGTAAAACTTCTAGTACGTCGCTGACTTCGCGACACATACTAATAATGTAAGTTTGGCAGATGTTGGCACCAAACTCTTGCTGGAGCGATCGCACTACCCGGAATGTTTGAATCACATCGTTAGTTTTCTCAGAAAATGGCAATTCTGAGGGAATTAACGGTCTGCGGGTTTGTAATTCTCCTGTTAGCCAAGCTACTCGCTGTTCTTCTGTCAAGTCATTATACGCTTGCGGTAAGACTTGTAAATATTCGAGAATTTCATTGAGTGCATCGGAGTGGCGGGAAGATTCTTGACGAATATCTAATTGGGTGAGGTTAAAGCCGAAAATTTCTACCTGAGAAATCAAATTATCCAATTCTCGGCAGCTTAAACCTGTTTCCGTCAAGTTACGTTGAATTAACCGCAATTCTGTCAAAAATTCCGCCCCCGAACGATACATCGGGTGGTCTTCATTTTTGGGTGTTTCGCGGTTATATAATGCCAAATTGCGATCGCGGGTATTTTCTAACCTTCTGAGGATATAAGCCAGTTTCAAGCGATAGGGTTCTTGGCGATAACGCAACGCTAAGGCATCATAGACATCACTCAGCTGGGACTGATCCAACTCCAGGGATTCTAATAAATCTGGTAAGACATCACTCCAGTGCATCGACACGCTTAATAATTCCACCAGCTGCTTGACGGAGTTAATATATCTACCTAACACCATTTTGCGCTGATAACAAGCTGTCTGCCAGGTAATTTCTGGCGTGACTGAGGGATTCCCATCTCGATCTGAACCTACCCAAGAACCAAAGGAACAGAAGTTTTTCTGCGGTGGTTCCAGCCAAGGAAAGGTTTTGCTCAAAGCGTATTTGAACCGCTTATGTAGTTGGGGAATGCCATCAAATAAAACTTCTTGGAAGTAGTGCAGAGCATAGTCTACTTCATCTAAGACTGTAGGCTTAAATTGATGAAGTTCATCGGTACGCCACCACAGACGAATTTCTTCGAGTAATTTTTCTCTTAATTCTGCTGCTTCCCAAGGATAACCCCCGGTTGCATTCCCGGCGCGATGTTCGATGATATCTAGCTGTTGTAGAAGGTTTACCACCTGGCGTTGCTTATCCCGAATTGTATGGCGCACAATTTCTGTAGGATGAGCCGTAAACACTAAACGCACATCTAATTGGGCGATTAGGCGTTGAATTTGCTGGGGTGGCACATTCAATTTAAATAAATGGGGGAATAAAGCTGCAAAAGTCCCTTTTTGTTTCTCCTTTTGCTTGGCTACCCAACTCTTTGCTAATAAATCTGCGCCTATTCCCCGATTTACAGGAGCATCATTTTCCCGTTGATTAGAGGAATAGGTAATATTAGGGAGAATGTCTGGATCTTCTATTTGCGTCTCGGCTTCAGAATAACGAGTCAGCTGCTGCCGTTGTTCGTATTCCTGCTCTATGATGTTAATCAACTGAAAATACAGAGCAAAAGCACGAGCAGCACGAATGGCCTCGTTGATGTTGAGTTGTTCAATCAACTTGACAGCTGATGCAGCTTGGTCATGAGTAGCTTGTCCTTCTGGCGAACATAGATCGCGCAGTTGACCTAATAAATCTACCATTTGTTGCCCACATTCTTGCCGGAGTACTGACTCCCACAACTCCTCCACTATTTGGAGGCGGTGACGCAAAAACAATTCCGATGCGGGGTAGATGTTCGCCGCCTGAGACAAAGAGTATAAAAGGGAACTCATATTCTCTATTTTTGCAAGACAATTATTGTTTTGAATGCTATGTTCTGTAATCAACACTCAAGGAAGTAGTCCAGAGTGGCTTAATGTCTAAGAGTAAAATATTTAACTGTTGTTTATTTCGTTATCTTCTGGAAAGTCGAGTATGGGTAGGCGATCGCCCCGAAATAATTCCACACTTGCTTGTCCCATAGCTTCTAGGGCTGTCGTCGAAGCTTTGCTAGCTGTCAACAGCATCAGCATCGAAGCTGTTCCTAGCTGTACAAGCAAAGATTGGGGAATGCTAAATAGCAATAAATTTAATTCCGGATTAGTTGAGGGTTTGTGGTTAGCAGGAGACATTGTTAATTCCTGGGAGTTTGCAGATTTGTAAAATCAACGGAAAATTTAACATAGGCGAAAATCACAAATGTTCATGAATATCTATCTTTGCCCATATTGTCAGCCAAGAAGGTAACAAAAGTGTTAAAACCAAACGTCAGGGTGTGATAAATGTATGGTTCTAGTTTACAAGTGCAGGCACTATACCCCAATACTCGCTTCCTCTCAAGTTAATTGCCCATGAAAACAGCATCACTAGATCGCCAGCAATCCATAGTGCAATGGGTAAGCCAAGCAACTGGAATTAACACTTTTGGGGTGAAAGTCCGGTTGCAGGGAAATGACCTACATATCCTTTGTGAAGGGACAGAGTGCCCGCGACGTTGGCGCATTTTATCTGACTTGTTGCAAGCACTCCAACAAACAGATTTAGATATCCTCACAAACAGCGAACAAACCTCAATATACCAAGTATTTGTCTACGGTAGAAAAAAAGGCGAATCGCGAGCGCAATGGTGTCATCGAGTTTACTTAAATCAACTCGAAAAACACTTGGAACAGGTGAAACAAGCTCTGTTAGAAGATGAGAGAAAATCCCAATCAACGGGCGGGGCGCTGATTCTTTCTAACGAAAGCCTAGCCAAACAAGGACATCCAGATGGCATTGCCCGCTATCTCAGCGAAACTCTGAGTACCTTGGGTGTGGCTGTAGAGGTAAAAGTCAAGCCGCAACAGGGACAACGGTTGTGGATTTTTTGTCAATCGGGTTATAGTCCCGATGCCACATTGCTAGCGGAACCAGTAGCTAAGAAGTTAAGACATCTCAAGCTATCGGGTTATGAAGATGCGATTATTGTTTCGCAAGTAAATGGTGAAACTACCCCTGATTGGTTGCTGCGGGTGGATTTAACGCCACCAGAGGTGATGCTCAAGGAATGGGCGCGGTGGGGAGATGTGCAAGCGATCGCCAGACTGTTAACTGAGATGTTATCAGAGTTAAAAGTGGCTGTCCAAGCTTCGTTGCAAGAATCAACATTACATATTTTTTGTACCCCGGCTGTCGATCCCTTAGAAACCGCCCCAGCACCAGAGAAACATTTATGCTTGCCGCTCATTGTTTCTCAACTCGAAGCGATCGCCCCCCAAGGCATCAAAGCCGCTACTATATATGGTAAAAAAACCACCGACAAGCAACCAGCTTGGATTGATTGGATTTCTTTACCCGCTACCCAGCATCCAGCCCTAGCCCCATCGGCTTTGGAATTAGCTACTGCTGGCGATCAACCGGCGATCGATTTTTTACTAGAAAGGTTATTAAATCCTGACTTAGATTGGCGGCTGAAAACAGGCGGGATGCGTGTCATGCCCCTAGTGAAAGGTGATTTATTACATGTGATGTGTGATGCGCCTGTATGTCCAGCCCGGAAAAAAGTAGCGACCAAAGTTGTACAGTTAATCAGGCAGTTAAAAGTGCCGGGAATTTTGGGAGTACGTGTATATGGGCGGCGTGCAGGTGATAAAGAACCAGCATGGCATCACGGTGAAGATTTCCAGCCCCGCCAACGTTTAGTTCCCGAAGCGACTCCCGAATTTGCTGCCACAGCAATTTACATTAAAGATTTGGTACATTCCCAATCAACTGAACCCATCTTACGTCCCGACTTGACAACAGAGGAAGTACAAACCTTTATTCAAGAAGTGACGCGGGATTGGTGGACAACAACCACTACCAAAGTTAAAAAGTTACTTTTACAAACTCAGCTATTTTCCGAAATTGGTCAGCCCACAGACGATAACTCTGATGGACAAGGAATTAAAATCGCCCTGGTATGGGGGACTTTGGGATTATTGCTAACTATGCAAACTGATTGGGTATTGGGGCAAATCATTACCCGGAATTTACCCAGTTCACCAGCAACAGTTACTACTGTTCCCAGTCCATCATCTACGGCGAAAAAACCATCCCCCAAGCCAACTGTTAATAATAGTCAGAGAACAGCATTTTTGGCGAATACCGATAACAATAAAACCCGTCAGAGTAAAACTTCTGTATTTAATTCTTCGAGCTTTACTCAAAATGAGGATATTGAAACCCAGAATTTAGAAGCTGCACCATTAAAAGAAAAAGCTACAGCCACAGCAATTTTGTTAGCAGCGCGATCGCAAATGCCTAGTTATAATGCTCGGCAATTAGATGAGCAAATCGCCCTATATAAAGAGCGGTTGGCGAAAACTGGTAATCCTCCCCACGTGTTGATTATTGGTTCATCCCGCGCCCTCAGAGGCGTAGATCCCGCCGCCCTGTCGCAAACTTTGGCAACACAGGGTTACCCTAACATTGATGTATTTAACTTTGGTGTCAATGGAGCCACAGCCCAAGTTGTAGACTTTATTGTGCGCCGGGTACTAGAACCAGAAGAACTACCAAAACTCATTCTCTGGGCGGATGGTTCCCGTGCATTTAATAGCGGGCGCAAAGATATCACCTTTGCCGCGATCGCTTCATCACCTGGCTATAAAAAAGCGTTAGAAAAAGCGATCGCTACCGGTACGACTGATGACTTGCTCAAAGATCCCGCCAAGTCATCCGAAGCCGAAAAAACCAAAATCCCAAAACCAGAAATGACTAGCTATCAAATAGCTAATCACTGGCTCAATCAAGCTGTTGCGGCTGTTTCGGCTAGCTATCCCAACCGCGATCGCATTAAAGAGTTATTACAAAAACAACTTAACTCCTTACCCTTAATGAGCGATCGCCCCCGCCAAGGTAAAGCATCTATACAGTTAAGTAACGATGCGCCCGAAGAAGAAGCCTCTCAGCAATCCGTTGATTTTGATGGTTTCCTCGCTTTATCAGTCCGCTTCCATCCCGCCAGATATTATCAAAAACACCCCAAAGTTACAGGGAATTACGATAACGACTATCAATCATTTCAAATAGAAGGCGAACAAGACGCAGCTTTCAACGCCCTACTTGAGTTTACTCAGGCGCGGAAAATTCCTTTAGTATTTGTCAACATGCCCTTAACTGCCGATTATTTAGACCCAATCCGGCAAAAATACGAGCAGCAATTTCAACAATACATGTTACAGATGTCTAACAATCCCAACTTTATTTATCGAGATATCAGTAAACTCTGGCCTAAAGTCAATGACTACTTTTCCGATCCCAGTCACCTCAACCGATTTGGAGCCTACGAAGTCTCGAAAAAGCTAGCTCGCGATCCTATGATTCCTTGGTCAGCAAAATAGAAATGGTGATAACGCAAAAGAAAAATCATTATTGCCCATCACCTTCTTGACAAATGACAAATGACAAATAACAAATGACTATTGACCATTGACCATTGACTAAAAAATGAATTTCATCTCTATTTTCTACGGACTATTTTTGCTCAGTGTCCTGGGAATTTACTGGACTTTGCCAGAGCAGAAATTACGATTGTGGACTCTATTAATCGCCAGTCTGATATTTTATGCCTCTCTTAATGCTCAGTACATACCGCTATTATTAGCCCTGACCTTTATTAATTTCCGTCTGGGATTGGAGATTAGCAAAAATAGTTCACCTAGTCAACGTTCCCAAAATAGCAAAATTTCTAATGAAGAATGGCTATTTGTCCAAGCTGACTGGAACCTCAATCGTTTAAAGCTTTTGTGGTTAGGAATAGTTTTAAATGTTTTACTATTACTCGGATTTAAATATTTACCGGGAATTTTAAAAGCTGTTTTTACATTACCAACAACATCCCCAGATGGAGCTTTTAAATTTATTGCCCCTTTAGGAATTTCATTTTTTACCTTTGAATGTATCGCCTATTTAATTGATGTTTATCGCGGTGCGCCAGCCACAAATCAATTTATCAAATTTGCTGCCTATAAATTATTCTTTGCTAAACTCATCTCTGGCCCAATTACGCGCTATCACAACTTAGCAACTCAAATTAATACACTACAATTACCTGCTGCTGCCCAAGTCAGTGAAGGACTGTGGTTAATTGCTAGAGGCGCAGTTAAAAAAGGGATATTAGCAGATCATTTAGGAATTTTTGTAGATTTGTGTTTTGGCAACTTACAACGAGCAGGTAGTACAGATTTGTGGTTGGCTACCTTTGCCTATGGCTTACAGTTATATTTCGATTTTAATGGTTACGTAGACATTGCTCGCGGCAGTGCTATGTTATTCGGCTTTGTCTTACCCGAAAATTTTGATTTTCCTTACTTCAGCACCAGTATTGCAGACTTTTGGCGACGCTGGCACATGACTTTGGGCGATTGGCTGCGTAACTATGTTTACTTTCCCTTGGGTGGTTCCCGCAAAGGCTTGACGCGCACCTGTGGGAATTTACTCATCGTTATGTTAATTGCTGGTATTTGGCATGGTTCAACCTGGGGTTTTATCGTCTGGGGCACTTATCATGGGATAGCTTTGATTATTCATCGCCTTACCGATGCATTAAGCGATCGCTATGAAAGTTTAGAGCATTTTTGGCAAAAGCCTCTCGGCATATTTTCCGCTTGGTTCTTGACTCAAGTGATGGTGTTCACATCTTGGATTTGGTTCCGACTACCCAATCTCCAAGAATCTACTTTAGTATTTCGTCATCTCTGGGGTTATCCAGGCGACGTACAGTTTGCCCAAAAAGTCTATGTAGAAGCCTTAAATCTCAGCCAATCTCAACTGAGTGGCAGATTAATATTTTTAGCTCTGCTAATGGCAATAGTTTACGGGTTTAAGAATCGCCTGAAGATAGAATTCAACTGGCCTGTGAAGCTTGTATTTGTACCGCTTTGCTTCTACGCAGTATGGCTATTAGCTCCTGAAGGTAGCTTGCCATATATCTATTTCGATTTTTAATTACTTGCTTCTAAATCAATATCGGAAATCAAGAATCTGCTTAGACCCTTGATACCAATTTGAAAAAACAATGCCACAGATGGTAGGGGCATAGCATTGCTCATTGGTGTCAACTTAACGCAAAACCCTTATCCTAACTGGCTCCCATGCTCTGCGTGGGAGCGATTATCTTGAGGCTCCGCCTCAATTTATCAGCTTTCGAGGCAGAGCCTCGCAATATGCATTTCCAGCCAGAGGCTGGAAACGAGATAGAGAAAGGTTTTTAGCTTAAGTTGATACAGGTGAGCAATGCTATGCGCTCAATATATTGATGCGCTGCAAACACTATTTAAATTCGGATGACAGACTCCTAACCCTTTAAGTGTGGGGATTTTGGAATCAAACAAACCCATTTTATTTGTAAAAAACTTGTAAAAAACAGAAAATTATTGTTTAATAAATACATGAAAATAAATATAACTTTACTTAAATTAATATTAGTTATTTACATAAATTTACATAAGCATTCTTAATGTATTGTGAAGAATTTTATAAAAAAATAAATTACATTTTTAACCTAAATTCATGTAAAGTTATTAAGTATCGGTGAATCAATTTTCACCGAAAATTATTTACTCAAAAATTGCACTCATAAAACAATGACAACAACCTTACAACGGCGCTCTGGCACCAGTGTATGGGATCGGTTTTGCGAGTGGATCACCAGCACTGAAAACCGTATCTACATCGGTTGGTTCGGTGTATTAATGATCCCCACCTTGCTAGCCGCTACCGCTTGCTTCGTAATCGCTTTCATCGCTGCTCCTCCTGTAGACATCGATGGTATCCGCGAACCAGTTGCAGGTTCTTTGATTTACGGAAACAACATCATCTCCGGTGCAGTTGTTCCTTCTTCTAACGCTATTGGTTTACACTTCTACCCCATTTGGGAAGCTGCTTCCTTAGATGAGTGGTTGTACAACGGTGGCCCTTACCAATTGGTAATTTTCCACTTCTTACTAGGTTGCGCTTGCTACCTGGGTCGTCAGTGGGAATTGTCTTACCGCTTGGGTATGCGTCCTTGGATCTGCGTAGCTTACTCTGCTCCTTTGGCTTCTGCTACCGCAGTATTCTTGATCTACCCCATTGGTCAAGGTTCCTTCTCCGACGGTATGCCCTTGGGTATCTCCGGTACATTCAACTTCATGATTGTGTTCCAAGCTGAACACAACATTCTGTTACACCCCTTCCACATGTTGGGTGTAGCTGGTGTATTCGGTGGTTCCTTGTTCTCCGCAATGCACGGTTCTTTGGTAACCTCCTCCTTGGTTCGTGAAACAACCGAAACCGAATCTCAAAACTACGGTTACAAGTTCGGTCAAGAGGAAGAAACCTACAACATCGTTGCGGCTCACGGCTACTTCGGTCGTTTGATCTTCCAATACGCTTCTTTCAACAACAGCCGTTCTCTGCACTTCTTCTTGGCTGCATGGCCTGTAGTCGGTATCTGGTTTACCGCTTTAGGTATCAGCACAATGGCGTTCAACCTGAACGGTTTCAACTTCAACCAATCCGTAATTGATTCTCAAGGTCGCGTTATTGCTACTTGGGCAGACGTAATCAACCGCGCTAACTTGGGTATGGAAGTAATGCACGAGCGTAACGCTCACAACTTCCCCTTAGACTTAGCTGCTGCTGAAGTTGCTCCTGTTGCAATGAGCGCTCCTGCTATCAACGGCTAATCTTAAAGTCTTAGCAAAATAAAAAAAGCGCCTTCCAGAAATGGGGGCGCTTTTTAGGTTGTTTATTTTTACGCTTATGAATTAGGATCGGTAATATTTTCAAACTGTTGCTTGAGTAATACAGTTGCACTCTCACTATCTAAGGGTTTAGAAAAGAAATAACCTTGACCATACTCACAACCTAACTTTTTAAGCTTTGCTTTTTGTTCAGCTGTCTCTACACCTTCGGCGACTACATCCATTCCTAATGCATGGCTTAACATAATTACTGTTTCAACTATTGCTGCATCTTCGTTTGTATCCTCCATTCGGCTAACAAAAGCTCGGTCTATCTTTAAAGTATTGACCGGAAAGCGATGTAAATAACTTAAAGAAGAGTATCCTGTACCGAAATCATCAATACTTAGCCGTAAATTTAAAGTTCTCAGTTTTAGCAATATACTAATTGCAGCTTCAACATCATTCATTGCTACAGTTTCAGTAATTTCTAATTTTAAATTTTCTCCATCTATGCTTTTTTGATGTAGGATTTTTTCAATGTATTCCACCAAATCTGGGTGACTCAACTGATGTCCAGAAATGTTAATACTCATCATCAATGGTGGATCTAAAGGAAATTGAGCCTGCCAAATTGATAATTGATCGCAAGCTGACAGTAAAATCCACTTACCTAAAGGGATAATTAACCCTGTTTCTTCTGCAACCGGAATAAACTCAGCTGGCGAGACAAATCCATGCACAGGATGTTGCCATCTGACAAGTGCTTCAAAGCCAATAATCTTATCTGTTTCTAGAGAGACTATTGGCTGATATTGGAGATATAATTCTTCCTTTTCGATGGCTCGACGCAAATCTATTTCTAACTGAAAACGCTTAAAAATTTGTGTATGCATCCCTGTGGCAAAGACCTCATAACGCCCTTTACCTTGGTCTTTAGCTCGATACATAGCAGTATGAGCATCGCGTAACAAAGTCACTGGTTCAGATTCCAGTTCGGTTTGACTAAAAGCGATACCAATACTAATACTAGTGAATATTTCTTGGCCATTATTGTAAAATGGCAAGCTCATCGCCTTGTGTATTTGATCGGCTATGCAGTTTACCTCTTGACTATCGGTAATATTTTCTAGCAAAATAGCGAACTCATCTCCACCAACTCTTGCTATTTTCGCTCTGCGTCCTAAACCAGCTTTTAATCTTTGAGTGGCCTTAATTAATAACTGGTCGCCAACCTGATGACCAAGGCTCTCATTAATTACCTTAAAGCGGTCGATGTCTAAAAATAGTAGAGCAAAGCGAGCATTTTGACTGAGTTTTGTATCCGCGATCGCCCATTCTAATTGTTTCAAAAACAGATCGCGATTTGGCAGATTAGTTAAGGCATCATGCAGCGAATTGTACCTCAGCTTATAAGCCAAAACACTTCCGCCTGTAACTACAAACCCTAACATTGCTGGTATTATAGGTATCCAGCCAGCTTGTGTAAATATACTAAAGCAAATAATACATAGAACGCCTAAAGAAATTACTTCCATGACTCCCAGGATTAAGGGCTGACGAATTCGCCAGACTATAACACCCCCAATCAATGCCCAAGTCCATACCCATAAATATTCTGCCCACTCCGGCCAAAACCAGAAAATAGGCTGTCTATCTAAAGTAGTACTGAGAAGTTGACTGACAAGTTGAGCATGAATTAATACCCCAGGCATAGCTGGGTTTGCAGATTTGCTAGCACTGTAGGGAGTGAAGAACAAATCCTTTAAGCTAGAGGCAGTTGTACCAATTAATACTACTTTATCCTTCACCCATTCTGGCTGAAACTCACCCCGCAGCACTTGTGTTAATGACACCTGACGAGCAATTTGCTTAGGCGATCGATAGGAAATCATGATTTGATTGCCTGCACTATCAATATTGTGATATCCACCAGAATTAGAATTTAATGGAGGGAATATAATATTGCCTAACTGTACATTTGGATGAACTTTAGCAGTTACACCCTGTTGATCGAGGTACTTCAAGGTTAAACGCAGCGAAAAAGAATAGTATTGTTCCTGACCTTGGTAGGCGTATATCAAATTCCTGCGTACAACTCCATCTGGGTCAATCACAAAATCATTGAAACCAATATGTTCTGGAGATAAGCCAGGAATCGGAGAAACTCCTTCTGCATTAGTATCACCAAGATTAGTAATAGTAATAACATTAGGCGCTTGAAGTTGCTGCATCAGACTTTCATGTCCCGGTGGTTGTGGGAGATTGCGGTAAAGGTCTAAGCCAATCGCTGTAGGCTGGGACTGTTGCAGCTTTGTTAATACTTCAGCCAGAGTGCGATCGCTAAGAGGCCACTGTTTCTGTGCTTGAAGATCTGCTTCTGTAATTGTCACGACTAACAATCGTGGATCGGGGCCTGCATCGCCTACAAGACGCACCATATTATCAAAACAGACCAATTCCAAGAACTCTAACCAGCCGAGTTGTCTGACACCCAGCACTAATCCAGTAATCAGAATGCTAGTTACTAAAACCGATTGCCCCAAACTCAGTTTAAAGATAGACCGATTCACTTGGCGTTGGCAATTTTTAGTAACAACGGATACTAAAGACAAAAATTTTCTGGAGTATTTAGCAATCACCACAATACTAGATTGATAGAGTGGACTTTAATCAGTGAATGCTCAGATGAAGTGATGTCTACCGTATCAATTGCGGCAAAAACTTCTACAAACTGATGCTTTCCTTGTATAAGATTGTTCCCTAAGAATCTACAGAAAACTCATCTAAAAGTAATCTTGTACTTGGTTTGATGGTTTTTTTGAGTGCAAAAGTTGCTGGTTAGATTTTCCGAGAAAGTACTTTCAAATCATCATAGGCTGCGTTATGTTGCTAACGCAGCCTATGATGATTATTCCCGGTATTGACACTAGTATGAGTGAATTGCTTAATGAAAATATAACTGTGTTAGTAATTAAGGTTGTTTGTAAATTTTGATACTCAATAGTGGCTCTTGAGCGATCGCATTTAAATTCTCTGAGTTTAATAACTGTGTCCAACTAGTAGCCAACTTTGTATCGCGAGGTTGATCGTACCGGAGTTCTGCTAATGTAGCTAGCGCATCTTGCCACAAGCCAGCTTGAGCATAAAGATGAGTGCGCTCTAACACAGATGCTCGCTCTAGCTTTTGCGCCAGGTTTTTGTCAACAGCTACTCGTTTAATCCATCCATGTACAACAATGTCGTTAGCTCTATTTTCCGGATCGCAAATAATCGATAAATACCAATGGTATTTCTGATTAATTGTCAGTTCAGGTAGAGATTGAGAATCCAGAGATCTGAGATTAATCACTTCTCCAGAATCGGTTTTAGTTTCCGCAGCATCTTTGGTGAAAGTTTTTTCATAAACTAATTGACGCTTATCGTCTTTAAGCACAAACTCTATTGATGTTGGCTTAGAAGTTTGAGGTATATAAAATAGGATATTTGGATAAGCTTGTTGGGTTAAAACCAGATTATTTTCTGGAACCAACGCCATTAATTTGCCTGCATTACTGTAGCATTCTCCACGGGTTCCGCCTCCCATTCGGCGTCCAGGTAAGCCCTCTTTTGGTTGAGTGTCATCAGCCATTACCTGATTAGGAATAGCACAAGAAAGGGTAAGTAGAGATGTCAAACAGAGAGCAGTCAATGCTTTGCGATTCATAATTATCTTCACCAGCCTAAAGCTTGATTTAATTTTTTTCTCTGAGTTATACCTATTCCATAAATACTCTATTGGTTAGCAATTTACTATAATTAAATTACTGACTTTATGTTAACAATGACTTTTTATATCTAAGTATATTCCGCAATGCTACTTAAGTAAAAAATCACAACTAAAATTTTTTAATAAATAATTTTTTAATTTAATATTTTATTAGCTAATTACTAAGTCTATGATGCTAATCATTTAGACTATTTAATCGTCTACAACGCTTAAATAACCAGCCCAAGCCCATTAATCCTAATATTCCCAGACCAGAGTTAGTGCTTGGCTCTGGAACAGAGGTAATATCATGACTATGACTAATAAAGTCTTGATTTAAGTCTGCATTTTGGATCATGTCATCTATACTAGATTGTGTTTGGGTTGCTTCATATTCATCTAATGATAAATAATTCATAGCGAATGCTTCTAAGTAAGTCATTCCACTAACTGTAGAATTTCTACCACCCCTAAAAATATAATTTTCCAGAACACTGCTAATACTAGTATTAACTAAAAGTTTTTTTGCTAGGTTGGTATTAACATCTACTGCAATCGTATCCAGAGATTGTGAGTTGATATCCCAGCCGATGACATCTAGTAATTGTAAATCAAGATTTGATATTTCTAATTTTTCACCTTTTTTCAGCACTGGGTGCATAATTCCTAAAATTTTACCTTCACTAGCACTCCAGTGGCTTGTTTGATAATCTCCACCATCAAAATTAGCTATACGAGTTTTACCACCATCAAGAGAAAAGTACTTGCCATTTCCATACGACCAATCAAACAATCCTTGATTCTTGCTAATGTCAGAATAGCGAAACAAGTCTATTGGCGAGACAAATGTTAGATCGTTATCTTGTAAAGGTAGACTATTATCTGGAGTAACTGTAGCAACCAATGATTCCAAAACATCAACACCGCTAACTACACCTAATGCATGGCCTATTTCATGTTGAGCTATGCTAAGAAAGTCAAATTTGTTACTAGCAACAGTAGCCTCTGGAGAATAAACTCTTGAGAAGTCCCAAATAGAATCTTGAACAAAATTATCTACTCCTGATTGCTGCGCTAACCATTGGGAATAGTTAATTAATTCTCCATTATTATTTAGCATTGATTTCCCCAGAAAAATTTGGGCATCAAATCCACTCTCATTACCAGCAATCAGATTTAAGGCTTTGGCATTAGCAGTACTCAGCCAAATAGTTTTATTGTTATAATTATCGTTATTATCTAAGATCCGATTACCAGATGGTGTTATCGGTTGAGAATTAAGGACATTCACGGCTCCCAAGTTATCCATTACCATGCTGAATTCTGAGCCAAAAAAATTAATAGATTTTCTGTTAATATATTGCAGTTCACTTAAAGTTTTGTTAGCAAAAACACTTTTATCTGTATTATTGATTTGCATATTTTTCATTGCTAGCAAATCATCATTAGAAGTAATATTTTGAAAGCTGCTTGTAAGATAATCATCATACCCAACCTTTAGCATAGTTGGAATTGTTCCTGCTAAAGCTTGATTGTTAGATAATTCTTGAAAATTGATATAAATATTGACTGTGCTATCACGATTACAAAAGCAATTAATATCAAAATATTTGTCCTTTAGTTTAGAAGTCCAAATATCACCAGCTTTATCAAACCCATCTCTGATTTCTTGAGGAGTATTTGCAGCATAGGTAAAGTTGAATTGTATCGCTTGGGCTGGAGCAATAATACTTAATGAAACTAAGGTTAGTGTAAGTTGCGTAAACAGATTTGCTTTGTACTTGAGTTTAGGTTTCATGATTTTCTTTTTAGATTGCAAGTAAACAAGTTTTTTTGAACATTTTGCTCGAGGTATTGGCTCATATTCGATATTAGAGATGCTCAATCAGAACATCTGAAAATAGCCTTAATGCTCAAATCTTGTGCAATGAAGCAATTAAAAAGTATGATGCTTACTAATTTTTTGAGTTAAGGAATCAGAATACTTACTTATGCACATCTGTAACTTAACTTTATATCAGTTGCAAAATATATAACAGAGCAATTTCTCTGAGGTGATAATCAGAAGACTTCACTACAGTTTTATCAAAATTAATTAAAACTATAGACAAAGAGTATTATTTTATACATTAATTTTAGATTAAATCTGTTTAATTCTTGTTATGTCAATAGTTACACAGTAATACATACTCGGTTATATGTCTTTTTCATCACACATAATGCTTTACTTTAACTTCATAATAGGAATTAATTGTGTTCGGTAAATATATATCCATAACTAAAATTTAAATTTTTACCACGCAAATATTACTATCTTTAAACGTTAATGCATCCAGCAAGAGTTGTTCATCATTGCCTTGTACTTAGTTATTTTACATACATATGCAAGCGTGAAACAACATGTTAGTTAGACTCAATCTCCGGGAAATATAAAGCCGTAAGTAGAAGTGAAAATTGTATTTCTGTATACGGAGTTGTTTGTATGGTTTATCAGGGTCATGCTTCAGTCCAGCAGTCTAAAGAGCAGCGTGCATTTACCAAAAACTCTCGAAATGTGATGGAAGTACTAGTTGTAGAGGAAGTAGAGCAACAATTTCAAGCTTTACCTGCGAAAACTGCCAAATACACTAATCCATCAGAGGTAATTGCCTATGCATTAAATCGCCTACCTGCGCTGTATGCGACTAGCAAGCGAGGCTGGCAAAGGCAATGGCATCGGGGGAAAACTGAGTTGCGCCCACAAATTGTCACAGCTGTGAGGCAGGGAATCATGGCTGTACAGCGAGATCCCTTGCGGGGTGACGGGCCTCTCTCTTTTGAGGAGGAGAATGCAGCAATGACGGCTTTGCAAAAACTCAAAGTTTTGCTGCAACGTGAAGATCTATCTTGGGATAACTTAAATGATGTGGTTGAGCAAACTTTATTAGATACATTGCGAGGGAGAATTACTTGGCGTCAGTCTGGTGATACAGACGAAGACATCTTTGATTGGGAGAAACATCCACATTATCAGAACGGATAAATTGATCGTAAATTTTGGTCAATCAAGCTCTATTTTCTCTCAAATGTTTTTAGGTAATGCGCAACCAAGCAATGATTCCAGCGCTGAGACGTTATTATTGCCACCTACTGATGGCAGGTGGAATTACTCTTAGCTGTTTCTGCACCATTTACCCAACAATTGCCCAAATTTCTCCAGATAATCAGCTGCCTGATGGACAAACTGTTGTTTCACCAGGTACTCAACCGGGATTGGATTTTGTAATTACAGGCGGAACCCAAGCAGGTAGTAACCTGTTTCACAGCTTTAGAGAGTTTTCTGTACCTGAAGGTGGTTCTGCTATTTTCAATAATTACAACCCAGGTATTGAGAACATTATTAGCCGTGTTACCGGCGGCTCAAAATCTCAAATCAATGGTTTAATCCAAGCGAATAAAAACTTATTTTTGATTAATCCTCATGGTATTGTTTTTGGCGCGAATGCTTCCCTAGATATTACAGGCTCATTTATTGCTAGTACTGCTAGTAGTTTAAAGCTATCTAATGGTGATGTATTTAGTGCGATTAATCCTGCGCCACCTTTACTAACTGTCAGTGTTCCCTTGGGTTTACAATTTGCTGGCAAATCTGGAGATATAACAGTAGAGAGTCCAGACTTAGCTACACCAGAATTGTCAGTCCAGCCTGGTCAAACTTTAGCTTTAGTTGGCGGTGATATTTCTGTAGCTAACAAGTTACTAGTTGCGCCTGGTGGTCGGGTGGAATTGGGTAGTGTGGGGGATGACAGTTTTGTTAGCCTGACCCCAAGTCCTCAAGGATTTATTGTGGGATATACAGGTGCGAATAAGTTTCAAACAATTCAGCTAGATGGCGCTGAGATTAACGTTAGCGGTGCTGGTGGTGGGAATATCCAAATTCAAGGTCAAGTCGTCACCTTAAATGAAACACTACTTTTAGCTAATACAGATGCGAATGGCACCGAAAGCGGTGGTGGAATCAATATCCGAGCTAACCAACTAACGCTGAATGATTCTATGATTCAGGCTCTGACATCTGCTTCAGTGCGCGGTGGAGATGTCAACTTAGAAGCTGTGAAACTAACAGTTCAAGGCCCCTTTGCAATGGTTTCTGCGGAAACAGAAGATATTGGCCTTGGTGGTAACTTAACTATTCGCGCTGATGATGTGAAATTGGCAAACTTGAGTATTTTAGGCACAGAGACTAGAGGACTAGGTGCTGGTGGGGATGTGAGAATTGCAGCTGGAAAATTGAGTATTGAAGATGGTGCAAAAATAGTAGCCAATACTCGCGATCGCGGTTTTGGTGGTTCAATCATAGTTAAAGCAACTGAGTCTATTGACTTACGCGGAACAGGAGAAATATTTAATACGCTTTACTCTAGCGGTTTGTCCGCAGAAACTACTGGTTTTGCTCAGGCTGGGGAAGTCATTGTCGAAACCCCAATCTTGAATATCCGTGATGGTGCCAGGATCTCAGCTTCGACGTTTGCTGAAGGTGCAGCAGGCAGTATTAAAATTTACGCTCCAGCAATAGATATCCTCAGTTCTCCTACTGTTGCTCAAGCTAGCGGTGTATTTAACCAAGTTGAGCTAGGAGCTACCGGTCAGGGCGGTAATATTCTCTTGGTAACTAACAAATTATCGCTCCAAGGTGGAGCGCAAGTATCGGTTAGTACTTTTAATACTGGCGATGCAGGCAGTCTTTCTGTAATTGCTCCGCAGATGGTAACAATCTTGGGAGACTCTACGGATATCACCTTTAGTGGCTTATTTGCTCAGGTAGAACCTGGTGCTAAAGGTCGAGGAGGAAACGTATTTATAGATACTGGAGAATTGCTACTGCAAGGAAATACGGCGCGAATTTCTAGCTCTACTAGAGATGAGGGCTGGGGTGGTAATGTCACTATTAATGCAAGGGAATTAACTGTTCGAGATGGGGCGCAGATTCAAGCGGGAACTCAGGGATACGCCCCTGGCGGTACCCTCAAGGTGACAGCTACAGACACAATTCGATTGCTGGGGACTTCTCCAAGGGATCGATCATCTAGTGGTTTATTTACCGCTACATTTGGTGATGCTCCGGCTGGTAATTTGAGTGTTGATACAGGTAATTTATTTATCCTGGATGGGGCGAGGATTTCTGCTTCTACCTTGGGTGCAGGTACTAGCGGTAATGTAACTATTAATGCCTATGATACAGTCAACTTAATTAATCGCTCTCCTAATGGTCAAGTAAACAGTGGCTTATTTGTCCAAGGAATTGGAGATGGAAAAGCGGGTAATATCGATTTAACAGCCCGTAATCTGTTACTCGATCGCGGTGGAGAAATTTTAGCGGAAACCACGGCTGATGATGGGGGGGAAATTGCGCTCACAGTCAGCAATATTCTGCAAATTCAGAATCATAGCTTGATTTCTGCTACTGCTGGTACTGCTAGCAAACAGGGTAATGGCGGAAATATCAAGATTAATACCACTTTTTTAATTGCAGATCCTTTAGGAAATAGCGATATTACCGCTAATGCATTTCAGGGATGGGGGGGTAACATTCACATTCAAGCTGAGAATGTATTTGGGCTACAGTTTCGCCAACAACAGACTGCTTTAAGTGATATTACTGCTAGTTCTACTTTTGGTGTTAGTGGTGTTGTTGAAATTAAAACTTTGAATGCCGATCCTACTTCGGCTTTATTCAACTTACCTCTAAAAATTACCGATACTTCTAAATTGATCTCTCAAGGTTGTAGTGCGAGTTCGTTCAGTCAGCAACAGCAAATTGCTAATCGGTTTGTTGTGACTGGACGAGGAGGAGTATCACCAAATCCCGAAGCTTTACTCAGTAGCGATAGTCTGCTTCAAGATTTAGTGACTAATCCGATCAAAAGTTGGCGAAATATTGCTGAAAGACCTTCTCAAACCTCAGATATTTCTAGTGCTAATTCCATCGTCGAAGCCCAAGCCTTAGTAGTAAATTCACGTGGTGAGGTGTTTTTATCAGCACAGTCTGCTACTGCAACTCCCTATAGTACTTGGTCGCCCTCAACTAATTGTTATGCAGATTAATCTCTATTATTTTTTCAAAAAAAGTAGCTGGAAACGATTATATATTCGGTTAATTGTCTTTATATTCTGGATATTCTTAGGGTTAGTTGGGAGTTTATTACCTGCGATCGCCAAAATGGATGCTTCGCCACCATCACTGATGCAAGTATCATCCAATGTGGCACAGCAGGAGGAGCAAGGCAGACAATATTATGATGCTGGGCAATTTTTAGCAGCAATCAAAATCTGGGAGCAGGTGCTGCAGATTTATCAATCACAGGGGGATAGACTCAATCAAGCCAGAGTCTTGAGCAATCTATCACTGAGTTACCAGCAATTAGGTTTATGGACTGAAGCTACCCAAGCAATTACTCGTAGTCGAGAATTGTTACAGGGAAAACATACAGAGCCAGAATATTTAAAAGTCTTGGCTCAAGTTTTCAACACCCAAGGTAGTCTGGAGTTAGCAACAGGAAAATCTGAAGCTGCACTCTTGACTTGGCAACAAGCCACGGCTACTTATACTCAGGTAAAAAATGAGACTGGGGTGCTGCGTAGTTTGATCAATCAATCTCAGGCTTTAAAGGCGTTGGGACTATATCGCAGAGCTTTATCTACCTTAAATCAGGTAAATAAAATTTTACAAAAACAACCGGATTCACCGATCAAAACGGCTGGGTTACGCAGTTTAGGAGCAAGTTGGCGATTAGTGGGGAATTTGACAGCAGCACAGCAGGTATTGCAACAAAGTTTAGCGATCGCCCAAAAGTTACAATCGCCAGCAGAGATGAGTGCGACATTGATTGATTTAGGAAATGTGGCGCGCGCTAACCAAGATGCAACATCGGCTTTGGCTTTATATCAACAAGCTGTAAATATTGCACCTTCTTCAATGCTGAAAATGCGATCGCAATTAAATCAACTGAGTACTTTAATTGATACTAAGCAATGGACACCGGCGCAAGCATTATGGAGTCAAATTCAACCGCAATTGGTAAATTTACCTCCTAGTCGAACAGCAATTTATGCTCAACTGAATTTAGCTCAGAGTTTAATTCGCCTCAAACAAGCAAATCTCCCCAATGCGCCAACCACAGAAAATATTGCTCAATTAGTCGCGAATAACCTCCAACAAGCAAAAACCTTGGGAGATAAACAAGCACAAGCCTATGCTTTGGGGAAACTGGGGGGACTTTACGAGCAAACTCAACAATGGGCGATCGCTCAAGACTTAACTCAACAAGCGCTGGTGCTAGCACAGTCAATTAATACACCAGAAATTGCATACCGTTGGCAATGGCAATTAGGGCGATTATTGAAAGTACAAGGAGATGAACCAGGCGCGATCGCAGCTTACACCCAAGCTGTAAATACTCTACAATCTTTGCGTAGTGATTTGGTTGCCATCGATCCAGATATTCAATTTAGTTTTCGCGAAACTGTAGAACCAGTATATCGAGAACTAGTTAGTTTACTTCTATCAGGAACATCGTCACCTAGTCAAGAAGCTCTCAAGCAAGCTCGTCAAGTAATTGAATCTTTGCAATTAGCCGAACTCGATGATTTTTTCCGCGAAGCCTGTTTAGATAGAAAATATACTCAAATCGATGAATTAGATCCCTTAGCAGCAGTTATCTATCCGATTATTCTGCCAGATCGATTAGAAGTTATTGTCAGCTTACCAAAACAACCTTTACGCCACTACGCGACTTCTTTACCGCAAGCCGAACTGGAAAGTATTGTCGAAAAATTGCGGAAAACTTTAGTTATTCGTTCTAAAGAAGACTTTTTACCCTTATCTCAACAAGTATATGACTGGTTAATTCGTCCAGTGGAAACTGATTTAGTGAAAAGTGGGATTAAAACCTTAGTATTTGTACCGGACGGTGTATTAAGAAATATTCCCATGGCCGCTCTGCATGATAGTAATCAACAATATTTGGTGGAAAAGTACAACATTGCTTTAACACCAAGTCTTCAATTACTACCCCCGAAAACATTAGCACAGCATAACTTTAAAGTCCTTGGTGCTGGGTTAACTGAAGCCAGACAGGGTTTTTCGGCTTTGGAATATGTTGAACAGGAAATGAAGGAAATCAAGTCGGAAGTTCCCAGTACAGTACTGCTAAATCAGGAATTTACCAGTAAAAATTTGCAAAATTACCTGCAATCAGCGATTTTCCCCATAGTTCACATTGCTACTCATGGTAAATTTAGCTCTAAAGCCATAGAAACCTTTATTTTGGCTTGGGACGATCGCATCAGAATTAATGACCTAGATAATTTACTACAGATATCCGAACAGAAACAACAACAAGCAATTGAACTGCTGGTACTTAGTGCTTGTGAAACCGCAGTTGGCGATAAACGTGCGGCTTTAGGTTTGGCGGGAATAGCAGTTAAGGCGGGAGCTAGTAGTACTTTAGCAACATTATGGTCGGTGAATGATGAAGCAACCGCCAATTTAATGCGTCAGTTTTACAAGCATTTGAGCAGTACCAAAGAAACGAAAGCAGAAGCCTTACGTCATGCGCAAATGGCACTGTTAAAAGATCCTCAATCAGAGCATCCTGTTTATTGGGCACCTTATATTTTAGTTGGCAATTGGCTGTAGAAATACAGGCGATCTAGAGATTTAGCAGATTTACTTAGTACTGCTTTGCATAAGTTCATAACTTTTTCAACGCAAAGGAACGCGGAGGTTAGCGCAAAGTTTCGCAGAGTATTTCCCAAACCAATTCGCTATGAATTAATAAAATGGTGTACTTAGGCAGTTAGACGAAGAGTTTTAACTGTAAATCAAAACCTCTCATCTGCATACCAATGCTTTTACGGCAAATATAACCATTGACAAATAGTAACTGACTACAGCACATCCTAAAATAATAAACAGGATTTAGTGTGGCTTCTATCTACCGTTTTCATAGCAATGACTGAGCAACGTGATGCTGATTCCTTACCAGGAGATTCTCAGCAAAGTGAAACTCCAGGCGATCGCCTAGAATCGGAAAATCTAACTCCGGCGCTACCTGCTGAGAATTCTTGGAAAAACCGGATTGCTGATGTTTGGCGCAAAGCAACACCGCGTCTAGGACAATTATTACCCGTAGAACAATTAGCACAGACGGTTGTGCAATGGTTTAGTGTCAGCGAAACTCAAATTGCTGAGATTTTGGAGACGGTGCGCCGCGAACTACCAACTACGGAAGCTTTGTTAATTGGTAAACCCCAAGCGGGTAAAAGTTCGATTGTGCGGGGATTAACAGGAGTTTCCGCCGATATTGTCGGTCAAGGATTCCGCCCTCACACCCAACATACTCAGCGCTACAATTATCCTGCTGATGACTTACCTTTGCTGGTTTTTACGGATACGGTAGGATTAGGCGATGTCAAACAAGATACGCAAGAAATTATTACTGAATTGGTTGGCGATTTAGAAAAATCAACTCGCAGCGCCAGAGTTTTGATTCTGACTGTAAAAATTAACGATTTTGCTACTGACACATTGCGTCAAATTGCTCAACAATTACGTCAACAGTATCCAGATATTCCCTGTTTGTTAGCGGTTACCTGTTTGCATGAGGTGTATCCGCCGGGGACAGTCGATCATCCAGCTTATCCGCCTGATTATGAGGAAATTAATCGGGCTTTTGGCGCGATTCAAGAAGATTTTGCGAAGGTTTGCGATCGTTCCGTTCTCATTGACTTTACCTTAGAAGAAGATGGTTACAATCCAGTATTTTACGGCTTAGAAGCATTACGCGATAACTTAGCCGAACTACTTCCCGAAGCCGAAGCCAAAGCGATTTATCAATTATTGGATCGGGAGGAAACCGGTAAGCAACTGGGTAATCTTTACCGCGATACGGGACGACGTTACATTTTACCCTTTGCAATTATGGCTGCAACTGTAGCTGCTATACCATTACCGTTTGCAACTATGCCAGTATTAACAGCTTTGCAAGTATCTATGGTAACAGCTTTAGGTAACTTATACGGCAAGCAATTATCACCATCTCAAGCCGGGGGAATTGTCAGTGCGATCGCAGGTGGTTTTCTCGCTCAAGCCATAGCAAGGGAGTTAATTAAATTCGTTCCTGGTTTTGGTAGCGTAATTGCTGCATCCTGGGCTGCTGCTTACACCTGGTCACTCGGTGAAACAGCTTGTGTCTACTTTGGTGACTTGATGGGTGGGAAGAAACCAGACCCGAATCAGATTCAATCTGTGATGCAAGAAGCTTTTAAAGCAGCACAAGAAAGGTTTAAGGGAATTAAACGTTAGGGTAGTTGAAAAATTTCCCCATTGAAAACCTATAGCAATCCTATTTAATATACGAACAAAAAAGACAAGGGAAGGGGGACAAGGAAGATAGGTGTTTGTAACTAATTTAGGATTGATATAATACCAATTTAATATCAAGATGCACCTCATCCTTGTCAAAGATATATAACTGAAAAAACTCTGCGTACCTTTGCGTTAACCTTAGCGTAACTTTGCGTTTAAAAAAGTAAATCTTTGTGCAGCTTCACAAATAAATGCTATAACTCCGCTCATTTATCTAACTCATCTTCTTCTTTTTGGAGTTATCAAACTGAGTAAATAAACTATCACTCCCAGCAATCCTAACTCATCCCATAACCATTGCCATAGTTGTTTACGATTACGAATGTTCTGGAATTTATTTAAATAATCCTCAAAACCTTGCACAGCAATCATTTGTTGTCGCGCAGATACTAATTGCTGTTCAGAATTATGCATTTCTAAGCGAGTATTTCTGATATCTTGAATGAATTTTTGAATTTCTTCCACACCCCCAATCGTTTGTATAACTAGATTTAATTCCTGTATTAAACTTTGGGTATATCGATTTTGTTCATCGTATGTATCTATGATATTTCTGATTTGGATCAGCTTATTATCTATATCTATATTTAAGTTTTCAATTACTTCTTTTTTACTCTGCAATTCTTGAACTATATCCTGAGATTCTTGCAGATAATTTTGTACTTGTAATAATATATTGTGAGATGCTTCGGTTGAAGTTTGACTTTCTATTCTAGCATGATTAATTTCATTAATTACTAGTTGCAAATCTTGTAAAATATGTTCTTCTATACCAAGTTCATGCAGTTGTCTTGGTATTTCTTGTAATATTTGTAACTTATCTTGAAGTTCTTTCGCTGCGGATAAATAATTTGATACTTTATCTTCATGTTTCTTTAAATCATTATTTACGTTTAATAGTTCTTCTCGGCTCAAGTGAATTTCATGAATCAGTTCTCTAACTTCATCAATTTCTTTAGCTTCTTCGAGAATATTTTTAGCTTTATCTATAGATTGATTAATAACTATAGATAAAGCTTCTAGTTCTTGAGAAACTTGTAAATCTGTGGGAGATTTATCATTCATAATTCACCTGTATGAGCAATCTTTTCTATAGCTGCATTGCAGAGTAGGGATACTAAATTTCCTTCCTGATTTGATATTTCCTGTCTAAAGGGAAAATCGTCGGGGATCTGCATTCCAATTTTTGCGCGTACTCTAGCAGCTTCATATAAAAGTCCTTTTTGTTGCAGCGTAGAAGCAATTCTTAATATTAAGTCTTGATATTCTTGAAGATTAACATCTTGCAACTCAGATGCAACTTTAACTGCTTCCCAAGAACTACCCAAAGCCCTTAAGAGTAAGCATTGCAGAGGAATGCGATCGCTAGGGCTATCAATTTGCTGAATTTGCTGCAATTCTTCATATAAAATTTCTCTAGAATGATTTGCCAGAATTTTAATTGCTTGCTCCTCAATTTGGGTAACTGTGTCATTATCAATTCTTGCTAGCCTAAATGCAGCATAAGTATCCCAATAAATTTGTATAGGTAGATTACTCAAACCTTCGTAAATTATGTTACACAATCCTGTGATATCTTTAAATAAATGTTCTCCATTTGCCCACTCTGTAATCCAATCAAGAGTATCTGCATTTGCACTATTAAAAAACTGACATTTTTGAAAATGTAATCTTCCAATTCTTTCGATTTCATCAGTAGTTGCAATTACAAGTAATCGGTAACGCGGCCTAGTAAAAATTGTGTACCAATTATTAGCTTCTTCAAATGATGGTTTTCCTGCTCCTGCAAATACACAGAAAGCAACACAAGCATCAAACTCTCTTCCTTTAGCTTGATTGAATTTTATATAATCTAATCCTGGAAGATTACTATATTGTTCAGGAATATCTTGATAAATTAGCTTGACTTGGCTAGAAAGAAGTCTCAATATAGAATGCTGTTCTAAAGCGCAGGTATATCTTACTTTATCGCTTAAATCGTTAATAATTTGCAGCGCTTCTTCTTGTGATGTGCATTCTAAAATCCTCACAGGTTCACCTTGTTCAAAAGCATATTCAGGCTGACTGACTTCAGGTAATTTTTTACCTCCTGAATTTGCTATTTTTGCAAATGCATGAAAACTATTAGCGAATTCTAGAATATATTTTGTATTGCGATAATTATATTTAAGATTGTGTCTTTTATTCAGTTGTAAATGTCCCCAATTAAAATCTATGGGTGTAATTCTTTGATTCATATCACCCAATAGAAAAAGTATAGAAGTGTGATTATTATCCTGTTGCCATCTCTCCAGCATGTTAACAATAGCATTAATTTCATCTATGAGATAATCTTGAGCTTCATCAAATATGAACAGTGTTGTATTACTCTGCTGTAAAGGAAGAGCATTTTCTGTAATTGCATTTACTCCATCTATCCAGATTTTTTTATTTCCTAATCTCTGCTGCAATTTAGGTAATGTAATATTTTTAAGTTCTCCAATCCAATGCTCATTTTCTCGATAAATGGGGTGATTGGATTGTTCATGCTTGTGTTTTTTGGCTATAAATCCTCTAAATAAAATTAAATCATTTATATTCAAATCTTCATTGTTATCAATCACATGAATTTTTCGCGCTTCTGCTTGTAGAGCCTGTAACTCTTCCGATACAGTTGCTACTGTCTTATATATATCTGGTGCAGCTTGATGCAACCATTCTGCAAAAGTTCCGACAAAAAAATTAGGTTCTCCAAGCTGTAAAATTTCTTTAATTTCAGTGAATTCTTTAATTTCAGCAGATAGGTTTTCGGGCAGAATTAAAGCAATATTCCAATAGTTTTTTACATATAATTCACAAGCCATTAAAGCTGCACATACTGTTTTACCTGTACCTGGGGCACTTTGTAATAAAAGGCTATTAATATTACTATGGTTTGATACAGGATTGGGTGAGGGATTTCTTACTTCCTGAAAAATTTCTTTTTGTTCTTGAGTCAAAACAGGTGAATATAAATAACCACCATAAACAAATTGATTCCAAGAATTAATTTGTTTAGGATTCCATTCATAGGTAGGAATATGTTCTACTGTTTTTTCTCCCAGTTCAAGTACATCAGATATATCTATTTCTGGGTTTCTATTTCTATCCTCAACAATTTTTTTATAAATATCTTTACGTTGTCCGGCTATTAATATTAATATTTCTTCTTGATTTCTTGTCCAAATCACTCTCACATCATGTTTCTTAGTTCTCCATAAATCTTGATAACCTTCTAATTTTCGATAGTCTCCCAGGTTACCTTCACTAATTTTTTTAATTATTTCTGCTACCAGCTTGAAATATTCATGTGGTAATTTCTGGATTTCTCGAACAGCAGCGCGAACAATTTTAACGAGATAAACAGGCATGAATATACCTCATATAAAATATGATCATTACATTAATTATTTAAACAATATTGATTTTGATAATTGTGAAATTAAAATATTTAATGATATGAGCATTTTGCATAATACTATTCATCTTTATTCACCCTGTTTAATTGGGAAAAATTAGTTGCATATAAAGCTAACTAGAACAAGAAAAATGCTTGTTGAAGTTGTACTAAGTGAGTATTTTGCATCGAATGTGACTGCTTTAACAAAGAGTCAGCCAAAAACGATAGTATATAAATATACTATATTAATATTGCCCTCCAGAAAGCATTGATTACTGGAAGAGTGTTTAGCAAATTTTTATACTTCGCTCACAATATAATAGCCTACTAAAAAGCCAATTGCCTAGTAAGCAAATGATATTTGAATTAAGCGTTACTCATGCAAGGCTAAAACTCGATTTTTCGTGATTTTACTTAGTCTGAAAGATATTTTGTACCATTTTTTTATCTACACTATTAGCAGCCCGATCCAAGGCAGCTATCTCGCCAGAGTCTAACAGCCAACCTAAAGCACCAATATTCTCTTGCGCCTGTTGTACAGTCTTTGCGCCTGGGATGGGAATCGTTCCTTTACAAATACACCAGTTAATTGCTACCTGTGACATAGTTTTGTTTCTTGACTGTGCTACTTCTCGTAAACAGTTTAAAAGTGGGTCAATCCCTGGTAATAGCTGCCTAAATAATAAACCACGGATACCTTTGGGAAAAGGGCCTGTTTTTGAGTATTTTCCTGTTAATAGCCCTAATCCCAAAGGACTATAGGCAATCAATTTTATACCCATATCGTCGCAAACTTGCTTGAGTTGTAATTGCGTTACTGGATATGTGGAGAGTAGAGAGTACTGCACTTGCAGAGTTGCGATCGCAATTCCGCGTTCGGTAAACTTTTTATGCACCCGTTGCAGACGTTTCGGCCCGTAATTAGATAATCCTACAGCCTTCACTAATCCTTGCTCGTAAAGGTCAGCTAGTCCATCCCATAGCCTTTCCTCTTGCCAAGGTGCGTAGTTAGCCGTAGACCAATGCATTTGTACTAAATCGACATTTCTGCCTAACCT
Organism: Calothrix anomala FACHB-343; assembly: GCF_014696435.1. Lineage (GTDB taxonomy): Bacteria > Cyanobacteriota > Cyanobacteriia > Cyanobacteriales > Nostocaceae > Aulosira > Aulosira anomala_A. The sequence continues at coordinate 50,231 of NZ_JACJQG010000011.1, read as the reverse complement.
TTGGGCTGAAGCTTTACCAGCTTGTACCATTGATTGACGAGTCCATCGCCAAGGATAAGCCGCTAGCTTGGTAGCAATGCAAATTTTTTCTGCGTTGATACCCTGATATTCTCGAGAAAATTTGCCGAGAAGTGTCTCACTGCGTCCTTTGAGTCTACCAGTACCGTAAGAATCGCCTGTATCGAATAAAGTCACACCGTTACTGACACAAAGGTTAAACACGGCTTGCAATTGATCGTCCATACTGCGATCGTATCCCCAGAGCAGTTGGTTTCCCCATGCCCAAGTTCCACAGCCCATTGTTGGCAGTGATAGTTCCCGACTAATTTGCATACTCACTCGCTGTAGATTTCCTGATTAGCTTGCGATCGCCTTTCTAAAATTTCATTATCAGGCAATTAATAGCCACTTTGCTTAACAGGTTTAAGCGATCTGTTGTAGCAAGGCTGCTGAACGAGCTGTTGCAGCTTTTAATTCAGCCTCAACAAGGCTATCTAACTCTGCTTGTTCCACTGGATTTAATTCTTGTCCGCGATCGCGTGCTGTTCGCCATAGACTCATCAACTCTGATAAGCGCTGTTGCTGTTGGGCGCTAAAAAACCAATCGGGACGAAAACTCTGTAGTACCAACAGAGTGCTAAATTCTTCATCTTCGAGTTGTGCTGTTAAAGCATCCAACGCTTCACCCGCAGTTCTACCTGTTGATTGCTTATCACCTGCGATCGCTCGATAAATTTTCTTTCCAATAGCATCCGATATGGGCAGGATTGCGACTGTGGTCATACCCTTAACATGAGAGCTTTCTGCTTAATTATTATAGTTTGATTCACCTTTTAGTTTTTAACTGAAGGGCTAAAACCCTGTGACCAGATCGGAGAATTCTGTCCAAATATAGAAACGATAGACTTGAGACAAGCGTAATTTTTATCAAAGAAGCTGATTATAAGTAATTTGTGATTGAGGTAGGTATCAGGTAATGGTGCGTTTAAAGTTGTGGCAATGGGTTATATTAGCAGCGCCGATCGCGTTAATTGTTACTTTCTTGCTGGTAGCCGCAGGTTCCCAGATCCATACTTGGGGAATTAATTGGATTTGGGCTGTATTTACCCTACTATTTGTCGGGTGGCGTTGGTTGCTGGTTAAATGGACTCGACCAGAGGTAGAACAATTAGAGGCGGTATTAGCTCAAGTTAATGAAGAATTAGCCGCTACAGTAGATGATAACCAATTACCTGCCGGAAATGACGCTACTAGTCAAGCTCAAACTGTTTTAACGGAAATTTTGCAAGCATCCCAAAGCGATCGCCCGATTTGGGAAGATTGGGTAACTTTCTGGACGCGATGCCAAAATTTAGTGGTAGCGATCGCTCATATTTACCATCCTGAAGTTAAATATCCCCTATTAAATATTTACGTTACCCAAGCCTACGGGTTAATTCGGGGAACAGTAGATGATATGGATCAATGGATGCAAAAGCTATCACCTGCTTTAAATCAAGTCACAGTTGGGCAAGCTTACCAAGCTTACGAAGTCTATCGCAAGTTAGAACCATCCGCCCGCAAACTCTTTCAAGCTTGGAATGGGGCACAATGGTTATTAAATCCGGCGGCGGCTGTGGCTAAAAAAGCGAGTCAGCGCTCTACAAGCCAAGCAAATCAGCAATTATTGGTGAATTTAGGACAAATGCTGCGAGAGGCAGCTTTACGTAATTTGTGCCGTCAAGCGATCGCTCTTTATAGTGGTACTACTTTACCAAAGGCGGAATTTTCTTCTTCAACTCCTACCCTTCCCAAAGCGAAAACGCAAACGTTAAAAGAAATCCTCGCCCAAGCTGAACCTGCTGAAACTGTAGCGCAAAAACCTGTCAGTATTCTGCTGGTAGGGCGCACCGGTTCGGGAAAAAGCAGCTTGATTAACAGTTTATTTTCCTCAGAATTAGCTGCTGTTGATGTCTTACCTAGTACCGATAAAATTCAAAATTACCAATGGCAAACTTCCAATAAAGAAACCCTGACATTATGGGATACTCCAGGTTATGAGCAAGTTAACCGCGCAGATTTTCGCGACTTAGTTTTAGACTATGCGACAAAGGCAGATTTACTATTATTAGTTACCCCCGCTTTAGATCCCGCCTTGCAAATGGATGTAGATTTTCTCAAAGATATACAGGCGGAAGTTAAAGATTTACCTGTAATTACTATAGTTACTCAAGTCGATCGCCTGCGTCCGATCCGCGAATGGGAACCGCCTTATGATTGGGAATGGGGCGATCGCGCCAAGGAAATTTCCATCCGCGAAGCTACACAATATCGGGCGCAATTGTTGGGGGATTTCTCCAAGTTAGTTTTACCTGTGGTGACAAGCGATAGCAAAACTAATCGCACTGCTTGGGGAATTGACGCTTTATCTTTAGGATTAGTAGCAGCGATCGCACCTGCAAAACAACTGCGTCTGGCGCGTTTTTTACGTAATCTCGAAGCTCGTACCGTTGAAGCTGCCAAAATTATTGATAATTACACCTTCCAGATGGCGACAACCCAAGGACTGACATCGCTGCTGAAAAGTCCCGTTCTCCAGTTCATTTCTACCCTATCAACCGGTTCGCCCACTCTGGCATACTTGTTAGCAGAAAAAATTCCCGTGGAACAGTTACCCGTTGTCATTGGGAAGTTGCAAATGGCTTATGACCTTTTCTCTCTCTTAAATACTGGAAAATCAAGCAATTTTGATTTATTAACCCTTTGGCCGTTATTGGTAGAAAATACAGCCGCCAGCGATACCTGGGCTTTTGGTCATGCTTTAGTTGAATACTGGACTCAAAATCTCACAGTTGAACAATTGCGCGATCGGTTTAATTATTATCTCAATTTGTCGGCGAGCAAATAAGGTTCAGTGTCAAGGCTTCGGCTACACTCAGCCTTGACTGTTGACTGAATAATTTTTTCGCTTTAGCACATTAATATTTGCAATAAAGTATTGTAGTATACACTTTTCTTTTATAAGAGTGACATTACTGCCTAATTTTTTCATGGTCAGTGATTGAGATCACTAGTAATTTCTTGGCTGTAATGTAGGCAATTAATGACAGTAATACAAGTTTTATGTCTTCATTCAGGCTGCGGTTATTCAGGAAAAGTGGTAAATTTTCCTGATAGTTTAATCAATATTATTACATAGATCGAAACAACGAATTTAATAGGTTTTTGCCAGCTACTTTATGAGTAATTTATCTAAAGTCAGGCTGATATGTAAAAAATTTATTTAAATCAGATAAAGCAAACTTAAAGTTATTCATCTAAATTAAGCTTAAAGCCAATTACACCCAAGAACTACTTAATTATTTTTTTATGTTTATATCAAGATGTTCTTTAAATAAAACCCAAATCTCTTAAGTCAAGTTTTATATAAAAAGACGTACAAATACAGTTCTGTTTTCAGTAGCCGAAGTTACACAATATTCAGTATGAAGGTTTGTTACGAAACTTAAGAGCCGAAAGACATGACTACGATTTCTCACTTAAACAACTCAAACAACTCAAACAACGGCATTTTTACTGTAGGTTCAACTGGTACAGTTAGCGTCGATTTTCTCTATGATGGTGGGCAGAAGAAAGGAGAGATAGCTATCTTCAGCCTTGAAGGTATGGAAAATCTGGAGATAGGTTCCACCGCATTTATTCAGGAAGCTACAAGACGCGCTCTCAGCAATTCTAGTTCTGGTTATGTAGTAGTAAGAGATGAAATTGATCGCGCTCGTTTCACTAACCTCAATGATGAATTAGCTTGGGAAAAAGACTATAACGGCGGTATTTACCAAGGCGCGCCAAAGTTTCAGATGGTTGCTGGAACTAAGTTTGCAATGATGTTAGTTACCGATACAACAGTTGCTAATATTGCCCAAAGTTCCGCTTCTAGCGCCAACAACGTTCTGTTTTCTTTCGGCTCACTCAACCCAACCACAGGACAACTTTCAAATCAAATTGCAGACATCACAGGTAAGGGAAATACCTTCGGTTGGGAAGATATTAATACCTTGAACTCCAACTTAACCGATCGCGATTACAACGATATGGTGGTTCAGGTGTCGGGTGCAACAGCTACCGCACCGAGTGTCCAAGATTCCATTTACTCTAATCGCAACTGGTTAAATACCAATGTTGGCAAAGAATTAACACAATATGCGAATCGTCCTCAGTTTGACACAGGTACTTTCATAGTTGATGGTACAGGCCAAGTTCAACTGGACTATCTTTATGATGGTGGTTGGTATCAAGGTGAAGTAGCTGTCTTTAGCCTCAAAGGTATGGATAAATACCAACCAGGCTCCTTAGAGTTCCGCCAAGAAGCGATCGCGCGTGCTTTAAGTAACTCCAAACAAGGTCATATCTTCATTAGCGATCGCACAGAAGGCGCACGTTTTAGCCAAAATAATGCTAGTTGGGAAGATAACTTCGGTGCTGGTAATTACCAAGGCGTTAAGTCATTTCAGATGAACGCTGGCGACGAAGTGGCATTTATGCTGGTGCAAAATACCACCTTTGAGGAAGTTTTTAACAAACCCTCTGTTACTTCTCAATGGGGTAAAGAGGTTATTTTCTCTACCAATCAAAGACAGATAGTTGCAGTCGATAATAATGGGACGATCGCCTTTGAAGATAACAACGTTAGTGCTGGTAAGGGTGACAAAGATTTCAATGACCTCATCTTCCAAGCCAAAGGACTTAAAAGTTATAACACCGCCAGCATCAATACAGAAATTAATTCCGGCCGAGATTGGCGAACAAGTAATAGCGGACAAGAATTACTCCAATATGCTAGCCGATCTACATATACCGAAGGAGTCTTTCAAGTTGGTGAAACTGGTCAAGTAACCTTTGATTTTCTTTACGATGGCGGCTGGTATCAAGGAGAGATGGCTGTATTTAGCCTCGCCGGAATGGAAAATTACCAAGCTGGTTCTCAAGCTTTTATTCAAGAAGCATCTAGACGCGCTCTCAGCAATTCTAAATTAGGTTACGTCTTATCTGATGACTCTTCAGAAGGTGCGCGGTTCACTGAAAAAATGCCTTGGGAAGACAATTTTAATTCTGGAAATTATCGAGGAATAACAACTTTCGAGATGAATCCAGGAGATAAGTTTGCCTTTATGTTTGTACCCCATACTAATGCTCAGGCAATCAAAAATGCTAATTGGCTCAGTAAAGACAGCCACATGTGGCAATATGGTAAACTTCCCCTGTTCTCCATCCCCGAAGCGAATCCCAATATGGCTGTCGGACAAATGGTAGATGTAGATGGTAACGGAACTTTTGCTTTTGAAGATATTCCCACTGGTTCTAGTACTTCCGATCGCGATTACAACGATTTTGTTTTCCAAATCAAAGGCGCTAAAGGAATCGCTCAATCCATTGATAATTTCTCCAACTCCGATCGCGATTGGCGTACCACAACTGTAGGACAACAATTACTCGAATATACGAACCGCGCAATTTTTGATGAAGGAGTTTTTCTTGCTAATCAAACCGGTCAAGTTAAAGTTGACTTCCTCTACGACGGCGGTGATTATCATCAAGGGGAATTAGGTATTTTTAGCCTTCGGGGAATGGATATGTACGAAATCGGCTCGACAGCTTTTATGACAGAAGCAGTGCGCCGTGCTACCAGCAACAATTCAGATGGATATGTTGTGGCCCAAGATCCTGTAGAAGGTGCGCGTTTCACTGATAATAGTGCCATTCTTAATTGGGAACCGAATTTCAATAACGAGCAGTATAGAGGCGAGAAAATTTATCAAATGCAAGGAGGAGATACTTTTGGTTTTGTTTTCGCTGCCAATGGAACTCTTCACGATGCTTTGACTGGACAAGGTGCAGCCAGCAATAAACTTTTCTTCTCAATGTCTGCTGCTAATTTAAACGAGACTGTACAAGTAGCAGAATTCTTGACAGGAGATAAAGGCGCGGTTATCGGTTTTGAAGATGTGGCTATTGATAGTGGTTCTAATCGCGACTACAACGATTTTGTGATTAGTCTTGGTGGAATTAAAACTGTCAGTCTTCCTACTATCCAAGATGTAGCGATTTACAATCACAATTGGACAAATACACAAATAGGTACAGCAATTACCAACTACTTTAATAATGCGACAGTTGAGTAAACAAACCTAGTTTAAGCATCTGTGTTTGACTTTAGACTTGCGGTATGAGAGGCTGCTTTGTTTGTTATCAGGTTCGACTAATTCCTTCAATGGTCTAAAATGTGCAATACCAAATACTATCCGAATCAAACATTAGCCTTGTGATTAATTTCGGAGTTAGGACTTGAGTTCTAACTCCGAAAATTATCAAAGAGAAAACTGTATTTACAGTGTTAAATGCGCTGTACCCCAGGACGATTGTTTTCAACAATGAATGAAGCTTTGGTACTAATCGTACCAGATTGGGTTGTTACTTCTGACATTGCTAAATAATCTGACCTCCAGAGAGTGGGAGTCAATGTACAGCGAACATACCCACGACGATTGTTATAAAACTTGATGTGTGGATTATCAGCATCATTGATGTAGGCGGGTATATTGTCGTTGCCATCTCCACCAGAACTAATTGAGGAACAGACAAATTCACTACCGACTATGGCAGATTTTGGATCGTTAAAATCAGCTTTGAGATCCATTGCCCAATGAGAATGTACATCCCCTGCCAAAGATACTGGATTAGAAGGTTTGCGTTTAGCGAAGAAATCCATCAGGCGATCGCGATCTGCTAAATAACCATCCCATTTATCCATACTAAAGGTTTGCCCTTCACCTAGTCTGGTGTCTCTTTGGGCAATAGGAACCTGTTGAGCTAGGATGTTCCATTGACCTTTCGAGCGACTTAAACCTTTATATAACCAATCTTCTTGTGCTTGTCCGAGAATTGTTGCTTGCGGATCTAAAACTTCTGGACAACGTTCTTTAGTACCATCGCCACAGGGTTGATCTGTACGATATTGACGAGTATCTAAAACATGAAATGTCGCCAGATTACCATAATTTACCCGCCGATAAAGTTGCATATCGGGGCCTACTGGTCGCGAGAAGGGACGCAGTGGCATGTGTTCGTAGTAAGCTTGATAAGCAATTGCTCGCCGTTGGAGAAAAATTGCCGGATCTTGATCTGGTTCAGTATCAATCTCAGAAATAAAGTTGGCGTAGTTATTTTCTACTTCGTGATCGTCCCAGGTGACAATCCAAGGAAAGGCTGCATGAGCGGCTTGGAGATTGGTGTCTAATTTATAGAGGGCGTGACGGTTACGGTAATCTGCCAATGTGAGAATTTCGGCACTATTATGCTGTCTAGGCCCAGTGGTACTGATTCCTCCCTCATAGATGTAGTCACCAACATGGACTACTAAATCCAGGTCATCCTCAGCCATGTATTTGTAAGCAGTATAGTATCCCTGCTGATAGTTCTGGCAGGATGCTAGGGCAAACTTCAAGCTATTGGTGTATATACCTCTACCCATTGCTGGAGTAGTACGAGTTCGACCAATTGGGCTAGCTTCTTTACCAACACTAAAGCGATACCAATACCAAGTATCAGGAGAGAGTCCTTCAACTACCACCCGCACCGAATGGCCTAGTTCTGGCCGAGCCATGACTGTACCTCTAGACAATATCCGCTTCATATTGCGGTCAATTGCTACTTCCCAGCGAACTGGTACATTCATCGCAGGCATTCCACCACCATTTAGGGGTTCGGGCGCTAGACGAGTCCAGATAACTACGCTATTGTCATCAGGTTCACCAGAGGCTACACCTAGCGTAAAAGGATTAGTAGAAAATTTAGTTTTAGCGATCGCTCGTTGATGAGAAAATTGGCTAGTGATCGCCAAACCAGTAAATGCTCCTGCCCCGATAATTAGATTGCGTCGCTTGATGGAACTGTGCAACAACCGCTCAAAATTCTCGTACTTGAACATCCTTACTCAATCCCTGATTATATTAAGTGAATCAAAGTAGAGAAATATCTGACACCGTAAAAATAGAGCAACAATCGGTAAACGCTCCCAAGGATAACTCTATTCATTAGAATGTGTCATGTATAGCAATCCTATTTCAGTTGCGAAAAATATCGGTTTTGGCTGTTGACTGTTAACGGTTAACAGTCAACAACCTTGCTTGTAGTATTTCACAAATCATTTAGGATTGCTGTATTACTTTGATGTTCCAACAAATATAGGGAAGATATTAATTCTGTATCAAGGAGGAGTTAATATAAACTTAATTTTTGGATATTAAAAGATTATGCTTAATGAAACAATAACACAATAATAACTGTAGCAAGTTAAATAGAAAGTTGCCAAATATCGTTTATCCAGGCTTAATTAATTATTTCTAAAAATCCTATTTAAATTGCCCTTTATATCAATTTTAACAGTCAACAGTCAACAGTCAACAGTCAACAGTCAACAGTCAACAGTCAACAGTCAACAAATATATTTATATTTAATTTCCAATCCCAAATTAAAAACTGCTCTTGCTGAAGGTAAAATCAAGAGCAGTTTTTCATAATAGACCAATGACTTAAGGATGCAGTAAATGGAATTTTATACATCTTCCATTTCAAATTGAGCCACCGTAATTGCGTTAAATGCAAAAGCAAATACTAATGGCATGGGGCACTTTAATACCACTGTAGATAAAACAGCTACCACTGTGCCAATAATTGCTGATATCGACCACCATTTTTCTTCAGCAGTCAGCCCTTTTTCGGCTTTAATCAATCTCAGGGCTTGTACGGGAATTGGTTCAGGCATTACACAGCCTGGAGGAAACGCCCAGTAGTTATTGCGCCGCTCGACGAATAAATCTGTCCAGCCATTTTCTCGGCACCATGCCTCAATCCATTCGATAGCGTAATGATTCATCATCTGGTTGCTAGTGTAATTTGTGGAATTGGTGTAGTTTTCTGAATATCAATACTTACTAAAATCAAAAGTAGCTGTCTAACTGCATAAACATAAGGCTAATTTTCGATTGAAATCCATATATCAATTAACTCAAACAATCCTTAGCTTGATTACAAGGCTAACAGGCTATTGAGGCTGGTTAGCTCAAAATACAATAAACTTAACCAGAATAGAAATAAGTAAAGTAATGTAAATAAGTCCTTCAATAATGTTTGAATTCTCAAGTACACCTAAAAGAAATATATATGCTAACAATCTGCTAAAAATCTATTTCTAAAGTCAAGAATTGTAAACATAAGCTGTCAGCTATCTTAGTAAATTGAAACAGACTTTAATATAAGCATTTTCCTGAAGATGCTGTTATCTGCTTGCAGGCATATTTTAGCGATCGCCTAAAAATGTAACGAAAGATGAAGTAAGTGGGGCATGGGGCATTGGGCATGGGGCATTGGGCATTAAAAACAATTTTAGATTTTGGATTTGCGATAGCGCAGCGTTAGCGAGTCCTCGAGCGTCTTTTGGATTGTATTTGAATCTAAAATCCGTCTTGAAAAGTTCAGATCGCCGGAAGCCGGCGCTCCGACTTTTCGCAAAATCTAAAATCTAAAATTCCTAGCCCCTAACCCCTAACCTGGTTTCGATGTAATTACCTCTGTGGGGCGGAGAATCTTTTCTTGTAAGCGAAAGCCTTGACGGACAACTTTAGTGATTGTTTGGTCTGCGAGGTCGTTGCGGACTTCGCGATCGACGACTCGGCATACAGTAAAATCTGGTTGGGTATCTTGGAGTTCAATCGGTAAAACCTGACGCTTTTTTAAGATACTCAAAAACTTGCGATGTACTGCGCCAACAGATTTAGGTAAACGTTGGAGAAACTCTTGATTGGGTTCAGTATTATTTTCTAAATATTCTAATAAATTTTCTAAAGCATCAGAAACTTCTAAAAGTTCTAAAAATAAATCCTCGGTTTTGGCTACAGTTTGGGTTTGCTGTTCTCGCAAGGATTGCTGTAATAAAATATTTTCTTTTTGAATTGTGCCGATTTCGCTAATGAGTAAATCGCGTTTTTCTTGGGTAATTAAATAGTGATTTTTATTTGCAGATCCTGTATTTTCACCAGACAAAGATTCTGGAGAATTAAAACCGAGAATTTTCGATTTTATCCAATCCCAAAATTTGCTGGTGTTTTGGGGTGATTCAGACATGAGAAACCTCTTGAGATAACATAGATAAAGTTTTCTTTACCCAAGTTTGTACTTGAGTGTGGGGATGATTGCTTAATAGTTGACAAAGGGCGATCGCTCTTTGCAAATCTCTACCCAGATGATAAGCTCTAATTAGCCACATTTGGGCTTGAATATAATCTTTGTGATTTTTATCTGTACAGCCTTGAGTATATTCTTCTAGATATTTAATCGCTTGAGGATAACGGCCTTGTTTGCAAGCAGCGATACCTTCTGTCATTAATTCTGATAAGCTCAAGGGTATATATTCTCGTTCTATCAGCTCTTGTTGGCTAGCTTGAGCGATCGCTTGCTCTAATCCATCTAACTGAGCTAATAATACCAATTTTGGTACTGGTTGTTGTAAAGCCGATAAATCGCTATTTTTGAAACGCTTAACCGGCGGTAATATCGGACGTAAATAATCAGCAATAATCCGTTCTTCCGGCTTCATTAAGCTTTTTTGCGCTTTAGCAATGACATCTACAGGATATTGCTTGCGCTTCATGGCTAAGGCGACAGCTTTAGTAATTTCGGCTTTTGAGGCGACTGGGGTAACGCCTAAAATATCATAGGGATTGTGTTCCATAAGATCAGGAAAGGAAGCGAAGGAGAACAAGGGAAGGAGAACAAGGAGGACAATTGTAGAGACGCGATTAATCGCGTCTCTAATAAATGTCCCATGCCCATTTTCAAGTTATATATCACCTTTATTTAACGTAACTTGAGGCTATGGAAAATTTCTTGAAAAGCAGGTTCGTTAGGACAAAGTTCGTAAGCCCAAATTCCTAACTGCTTAATTATTTCCCAAGATAAATCTTTCTTTTGAATACCTTTAACTATGGTCATAATAAATAACTCTGCAACATAATGGCGAGTTGATTCATGTTGTGATTTTTGGGCTTTGCGAATTGCTTCTTCAAAGCGATCGCGCTTCATGAGTTCCTGAATTTCCTTCAGTTCTTGACTAAAGTGATAGATTTTTTTGATATTATCTTGTTCGGGACAAAGTTCGTAAGCCCATTGACCTAAATTGGAAATTTCTGGAATACTTAATTCTCCATTTTGAAAGCCTTTAAGTAATATATCAATACAAATTTCTGCCACAATATAACGGATGCGTGGTTGCTGAGATTTTTTAGCCAATTTAACTGCTTGATCGAATTGATTAGTTTTCAACAAGTTCTCAATTACTTCTATTTCTTGCTGAAATTCAATCATGGCGATTAAATCCAGTACTATCGGATTTTTCGGGTCGATTTTTTTGATTTCTTGCAATTCTTTTGTAGCCTCATTTAAAGAAATTTTTCTTTGATAAATTTGCTCGCGAATTTTCTCGGCTTTGTATTCGGATAAATAACTTCTAGCAGGTTGACTACCTAAAATTTCATACCAAAATTGAGCAAATTCTAAATGTTCTTCAATTGCTGAGATGGTTTGACGTTGCAATCCAGCTAGTCTATCTATTTCTTGTTGCCAATCTAGATGATTGATAATTGCTGATTTTGCTGTTGTTAAAGGAGTAATTGCTTGACGCCATTGTTTATGACTCAGATAATGGCAACCTTCATGATAAGCGATAAATTTTTGAGAAAATTGTTCAATATCATCAATATTATTAGTAGTTTGATGTAAGGTTTTAAGTTTAATTGCTCTTTGACTATCTGCTGATAAACAAGCAGCTATTGCTAATCCCCAAGGTGTATACAGAGAACGGAGAAGTTGATTTTTTATATCTATACGTTCAATTACTTTATCTCGCCAATGAGAAATATAATGCTGATAACAACCTGGTGTGATAAATAGATTATTTACTGTCATTCCTCTTTGCGCAGGTTCGCCCATGAATTTTAAGGCTACTGATTCTAAACGATATTTATCGCGTAAATTTAAATAGGTGGGAATATCTCTATCTTTATAGCTATCAATTGCTGCTTCTAATCGCCGTTTTAATTCTAAGGATATTAATTGAAAATCAATAGATTGATTTCCTAGCCAAGGTATATCTTGCAGCAGAGGATCTGCCGTTAAATTTGCTAAGGCTGTAGATAAGATAACTATCAAATGTGAGAGATGGAGAAAATCGTAATGCTCGCTGTAATAAATAGCTACTAATAAATTATGTAAATTGGTAATATTAGGTTGAGAAATCCAATTTTTTTCAATTTGTTTAACGATTTTCTGGCGCTCGGAATTTTGCCAAAGTTCCACATCTATTCTGGGTATAATGTGTTCTTTGAGATTGGTTTCTACTAAAGGATCGAAACCAAATGTATGGCTAAATTCTGCACTCGCAGCTTTCGCTAGTTCCAAATTTCCCAGATTCACAAATTCCTCAATATTCTTTAGATAAAGCAGGCGTTGACGCTGCGCTAAAGTATTGAGAATTTCTCTTTGGGCGCTAATTTCATTAAAAGATATTCCTTGCCATTCTCGATAAGCTTGTTGTAAATTCTTTTGTTTAGCATAGACAAATCCCCGCAGATAAGCCGCTTGTTCTCCTGGTAAATTGAATAGATGAGATAAAGCAATCGCCCAATTTTCGGTTTTAATCGCAATGATTCCTAACCTGATTTGACATTCTGTAGGATTGGGTAGAAGGGTTTTCGCAGCTTCATACAAAGATGTCGCAGCTGGTAAATCATTGACTTTCTCTGCTGCTAACCCTTGACGATACTTTTCTTTACCTTTGATTGTTTGTTGTAATTCTTGTAATAATTTCCATCCATCCTGACGGGGAAAATTACTCAAAGCAGTTTCTAAAACAGCGATCGCTCCTTTTAATTTTCCTTGATTGTGGGCTTGTTGCGCCCTTTGCAATGCCGAAGTATAAATTTTTTCCTGCTCTACTTGGGATTTAGCCGCCGCGATCGCCTCTTGTAAAGCTGCTGTAGAATATAATTCTTCAGCTTTTTGATAAACTGCGATCGCATTTTGAAAATATTTATTCTCCGCGTGTGACTGTGCTTTAGTTACCAACGTCTGAAAATGCTGTCTGCGTTGTATTTCCTGCTGACATCGGTTGATGAGCTTTAATACCCGCTCATCATGGATAATTTGGCTACAGCTTTGATAAATAGCGATCGCTTTCACAAGAATTTGAGTTTCCAGAGGATCGCCACGATCTTCTTTCAGCAACATATCCCCTTGCAAAGCTAGTTTATCTGCTTCGCGGATTTGTTGATTCCACTGTTGTAATTGCTGACTTAAATTGTCTAATAAATTACTCATTAACCACTGACGCAGCAACCGTTCGCCAAAACCAGGTTTTTTTGACCATACAGCTAGAGATTTTTGAATAATACTAACTGCTTCTCGTAATTGCTTGTTTTGCGCTAATTTTTCGGCTCTTTTCTGAATTTGTTGAGATTGCTCTACGTATTTCCAACCATCAACTATCCCCACACCCAGCAAAATCTTACTGAAGGTGTTGAAATTATCAAGGATGCTCATATGTCATTTGTCATTTGTCATTTGTCATTTGTCATTGGTTAGAGACGCGATAACTCTTGTCTGTACAGTTGTCATTGGTCATTGGTAAAGGTTTCAGGTTGATTTACGTTTGGTAATATAATTTGGTTTAATTACTGACTTACTAATTGCATTTCAACTCATTAACTCTTGACCATTGACTATTGACTATTGACTCTTAACTACCATCTTTACTCCTGACACTTGGGTATATTTAATTCCTCACCGATATTTATGTGATTCTCGCGATTTTGCAGGTGGGGGTTAGCTGTCACCATGATTTCCCAAGGTGTTCCTCTACCGCAAAATTTTTCGGCGATCGCACTCAGATGATCTCCAGATTGTACGGTATAGGTAATTGTGTTCATGACTACCGGAGGCTGATTAAAGGGTGGGTTGAGACTGACGCGACTGTTGACAATTGGGTGGGGAGAAGGAACTGTTAAGGCGTGTAATTGGGTTGTTGGGAAGATATACCGACTTCCAAATCCCAAACACATACCTAAAAGCAATGTCAACAACGCAATTGCTAAAGGTAAAGCGTGAAATTTGGCTGCGGAAACTGTGGTTTTAACAGCAGGTAATTCTTGGAGGATGCGAATTACAGATAAGTCAGTATCGCAGTTGGGACAAGTATAACTGGTAACTTCTTGATAACCGCACACAGGACAGTTAAGGATAGTCTTCATTTTGTCAATCCTGTGACAATAGTTCTACCAGCAGATTCCTCATTTAACCAACGCTGTACATCTGGTTGTAGTTCACTCCACAAACGTTCCGCTTCTGGTTTTTCTTCCCGTTCCATCGCATCTAGCATTCGCAACAGCTTGTCATACATCCCATTGGCTTGGGTGGGTGAAACTGAATTGGCTTGGCGGATACTTGCGAGACTAGCTTGAATGATTTTGACGCGATCGGGGAGATTGCTGAGTTCCCTTTCCGCATTTTCACTGTGATACTCCATCCCAGATACATCATTAGCATCCATTGCGGCTTGTAAATCTTGACTCAGCCTTTTTAAGCGTTCTTGTTGGGGTTCGGAAATTAAAAAGCTACAAAGTTGGACGATGCGATCGCATTCATTGATCAAGTAATCAGCCGCTAGGCGTTGCTTAGACATGGATACTTGAAATTTTTGCAGATTGTACGCCGCGCGATCGCGAATATCGCTGCGTTCTTCTCCTGTGTGGTGATCAATAATTTGGTTGCTTAATTGCACCACTGGTAAAGCTAATTTGAGCGCTTCTTGAACGCCAATATCGGTTAAATCTTGATCGTTGAGTTCTGCGATCGTCGATTCCAATTCCTGATATATTTTTTCATCCGATCCACCGCGCGAGAAAGTACAACTGACTCTTTCTGAAGGGTCATTTTTTAACGTAGCAGTCATCTTTAACACGCCATTTTTTTCATCCAACGCCAAATTGACGATAATTTCTGTCCCCTCTGGATAATAGTGATTTAACCCTAACCACATATCGCCAATACTTTCAAAATATTCATTTTCATCGGGACTGAAAAACTTAAAGTGAATTAACCTCTGTCCGTCAGCCGTAGTTTTAAAAGTATGTGATGTGGCGACTGGGAGAATATCACCTCGACTAATTACTTTATATTGTCCATCTAGTAACTGAATATAATAATCGCGAGAAACTGTAGTTACTTTATCTGTTTGTCCAGCCGCAACAATTGCTGCACCTTCAGCTACAGCGTACATTGGCCGGGGATGTATCAATACTTTATTATTACCAAAAGCTTCTTTAACTTTGCGTTGAACTAAGGGAATTTGTGAAGAACCCCCCACCATCAAAACTACATCTACCATTTCTATATGATGTTCGGCATATTCTAAAGCCTTGCGACAAATTTGCAGCGAACGGTCTACTAAATCAGTAATTAAACTCTCAAATTGTTCGCGGGTGATGGTAACTTCGATGGGAATTGCTATGCCTAATTCGTCTAATAATGCGGTAGCTGGGACAATTTGTGCTGCTGTCCCCGTGCTTAATTCTGCTTTGGCTCTTTCTACAGCTATTTTCAAATCAGCATTAAATCTGACTCGTTGATAGTGGGGCATTTTGGCAATTAAACCATCAATATCAGCGATTTTTTCTTGTTGGGAAACTTGCGCTTTTACAAAATTAATCATCCGCGAATCGATGTCATCTCCACCTAACCATAAATCCCCAGCTTTCCCCGATTCAATAAAGGAAGTTCCCGCCGCTTGAATTAAAGAAGCATCAAATGTCCCGCCACCAAAATCAAAGACTAATATTGTTTTAAAATCGTCGCCGTTGGGAGAAAAACCATAAGATATCGCTGCTGCTGTTGGTTCTGGGAGTAATTCTAAAGGTTTGAGTCCGGCTTTAAGAGCAGCTATGCGGGTAGCGTGGCGTTGTTGGTCGTTAAAATAAGCAGGGACAGTAATCACAGCTTGATCGATAACTTCGTCATTTTTACCGATAGCTTGACGATAATTTTGGGCATTTCGCACCACTTTTTTGAGAATTTCCGCCGAAATATCCTCTGGCTGATATTCTTTACCCCCTAGCCATACCGCAATCCCGTTATCTGTTCCTTGCGTTGGGGGAGTAATTTTGTAAGCAAATTCTCTCTGTTGTTTCTGCACAGAGGGATCGGCAAAACCCCTACCGATGAGACGTTTAATCGAAATAATCACATTTTCCGGATCAGCACGTAGCTGGTTATATGCTTGCTCACCTACTAATAATTTACCTTGCTCGTCAGCCACGAGCGATCGCGTTAGTTTTCTATCTGGGGGTGTATTATCATCTGCTGTCACCACTTCCACTTCTGCTAATTTAAAAGCGGCGACAGAATTAGTCGTTCCCAGATCAATTCCTATAGCCTTACCCATTGCTAATTGCCACCCTTATGACTTATATCAATTACCCTGTAAATACATTTGATTAACTGCTGTATCAAATAAAAATTGCCCAGCAGAAGCTAATAGCTTATTTCGACTATTACAGATGAAATTGGTAAAATCCCACAGAGTAAGTACGTAAAACAGTTAAATTTTTACTTAAGTATTTAGGTAATTTTTGGCAGAAAAAAAATCGGTGTCTACAAAATCGCAGCCACCGAATTTTTGTTTTTTATGTAAAAAAATACTGGTCAATATTTTTTCTAAGAAATATTGTTTGTAGTCATGATTTTAATCATCACTACAAACTTACACTTCCTCTTGTTGGATGGGGATACAAATATATTTCTCAATATTTGCTGATGTTCAACAGCCAAGAACATCAATTTATCTCACAATCATCATTGCAATTAAATCCTGCCTTTGAAGATTTAGCCTCAGCATTATTTCGTAATTTAGCTTTTGTTTTTGTTTCCCACCGAACCAGATGAATAAAAAATTGTACAGACGCGATGAATCGAAATTGTAGAGACGCGATTCATCGCGTCTAGTATGAGAGACACGATGAACCCTTGTCTCTACTTCCCAATATCCTCATTCCAAAGTTCGGGATTAGTTTCGATAAACTCACTCATCATTTGTTCGCATTCATCCGATCCCAGGTCAACGACTTCGACGCCGTGAGATATCATAAACTCTTTAGCACCAGGAAAAGTTCTCGATTCTCCAGCGATGACTTTTTTGATGCCAAATTGCACGACTGCACCAGCGCATAAGTAGCATGGCATTAAGGTGGAATAGAGTGTTGTACCTCTGTAATTACCTATTCTGCCAGCGTTGCGCAGACAGTCAATTTCGGCGTGGGTAACGGGATCGCTATCTTGTACCCGCTTGTTGTGTCCTCTACCAACAATTTTGCCATCTTTGACCAGTACTGAACCAATGGGAATTCCGCCTTCTTGTCTACCTTGTCTTGCTTCTTGAATCGCAGCTTGCATAAATTCATCCATGATTAATCCTCCAGCTATGTCTAAACAACTTGTCTTAATGGATCACGATGGCGGTGTAGATGATTATCTAGCAACTATGCTATTGCTGACTATGGATCATGTGGAATTACTCGGTATTGTGGTGACACCTGCTGATTGCTATGTGCAACCTGCTGTGAGTGCTACAAGGAAAATTTTAGACTTGATGGGATTTTCACATATCCCGGTTGCAGAAAGCACGGTGCGGGGAATTAATGCTTTTCCTTATCTTTATCGTCGTGATTCTTATGTTGTCGATCATCTACCAATTCTCAATCAAAATGACAATATTCAGACAGCTTTGGTAGAAGAAACAGGCCAAGATTTTATGGTGAAGGTTTTGCGTGAAGCTACGGAAGCAGTTACGCTAATGGTAACCGGGCCGTTGACGAATGTAGCTGTAGCGTTAGATAAAGCGCCAGATATTGAGGCGAAAATTAGCAAAATTGTCTGGATGGGGGGTGCGTTAAATGTTCCGGGAAATATTGAGAAAAATTGGGAACCAGGACAAGATGGTACTGCGGAATGGAATGCTTATTGGGATGCTGTTTCTGCTGCGCGAGTTTGGAAAAGTCAAATTGAAATTATTATGTGTCCTTTGGATTTAACTAATAATGTACCGATGACATCAGAGATGGTGCGCAAAATGGGAAGACAACGCCAATTTCCTATTTCTGATTTGGTGGGACAATGTTATGCCTTAGTTATTCCTCAAGATTATTATTGTTGGGATGTGTTAGCAACGGCTTATTTAGGACATCCAGAATTTTATCAATTACGTGAGTGGGAAACGGAAATTATTAGTAATGGTGTTAGTCAAGGACGGACGAAAGTTGTTGCCGGTGGGAGGAAGATTTATGCAATGGATAAGGTGGATAAGGAGGCTTTTTATAGTTATATTTCGCAGCAATGGGCGAGATGAATTTTTGAAGTTATACCATTTCGCTATGATGATGTAATTAATATTTAATGAACCGCCAAGACGCCAAGGACGCCAAGAGAAAAGAAGAATTAGTAGGGTGTGTTGTCGCGCAGCGCAACGCACCAAAGTTGAGTATACCAGCGTGTCAAGGTTAAAATAGTGCATTAATAAACCGCAGAGGCGCAGAGAACACAGAGAGAGAAGAAGAAATTTATTGCAATATTTAAGGCTAGACAGTCCAATATTGGCTTGAAACCCTTACCAATGACAAATGACAAATGACAAATGACAAATGACAGCCCTAGCCAGTTATGTTTAATTGCACCGCCTACTTATATTGATAATCGAGAATGGCTGAGTTCGCTTTCAAAGCGGCTGTAAACAATTTCGATGGGATACCAAGTAGAAAACCAATATAAATCTTGGATGACTTTGGAAGAATTATTATTATCTATTTCAAAATGGACTAAGGCTAAATTATTTAAACCTATAACTTCTCGTCCATCTTGAAACCAGGGTAGTTTCCAAAAGGTTAAATACTGGAATAGTTCCCATTTTAGGTTTCTCGCATGTTGTTCGGCGGTCATTAGCCAGGAAATATTATGACCAAACTCAGCAGTTTTGGTGATTTTACGGTGAACCCATTCCATTAAACCATGCCATTCGGGGGGACGATGTGAGAGAGATTTGCGGTAGGATTTTTTGCTAGAAATTTCTAGCATATATGGGGGATTATTCCAGCCTATCCATTGACGATTTTTTTCTGGTAACAGCCATTGTTTGAGTCTGGTATGAATGATTTCTGTAATTTTTTCTTCGTTTTTAAAGGCGCTGGCTGTTAGTTGCACTAATACAGATTTTTTCTCGGAACCTAAAGATTTTCGGGTATAAGTTAACCGGACAACAGAACTGTAATGAATGTCTCCAGATAAGACTATTACTTGGCGGCGTTGTTCAAATAATGTGGTGAGAAATTTTGCTAATGCTTCGTAATTAATGTTCCATGCATCGCCGACATCGACACCATAAACTTTATCTCTTTTTAAATGCCAGTGATGAATCCAATCTATTACTTCTAACCCAAATAAGTTGGTCGGTGCAATCACAAATGTAGCTTGCAGTTGCGATCGCCCTTTTGGTTTATGATTTACTTGTTCTAAAGGCTGGGATAGTTGCTGGCTAAAGGCTGGCGGTGATAGCAGCATTGGCGGCGCGATGGGTTTTTGGTCGGCAGGGTAACCGCGCCAAGTGCGTGTATCTAAAACTATGACTTCATGGCAAAAACTACGGATTGTATAATGCCAGGTCAAGGCTTCTGGGGCACGGTCGAGAACTAAGACTGCATCATATTGCACAAATTCCGGCAAGTTTGTACTGGGATTGATGGGCGGCATTCCTAAATAACGGGCGATCGCATTTTCCACCGCACCATTCATTCCCCCAGATGCAGACCAATCCGCCGCCGCTTGTAATAATCTCTCCCCTGGTTGACCGGCTGCAAATTGCTTGGGTGTGTTTCCCCAAGCTTGAAACACTGCATAGGCTAATAAAGCATTTTGCACTGTTCTCCGTCCCAAGGGCTGTCCTAAAACCCGCAGACACCAAGCTTGGTTGAGGTTCCAGTCGTCGCTGACATCATGGTCATCGAAAATACTATACATGGGAACGTTCGCCAGCGCCCGCCGCACTTTCCACAGGGTATGGGTAAATTGCTGCATGTCCCGCACTTCTTTATCCCAACGGCGGCTGACTCGATGTCCATGCATTACCTCGTGTCCTTGGGGTATGCTACTCGGCCAGCAGGCGGGCGACCATGACAATATATAAGATGCGTAATATTCACCTAAACTCAGCAGGTGACTGCTAACTTTGGCGGTTTTATTATGCAAGCCGGCGGTGAAACCAGCTTGGTGTGTGGCGATATCTGCACGATATCCGGGAAGTAATTGCTTGGGGGTGTAATAACTCGGATCGGCGGCTGTGTACTGGGTGACGGGTAACCTTTCCTCCCAACCTAACAGCGCATCCCCTAACTGACTAGACACCCACAACAGGGGATCGGCGACATCATCACCATAAATTTGGTCGCCTGTCAGGAAAAGCTGATGGGGTCGTTTGTTTGGCTGGTTAGCGGCGGACTCAATTAAGCAATCGAGAATCGGTAACGCATCAAAACCATCACCGTGAGGTTTGCGACAGGAACCATGCACGATGCGTAAATCTTGTAAATCGGTGGGGGGGAGGGCAAAGGTGGGTTTTTGATGGTCGAAATAGCTGATATTAACGGCGGGAAAGCGGCGAGAACATAAAGCTGTGGCTAATGTTTGCTGCTGGGTGGAAGATTCAATAAATTGTAAGTCGTAGGCATAGATGCGATCGCTACTTAATAAATGACTACCCGCAGATTCCGCCGTGACAGCGACAATATGCAGGAATTTTCCCAGGGCAAAAGTCCGGCGTCTTCCCTCAAAGAGCAGATTTGTAATTAACTCACCGCGATTTGCTGTGTCATAAACCTGGAGTACCACCTCACAAGGACGTTTCAGCGCTATCCAGACTGTAACGGCGTCTGATTCTGTATGCTGCAAGATAGGCCCCGCCAGAATTAGCGGCAATTCTTGTAAAAATTTTTCTCCAAATGGGTTGTTCATTGCCAACTATGCCAGCCTTGTGAAAACCGGAGTACGACAGTAGGTATTTCTCACTGCAAAGTCTTGACGATCAACCGCTTGTATGATACAAATGTACTAATAAGCGGTGCGATTTTGCAGCAGAATTTAATCCTATCAACCGAAAAATAACATTTCTACGCCCACAGGAGAGCAAATTTAATGAGACTATCAAAAATGGACTTGAGTAGCCTAATTGCGATCGCTCATTCTGACGGACATTTACAATTATTGCTCGATCGCGGCGAGGAAATAGAACTTTTAGAGATTCCCGCACCAGTTCAAGCTTTTGAGGGGTTGGTAGAACTCAACG
This sequence comes from Calothrix anomala FACHB-343, assembly GCF_014696435.1. Taxonomy (GTDB): domain Bacteria; phylum Cyanobacteriota; class Cyanobacteriia; order Cyanobacteriales; family Nostocaceae; genus Aulosira; species Aulosira anomala_A. Next base: position 28,765 of record NZ_JACJQG010000011.1, on the reverse strand, counting down.
AGATTGTTGCCGAACCTGTGGTGTTTCCGGAATATGAAGAACCAATTGCGCTGTTACCTGTGAGTTCTTCAATGGCGGCTAGCATTGCTTACGATAGTCACGAGCAAACTTTGCAAGTTGAGTTTAAGAATGGGGCAGTTTATGAGTATTTTGGGGTAGATGAGGAGACTTGGGAGGATTTTTACTCGGCTGATTCTATTGGTAGCTTTTATAACGACTATATTAAAGGGCAATTTGACTGCGAACGGATAGATTGAGATTTTCAATATAGGAATTGTCGGTGATGTGATGTAAGTTATGGGGGCATGGCAGTGCCATGCCCCTACGTGGGGTGGTAGGATTTGAGACGAAGATGGATGTGGAGATCAATTATGCGATCGCATTTGGTCAAAATTTCGCCCAGATAGATTTTGCGTGGGGGCGAAGAGGGCATGGCAGTGCCATGCCCCTACGTGGGGTGGTAGGATTTGTGACGAAGATAGATGTGGAGATTAATTATGCGATCGCATTTGCCAAACATCGCCCTTCAGATAAATTTTGCGTAGGGGTTTAGCACTGCTAAACCCTCATCCGCCTACGGGTAAGGTTATATGACCGAAATAACATAATTCGCCGGGAAAAATCACCAACTGTTGAACCTCTGAAGGTGGAATTTGCACTTCAAAGCATGAAGCTTGCGCCTTTTATCCTCAACATTGCAGCTTTTATCTTGGAAGTTGCACCTTTTATCTCGAACGTTGCAGCTTTTATCTTGGAAGTTGCACCTTTTAGCCTCAACGTTGCAGCTTTTATCTTGGAAGTTGCACCTTTTAGCCTCAACGTTGCGGCTTTGATGCGGAAAATTGCGGTTTTTATCTTCAACGTTGCGGCTTTTTGCTGGAAAGGTGAGAAAATTAGCAAGAGCGCTCGCACTTTGATGGCGACTGATGAGTGAATTAGCAACAGTGATGGTGATGAGAAGGAAATTAAAACAGGCGATCGCACAATTCGCGGCTTGTTTTGCTTGGATAATACCAAAAAATCAATGATTCGCCCTGTAGGGGCACGGCACCGATAAGATATCTGTCTCACCGAAAGTCTTTGGATGCCGTGCCCCTACAATTTGGGTATGTTTTTAATTGGATATTTCTTGGCTGGCAATTACAATTATCTAACCGGACTCTATATTATCCCCATTCGCCACAACTGACTCAAACAAAATCCGCATTTCTTAATTACGAATTACTCTTTTGTGACTTGCAAGCGCAAAAAATGCACCCGCCCTAATGCATCGCCAGCAACAATTTTCGCCCCATCAGATGCAACAGCACAGCAATATATTGCACTTTCCCCTGTGAAAGTGGCGATTTCTTCCCCAGTCTGCCAATTCCAGACTTTGAGGGTGTTGTCAACAAAACCAGAAATCACGTATTTGCCATCAGGAGTCAGGGCGACTGCATTTACCGAGTCACTATGACCTTCTATAGTACGCAGTAGTTCACCAATTTGCCAATTCCAGACTTTGAGGGTGGTGTCATGGGAAGCAGAAATCGCGTATTTGCCATCAGGAGTCAGGGCAAGCGCATATATCGAGCTACTATGACCTTTTATGCTACGTAGTAGTTCACCAGTTTGCCAATTCCAGACTTTGAGGGTGGTGTCATGGGAAGCAGAAATCGCGTATTTGCCATCAGGAGTCAGGGCGACTGCATTTACCCAGTAAGTATGACCTTCTATGGTACGCAGTAGTTTACTAGTTTGCCAATTCCAGACTTTGAGGGTGTTGTCTAAGGAACCAGAGATCACGTACTTGCCATCAGGAGTCAGGGTGACTGCTCTTACCGAGTAACTATGACCTTCTATGGTACGTAGTAGTTTACCAGTTTGCCAATTCCAGACTTTGAGAGTCTTGTCATCGGAGCCAGAAATCGCGTACTTGCCATTAGCAGTCAGGGCGACTGCTCTTACCCAGTCACTATGACCAACTAGAGTCCGCAGTAGTTCACCAGTTTGCCAATTCCAGACTTTGAGGGTGGTGTCACGGGAAGCAGAAATCGCGTACTTGCCATTAGCAGTTAGGGCGACTCCTCTTACCGAGCTACTATGACCAACTAGAGTCCGCAGTAGTTCACCAGTTTGCCAATTCCAGACTTTGAGGGTGGTGTCACGGGAAGCAGAAATCGCGTACTTGCCATTAGCAGTCAGGGCAACTGCTCTTACCCAGTCACTATGACCAACTAGAGTCTGCAGTAGTTCACCAGTTTGCCAATTCCAGACTTTGAGGGTGGTGTCATGGGAAGCAGAAATTATGTATTTGCCCTCTGGAGTCAGGGCGACTGCTCTTACCGAGCTAATATGACCAACTAGAGTCCGCAGTAGTTCACCAGTTTGCCAATTCCAGACTTTGAGGGTGTTATCCAAGGAGCCAGAGATCGCGTAATTGCCATCAGCACTCAGGGCGACTGCACTTACCGAGCCACTATGACCAACTAGAGTCCGCAGTAGTTCACCAGTTTGCCAATTCCAGACTTTGAGGGTGTTGTCCAAGGAACCAGAAATTGCGTACTTGCCATCAGCACTCAGGGCGACTGCACTTACCGAGCCACTATGACCAACTAGAGTCCGCAGTAGTTCACCAGTTTGCCAATTCCAGACTTTGAGGGTGGTGTCATCGGAACCAGAAATTGCATACTTGCCATCAGCACTCAGGGCGACTGCATTTACTGAGCGACTATGACCAACTAGAGTCCGCAGTAGTTCACCAGTTTGCCAATTCCAGACTTTGAGGGTGGTGTCACGGGAAGTAGAAATCACGTACTTGCCATCAGCACTCAGGGCGACTGCATTTACCGAGTCACTATGACCAACTAGAGTCCGCAGTAGTTCACCAGTTTGCCAATTCCAGACTTTGAGAGTCTTGTCATCGGAACCAGAAATCGCATACTTGCCATCAGTACTCAGGGCAACTGTATTTACCGAGTTACTATGACCTACTAAAGTACGTACTAAGGAAGCGCCGGGGGAAGTTAAACTGGCTGTTTGCGGAAGCAAGCCAGGAGTTTTGCATTGCTGCGCCTGGTTTAACAATCTTTGAATTTCTTCTCTTTCAAAACTCAGCAACCGCCCTAATAATTGCCCCGCCAATTGCTGTTTATCCTCATTTAAAATATGTGCCGCCAGCCTCAACGCACCTTGAATTAACTGTAAATTCTCATCTTGGGGCAAAAAATCATAATCTGCTAGCAAAGCATTGATATTGATGTTCTCCAACTTCCCCTGCAACCAGCGAAAATCACACAGCAGTTGTTGTAATTCCCCATCCCTTCCCCCCGCCAGCAAATGATAGGCTAAATTCTGCAAAATATAACCGTCATTTGCTAAACTATGCCAGCCTTCGGGGTATTTTTCGCTGTAAGCATTTAACAGCCGATTGTGTAAAACTCCTATCCCCTGACTTTCCTTTGCTAAAGTCGTGTACTGCTTCCTCACATAATCAAACTGCAAGTCATGCAACCGCAAATTTCCCGCTTCATCCCGCAAAGCCAGAGATTTACTCACCAATTCATCAATGACATCTTGGCTATCAAACTCATCTAACCCCAAGGGTTGCCAAAAAATCTGCAAAACTGCTTCGGGTATGGGTGTATCTTCGGGAAATACCGCAAAATCTAAATATCGCTGTTGGCAATTCTCATCCAAAGCCGCCACACTAACAGCAATAGCTTTGAGTAAATCTGGATAAGGATAATCGGGAAACTGTTGTTTGATTTTCTCTAAATCAGCACTGCGGAGTTTTTCTAAAATATTCTGCCAGCGATTTGCAGGTTTCCCCCGCATCATCGCGCCAACCATCGCTAATGCTAAGGGCAAATATCCACATTCCCGCGCAACCTGCAAAGTAACATCATTTTGCGGGCTGGGTTGCAATATCTCCGGTTGATTTGCCCAATTCGCCAACAGTTCTAACGCCTGTTGTTTACCTAAAATTGCCAGCTGATATTCTTCCCCGCCCAACCCCGTGACTATCGCCCCATCACGGGTAGTAATTAACATCTGACAGCGTTCCCCCAACACATCAAACGCCGTCGCATCATCCAAACGCCAGATATCATCCAAAATCAGCAAGCAAGCTTTCTCGGCAAACAACTCCCGCAACCGCGCTTTCGCCAATCCCACCTCGGTAAAAGCCGCTTGCTTCTCACCCAACGCTTGAGCAAGATAGGATTGCCAAGTTAAAATTTGAGGCGTTTGTCCAAATGTTACCCACAACACTCCATCAGGAAACGCCTTTCTCACTTCTTCATCCCGCGCTAAGGCTGTAGCTAAGACTGTTTTCCCAATTCCGCCCATTCCTTGCACACCAACACGGCGACTTTTCCCTGTAATACCCACAGGTTGCTTTGTTGAAGATAATACTTTCTGTTTTAAGGGTGTAAGTTCTTCTTCACGGGGTAAAAAGTGCGGTGGTAATTCTGGGACGTTGGTAAGATTACCTAAAGCTTGGCGATCAGGGTCAAAATTCGTCTGAGAAAGAGCTTGCTCGATTGTATCTAATTCCTGCTCCAAGCGTTTGAGTTCTGTTTCCTCATCTTGGATTTGTTGTTCTAACTGAAACTTAACAGCAACCCCAGCCTCAATTGCGAAAGCCAGCCGCAACTGCGTTAACTTCTTATTTCTCCGATCCCAGTCGGCTTGAAGGGTATCTCGCTGTTGTTCCAATCGCTGTCGTTTCGTCATTGCCGGGGTTGGGATGTGCTGTTTTTAAGTATACATGATGGGCATTGGGCATTGGGCATTGGGCATTGGGCATGGGGAAGAGGATACTTTGGCTTTCTCCTCTGCGCCTCTGCGTGAGAAAAAACAAATTGCAGAGAACGCATTTGGTGAATGGTAGGTTTTACCCCTGAATACAGATACAAACAGTTCTCTCGCATACCCGATATACCGCCCGCAGGCTAGAAGCCTGGGGCTAACGTTACAAAGCCAGCCTTCGCAGGCTGGAATTTTCGTTAGCCTGCGAAGGCAGGCTTTGTTCAATTAGCCGCACCCTTCTAGGGTGACGGCGGGATTGCGGGATGAGTGAGAATTAAAGAGTTTTTACTCTGGTTTACCAAGCAATTCCCTAAAAGCCGGCTCATCTGCAATATCATCAAAATCAATATCTGTCGCTGCTTCTTCCTGATATCGCGGATTCAAGTTAATCGCTTGCTGGAGATTTTCTACAGCTAATTCCACTTGTTTTTGCAGTGCGTAACAGGCGGCTTTATTGTAAAAAGCAACTGCATAATCGGGTTTGAGTGCTAATGCTTTGTCAAAAGATGCGATCGCTTCGTCATCTCTTCCCAACCTTACCAAACTATAGCCGCGTTTATCCCAAGCTTTGGGTGATGGTTTAATTTCAATGGCTTTGTCAAAAGATGCGATCGCTTCGTCGTATTCTTCTAACTCAATCAAGGCTAAACCGCGATTCATCCAGGCTACAGCGTCATCGGGTTTAACTTTCGTCGCTTGATTAAATGATACAAAAGCTTGTTGATGTTTGCGTAAATACCCCAAAGCCACACCGCGATCGCACCATGCTTGATGATCGTTGGGATTAATTTTCAATGCTTTATCATAGGATGCGATCGCGTCTTGGTAGCGTTTCAACCTAGCGAGAGTTAAACCTTGTTTAAACCAAGCTGTGGCGTTATCTGGCTGGGTTTCCACTGCTTGATTGTAAAGTGCGATCGCTTCTAAATACCGTTTTTCGCCAAACAGCACATCTCCCCTTGTCAAATATTCATCGTCGGCAACGCTAACCTCTACATCTTCTGTGATAGACGAGGTTTCTGGCTTAGGAGATTGTAACGGTTCTAATTTTTTCGCCTCAATTTCAATTACCGATGGCTGTTTAATTTCCGTCAGTTCTTCTAAAATAGAATCCTTGCGTTGTTGTGCATCAAATTGCAATTCCGAAAGCTGGGAGACAAATTCCGTTTCTAATCTTTCCAGCTTTTCTAAAATCAGAATTTTCTGCTGTTGTGCATTTACCTGTAATTCCGAAAATTGCGAAGTAAATTCCGAACCAGATTTTTCTAAAGTCTCAATAATTAAATCTTTTTGTTTTTGCACATCTTCCAGTAACTCAGCCAAGTTACTAGTAAATTCTGCTTGTAATTTTTGTAAATCAGCAAAAAGAGCAGATTTTTGCTGTTGACTATTAGCTTGTAATTCTGTGATTTGCGTTCTCAAGCCACTTTCTAACTCAGCAATATTCACCAAACTTGCATCTTTTCGCTGTCCAACTTCTGCTTGTAACTCAGATATTTTATTTACTGCTTCTATTTTCAAAGCACTTTCTAATTCAGCAATATTCACCAAACTTGCATCTTTCTGCTGTCCAACCTCTGCTTGCGACTCAGATATTTTATTCGCCGCTTCTGCTGCTAAACTCGTAATTTTCTCAACCACTATATCTTTTTCTTGCTGCGTATCAGCCTGTAAACCCGCTAAATTTCCTGTAAATTCCGCCTGAGATGTATTTAAACTTGCTAACGTGCTATCTTTTTGCTGTTCTACTTTTAATAGTATTTCTGATAATTGCTGCGATAAATCAGATTCTATTTTGCTTAAATTTTCAATAGTAAAATTACTTTGACTTTGGGCATTTGCCAGTAATTGCCCTAATTGACTTGCAAATTCCGTATCTATATTTTCTAATTTCCCTTGAATAACTTTAACTTCCGTATCTAACTGATTTAAAATACTTGCTTGCTTCGCCGTAAAATCAGAATTAATCGCCGATAAATTTTCTTGCTCGCTTTTAATCTTCGCTTGCAAACTCTCAACCTCTGTCCCCAAATCTTGAGTAATCTTTTGCACCGCTTGAATTGCATTTTCAGCTTCTTGCTTCACTGCATTTAGCTGAGTTTGCAAACTTTCTACACCTTCTATCTGTGACATTGCCTTATTCACAACTTCGCGGATAATTAATCCACGCAATAGCCACAGTAAAACTATTGTGGCGACAGGAAATAAGCTTAATAATACTATCCAGATATTCAAGGGCATGGTAGTCTGATTAAAATTACGCTGAACATCAGATTGGGTTGCATCTTGAATCCGCCGTTGCGCCAGCAATCCAGCCAATTCTTCCCGTTCCTGATTAGATAATACCGGAGCAGGAGCCACACCAGACGATACAGCAGGTACAGTTTGCCCATTGATTTTACCAGGAGACAGCAGCAAAGGCGAAAACACGAGAACGCTCTGTAAAACTAAAGCGTAGACGGCTGGATGTTTGCTTTTCATATCCCTATCCATTGTTAGTTTTGCAAGCGGCGTACCTTCTCCAATCTATAACATCTATATTGAACGCAAAGGTGCGCTAAGGTTAACGCATAGGCGCTTCGCCTTCCCGCAGGGTAGGTACGCAGAGTTTTTTTCAGTTCCTTATGTTCTAAAAGCATTAAGTGCATTTTTCTCTCTCAATTATACTGCTCTCTTCCTTGGCGTCCTTGGCGTCTTGGCGGTTCATAATTCCTAAATCTTCCATAAATCTCCACAAATAAACACTCTACGCTAAATTGAAATGTGTAGAGTTGCTAATTAATGAATTTTTTTGGATTTCGCTGATGGAAACACAATTTTCTTGGACTAAACAATGGTATCCCATTAGCCCATTAAGTTATCTCGATAGTAATAGTCCCAATCCCGTCACCCTACTTGGTAAAAAACTCGTAATTTGGCAAGATAATCATCAGCAATGGATCGTCATGGATGATTATTGTCCTCACAAACTAGCACAACTATCTTTAGGAAGAATTAACGAAGATGGCAACTTAATGTGTAGACATCATGGATGGACTTTTAACAATGAAGGTCAATGCACTAATGTACCCATGTTAACAGGTAATGCCAAAGAAATTGCTTGTAATAGTTTAAGGTCTCACGTTAAAACTTATCCTACACAAGTGCTGCAAGGTTTATTATGGATTTGGCCTGATGATAGCGCCACAGCCTTTGAAGATTGTCAATTAAAAAATCCTGCCACCATCCCAGAATGCGATCCAGATAAATCATTTATGGATTGGCATATGACAGAAGTTCCTGTAGGTTACACTGTCTCAGTTGAAAGTACTTTTGACCCTTCACACGCACAATATTTACATGAAGGAAGCGGTTATTATTCTCCCGAAACAGCAGTACCCATAAAAGAGTTTTCATTAGTAGGTGAAATGTCTGCCGATGCAGGTTTTCATCTCAAACATTCTGGCTACAATCTTCTCAATCAAGATATGGAAGCTACTAGGAATTTCACACCTCCTTGTGCCAATACCACAATTTACCGTTACGCTAATGGTAAAAATCATATATTTCAATTATATTTTGTACCTACCAAACCCGGACAATGTAGGCATATTGTTAAGTTTATTATTGGAGGTAATACAGTTAAGAAAAAATCTTGGTTATCTTTACTGCCAAACTATTTGCAAATAGGATTACAGCATTTATTAAGCTATAAGGTAAGCGATCAAGATTTAACAGTCATGCATTCCCAAGAAATGATTGAAACTTCTCTAAATAAAAAATGGCAGAAAGCATATTTTATGCCTTCTCCGGCTGATTTGGGTATTGTCACTTTTAGAAAATGGCTCGATGAATTTGCTGGCGGTGCGCCTAGTTGGCAAGATAATCTAGAAACCACTGTCAAAAATATCGATAATGAACAACTTTATGACAGATGGCATAGACATACAAAATTTTGTCCTAATTGTCGCCGTTCTGTGATTTTACTCGACAAAGTCCAAGCAATTTTACAACGAGTTTCAGGATTATTAGCGCTGTTAACATTAGCGTTAATCATCATCAGTATACCCGCCAAGTTTGCCCTATTCACCACAATTTTATCAATCATCAGTTTGCTTGGTTCATACTTCATTGATAACTTAAAACAACAATTTTTTACCAGCATTCCTCAAGGCGGTTTACCTATCATTAAGGTTTACGCCGATCGCCCTAGTAAATCTCTCTCATAAGAGAATATGATAGTATCTTAAATCTCTGTAACAAGCCCAAGACATTACCAACCATTAAAGGCTAAATTATAAACACAATTAGCCGATACAATGGAGCTATAATGACTTATCAAAGACCTGTTTTTATCCCTCCCCAGACTCAACAAGCAAAAATGCTCAATTGGATTGCGATCGCGGGAATAGTTGCATTGTTTGGTACTGCAATTCATGCTTGGTTTGCATTACCAGAGACTATACCCATCCATTTCGGAGTTGATGGTAAAGCTAACGGCTGGGGGAGTAAAAACTTTCTCTGGCTGTTCCCCTTATTAAGTTTATTAATCTATGGGATGCTAACAGTTATCAGTCGCTATCCCCAGACATTTAATTATGCAGTGCAAATTACACAAGAAAATGCACTGCGTCAATATCACATTGCCTGCTCAATGTTAAATTGGTTGAAAACTGAAATGATTTGGTTATTTGCTTATATTGAATGGCAAATATTTTACTTAGCTAATACAGAAACACCTCATTTAGGCATCTGGTTTTTACCTGTATCTTTAATTATTATTTTCGGAACGATCGCATATTGGTTTTTTCAATCTTTTGTAGGGCGTTAATTAAGTATAGGTGTCATTTGTCATTTGTCATTTGTCATTGAATTTCCTTCTAATTGCGTCTTCTACACTTTGATTTGAAAGAGTTATTTCTCTCTTCCCTTTCATATATAGGCGTAGGTTGGGTTGAGGAACGTAGACGCGGAGCGGCTTCCCGCAGGGTAACCCAACATTTTCGGCGCTTTGTAGGGTTTCACTTCGTACCCCTTCGGGGAAGCAAGCTACAACCCAACCTACATTTATCCTTAACGGAACCGTATTGATTTACGAGCGGCTTCTGTCTCTTCTGTAGATTCGCTGCTGGTGTTTTTACTCTCCATTTGTTCTCTTAAAATTGCAATTTGTGTCACCATAATTGCTTCTATCCCATTAGTTGACATGTTACCCATCCAATTAATCATTGATGAAAGAAACAATTCTTTGAGATAGGCGAAAGAAAAGCCATCTGTCATAGATGCTATCTGAGTTACGGCTTGTGGTGATAGACGCATCTCTGGTTTTAAGCGATCGCTCCACATGGTAATATAAGCTTGTCTTACCGAGTTATCTGGTAAATCGAAGTGATACTTGCGATCGAAACGACTAGGGCGATCGCGAATTGCTGGATCTAGCCTTTCTGGGTGATTGGTACTAGCAATGGTGACAATTCCCTCGTTAGCCGCAAAACCATCAAGTTCATTGAGAAAGAAAGAACGATTTTCGTCGGTTAACAGCGAATCTAAATCCTCTAAGACTAAAATACAGGGTGCAGACTGTCTCGCTTGTTTAAATACTTTGCGAATATTTTCGCTATCAGTATCATACTCAGATTTAAAACTCTTAACATACAGACAAGGCTTTTGCATGAGATTAATTAAAGCTTTGACTGTATGAGTTTTCCCGTTTCCCGGCGCACCAATAAATAAAATTCCTCGTTTCCAAGGAATATCATAAGCTGCATAGGTTGCTTGGGAAGCAAAAAAGTTACTCAAGTCATCTTGAATATCTTGTTTAAGATTCCCATGCAAAATTAAATTATCAAAAGTAGCTGTTTTAATCGATTGAAATAGTTCGGGGTTTTTATTCCAATAGCCATCTTCAAAAACTAAAACCTCTTCACGAATTTCTGAATTCCAATCACAAACAGCCGTAAAAAATTTTTCTGCTAATTCTTGATTATGAGCCAAAATCCAGTAATATCTAGTTTTACAATAGCCTTCTTGCCAACTCATTAATAATACATCAAATTGCTGTCCTTGCCATTTCACCATAAATTCAGCATTTTCTGTATATTTATATAGCTGATTTTCCATGCCATCCCAACTAGTTAAAATTTGGTTATGAATGGAAGCATGATGTTGAATTTGGCAGAGATTAGCCTGGGCGTATTTTTCTAAATTGAATGTACTATCGTTACCTTCTAAGAGAAATTTCCGGGGATAAATCGCGGCTAATTCTTGACTAATATGATATGCGATCGCATTAATCGGCAAACTCAATGATTCTGTAATCAATTGTTGAATATTCATGCTGATTTATTACTTTTTAATTAAATTTATTAACTAATACACAATATTCCGCATTAATTCCGGAATCGCAGGTATTTACCAAAAAAATGTTGACTCTTGTAGAGACGCGATTAATCGCGTCTCTACAATCGCGTCTCCAACAATCGCGTCTCTAACAATCGCGTCTCTAACAAATGACTATTGACTAAGAAGAAAAATTTTCACGCTTACTTATACAAATTTTTGTGTAAACTCATAAATTAAATCAACTCTACCCTTGCGTAACATCGCCGGATCTAATCTTTCTGTAGTATTACAAGTCATCAATACTACTAAACGCTGCTTCATTTGCATCCCAGATTCATCAATGATGCTTTGGTACAAAGTGCCATCTAATAAACTCAGAATATGTTCGGTTTTATTATTATATTGGGCGACTTCGTAAGCACGATTTTGGGCTAGGTTATCTGCTTCATTAATAATGATGCAAATTTGTTCTAAATAACTAGGCGGAACAAAATTTGTAATGGCATCATGATCCAAAATAAAAATTACATAGCCTAAAGGTACTAAAATTTCTTGGGCTACAGCCTGAGTCCATGCGGTTTTACCCGTACCCGGTTCGCCATGTACGACAACTGCTAACTGATTTTGATTGAGAATTGATTGCTGAACTGCGTCTGTAAAACTTTGAATATCTGCGGGAAAAGTACGAATCGGAAATTGGCTGTGAACCCTACCTACACGACTTTGATAACCGCTTAACATGACTGCTAAATTGTAAGTCGCTTTGTTAATTAGCGGTGCCATATTTCTAGATAACAAAGTATATTGTTTGCGTCCGCGATCGTAGGGATCTATTTGCAACCAAATATCATGTTTAGCCCAATAAGCATAAACAGTATTAATCACATCTATTCGTTCCCAACTGATAAATTTATCGACGGGAAAATAAAAGTCTCGTTCTGAATAATATTGTGTAATAATATCGGGACGTTCTAATAATGCTAAAACTCGCAATACGGTAATTTCTTGTAATCGATTGAGTACATAATCAATGGGAATGCTATTGCGGCTGACAAATTGGTTAATTGGTGTTTCTGTACTTAAAACTTCTTTATAGCGATTATCTGGCGTTAAAGGATCTGGTGTAATAAAACTCCAATATTTTTGCAATTCACCGCGCGTATAGTCGGAAGCAACATTTAAGATATTTGCCCACCAGCTATAATCTCTTCTACCTAAAGCATCGGCGTAATAACTCGCTAAATTAATAGTTTTTTGCGTTAACTCCTGGGTATCGTGAAAGAGAACTTGCCAAAAAAACCCCCAATCAAAGTCGCGCTGTAATGGACGCCAACCGCTACTCAGAAGGTTTTGACGGTTGTTATTTGCAGAATTACCTTCGTTATTTCTAAAATCATCAAAAACCATATCTTTTTCACTGTAGCGGTAGGTGAGCTATCTTTAGCTGACGTAAAAGTTTAGCACAGGGTTTTCTATTATATTCTAATTGCGATCGCTCGGCTAATGTGGCTCTAATTAGCACTGCTTAATACTGTCATTTAATTTTTTGTCCTTTTTTCTGGCGAAATTCAAACGACTAATACGCAATGATGAGTTACCTGCGTTAGACTACATATAAGTTAAGGCTGAGATTGAGTTTAACAAAAATATAATAGGACAGCTTCTTGCTTTAGTATCGCGTTGGATCTGACTGAGGGGCAGATTAAAAAAAATGTGCAGATTTTTATGAGTAGTTATTACATGTAATATATTGTATTACAATCAGATATAGATGTCAAATATGTAAATGAGTCTGTAGTGTAAAAAATATAAGGTATATAACAATACAAGTAATTAATAATTACGATTTATATACTTTTTTGTATATTCAAAGATTTGATGATATAAATCCAAAAACATTCTTTAATTTTGCATATAATTGAGGGGTAAATATTATAGTTTGAAGCTTAATTTTTCGAGATTCTCATATTAAAGTAATCAGGAAACTTCTCAAGCGAGAAACAGTTTTGCGTGCGTAAATTATCGCGTTAATTCTCAATATAGATAGTTTTGTGATTTATGAAAGACAATGAATCTCACTTGTATCCTCCGGAGCAAAAATGTACTTAAAACATTCATCAAAAAGCGATCGCAAACAGCGTAAACCTCAACAGCCTTTAATTTTAGCAGTAGAAGATAATGATGATAATTTATTGTTGATGGGTTATGCGCTGGAATCGCTGGGTTGTAGATTCATTTGTCAATCAGACAGTATCAATACTGTAGTAGTAGCAAAAGAGTACCAACCAGACTTAATTATGTTGGATATTTTATTGCCAACTATCAACGGTATTGAGATGGTGCGCTATTTAAAACAAGAACCCTTAACTCGCCACATTCCGGTTATTGCAGTGACAGCATTAGCTAGCCAAGAGGATCGCGCCAGAATTCTCCAAGCGGGTTTTGATGCTTATTTAAGCAAACCCTACATGATTGATGAATTAGAAATAGTTATTCACAAATTACTTAGTAAAACATGTCATTAATTCATAACTCCTTCTTTGCCTAACTTTGCGTTTAAATTTAAAACCTCAATCAGCTACCATTCAATCATAATCACCATTACTGGATACGTAGTGATAGGGGCTAGGGAAGAGAGATTTTCATATTTGGTTGTGAGATTTTTTCGTGAGGGGCTAATTAGTAAATTAACAACTGACAAATGACAAATGACAAATGACAAATGACTATTCTAAATTTTTCGGTAAGCGAACTGTAAATACACTACCTTCACCTAATACCGAACTGAGTTCAATAGTACCGCCATGTGCTTCAACAATTCGCTGAGATAAATGCAATCCTAAACCGCTACCGGAACGTTTATTTCTACCTTGGCGAAATCGCTCAAAAATACTGGCTTGATCTTCTGGTGCAATACCATAGCCTGTATCTTTTACCTCAATGGTTAAATAATCAGAATTTTCTTGTTTATCTGGTTGTTCTGAAAGCTTAATTTCTACACTTCCTGTATCTGTAAATTTAATTGCATTACCTACTAAATTACTCAAAACTCGGCGTAATTCTAGGTTATCACCCATAACTACACCAGCCTTGTCTCCCAAATTATCTAATTCTTGGGTATCTAATTTGAGGGTGATATTTTTCTCCATCGCTAAAGGAGTGAGTTCGCTAATTACTTCTTGCGCTGTTTCTTTGAGATTGCAACTTTCCCAATTTAAAGTCTTTTTACCCGCTTCAAAGCGCGAAACTTCTAAGAGGGTATTTACCATTTGCATTAAATTTTGATTACTGCGAATCATCACGCCAATGGCTTGTTTCATTTCTGGCGAAATTTTACAGAAGGTGTCTTCCATAAATAAATTCAGCATCCGATCTGCAGCTACTAAAGGTGTGCGCAAATCATGAGTTAGACGAGAAACAAAGTCTTCCCGTTGACGCGCCATCTTTTTTTGTGCATCCAAACTGTGCTTTAAACGCAATAGCGATCGCACTCTGGCTAGTAGTTCATCTGTATCAAATGGTTTGCGAATAAAGTCATCAGCACCGACATCTAAACCTTCAACAACGCTAGATTCGTGAAACGCTGTAATTAACAATATAGGAATATAGTTTTTATTACCTAACAGTTCTCGAATTCGCCGCGTGACTTCATAGCCATCAATTCCTGGCATCATCACATCTAATAAAATTAAATCTGGTGGCGATTCGGCAACTTTTTCTAGAGCTGTCATTCCATCGGATACTAAATCAATTTCATAGCCTTCGCTTTCTAAAATTGTTTGCACCAAAATAAGATTATCTATAGTATCGTCTACAGCCAGAATTCGATCTATTTGAGAATTTTCGCGAACAGACATGATTGATAACTTATATATTTTTACAATTAATTACAAGTAACTTTATAAATTAAATTTAGCAGAACTTACTGATATTTTGCTTGATTTTTCCTGAGATGAATGTTGGTGTTGGTTAGGTTGTGGCTGGGAAGGATGTTGATGCTGGCTCGGTTGATGAGAGACAGGATGGGGATTTTCCGCAGTACAAAAAATATAATCGCTATCTAACTTTAATGCCGCATCATCAAATGCTGTATTTGACAATGTTACCTGCCGTGGTAATTCAATTCTAAACAATGAACCTACCCCCAGTTGACTCTTAAGAATGATTTTACCACCCATCATTCTGACTAATGAATCAACAATTGCTAAACCTAAACCAGTACCGGGATATTTGCGCGTAATACTTTGATCTACTTGGCGAAAAGCTTCAAAAATGAGTTTGAAATCGCGAGATGCGATACCAATACCTGTATCCCGCACGCTAATTGCTACTTTATTATGAGGAATTTCACTCACTTCTACCCAAATATTTCCTGACTCTGTAAATTTAATGGCGTTGGAAAGTAAGTTAACTAAAATTTGTTGCAAGCGATTTGCATCATTAAAAATTAACGGATCGGCTAAATTAATATCAACTAATAAAGATAATCTTTTTGCTTCTGCTAAAGAACGGATATCGGCTACTGTGTTTTCAATTATTCTTGGTAAATCGCATAATTCTGGTTTTAGCTCAAACCTTCCTGCTTCTAATTTAGAAAAATCTAAAACTTCATTTAATAACATCAATAAATGCTTCCCATTATTGAGGATACGTTCTACCATATCCTTTTGTTGATGGGTAAGTTGTCCAAATTTAGGCCGCAGCAATATTTGCGAAAAGCCAATTATAGCATTCATTGGCGTGCGCAATTCATGGGATATAGTGGCCAAAAATTGCGATTTTAGCCGCGATGCTTCTAATAATCTTAAATTTTGCAGATGAATTTGTTGCCGTTGTCTTTCGAGTTCTTCATGTTTACGAGTTAGTTGTTCGTGACTTTCTTTAAGTTGCTGATTAGCCAAAGCTGTCTGCATTTCCGCACGGTGAACTCGAATTGCATTCCGCAAAACTTGCGCTACTCTTTCGGAAGATACTCTAGCTTTAGATATATAGTCTGTAGCACCTGCTTTAATTAACTCGACAGCAATTTGTTCCTCTCCCAATCCAGTTAGCACGACTATAGGAACTTTAATTTCTAATGAGCGTAACTTTTGAATTAAAGTTAAGCCATCTGCATCTGGTAGACGATAGTCTAGAAACACGCAGTCATAGGTAGTATTTCTTAAGGTATGGATCGCATCATTGCAGACGCTTACTTCTGACAGTTCTAAGGGTACACCTGCTTGAATCAGGGCACGACGAACTATCATGCGATCTACTTCATCGTCGTCTACAACTAATATTTTCAGCGTCTCTTCCATCGGCTTTTATTTTCGCTGTCAGATACAGGTTGATGTTTAGCATTACCGATTTCAAACTGTTAAATTAAATCATTTTAAATTTGAGATTGAGTAATGCTTATTATTTATAATTCATCAGTGTTGCTGTTAATTCCCAAGCTCTAATTTAAAAAATCTGGTCACTGCTCTTTGGGTAAGGGTTAACTCTGCCAATTTGAGATTTTTCAATATCAAAAGTTTGCTATTTGTATTTAGTCCTTTTCAGGGCAGGATTTGTTTTTTATATTGCCACGGGACATAATTATGGGATAAATTAAATTTTGTCCACTTTCGGCAGGTTTAAATCTATTTAATATCTTTGACATTAGCTGTATTTTCCTTTCTTTGTAGTTTGTGAATTACTTGCTGAAAAATTTACTTGATGCTATTTTCTACTTAGTTGGGTTAACTTAGTTGTATATTAAGTATTAAATACCTCTTGATAGTAGATACATCTGGTTGAGAAATAGAGATTATCCAAAACCTCTATTAAGAATTAACTAAATTTAAGCTCTTTTATCATCAGCAATTAATCAAAAGTTAGTTATTAAACCTCCATAGCAAACTTAGCCGATGCATAGTAACTTCAATTACTTGCATCAAGCTTCAAAACAATTCTAAATAAACAGCTTAGACGCTGTCGTCAGTCATTGGTGTGAGTTGCATAATAACTATTATGTACCATAAGCCTGAGCAATTTTACTCATCAGGTTGCTTGAGTCAGGGACTAGGGGCTAGAGGCTAGGGGCTAGCTGAAATAAGATATATATTGCTAAGTATTTTATTTTACTTCTGGCAGTTGCCACAATATTTTTGGCGATCGCGGATTGCTCAAGTCTACCAGAAGATAAAAATTTTGTGATGTTTCTCTACAAAATCATAGAAGTATCATCTGCTGTGGCGAAGATAAAATTCGGAGAAAATATAGTTTGTAATTTTATTTATTGTAAATTTTTGATCGTAAAAATATTGGATTATGACACATTACTAAAATTGCATAATTTCTAGTTACAGCTAGGAACAATAAAGAATTTTGTAGACTTACCTCTAGCCTAGATACCTCAACAGCAGTTACTTTCCCAAAAAAATCTCCTCCCTACGGCGCTAATTATGCTAGATAATCCTAATAAGTAAATATGTAAACCACTGATGTTATATCTGCTTCAAGCTTGATGAGTCCTCACTGGGTAAATAAAGCCAACAGACTGCAAAAACCATGATTATGTCTCAATATTTCAATTTATCTCGTAAAATATCTATACATCTTTGGCTAGATATTTACATCTATCGCTAACTGAAAATCATAAATTTATTATTTCTATCGGTGGA
Organism: Calothrix anomala FACHB-343; assembly: GCF_014696435.1. Taxonomy (GTDB): domain Bacteria; phylum Cyanobacteriota; class Cyanobacteriia; order Cyanobacteriales; family Nostocaceae; genus Aulosira; species Aulosira anomala_A. The sequence goes on along the minus strand of NZ_JACJQG010000011.1, from coordinate 11,006 downwards.
TGCACGGTAGTCTAAATATCATCTATCTTTGGTTTGGTAAAAAGAAATAAAGACTTTAGATAAGTTAAGTATTTCCCAAACTGGAGCTAAAAAACGTGAGCGTTGCAATGAGTGAAATTAGTATTATTTTAATTGAAGATCACGACCTTACCCGCATGGGGCTAAGAGCTGCACTCCAATCGCAGACGGGCGTGAAAGTTATCGGTGAAGCAGCAAATGCTACCCAAGGATTGAAGCTGTTAGAAACCGCTAAACCAGATGTAGCGGTGGTAGATATTGGCTTACCGGATATGGATGGGATTGAACTCACCCGCAAATTTAAGCGTCAGCAAGCGGAAACTGGCCAAGCCACCAAAATCCTGATTCTGACAATGGATCATACAGAAGATGCTGTACTGGCGGCTTTTGCGGCTGGGGCTGATTCTTATTATATGAAAGAAACCAGCATCACCAGATTAACAGAAGCGATCCAAGCAACTTATACTGGTAACTCTTGGATCGATCCAGCGATCGCTAACGTAGTTTTACGGAAAATGCGCCAAGGTATACCTGGTGAAGCCAATAACAGCGATAAACCCAAGACTGTGAAAATAGAAGCTTTGGCTTCAGAGTACGAGCAAGTTTTAGAAACCTACCCCTTAACCCAGCGCGAACTCGAAATTTTGGAATTAATTGTTGCTGGTTGCAGCAATGGCCAAATTGCCGAAAAACTCTATATTACAGTCGGTACAGTTAAAACCCACGTGCGTAACATCCTCAACAAACTCTGCGCTGATGATCGTACTCAGGCAGCAGTTCGCGCCTTGCGCTCTGGTTTGGTGGGATGAGGAAGTTTGGGAGACAAGGGAAGGGGGACAAGGGAAGGAGGACAAGGGAAGGGGGAGAAATTATCAATGCCCAATGCCCAATGCCCAATGCCCCATGCCCAATGCCCCATGCCCCATGCCCAACTACAATTTTGATTGTAAACATTCGGCAATCCGGCGCGCTGCACCTGGTTGACCCATGCGCCGCAATCCGTTGTCGGCGATTAATTGCAAGGTATCAGGATTTTTGAAGAGAGATTGCACTATTTTGGCAACTTGTCCTGGCTGGTCTACTAAAATTAGAGATGGCCCTAAAAGACGACTTTGCGCTTCAGCAAAACCGGGGTTGTATTGAGGCCCATCACCAGGAATAGCGATCGCAGGTTTTCCTAAACCAACAAATTGTTCTGTTGCGGTTCCAGCCATTGCGATCGCCAAATCTGCCAAATGCAAGCAGTCGTTATAAGCATTTTGCGTCAAAACTAAATATGCATTTTTTTGCTTAAATGTCAAGCAATTAGAATCGCCAAGTTGCACCGGAGGTTCTGCATGGGGTCGCCAGCCTTGGGTGGTGAGGGTTTGGGTTAAAGTGGTAAAATCTAAACCTGGGGCGATCGCGCCTAAGAATACCACTGTACTATGGGTGTGAAAGACAGAATTGCGATCGCGGAAACTGGCGATTAATGCAGACACCGCAACCATAATAGTTTCCCAGTTATTATAAGCTTCTGGCGCACGGGAACCAGGCAGCAAAGTCACAACCAAAGGACGATTGATTTCTTGCTGTTGTAAATCCGCAGTGTAAAACCGTCCTGTAGGAAAAGAAGGTTCTAAACCATCCATCATCGGATTACCAAAATCAAAAGCTGGAACTTGGAACTTTTGTAATATTTCCGTAGTCAAGGAATCTCTAGGAAATACAGCGCGACAACGGGGACGACTCATTAACCAGCGTTCCCAAGGATGATAAATCGAACCGGAAAAGTTTTCCCACTTTGCGCCTTTATTTTTACGTGGTAATAATCCACCTTCATCGCGGACATAATATTCTGATTTCGCTGTACCTACAAAAGCATAATTAGCGCCGCTAAAAGTAGCAAATAATAGCGGTACAATATCGCCTACTGCTAAAATTCCCGTGCGATTACCTAGTTTTTTTTGTTGGTTTACCCAACGGCGAACAGCTTTAATTTGACTTAAGGTAAGTTGTAATAAACCACCACGCACATCTTTGACTAATTGGCGACTATCCATATAGACAAAACCGCCAGAAGGCATATTCCGCACCGAACCTATCAACGGCACATCTAATTTTTGGTAAGCATGTCCTTCACCCACCAGAGGTAGCACATAAATATCTGGTGGGTTTGATTGTTGTAATAATGCTTGCAAAATTCTGACGGCAATTATATCTTCACCATGACCATTACTTAATACCAGTAATTGCAACCGCGCAGCCGATGATTGTGATGGGAATGCTACAGATAAAGAAGATAGATCGCTCATGAGAAACAAAAAATTATAATTAAATGTCTATGTAGAAAAGAGGAATGAATGGGGATAAAAATAGCTTAAGCAGCTGGAAGTTACTATTATCCTCACTGACTCACCTGACTACGATTAATTACCAGTAAATTAGGCAACATAGGCTGAATATTATGCGAGTTTCTTCTGCTGCAATTTTTACTTTAGCGACATTGGCGGCTAATAGCGCCACTCAGCAAGCAATGGCTGCACCTACTACAAACGCCATTCCCACTGACAAACCAAGTAATGTGGTAGTTCCGGTAGTTGAAGAAACGCCAGCCCGCAAAGAAGCAGTTTCAGCACCGGAAACCGTAATTTCTCAACAATTTTCGCAAAATCCTGTATTGTTGCCCAGTGGTGTTGGTCATAATTCCTCAGGGATAGGGGATAAAGGGAAGGGGGACAAGGGGGAGAAAAAGAATTTACAGGTTGTGTTACCTGTTGCTTCTTCTGTGGCTGCTGTTTCTCAGGTAAAGGAGATACAGGGGAATTCTAAAGTTACAGTCGGGAAAATACAAGCTCAACAAGTTACCCCAACGCCTAAACCTGTAGTTTCTCCGGCTACTAATCCAGCTACTAATCCGGCTACTAATATTGACAATAATTTAGTAGTTACAGCCACAGATGTGCAGATATTGGGCGCAAGTGCGGAATTACAGCAAATAGTTCGCAAAGTCATTAAAACCCAAAAAGGGGGAGATACCAGTCAAAGTCAGTTACAAAAAGATGTGGCGGCAATTTTAGATACAGGTTTATTTACCAGTGCGACTGTAAATAGCCGAATTACGCCTGCGGGGATGAATGTATCGTATCAAGTACAACCAGTAGTAGTGCGATCGCTCCAACTTTCCGGGGCGAAGGTGCTAACCTATCAAGTGGCGCAAAGTTACTTTCAGCCGCAAATCGGGACTGTAATTAGTCCGGCGACACTCCAGCAAGCAGTACAACAAATTAATAAATGGTACGCCGATAACGGTTATAATCTCGCTAGGGTGCTATCAATTAAACCCAACCGCGAAGGCATTCTCAATATAAATGTTGCCGAAGGCTTGGTAGGCGATATCAAATTCCGGTTTATGAACGACGATGGTAAAACCGTTGATAGCAAAGGTAACCCTGTCACCGGACGTACCAAACCCGATTTTATCCGCCAACAACTTAAACTCAAACCCGGTCAAGTATTCCAAGAAAATGCTGTCCGCCAAGATGTGCAACAGCTATATCGTACAGGCTTATTTGAAACTGTGAATGTAGCTTTAGAAGGGGATGCAAACAAGGTAGATTTAGTTTACGAACTCAAAGAAACCGGGGCGCGTGCGGTAAATGTAGGCGGTAGTTACAACGCTGACCAAGGTGTATTAGGCACAGTAACATATCAAGACCAAAATGTAGGCGGCGTTAACAATACCTTAGGTTTAAATTTAGGCGTCGGCTTGCGAGACTTTCAATTTGACACCAGATATAGCAGCCCCTATCGCCAAACCAACCCCGATCGCTTAGGATACACCATTAATGCTTTTCGGCGACGGGAAATATCGCAAACCTTTGACGATGAAATTCCTTTAGCCAATGGCGAACAAGCCAGAGAAGGGAGAATTGGCGGTAGTATTAGCTTTCAAAGACCGATAGATGATTGGGATACATCCTTAGGATTTAACTATAATCGCATCAGTATTCGCGATCGCCAAGGAAATATCGCCGCCAAAGACGCCCAAGGAAATACCCTCACTGCTAGCGGTACAGGTATTGACGACTTAACCACAGTATCATTCACCGCTACCCAAGACCGCCGTAATAATGCCCTCAATCCTACCCAAGGTTCCCTGCTGAAATTAAGTACAGAACAATCAGTTCCCGTTGGTCAAGGCAATATTTCCATGAATCGCGTGCAAGCGAATTATAGCCAATATTTACCAGTAAATTTATTTGGCAGTCAAAAACCCCAAGTATTTGCCGTTAACGTCCAAGCCGGGACAGTTCTCGGAAATTTACCACCTTACGAAGCCTTTAACTTAGGCGGTGCTAACTCAGTACGCGGTTACAATACCGGCGCAGTGGGTAACGGACGCAGTTATGTTTTAGCCTCAGCCGAATATCGCTTTCCCATCGTCTCTGCTGTGGGAGGAGTGTTATTTGCTGACTATGCTTCAGACTTAGGTTCTGGTAACACAGTTTTAGGAGATCCCGCCGGGGCAAGAAATAAACCCGGTAACGGCTTTGGTTACGGCGCAGGAGTCCGCCTAGATTCACCCCTGGGAGTACTCCGCGCTGACTACGGAGTCAATGACCAAGGAGAAAGCCGAGTTCATTTTGGTATAGGACAGAGGTTTTAACATTGGGCATGGGGCATTGGGCATTGGGCATTGGGCAGAGACGCGATGAATCGCGTCTGTACAAGAGTCATTTGCTTCCTTGTCCCCCTTGTCCCCCTTGTCCCCCTTGTCCTCCTCATCCCTTCTACTTGAAAAAACCTACTCTGCTTCTCCAATGAGAGTAAAAGCTGCCCAATCAACGGGATTCGGATTATTTTTCATCGTCGTCAGCATCGCCTGTCGCAGCGCTTGTGCTTTGTCAGTGCTTTTTTGGAGATTTTGATAAAATTCCGTCATTAGTTGTGCTGTGGGCGCATCTGGAACCGACCAGAGCGATACTAAGACGCTGGGTACACCAGCACTAATTAAGGAACGAGATAAACCAATTACCCCATCCCCAGAAATGCGTCCGCGTCCGGTGTCGCAAGCGCTGAGAACGACTAATTCCGCGTTGAGTTTTAAATCGAGGATTTCTGAGGCTGTTAATAAACCATCATCTTTAGCGGATGGAGTCAAGGCAATACCGCTATTTAATCCTTGAATATCATCAAATATGCCGTGGGTTGCTAAATGCACAAATCGCGCTTGGGGTAAACGCTTAACTACAGTTGCTTCTGTGGCTTTGTTGCCGATGAGAGGTTCGGTTTTAAGTAAGGAGCTAATTGCATTTGCTTCTTGTTCTGCACCAGGTAAAGGTTGTAATTGTTGCGGAGTTTCGCCAATTTTTGGGGTAACAAAAGGCATGGTAGGATTACCAACAATCAGCGTATCTTTTCCTTGCATGGGTTGTGTCCCGATGCGTTGTTTCTGTTTGCGGGTTAAGTCTAAAACCTGAATTGATGGGGATGTGAGAATAGTGTGTTTTTCAATCAGGTATTTACCGTTTGCGTCTTGTAATGCAGCGAAGGGGACGAGGAATAAGGAACTTTGGGGAATGAAGATAACTCTGTCGTGAGAATTTTTGGGTAATAAGTCAGCGATGGGGTTAATTAATAATTCGTGTAGGCGTTTTAAATTGTTTTTTGCTTCAGGTGCATTGGGGTTGTAAGTTACAAAGATGCCACGAAAAGCTGTACCTCTTGCACCAATGGAGTTGCGACTGGTGGTAACGAGGTTGTCAAGAGTTGTGTTTTCGTTTTGCCACAAAGGTTTAAGGTCAGCTTTGCGGAAGGTAACTTCACCTGTGGGTTTAATTACCCAAATGTAGAGTTCTGATTCTTTGGTTTCTTGTTTACCCTGAATTTTGAAGTCATCATAAATAATTGAATATTCAACGAGAGTAGCATTCTGTTTTTTGGCGATTTGTTGCAGCAGTGATATTGTAGGTTTTTCTGTGATTTGACCTATATTTTTACCAGACAAGCGTGAAGTTAATAACTCCACAAATGCCCTAGAACGTCCCCGCTCAGAAATTTCTAATGCTTCTTTGGTTTTATTCTGAGCAATTAGGACTTTTTGTAGTGTGCGATAAGTTTTAGATTGCTCCTCAAAAATTGATACTTTGTAGCTATCATTGCCACCCAATTTTCCCCTGATAGATTCTAGTACCTCAACGCCAGCGCGGAGAATTTTTTCTGCTTCTGCGAATTTACCAGATTTTTGAAGGACAGATCCTAGATTATTCAGATTTTGTCCTTCTCCAAATAGGTCTTTAATTTTGCGGGAGATCGCCAAACTCTGCTGCTGGTAATCAATCGCCTTGGCGTAATCTCCCAGGGCATAGTAGATATTTCCTAGATTACCCAGAGTATACCCCTCACCTTTGCGGTCTTTAATTTCGCGGGAGATCGCCAAACTCTGCTGCTGGTAATCAATCGCCTTGGCGTAATCTCCCAAGTCATAGTAAGCAAGTGCTAGATTACCCAGAGATTTACCCTCACCGTTGCGGTCTTTGATTTCTCGTTTTATTACCAAACTTTGCTGCTGATAATCAATCGCCTTGGTATAGTCTCCTAGTGTTTGATAAACGAGTCCTAGATTGCCCAGAGATTGACCCTCACCGTTGCGGTCTTTAATTTCACGGGAGATCGCCAAACTCTGCTGGTAATACTCAATTGCTTTGGTGTATTCTCCCAGATAAGAGTAAGCAGCTGCTAGATTACCCAGAGATTGACCCTCACCGTTGCGGTCTTTAATTTCACGGGAGATCGCCAAACTCTGCTGCTGATAATCAATCGCTTTGGCGTAATCTCCCAAGTCTCGGTAAGCATTTCCCAAATTGCCCAGAGATTGACCCTCACCGTTGCGGTCTTTAATTTCACGGGCAATCGCTAATCTCTGCTGCTGGTAATCAATCGACTTAGTGTAGTCTCCCAAGTTTCGGTAAACAGTTCCCAAATTCCCCAGAGCATTTCCCTCTACCTGGCGGTCTTTGATTTCGCGGGCGATTACTAAACTCTGCTGGTGGTAGTCAATAGCCTTGGCGTAATCTCCCAGAGAATTGTAAGCATTTCCCAGAGTGCCCAGCGCCGCACTTTCCCCTTGGCGGTCTTTGATTTCACGGGCGATCGCTAAACTCTGCTGCTGGTAGTCAATAGCCTTAGCGTAATCTCCCTGGGAATAGTAAACAATTCCCAGATTACCCAAAGCATTTCCCTCTCCTTGACGGTCTTTGATTTCGTGGGCGATTACTAAACTCTGCTGGTAGTAGTCAATAGCTTTGGGGTAATCTCCCAGAGAATTGTAAGCATTTCCCAGATTACCCAGAGCATTTCCCTCCCCTTTGCGGTCTTTGATTTCACGGGCGATTACTAGACTCTCCTGGTGATACTCAATTGCTTTAGCGTAGTTCCCCAAGGCATGGTCAGCAAGTCCCAGATTGTCCAAAATCGCACGCTCACCCTGACGGTTTTTGATTTCCCGCACTATTATCAGCGCCTGTTGCCAAGACTGTAATGCAGTTTCAAATTGACTGCTTTCATATTGCTGAATACCTTGTTGAAACAATCGGTCTGCTTCTAGCATGCGAGGATCATTTTCACTTTGAGCCAACTGTAGCCATTTCTGAGCAAATGCCTCTAACTTAGGATCATTGATTTGTTTAGCAATCGCTAAACCTTGCTCAAGAGAAGCGATTGCACGAATTTTGTCTCCTAGAGAAAGATAAACACTGCCTTGAAGCGTCAATATCCTTCCCTCTCCTTGGCGGTCTTTAATTTCACGATAAATAATTAGCGCCTCTTGGAAAGTCTGTAATGCCGCTTTAAATTCACTCATATTAAACTGTTCACCACCTTGCACAAACAATCGGTCTGCTTCTGCTTTGCGGTCTGCTGGTGTTTGCGCCAATACCTGCGATGGCTGGAATAATGAAGGCAAATTGGCGATGGGTTGTGAAACAGTCAAGATGAGAGTGATTAATACAGTTAAACTAAGTTGGCGATCGCGCATGGTTGGTATTTACAGTTAGGAGTTTCCATCCTGGAAGGGGAAAATATACAAACATATATCTCTCATCGGTGGGAAGATATGCAAAATTCAGCAACCCACAGCCGTTAATGCTAAAAATTTCACGATCCGTTTGCCAGCAACTGTCAATGATGGGGTTGAAATCTTGAAGATTCGAGTTTTGAAGCTGAAGTTCCGCCTTCCGAACTCGAAAGGTCGAGTTTTGAAGTTGAAGTTCCGAGTTCTGAACTCGACCTTTCGAGTTTTGAAGCTGAAGTTCCGAGTTCAGAACTCGACCTTTCGAGCTTTGAAGCTGAAGTTCCGAGTTCAGAACTCGACCTTTCGAGCTTTGAAGCTGAAGTTCCGAGTTCTGAACTCGGCGTTTCGAGTTTTGCAGCTGAAGTTTCAAGCTCTGATGTCAAATTGTCGGGTTTTGCAAATGAAGTTTCAAGTTTTACACTCAAAATTTTAAGTTCTGTAGGATTTACGCATCAACAATCAAAACTACGGTAAATCAAGGCCTTCATTGAAAGCGGCGGGAAACTCCGATCCGTGGGTGGAGATTGGTAATTTCTTCGCCATGCCCAAAAACTCCATCCTGAATTGAATGGGCAACAGCCAATGAATACAGATGGTAAGCTGGACAGTACATAACAGTTAAATCGGTCAGGAACCTCAGCCTAAAGGCATGAGGCTTGAAAGAGTAATAACTTCCAACTAAAAAAATATTCCATCGCTGTGTATGCAGAGGAAGCAGAGGAGGCAGAGGAGAAAGAATCTACCACTGTGAAAATGGGATAATTTATTTTCTGGAAGTCGCTAGAAACAGGCAATTTCGCAGATTGCAGCCAATTTTTTCCGAAAATAAGTTCTAATTTGACTTAACCATAGCTTTAAAGTCGTTCAGGCAATTGGCAATGTATTATGAAAAAGACAAAACTCTTGCCATAATAGGGAGGTTTTCCCACTGAGGGGAGAAGCGATTTCTTTATAATTGCTTTAAAACTCAGGACTCAGTACTTATCTGCTCACTTCGGACTAAGGACTCAAAACGCAAAAATCTTTATGTTAGCAGGTACAACTTTACAGGGTGGCAAATATACCCTAAATCAAGAAATCGGGCGTGGTGGCTTTGGAATCACGTTCAAAGCTACGCATCATTACTTAGGTCAGGAAGTAGTGATCAAAACTATTAATGAACGGCTGCGACAACATCCTGATTTTGCCAAGTTCGAGCGCCAATTCCAAGATGAGGCGAGAAGATTAGCTACTTGTGTCCACCCCAATATTGTGCGGGTGAGCGACTTTTTTGTCGAATCTGGGCTGCCTTACATGGTAATGGAGTACATTCCTGGGGATACCTTGGGGGATGCATTTGTCTTACCAGGGATACCTTTACCAGAAGCTACCGCTATCCATTACATTAGGCAAATTGGCGCAGCTTTACAGGTTGTTCATAATAACGGTTTACTACATCGAGATGTGAAACCGGATAATATTATTTTGCGCCAAGGCACTCAGGAAGTAGTGCTGATTGATTTTGGCATTGCGCGTGAATTTAATGGCGGTGTGAGACAAACTCACACGGGGATGGTTTCGGAAGGTTATTCCCCCATTGAGCAGTATTTAACCCAAGCACCGCGTACACCCGCTACAGATGTGTATGGCTTGGCAGCTACATTATACGCATTATTAACCGCCCAAGTACCCCTGCCGGCATTATTGCGCGATCGCGAACAAATGCCAACTCCCCGCGAACTCCAACCCCACCTCAGTGCTGCTGTTAACCAAGCAGTGATGCGGGGTATGGCGGTAGAATCGCGTTTTCGTCCCGCCACAGTTACCGAATGGCTGAAACTGCTACCCGGTGAAAGCACAAATACAGTACCCCAATCTGTACCTACCCACACAGTCGCCACTATAAATTTATCGCTACAAGAACAGGACGAATTTTTTACCAGAACTACCAAAAAATATGTCGATCCATCATTTGCGATCAATAATGCTAAATTGCTGGCTCAAAAACTAGCAAAATCTAAAGTATTTATTGGTACAACTGTTGCCGTTGTCGCAGCTACCGCAGGTTTTGGTATTACTAGTATGCTGCCAAAATCTCAGCCCCAGTCACCAGAAAAGCAGCTATTTGCCGAGCCAACTCTCGAAGCTAGCCCGAACCCGCAAACACCAGTGGTGAACTCCACACCAGATGAGACAACTAAAGAAGCGCAAACAACTTCTGCTAGCGAAACTACCCCCGTTTCTACTTCCTCACGCCGCAGGCGCAATCGTCGCGTTTATCAAGAAGAATCTTCTAGCTCTTCTAGCCGTAACCGACGTTCTCAAGAACAAGAACAATCAACGCCCCGTCAAACCCCAGAAAAATCCTCCCCTGCGCCGGAAGTTTCGCCCTCTCCCTCGCTAGTGGAAAAATTACGCGCAATTCGCACAACTCGTTCTCGTAAGCCTACACCAGCAGCATCACCAACAAATAACTCACCTGCTGTTCCTAACAATTCTGCACCGCCAAAATCAGAAAAACAGTCTAACCCTGTAGTCGTTCCCCAAGCGCCAGTAGAATCTAAAAGTTCGGCTCCTGCGCCTGTAGTAGTACCTACCCAAGAGGTAAAACAAAATTTTAGTGATAATCCTTCATCAAAAAGCGAGAAGCCAGCAGAATCAACTTCCGAAACGAATAATTAGCTAATTATCTCCGATTAAAATTTCATATAAATCAGATATTTTTATACATTGCCCTTCCCGCAATGAAGTATCTACTTGGGGATTAATAACATTTGTCTAAATTCCAGCTACAGATAATTCTCCCCCTATCCCCTACCCCTTTTCCTGTGGGGTGAATTCAGGGATTTCCATCTAGACCTCCGCAAGGGTACTCCCGCCACACCGAAGGTTGGCGGTGAGGGGAATTGCGGGACAATTGGAGGGGTTCGATACCCCTTCAATTGTCAGGATTATT
>NZ_JACJQG010000109.1 GCF_014696435.1 Calothrix anomala FACHB-343 | reverse complement strand
TTGGCTGCTGGTGAAGTTGCTCCTGTTGCTCTAACTGCTCCTGCTATCAACGGCTAATTGTCTGAAGATAACAATAGCTTCTCTGTGAATTGAAAAGCGCTCTCCCGGTTGGGGGGGCGCTTTTTTATTGTGTATTTGGGATGGAGGAAAAGATTGATTTTATTTTAGAGCCAAAATTGGCGATCGCCTTCCATCCGACTAGGACGAATACCTTGCAAACGCAAATAAGCCATACGGTCAGATCCATATAGTGGCATCGGTAAACGAGGCTCTTTTAAAGCTCCATGATGCAACAATGTTAGTTTAAGAGTAATTTCTAGAACACTTTCAATTGATAGAAGATATAAATGACCACGAACAGTTAAGGCACGACTTAATGTTTGGGCTGTCAGTGGGAAAAGTAATTGGTCTAGAGAATGAAGCAGTTACTCTAGCTGGAAAAAGCACCTTAAATCGTATCGAACACTGCCCGGAAACAGTTTCAAATAGAGCCGATAGTCGGTATCATCGTATTGAACATCAGGCAGAAGCAATAGAAAATTTGTTGGTGGAAATATTTTTGGAATCCTATTCAAAACCACCAAGACAGATAATTTTGGATTTGGACGTTACCGACGACCTCGTACATGGAAATCAAGAAGAAGCGTTCTTTAACCCTTATCTGGTGAAGATGTGTTACCTGGATTTGTATTGTATTTACAGCAGATTATGTAATTTTAAAATTTTTTAAATTAATTTTAGGATTGATGAGTTTGTTTCACCAATTCATCTAATTCTTGCTGCATTTGGTTAACAACTAATTCATAACATGTATTTACATAGTTGCGATCGCTCGCTGCTTCTCTACCGTAATGTTCAAATTTAATCGGCGGACATAATCTTGTATGAATAGTCACAGGGAAAGGGATGTTTGGCAATGGGCCGATAGATAATCCCCAAGGTAAACCAAGGTAAATTGGAAATACTACAGGATCAACCCCAAATAACCAAGGCATCCCTAATTTGTGGAGTTGCTGCAGAATGTTATAACACTCCGTCAGCACAATTAGGGTATCGTGGGCACCAGAGGATATTACTGGTACGATTGGTACTTGTTCTCGCAGCGCTAGCTTAATAAATCCTTGTCGTCCAGCAAAGTATATTTTGTTGCGTAAACTATATGGACGAAAAACATCTTCCGCACCGCCAGGATATACCAGCACGCTAGCACCACTGCGTAAAGCCGCATAAGCCATTTTCGGATGAGCAATGATTGCTCCCATCTTGGCTACTAATTCTGCTATTTGGGGAATTACTTCCCAGACAGCAGGATGCATTAAACCGTAGACTGGTTGCTCTACACCAAATCTTCGGAACCAGTCATACATCATCATCAACATATCCGGCGCTGCTAGTCCCCCATTGTGGGAACCAACAAATAAAACTTTTTCTTGGGGTGATACATGCTCCCAACCACTAGTTTGCACGCGGAAATAGTGGTCATAAAACCACCCAAGTATGGGCATGATTGATTCTATGAATCTCGGATCTCGCCGATCCAAAGACCAACCAAGTTTTGTATCGAGATGATGTTGTGTTTCTGACATTCACGAATGTTAACAGGAACAGGAAAGCTCAGACAATGATTCCTGTAGATATTTCTAGACAATTGTAGAAATTTCAGTAGATTTACGCATCTGCAAAATTTCTCTAGCTGCGCGATCGCATACTCCTACTTCTCCTAAACACTGGCGCATTTCTTGATAATCTTGGAAAGTTTGCTGTTTTTTCTGGTTATTCAGCAATGATTCCATCGCAGCTTGGGTAATATTTTCGGCTGTCGCTGCTTCTTGTAATAATTCTGGGACAATTTCCCGCATCACTAGTAAATTTACTGGTGATGCAAAGGGAATGGAACCTTTGAGAATTTTCCGCGCAATCCAAGCGGTAATCGGATTCAAGCGATAGACAACTACTTGCGGCACATTTAACAAAGCCAGTTCTAAGTTAACCGTACCTGATTTAGTAATGGCGAAATCAGCCGCCGCAAAAACTTCTTTTTGTTGTCCTGATAAAACAGTAGCTCGTAAACCGTAACGCTCAATAGCTGCTGCAATTGGCTGTCTAAAATCCTCTAAAGATAGGGGAATCCAGAAATGTACTTCTGGTAATTTAGCTTGTATCGTTTGTGCAGCTTGAAAAATTATCGGTAACAAATATTTTAATTCTTGCTGTCGAGAAGCAGGTAACAAAGTAACTGCGATCGCCTCATCAGCAATTCCCAATTTAGCGCGGGCTTCCTGGCGGCTGGGGGCGCTTTGCATCCGGTCTATGAGGGGATGCCCCACCCAGGTGACATCAGCCCCTGAGGAGCGATAATAACGGGCTTCTTCTGGGAAGATAGCTAAGAGTTTCTTGGTAAAGCCGACGATGCGGTGAGTATTGCGCAAACTTATCGACCATACCCACTCTTGGGGCGCGATGTAATAAACTACTGGCACATCGGGCAAATTTTGCTGCATATAAGTGCCAATACCCAAATTAGGACTCATATAGTCAATTAACAACACCAAATCTGGGGGATGTTGTTTGAGAAATGCGATCGCTTTTCTTTGGACTAGAAGAGTCGGTACTAAATAAGGTAGGGCTTCTAAAATTCCCATTGAGCCGATATGACTCGTATCGCCGAGAATAGTTGCGCCAGCTGCGGCCATTTTTTCGCCACCCAGCGCCACAATCTCTAATTCTAAGCCAGCAGCCACAGCTTGACGCTTGAGCGCTGTAATTATGAGAGCACCTTGCAAATCGCCAGATACTTCGCCAGTGCTGATAAATATCCGCATTGATTGGGGAAATTAAAAAATATGTTTTTATCTCACGCAGAGGAGGACACTTGCATGGGCGGCTTTGCCGACTTGAGCAATGTGTCCGTCGCGCAGAGGCGCAGAGAAGAAGACATGAGAGTTTTATGTAAAATCTCTCTTCAAATTTCTTCCTTTGTGTACTTCGCGCCTTTGCGGTTCGTTTTTCTGAGTTTGAGTTGAGAATTGAGTCCGCAACTCAAACTTCTCTGTCCACTTACGACTCATCACCACCAGCGCTGACTTTAGCCTTACCAGGAATTAAACCTCGTCTTCCCGGCATTTTAGAGAGTAGTAGAAAGCGCCGCAGGTTTTGTAAATGTTCGGTATCGCCTAACAGTTCTAACTGTTCCAACGCCTCTTTAAAAGTCAAGTTAGAGCGATAAAGAATCCGAAAGGCTTTTTTGAGCATTTGGATCTCATTTGCATCCATCCCAGAGCGTTTTAACCCTACTAAATTCAGGGTGCGGACTCTAGCAGGATTACCTTCCACAAGCATATATGGCGGTACATCGCGGTCAATACGTGCCATCCCGCCAATCATCGAATGTCTGCCAATCCGGACAAATTGGTGAACTCCCAAAACTCCACCTAATCTAGCCTTAGATTCGATGTAGACATGACCTGCTAGGGCCACTGAGTTGGGGATAATTACATGATCTTCAATGACGCAGTTATGAGCTACATGGACATAAGCCATCAGCAGGTTACCGTTACCAATGATGGTTGCTTCTCCCGCACCAGTAGCGCGGTTAATGGTAACATATTCACGAATTTGGTTATTGTCACCAATTTTGACCCAGGTAGGCTCTCCTACATATTTGAGATCCTGGGGTTCCATGCCAATAGTTGCACCAGGGAAAATCTGATTTCTTGCCCCAATTTCACAAGGCCCTTCTAGCACTACGTGAGCGCCAATTATAGTTTCCGGGCCGACTTTAACATGCGCTCCAATCACAGCATAGGCACCGACTTGCACTGATGGGTGGAGTTCCGAGTTAGGATGAATTACAGCAGTTGGGTGAATAAGCGTCTTCAAGGGTGAATCTCCAGAACTGTCTTAAAAGCCTGCGCCTGCATAGGCTTAAATAAGCAGCGCGATGCTGGGGTAAACCCCATTTTCGTGACTGCCATTTCCATTCAGGCGACTGGCATTGCGGAACGTTGAAGTACTTAGGTACTGAAAAACTAGGTCTTCAGTGACCGAAGTGTCGGGCAAAGCAAGTTAGGTGTGAGGGCGAAGAAATTTAAGAAATTATAATTTGCTATTGTGGCATGTTTATTTTACTGTTATCCTTTTTCAGGTCTCAGTAAAGGCACATTCACGGCTGTGCCCTTACCACAAGAGTTAGGCTTTTAGTTTACTAGAGAAAACATCAATTCGCCTTCAGCAGCTAACTGACCATCTACTTCAGCACGACCTTGCATTTTACCGAAACGACGCTGTTTAACCCACAACAGTTCCACGGTCATGATTAGCTGATCGCCAGGGACTACTTGGCGACGAAAGCGGACTTTATCGATCCCAGCAAAGACAAACAATCCAGCCGTATCATAATCTGGTAGTTGTTTTAAAACTACACCGCCTACTTGTGCCATTGCTTCCACAATTAACACTCCCGGCATTAAAGGTCTTCCGGGGAAATGACCTTGAAAGTGGGGTTCGTTGATGGTGACGTTTTTCACGCCGACTGCTGATTTGCCGGGAACGTAGTCAATAATTTTGTCTACCAGTAAAAACGGGTAGCGGTGAGGTAAGAGATTTTGAATTTCTTCGCTAGTGAAGGTTGTTTTTACCTCTGGTGTACTTTCGGCTTCAACGATAGAAGCAGTGGCGATCGCATTGCTAGAATTGGCTTCGGTCAGGATTGTCATGGGCTGTGCTATGGTTTGTGAATCTGGAATCGAGTCAGCGAGGGAATTTTAGATTTTAGATTGGGGATTTTAGATTGGAGATTTTGGATTGATTGAGCAATCTAACGCCCTAAATCTAAAATTCTTTGTGCCAGTTGAATATGTAAATTATGGCTGGCTTTGTACGCTAAGAAGTGAGCTTGAGGAATATTTCCCACTAAACTCAAATCTCCTACTAAATCCAAGATTTTATGACGTACTGGTTCATTTGCAAATCTTAATGGTGGATTTAACCAGCCATCAGGGCCGCAAACAAGGGCATTTTCTAAGCTACCACCCTTAATTAAGCCAGATTTTTGCAAATATTCGAGTTGATGCAGTAAACCAAAGGTACGCGCCGGAGCAATTTCTGCTGCAAAGCTAGCAGCAGATAGCAACCAACTATGCCATTGATTACCTATTGCCGGTAAGTCAAAGTCAATCCCATAACTAAAGCGCGTTTCCGGTGCGGGGATAGCGGCAACAAAGGTATCGCCCTCATAAATCCAAATTGGCTCTTTAATGACTGGGGATAATGGACTGTCATTTGTGGGTTGTGACAGCAAGCCAACTGCAGCAATACTTTCTGTCCAGATTCGCGCCGAACCATCTAGCAAGGGTAATTCCGCGCCATCGATTTCAATTCGGGCATTATCCACACCCATACCTACCAGCGCCGCCAATAAATGCTCTACAGTACGAACGCTGACTTCACCTTTACCCAACTGGGTAGAGAGGACTGTTTGACTCACTGCTGCAACTTGGGCGGGAATAATTGGCGCATCTGGTAAATCCACGCGCACAAAGTAGCGCCCGCTACCCACTTCGGCTGGTAGTATCCGTACATGGGTATTCACACCGCTATGCAGCCCTACTCCGGTTTGCGCGATAGATGCTGCTACTGTGTGTTGTTGCATAAGCAAAAAGTCACTTTTTTGCGGTTGGTATTGTTCATCTTCAGATTTATCAAACCTGCGAACTGCACCTGAAAATATTATCTTTCCTGGTTAGGGGGCAGGAGTCAAGGGTTAAGAGTCAATGGTCAATGGTCAATGGTCAATAGTGATTGATTTTTGACAACTGACAACTGACAACTGACCAATTTAAAACCTTTCTCCAATCCCAAAGTTAATGCGGCTATCACCGTCGTCGTTTATACCATAGTCAATTCTGATTGGCCCTAGTGGTGATTGTACGCGGACGCCTAGACCGTAGCCGTAGCCAGTACCGTTTTTGTTGAGTAGTTCGGCGGCTCTGGTACTAGTACCTAAATCGCTGCCAAAGTCAAAAAATAATGCTCCACTAACTACGGAAAATACGGGGAAACGATACTCAACAGAGGCTTGCACGTAACTGCGGGCACTGGTTAATGTACCATCTTCATAACCACGTACGGAGTTACTACCACCAAGGGTAAAGGCTTCATAGGGTGGTAAATCGCCTAAAACGGTACCTCCCTGTAAGTTAAAGGCGAGAGTTTGCGGCCCTTTCCCAATGCTAATGAACTTGACGGGAACATATTGGCTATAACTTCCCCGTAAGCGGGTAAGGAAGATATTACCTTGTCCTATGGGTACTGACTGATCTACCCCAAAGCGGAGATAGGAACCGCTAGTTGGTTGTAAGGGGTTGTTGCGGCGATCGCGTTGCGCACCTAACTGCAATAAGAATAAATCGTCATCGCCGGAACCAGATTGAGTCAGGGGAATTAATTCTGTCGGTAGTCCATTCTGGTAAACAGTACCTTGGGTTCTGCTGTTACCATCTGCATCTTTGGTGGAAACTCGCTGATATTGGAAGCCAGCCGAAGCAGTCCATTCGGAATTGGCGTAAGGATTCGCCGAAAGCGGCCGGGTAAAGGTTAAACCGCCACCTAAACGAACAACACGGGGGCGATCGCCTTCGGTATCACCAGGGTTAAAAGTCTCAATATTGTTATCTTTGCCGTCAAAAATCAAGGAAATTGAACGGCGGCGGAAAATATTCGCCGTGTAGGAAGTGCGGTAGGGATCGCCACCTATCCAAGGATCTGTAAAGCGCAAGTCAAATAATAATTCCCGTTCGCCTACTTGTAATTCTGCGCCTAGTCTTTGGTTTCTACCATTGAGGTTTTGCTGTTGATAGCTAATAGTACCGAATAATCCACTAGCAGAACTGATACCCGCACCAGCCGCAATGGAACCACTGTTGCGTTCTGCTACATTCACTACCACATCTACCTTGCTGGGGTCGCTACCAGGGTCAAGGGAGACGTTAACATCTTCAAATATTCCTAGACCAAATACCCGTTGTAGGTCTTTTTGTACGGTATTGCGGTTAAATACCTGTCCTGGCTTTAACTCCAGTTCTCTGGTAATAATATAGTCCTGTGTCCGACCCCGGATTGGTTGTCCTTGCTCGTCTACTTCCTGCCCTTCTTTATTGCGGAACCGGACTTTAATATCTTCTACTACCCCTTCTGCGACTTGTAAAGTCACCACTCCATTTTCAGAGACTTGGGGTGCGCCGATGATATTCGCTAGTACGTAACCTTGGTCTTGATAACGCTTGGTTAGTTGCTTGATACCTTCCTGCAAGTCCCGTAAATTAAGAATCCGTCCATACTGCTCGCGGAAAACTTCGTCTGCGGTATTTTGTGGAAGTACGGAAGCAACATTTGTCCCTGGATTCGCTTGGATTTCTACTTTTGTCAGGACTGGGTTTGGTTGGACAACAAAACTTACTCTTACACCCAACGGTGTATCTTCTGGCACTGCCTGAACATTGGAGAAGAAGCCTGTACCAAAGATGGCATTAATATCTTCTTGCAGTTGGGAACGGGTGGTAGTTCTTCCAGGTTGAGTACGAATGACTGAGTAAACTTGATTTTCCAATTCTGGTGTTAATTGCCCAGTTTGGGGTCTCACTGCTACTTCTGCTACTAATACTCTGGGTTCAGTTGATTCGCTAGTCGGTTCTTGATTGTTAGGAGATACTGGGGGAGTAGTATTACTCGGTGCAGGAGTATTATTCGGTACTGGAGAAGGTACGGGAGCAGGTGCAGGTTGTGGCGTACCTGTTGGCGGATTATTGGGAAATGGTACTTGGGGCGAATTTTGGGCAATTTTTGGCTGGTTACCGGGAATTGTAACTTGTGGCGTTGCTGTCGCTGCTGAGGACTTGGGTAATAGTGCGATCGCCTGTGGTTGCAGCCCCTCTAATCCCTTGACCCCCGTATTTTTAGCTATGGGTGGTAGGGGGATAGTTACAGATTTTACCTTCTCTGGATTTACTTTTGGGAAGGCAGTAGCAATGGTTTGTGGCTTTAAACCCTTGAGTAGTCTAACTCCCGCACTAGGAACTGTGGGCAGAGTTGGTCTAGTTTGGGGAATGGTTGATGTTGTCGTGGGAACGATAAATTCTGATGCGCCATTTTGTGTTGCTGAATTGGGTTTGGCGGCAACAATATTAGGTAACATCACACCTTCTACCGCCGAAACCTGTGACGATGCCTCAGGATGATCTTTTTGTTGAGTAACTTCCGTTTCTGGCTGCTGATTTGTCGTGGGGATTAACGACTCTGTTGTCTGTTGAACACTGTTAGCGGTTTGTGCATTTGCACTGAGCGGAGTACCTAAAGGGGCTGTAATTGCTACAGCTGCCACTAGTACGGGAGATAAACGCATGTTATTTTAATTCCTCTTCTCGTCCACACACCATCAAAAAGCAATTATGCTCTTATGTAATAAGGTAAAAAACAAAAATATTCTTTTTACCGGGGTTATTTAATTTTGACTTTCTACTGCTTGTAAAACTCTTTGTAAAACCTCCTGGTAGGCATTTTCGATATTTCCCAAATCTTTACGAAAGCGGTCTTTGTCCATGACGCGACGGTTAGTATCTGCTTCGGCGCTGTCCCACAAACGGCAAGTATCAGGGCTGATTTCATCGGCTAAGATAACTTGATTTTGGGAATCTAAGCCAAACTCTAGTTTGAAGTCTACTAGGGTAATGCCACAACCCTGCCAAAAGCTGCGCAGGAACTCATTGATTTGCAATGCTAGATGAGTAATTGTCTCAACTTGTTCCAAAGTAGCTAGTTCCATGAGGAAGAGGCGATCGCGCGTTAGTAGTGGATCTCCCAATTGATCGTTTTTATAATAAAACTCTACCAATGGCTGTTTGAGTATTGTGCCCAATGCTAGACCAGTTTGCGCACAGAGACTACCCGCAGCAATATTGCGCACAACTACTTCTATAGGTACAATCTTCACTGCCTTCACCCGCATTTGATTTGGGGCAGGGCTATCAATAAAATGAGTTTTTATACCTTGTGCTTCTAGCTGCTCAAACAGCTTACTCGATATAATACAGTTAATGTTTCCTTTTCCTTGGATACTGCCCCGTTTTTGGGCATTAAAGGCAGTGGCATCGTCTTTAAAATCAGCCAACAAGACTTCAGGATCGTCCGTTGTATAGAGAATTTTTGCTTTGCCTTCGTATAACTTGGAATGAACAGACATGGTGAGCAGTAAATTTACAGGTGATGGGCAGATCTTCTTGCTTAAAGCTAAACCATTTTATCTTTAGTTATTAGTAATTAGCTATTACTTATCAATTAGCCTGCCATATAACAAATAGACAGCACTCCTGTTTGATTTGTGAATTTACGCCAATAGGTAGGTAATCGGCAACAGTTCTCGGATTATGATCGTAACAACAGCATTGGGTGAGGATAAGTCCAAATCCCGGGTAACTCCACCCGCAGAGTCTTAGGGTTTCTCCTTAAGTACACCACGAGGATCGGTTAACGCCCATCTAAATTGCATAACTACTAATCAAGGCTGTTAACAGTCAACAGTCAACAGTCAACAGACCTCACAATGAATTGTGCAACTGAAAAGCAGAATAGCTTAGTAGTAGAGTAAGTTCTTTTTTCAACTCTGAAACCGGATTCCCGGACACATGCTAAACTTTTTATAAAAGTGTATTTTTTAACAATGTAATCAAACTTTTATATGCAAGAAAAAGAGATTATATTAGCTAATATAGTATATATTAATACATTATCAGTCCGGCTTTTAGCTTAGTTAATCAGGTTCGTGATTTCGCCCAATCATGCACTAAGATGAAATGAATTGGTAACTAGCTGGATCGATCAATCTAACTGTTGCCAAGGTAATCAAAAACCTTCTTGGTAAATCTTGCTATTTTAATGATTTTTAGCTTTGACGATCTCTGGTCAGAATTAGAATTGACAAATTCACCCAAAAGGTTTACACAAGAGGGGTTTAATTTTTCAATTACTCCCGACTGGACAAAACGGAGATGTAGAACGGCTAATGATTCAGCTTCAGATATAAACACAGGGGGGAGTTGAAGCAGTGGAGAAAAAAACAGTGACTAAAGATGATTTTCTCTATCCGCGTGGCCGTTACTACGGTCATGTGAAGCCAGAAAACTTGGTTTTCAATGCAAATCTACAAGAATTTGCCCAGCGCATAAGTTATATCTGTAACTTAGAAACAGGAGGTAAATTACCGCCTGAGGAAGCTTACAAACAAATTAAAGAGCTTTGGAAACAGTTAAAACGGACTAAGAAACAACTAAAAATTGGTGAAAGTCCTTTTCAGGATGACCAGGGTAACCAGGATGAACCAGAAGGATAAAGTTGTCAACAGTCAACAGTCAACAGTCAACAGTCAATAGTCAACAGTCAACAGTCTAGTATTTCTTAACCAATGACCAATGACCAATGACAAATGACAAATGACAAATGACCAATTACTTACTCGCCATTGTCCAGACACCATCCCAAGAATCAGGGGGTGGTGTTTGTTTATAATTATGGGCGCGTTCTAGATGAATTGCAACAGCTTGGTCTTGGGGTCGAATGTGCTTGGCGTTTTCAAAGCAGTCAATGGCGCGGTGGAAATTACGCGCTAAATAAGCCATTCTCCCAGACTGATAATAGAATAAAAACTCTTGGGTGGCATCATCAAGGGGATTAGTGCGATCGCTAATTAACTCATAGATATTTACAGCTTGATGCTTGCCTTTCACCCGAATTTTATCTAATTGTCGCGTCCAAATGCGATCGCTGCACAAATTATAAGTAAATTCGCTTAAAACAATATCACAACCATATTCTTTTGTTACACCTTCCAAGCGAGAGCTTAAATTGACACCATCGCCAATCACAGTGTAATCCATCCGTTTGTGAGAACCGATGTTACCAGAAACTACTTCGCCAGAACTAATACCGATACCGATATGGATTTGTGGTTGTGCTTGAACAATCCGCCGTTGGTTAAATTCTGCTAATCGGTGGCGCATATCTAATGCAGCTTGTACGGCTCGCCAAGCATGATTTTCTGTTAGGGGTAAAGGTGCGCCAAATACCGCCATTAAAGCATCGCCAATAAATTTATCTAAGGTGCCTTCATGGTTGAAAACAGCCTCTACCATTGTTTCAAAATACTGATTGAGTAATGAGACAACCTCCGCCGCACCGAGATTTTCTGTTAGGCTAGTATATCCCCGGATATCCGAAAATAAAATTGTTACTTCTTTTCTTTCCCCTACCATTAAAGAATCTTCCCCCAAAGCCATTACCTGTTCAGCTACATGGGGTGTGAGGTAACGGTACATGGTAGTTTTCATGCGTTTTTCCTGGCTGATGTCTTCCAACACCACCAACCCACCGCGAACCCCACCTTCAGGATTTGTTAAAGGATTCACCGTCAGATTGGTGCTGCGTTCAACTTTTTGCACCTCACTCCCACGCAAAAACTTAGATTGAGGAGTCAGGGGTAAATTCCAGGGAATAAAAACATCTTGATTTTGGCGATCGCACAATGCCAAAATTAGGGAACCAGGAATGTAAAGCGGTTCTCCTACAGGATTAGCGTTACTAGAATTGGGTATTTGCTGATTTCTTTCTCCTTCTGTTTCACCCTTAACTTGGTTTTCAGAAATAGGGACATGGTACAACCCCACAGTCAAATTTTGTTCGGGTACATAATGTTTAGCCCCTGTTTTTAAACTATCTTCCAGGCGCATTTGTAAATTCTCAATGGGGACAACTTCCCAAACAAAGCGTCCTAGTAAATTTTGTTCCCACAAATGTTTTTGATTTTTGTGGGGATTATCGCCAATGGGACAACCAAGTAATTCTAAAGCTGCATCATTAATAGTGACAATTCGACCAACCATATCTGTAGATATGACCGCATCCGATAAACTTTGTAAAATATCTTTTTGATATTGTTTTTCTAATAATACATTTTCAAACAGGCGAGCATTTTCCAAAGCAATCCCCGCTTGGATATTAAAAGCTCGCATAAATTCTTCATCAGAAGCAGTAAAACTACCTTGTTGTTTATTAATTAATTGAGTAACACCGATTAATTCATTAGCAGAATTAAATACAGGTAAACATAAAATATTGCGCGTTACATAACCTGTTTTTCTATCTGTAGTGGGATCGAAGCGGGGATCGCGATAAGCATCGGGAATATTGACAGCTTGTCCAGTTGCCGCCACATAGCCCACAATTCCCCGATTACAAGGCATTCTGATTTCGATAAAATTTGTCCCATCAGATGCTGCTGCTACCTTTGTCCATAATTCCCCCATTTCTTTACGATATAAAAATAGGGTGCTGCGGTCTGCTTGCATTAAAATTCGGGCTTGCTCCATAACTATTTGCAAAGTTGCTTCTAAATCTAAACTTTGCCCTAAAGTTTGAGTCGCCCTTAAAAGTGCTGTAGCTCCCCGTTGATTGCGTGCTGCAACATAGAAAGTTTGGCAACTTTCTAAAATAATCCCAATTGCTGCTGCAAAATCGCGAAATCTTTCTTCATCATCATGGTTAAACGGAATCTCCCCGGCTTTATTCGCCAGTTGTACCACAGCGACAATTTGGTTTTTACTACTCACAACCGGCATACATAACAGGTTGCTAATTTTGTAGCCCATTTGCTTTTCTAATTCTGGGCTAAATAAGGGATGAGTAGCAGTTTCCGAAATATTTAAACACTTACCAGTACTAGCAACATGACCGGGAATACCAACAGAAATTGGCGTGCGTATTTCTAAAAATTTTTGACTATTATCTTGGGGAACCTTTGACCAAAGCTGGTTTTTGTCATAATCAACTAAAAAAATGGCTGTATGTTCTGCTTGGAGAATTTGACCAATTTTCAGTGTAATTGCTTCTAAAACTTTCTCCAGCATTGTTTCTAGAGCTTCATTATTAATTAATTCAATAGCTCTGAGAAATTGCTGGAATTCAGCAGTAATAAAATCTAATAAACAAACAAATTCATTAACAGAAAGATCTTTAACACGACGCAGCAAGGCGTGGGTACGATTAACTTGAGTAAGTTCAGTTAATGTAGCCAAGACGCTACCAGGATTAGGGAGTGTCATGGAGATTCACAGACGAGGTATGAGGGAACAGGGGCTAGGGGCTAGGGGTTAGGGGCTAGGGATTAGGGACTAGGGGCTAGGGGACAAGGAATTTTAGATTTTAGATTTTAGATTCAAACCCAATCCAAAATCGCAAATCCAAAATCCAAAATTGAATTGCCCAATGCCCAATGCCCAATGCCCCATGCCCAGCTAATAATGGCTATTTAGACTACTTTTGTCAACTTTTGCGAAAAAATTATTTTTTGATAGTAATCTTGTAGCTGGCGTGTGGCGTTTGCCCATCCCCACCTTTCAGCTTCTTGACGAGCATTTTGACGGATTGAATCACGTTCTTGTTTCTCCTGTAATAGGCGAACAGTAGCGGTAATTGCACCTTGAATATCTGCTGTTGGCTCAAATAGATAGCCATTAACCCCGTCTGTAACAATATCAGGAATTCCACCTGAACGGGCGGCAACTACAGGACAACCTGCGGCCATGGCTTCTAGTAAGACTAATCCTAATGTCTCTGTGCGGGATGGAAAGATGAAAGCATCAGCACTAGCAAAGGCTGAACCTAACTCTCTTCCCATGAGATAACCAACAAAGTTTGTATTAGTACCTGCAAAGTGTTTTTCTAGGGCTGGGCGATGGGGGCCATCTCCTACTAATGCTAACCGCGCTTGGGGAATTGCTTCAAGAATTGGTTTGATACGCTCAATTTCTTTTTCGGCAGATAAGCGACCGACATATAATAATAGTGGGCTTTCGGGATGATTTTGTGAAAGACGCGATCGCATTTCATCACTAGCTAAATCGGGATGGAATAATTCTGTATCTACGCCTCTTTGCCACAAATCTACCCGTTCAATTCCATGTGCGCTTAATTCTTCTACCATCGCTGTGGAAGTACAGAGATTTAACTCAGCTTGATTGTGTGCGCCTTTGAGTAATTCCCACAGTAAACCCTCTAACATTCCCAAGCCGTAATGCTGGAGATATTGGGGTAAATGAGTATGGTAAGACGCGACTAAAGGAATGTTCAGGACTTTGCTATAAAATATTCCAGCTAATCCCAAAACCGCCGGATTAACGACATGAATAATATCTGGTTGAAACTCTTCTAAGGCGTGCCCTATGGCTGGTCGCGGTAGCGCCATTTTTAACTCTGGATATAATGGCAAGGGAAAGCCACTAACGCCGTAAACTTTAGCTCCTTTATGTTCGGTGATTCCGCCTTCTGGGGCAATCACTAAGACTTGATTTCCATGACGTTGTAGATGGTCAACGGTGTGACGCAAGCGCGTTACAATACCGTCCACCTTGGGCAAAAAGGTTTCGGTGAATAGGGCTATTTTCATAAAAAACTATTCAGTCCAGGCAGATAATCCCAGCTTGTTTTGCATTTGTTGCTCAATCACAGGGTAAACTGTCTCGCGTAGCTTAATCAATTGTCATTGGTCATTGGTTGGGTTTTTAGGCTCTTAAGATGGTTTGATGCAATTATCAACTTACTGATGCAAAATTCAATCTTGCTCCTTGATTAGGTGAGGATTTGTGTAATGCTGAAATCTTATAAGTAATAATTTTATCTTGTTTAATAAAGTATTATCACTTATAAAAATTTCCGAAATAAATATGAAATGTGCTGTTGAGAATGAGATTGATTCAAAATTACCACGTCTCCTCTAGATGACTAATAATACTTATTGCGCAGTTTTTATACCCTATCCGGAACTATACATCAGCCACAAAAAATTTGGCTTGATCTAACTCAGGCGATCGCAACTAAATTCGCCGCCAAAATAGCTATGTTTGGCGGCGAAGTCAGCAATTACTAGACAATATACTTGATATACAAAAATGGACTAATCGTCTTATTGGGTGAGAATGTGACGACCAGTTTGCGGACAGCGACTAACTTGATTTACACACAGATTTGCTTTATCTTCTATGCCAAGAGACTTTCGGCAGAATTTGCTGATTATCGACTCGTTTTTGATACTTGATGGCAAAGTTTAACAGTGAATCAAGTAGAGAATCAGAGAGATAGTGAGGTTGTAAGCCTAAATCGAGGAGTTTGGTGTTTTTAGCGTTGAAATAATGTTCTTCTTTTTCAACTCTGGGATTATCGAGGTTATTGATTTCCACATTTAATCCCATTGCGTTCCCGGCTTTTTTCACCATAATCGCCAAGTCACCAACGCTGAATTGCTCGGTAAATTGGTTAAAGACGCGGAATTCGCCAGGTTGGGCAGGATTAGCGATCGCAATTTCAATACAGCGCACCGTATCCCGAATATCTAAAAATCCTCGCGTTTGTCCGCCTTTACCGTAAACAGTTAAAGGATGACCGATAGCCGCTTGAATACAGAAGCGGTTAAGTGCTGTACCAAACACCCCATCATAATCGAGGCGATTGATCAACAATTCATCCATTCCGGTTTCTTCGGTTAAAACGCCATAAACTACACCTTGATTTAAGTCTGTAGCCCGCAATCCCCATATCCGACAAGCAAAATGGATATTATGACTGTCATGGACTTTGCTGAGGTGATACATTGACCCTGGTTGTTTCGGATAAGGTAATGTATCTTTGCGCCCGTTGTGTTCAATGGTGATGTAGCCTTCCTCAATATCGATATTCGGCGTACCATATTCGCCCATTGTTCCCAGCTTGACTAAATGACAGTCTGGGAAATCTTCGCGCATTGCATACAGCAAATTCAGCGTTCCGACTACATTGTTCACTTGAGTCAGAACTGCATGTTCTCGGTCAATCATGGAAAATGGAGCCGAGCGCTGTTCCCCAAAATGCACGATCGCACCAGGTTGGAATTTATGCAACGCTTTCTTGAGGAACTCGTAATTAGTGATATCACCAACAAAGAGGTCTATGGATTTACCAGTTAAATCGTACCAGCGCTGAATACGTTGCTGAATTGGCGCGATCGGAGTGAGAGTTTCGACACCTAGCTCGTTATCCCAGTGCCGCCGCACTAAACTATCTAATATTCCAACTTCATAACCTTTATTTGAAAGGTAAAGAGCAGTTGCCCATCCACAATAGCCATCGCCACCAATAACCAGGACTTTCATTTTTACCTGTTTTCACTCGCTGTAAGCTAAATCTATCAGGTTTGTGTCACCACTCAACCACCTAAAGGCAGAAAATCGTCATTAGGGAATAGGGGAGAAGGGGGACAAGGGGGACAAGGAAGACAAGGGGGACAAATGACAATTGTACAGACAAGGGTTCATCGCGTCTCTAACAAATGCCCAATGCCCAATGCCCCATAATTACTACAGCACTTTATATTGCTGGGCTATGTAGTAAAATAAACGGTAATAATCAGTAAAATCTTGGCTGTCGCTACGTCCTTGCCAATAGTATTTAACTTGACCTTGAGTAATGGTGAGAGTCATGGAACTTCCCTGCTGACCTACTTCCACTACCATGACTCCAGGTATGCCTTGAGCGGTTTTAAAGTTGGGATTGACTGTCACCTTTGCCTCTGGACTGACTGCTTCTGGTAGCCGATTACCAGCCCAAGACCGAATTATTACTGAGTTTTTCTGCGGTGAAACAAAGGCTATGCCATCACCGTTATCTGGAGGTGGTAAGGCATTCCAGTTACTAGGATAGGGAAACTCAAAGCGATAGCGGTTATTTGTGTAAGTCTTCCACACTACATTGGAAGCGTTAAACCCAGGTGCTGTACATCCCCACAGCATGATAATTAAAGCGATCGCTTTACCCAATCTGTAGGTATGATGATAAATTTTTCGCCCCAAACTATAGGCTGGAAGCGTAGCAGTAGACATTGATTGCACCCAGTTAGCAATTCTCGGAAATTGGTTTTATTTTATACTTAAAATCTATTTTTGTGTTAAAGGAATTGTAATCACAAATTCCGTACCTTTTCCAGGTGAGGAAATGCATTCTAAAGTACCACCATGTTGTTTAGTGATAATTTGGTAGCTAATAGCAAGTCCCATACCTGTACCTTTACCAACTGGCTTGGTGGTAAAAAAGGGATCGAAAATTCGCTGTTTAATATTTTCTGGTATTCCCGGGCCGTTATCAGCAATCCGTATTTTTACTTGATTTGATTTTATGAGTTCAGTATATATATGAATCTGCGGTTTTTCTCTGTGTAAGAATTTTTCTTCTGAGCATTGGCTATTTAGATGTGAATCTTCCAAGGCATCAATCGCATTTGCCAAAATATTAATCGATACTTGGTTTAGCTGTCCAGAGTAACATTCAACTAGAGGTAAATTACCATATTCTTTGATAACTTCTATTTTGGGATGTTGAGGATCGCCTTTGAGTCGGCTCTGTAAAATCATCAGAGCGCTATCAATTCCTTCGTGAATATTAACATCTTTAATTTCCGATTCGTCCAATCGCGAAAAAGTTCTCAGAGATAGGACAATTTCTCTTATGCGAATTGCCCCAGATTGCATAGATCTGAGTATATTTGGGAAGTCTGACTTGAGAAAATCTAGTTCGATTATTTCTGTAAAATCCTCTATTTCTGGCACAGGTTGGGGATAGTATTTTTGGTATAATTTTAGTAATTGAAATAAATCTTGGGTATATGAATTTGCATAGTTGAGATTGGCATAAATAAAATTCACAGGGTTGTTAATTTCATGGGCTACACCTGCGACTAATTGTCCCAAACTTGACATTTTTTCGCTTTGAATTAACTGAGTTTGAGTGTGTTGCAGTTCCTTTAATGTGGCTTTGAGTTTTTGTGTTTGTTGTCTTAATTGGGCTTCCGAATTCCGCAGGGCGGCTTCAGCCTGTTTTCGGGCTGTGATGTCGCGAAAATACCAAATTCTGCCGTAAAAGTCACCTAAGGGCGATCGCACTGGTGCTGAATAACGGTCAAATGTCTGTCCAGATTTGAGTAAAATTTCATCACGACTTTCTTCTTGGGGATGTTCGTACAAATACTCAACTTTAGCCAAAAATTCTTGCGGATTCTCTAATTTGTCTAATACCCATCCGAGAAGTTGGCGATCGTCATTAGTTGCGATTATTGATGCGGGAATTTGCCATAATTCAGTAAAATTTTGATTATATGATGCTACTAAGCGATTTTCATCAATAATCAGAATTCCATCAATAGAAGCTTCTTGTTGTGCTTGCAATATAGCATTACTACGTAACAGTGCTGTTTCTGCTTGCTTGAGTTGAGTAATATTAGTAGCTGTACCCGTAATTCCTAAAATTTTGCCAGTGTCATCTTGTAATAAGCAGGCATTACACAACAAATTCAAGTTTCTACCATCTTTAGCTAAAAAAACAGCTTCATAATGATAAACTGACTCAGTTGTGAGTTGTTGCGGCAGAATATTTAAGCTTTTTTGTAGTTGATTTGATGGCTCAAACTCGCTACAGTGACGCCCAATTATTTCTTCTGGTTCATAACCACAGATATTTTTTACAGCCTGATTAACAAAGATAAAATATCCTTGGTTATCTAATGACCAAATCATATCTTGGCAGGTTTCAACTAAGTGACGGTACTTACTTTCACTCTCCTGCAAAGCTTGTTCAGCTTGTAAGCGTTTGATACCTAAAGCAATTTCATTAGATGCTAATTGCAATGCATCTAAGGTTAATTCTGTGAGGGGATGACGAGCAAACATTGCAATTACTCCCACCAAATTTCCATCTAACATTAAAGGATATCCGGCGAAAGCAACCATACCTTCACGTTTAGCCCATTCTTTATCTCCCACAAGCGGATCTTCGAGAACGGAATTAGTTAAATGAGGTTTACGTTCTTGGGCGATTAATCCTATTTTGAACATCCCTACAGGAACACGCCTATGGGGCCCGTCAATGTGGGTATACATTCCCGAACTAGCTTGTAGTTCTAGTACATTTTCTTGGGGGTTTAATGTCCAAATACGAGCAAAAGCAGCATTTAAATGTTTAACTACAGCATCTGTACAATGCTTTAGACTAGCTTGTAATGTAGAGCTTTGAATAATAGCAGTATTAATTTCTACGTGAAACGCAGCTAAGGATACTTTTTCTGCTAGGGCTAATTCTGCTTGTTTGCGAGTAGTAACGTCTTGACAAGTTACCAAAATTCCCAATAAATTTTTTTGGTTATCTCTTAAGAGAATTTTATTAGTTTCTAACCACAGTTGTTGACTATCTGCTTGAATGTATGGTTTGACAACATCATATTCTGCTTTTTGAGTTGTTAGTACTTGTAAATCTGATTCCCAAAACCAATCAGGCTGGTTTTGATTTTTCATTAAATCATAGTCAGTTTTACCAACAATTTTATTTATTTCATCTACACCTATAATTTCCGCAAATTTTTGATTACCACCTAAATAAACGGAATTAACATCTTTCCAATAAGTCGCTAGAGGAATATTATTGATTACTTGGGAAAATATTTGTTGTCCAGATAAAAGTTTGGCTTCCCGTGATTTTTCTTGTGTAATATCGCGCAGAATAACAATTAAAAACTGATTACCGAATTCATCTTCAAAACAAGACCTTTTAATTAAAAAGCAAGACTTGACACCATCTAAATTAGTCCAAGATTCTTCTGTTTGATTAGCAACGCCAGTATTAAATACTAATTCATCTTGTTTATGCAATCTATCTGCTTGATTTTTTGAAAAAATATCATACTCTGATTTACCAATTAATTCTGCTGCTTTAAAGCCAAGAATATGACAATAGGCTTCATTGAGAAATACCCAGTTATGTTGACGGTCTTTGACAAATAATGGTTCAGGTATATGTTGCAGGATTTGAAGCAGAAACTCTGGATAATATTTGAGAGCTTGCATATTATGATTTTGTGAAAACCCGTCTAATAATTATGTGTTTTTCTTTAAATTTACAGATGAAGCAGGATAATATTTAAACGATACATAGCAGTCCTATTTTAATTGATGTCATATTGCTGGTTAACAGGATTTATACTGCTTATTTTTTAAAGGAAATTCAGGCTGAGATGGCTTGTCTTGTAAGATTTTGATAAATAAATTTATTTACAGCTATATAGTAATAATATGTGGCAATTATGAAGAAAATCTGAGGAGTTGTCTGAGTGAATAATTTATTTCTCTAGCTAGAGGCGCTAATGAAATTAATTAGCTTTTAAATTTTTACTAAAGGTACAAATTGGATTAATAGAGTCAATTTCATATGCATATACTTAATCAAAAGTCAATAGAAAAAACTTGGGGTCAAGCGATCGCTCAACCCGGGGTAGAATTTTCACGTACAAACTTAAAACTATTGTTTGGTAATATACCTAAATGTTTACGGGGTACGCTTTACCGCAATGGGCCAGCAAGGCTAGAAAGAGGCGGTATTCATGTCGGACATTGGTTTGATGGTGATGGAGCAATTCTGGCAATAAATTTTACCGATGCAGGGGCTAGCGGCGTTTATCGTTATGTGCAAACCTCTGGTTATCAAGAAGAAGCAACAGCAGGCAAATTGCTGTATGGTAACTATGGGATGACTGCGCCAGGAGCAATTTGGAATCAATGGCGCAGACCAATTAAGAATGTTGCTAATACCTCAGTGCTGGCATTACCTGATAAACTGTTAGCATTATGGGAAGGCGATCGCCCTTATGCCCTTGACTTAGAAAGCTTAGAAACTCGGGGAATAGACGATTTAGGTGCTTTACATTTAGGTTTGGGTTATTCTGCTCATCCGAAAGTTGATCATAAAACCAAAGAAATTTTTAACTTTGGTCTGAGTCCGGGATTAAATGCTACCCTCAACCTTTATAAAAGCGATTTTACCGGAAAAATTCGCCAAAAAGCCAAGTTTTCTTTAGAAGGGTTACCTTTAATTCATGACTTTGTGTTAGCGGGAGAGTATTTAATATTTTTTGTCCCAGCTGTAAAGGTAAATAATATCTGGCCTATCCTGTTTGGTACTAGTACATACGGTGATTCGCTAAAATGGTGTCCGGAGGTAGGAACTCAGATTTTAGTATTCAATCGTGAAGACTTATCTTTAGTCAGTCGCGGATTCACCGAACCTTGGTTTCAATGGCATTTTGCTAACGGTTATGTTGATGCTAGCGGTACAGTAATAGTTGATATCGCCCGCTATGAAGATTTTCAAACTAACCAATATTTAAAAGAGGTAGCGACGGGAGAGACGCATACTCTTGCTGAAGCTAGACTGACACGAGTTCATTTACGCCCTGATACAGGGAAAGTAACAGCAATTCAAGAACTCGTAGATAAACATTGTGAATTTCCTGGTGTACCGCAGCAAAATGTGGGACAAGCTTCACGTTACACTTATATGTGTACATTTCGTCCAGAATCAGATATTAGCCGAGAAATATTAAATGCGATCGCGCGTTTCGATCATCACACAGAAACTTTTACCGCAGCAGATTTAGGCGAAAACCGCTATTGTAGCGAACCTATCCACGTTCAAGATAGACAAAACCCAGCCCAAAGTTGGCTGATAACTGTTGTCTATGATAGTAACTCTCATAGTAGCGAAGTTTGGGTATTTGATTGCGATCGCTTAGACGACACACCCGTTTGCAAACTCGGATTACCTAGCGTTATTCCCCCAGGTTTTCACGGTACTTGGAAACCTGATTAATTCTATTCAATTCGTAGTCAGGACTTCAGCCCTGATAATTATAGCTGTAGTCAGATAGATTAGGACATCAAGCTAAGATAAAACCCTGACCATAAAAGGCTTTTAATTCAGTCAACAGTCAACAGTCAACAGTCAACAGTCAACAGTCAACAGCTATATCGACTAAATTTTGAGATGCTTGATGTAATTGTTCAAGCATCTTTTTTTGTTCAGTATCTTCTATAGCAGTGAAAATACTTGCATACTCTTCTTGGAAACTTTCTAATACATCGCTAGTTAATAATTCTATCAATTGCTGACGCTGATTTTTATCATTTTTAGAAACTCTCCCCCATTTAGAAATAACATTATTTAACCGATTAGGCGTAACCAAAGCCAACATTTCTTGACTCAATTCTGCTTCTAAAGTTAGCTGAGGAATTATTGGCTGTTGTTTCACAGTCCATTTTTGTGCTTGATGAAATCGGCTATCTTCTGCGAACTCTGGAATCTTCTGCTTAATCATCGGACGGATTTTATCTTTACCCTTATCTATATATATAGAATGAAGTGGTTTAATCACAACTCCTTCAGCTTTATTTATAAAGGGTAACTTTGGTAAACCTAAAATTCCTGGAATTGTAGATTCAAACTCAATATTATATGCCAAAGCATCATTATATTTACCGCTGAATAATGGTGTTGCTGCCATCATCCCCACTTGCTGAAATAGCTTGAGTGCTATGTCATAATCTAAATAATCTTTTTGTTGTTGATTATTATCCTTCAGTACAACAATATCAAAAGCACAGTATTCGATTCTCGGTGAATAATAAACACCAGTTTGCACAGCCTGAACATGACTAACAGCAGGTACATCAGGATGGGGATATTCACCTCCAAATAATTCTCCGTAAATATAGATTGTTTGCAAAGTCATTTCCGATTGCAAAAGCCGGAAAATCTCTTTAACTTGGTACGATAATTTGGCTTTTAAAGATTGATAATCAAAAAAATCTTCTTCTGGCTGTAAAAATTCCTTCCTTTTCGCAAAGCGTACCTCTCTACCATCAGTGCTGATACCAAAGTTAGCACCATGAATTTTTTCTGTTACCACCCAATCTGTTTTGTTAAACAAGCGGTAATCTGATTCTGTTAAACCCCATTTATGGAAATTTTCCGGGATTTTCTCATAACTGAGGTATTCCCATGTTGAAACATTGCTACCTACTTCGTCCATAAATAGCACAAATATCCTGATTAATTAAATTTGTAGTATGCATTATACTACAAAAATTGCCGTAAGTAATTCTGTTAGCGATCGCCTGGACAATTAACGAGTTTATCCACTACAATTGACCCACAGAATTAGCTGACTGTAGCCCAAGTATAAATACCAATCCCTAGTTAAGGGGATGAAAGCTAATTATGAGCTTAATTTAACGATGCTGGTGGAATTTATCTAGCATTATTTGCGGCTGAATAGGCAATGCAAAGTTGCCAAAATAATTGCTTGTAGGTCAACAAAGTCAAATTATTAGTAACCTGTATTACACATTTTTATTAGATTATGCATAACAATATACTTGAATCTGCGCGCAATGGAGATATTCAGGCGATCGCTTGTTTAATCGAACAGGCAATTTTGATAAAGGTAGAAGCAAAAATAGAATATAAGGTGACTCTTTTATTAAACATAAAATCACCTAATCCCAAAATATGTGCCAGAATTATTCCTGTGTTAGAAACAATTAAAGCCCCCATTAAATCAATACATATAGCTGGAATCAATTGGCATAAATATTTTGCGCTGCACAGTGATAAGTATGTAGATAATACAAATCTTGTAAGAATATTAAGTGCAGTTGTGTTTGGTTTGATTGGCGGGACAATTGCGATGAGCGATGTTTTCTCTCAACACCCTACGCCAGTAATAGCTAAGGCTAGCACCACTTTACAAAGAACTTTTCAAGGACACAGTGAAGCTGGTTATGAACTTTGGGCAGATAAATCTTGTATATATGTCAAAGGCATTAAAGAATCGGATTTCGCACGGTTAAAAACTACATCGGCAGGCTATAAACAAGTCATCAAGCAGCAAACTGGTTTCCAATGCGTGAGATTTGAATAAATAGAGCAGTGCAATTAAAGATAGCTAGTAAGGGCTGTCATTAGTCATTAGTCATTAGGGACTTCCAAAGAATAAATTATCCCAAATTGTAGGGGCGGGGTAACCCCGCCCCTACGAGTTGCGGGCTTGGTAAGTTACAGCATCTTCCTGTAAATAGACCACGCTGTAGGGGCACGGCATCAGTAAAATTATTGTATGTACCAAAAGATTGTCGGTGTTCCCTACGATAGATGTGGTTCA
>NZ_JACJQG010000108.1 GCF_014696435.1 Calothrix anomala FACHB-343 | reverse complement strand
GTGCTGTCAAATTAACAGGTAGTAGCACCACTTTCAACTCTGATAATAACGATATTACCTTTAAAAATACCGTTGAGGGTGCGAGTAGTTTAATTGTGAATGCAGGTACTAGCAATATTAATCTTGCCAATAACATTAATACCACGGGTACTCAAGAATTTAATAGTGCTGTCAAATTAACAGGTAGTAGCACCACTTTCAACTCTGGTAATAACGATATTACTTTTAAAAATACAGTTGAGGGTGCGAGTAGTTTAATTGTGAATGCAGGTACTAGCAATATTAATCTTGCCAATGACATTACTACTACAGGTATTCAAGAATTTAATAGTGCTGTCAAATTAACAGGTAGTAGCACCACTTTCAACTCTGATAATAACGATATTACCTTTAAAAATACCGTTGAGGGTGCGAGTAGTTTAATTGTGAATGCAGGTACTAGCAATATTAATCTTGCCAATAACATTAATACCACGGGTACTCAAGAATTTAATAGTGCTGTCAAATTAACAGGTAGTAGCACCACTTTCAACTCTGGTAATAACGATATTACTTTTAAAAATACAGTTGAGGGTGCGAGTAGTTTAATTGTGAATGCAGGTACTAGCAATATTAATCTTGCCAATGACATTACTACTACAGGTATTCAAGAATTTAATAGTGCTGTCAAATTAACAGGTAGTAGCACCACTTTCAACTCTGGTAATAACGATATTACTTTTAAAAATACCGTTGAGGGTGATGGTAGTTTAATTGTCAATGCTGGTACTGGTACTATCAATATCGCTAGCGACATTACCACCCAAGGCGATCAAACATTCAAGAATCCTGTAACCCTGACTGGTACTGGGGATAAAATATTCACTTCTAATAATGGCGCGATCGCTTTCAATAACTCCTTAAGCGCAGGTAGCAACAACCTCACATTAACAGCAACCGAAATTAACTTACCCTCAACTCTTAATTCGGTGACTGGTAGAGGAAATTTGACACTTCTACCATCCACCACTAGCCAAAATATTACTCTAGGTGGTGCTGAGACTACTGCTTTAGACTTGACAACAGCAGACATCAACGCCTTAGCAAACGGCTTTAATAGCATTACCATCGGGCGTGAAGATGGTAATGCTATTACTATTAATTCTGTAACTTTCAAAGATCCAGTAACAATTAATTCGCCCATAAGTATCACAGTTAATGGACAAATTACAGGTACAGATAATGCTGCTGTTACCTTAAATGGTGATACGACTCTCAACGCTGACATTAAGATCCAAGATCAACCAATCGCTTTTAAGAATCCAGTATTATTAGGCACTGGTAAGCAAATCAACCTCAACTCAGGTAATGGTGAAATTTCCTTTGATAGCACATTAGATGGTAGTGGCGATTTAACCCTGAGTTCTGGTACAGGTAATATTAATTTTAATGATGAAGTAGGTAAGACGCCTTTAAGTAGCTTAAATGTTAAGGCAGGTAATACTAATGTTGCTAGTAACATTACTACCACAGGCAATCAAAAATTTGATAGTCCTGTAACCTTAACTAGTAATGGGAATACATCAACACCTAATAAATTCACAAGCACTGATGGTGAATTAGTTTTCAACGGTAATATTACAGGTAGTGGAAATTCAGCGATCGCACTCCAAGCAAGTCAAAATGTAAATACGAGTAATATTTCCACAGCCGGGGGAGATATTAAAATTACCAGCGACAATGGAAACATCACAACGAGTAATGTAAATTCTAATACAGACCTCGATGGCAATGGTGGCAATGTTAGCTTAACAGCCTTAGGTAATAATACAGGTGCGCTCAAGACTGGTGATATCAACACTAATACTAATGTAGGTAATGGTGGTAACCTAACTATTGAGGCGAAAGATAGCATTAATACTGGAGCTATCAATACTAGTTCCACCAATGGTAATGGTGGTTCAGTCAAACTAGATCCAAATAACGATATTCAAGTGCAATATATCAATGCTCAAGGTGGTAGCAGCAATGGTATGGGCGGTAATGTAGATATCAAAACTAATCGTTACTTCCGCGCTACAGAAACTTTTACTACTTTTATCAATAACATCCCGATTTCTGCCAGTATTTCTACAATTGGTAAAGATGGTGGTGGTGAAATCAAAATCGATCACGGTGGTGATAGCGTCACACCATTTGTTGTTGGTAGAGCCTCACTTAATGGTACGGCTGGAATCATTACTACTGGGTTAAATCTTTTCGGTTTACCTAATAGTATATCGCCCCTTGAATCTTTCCCAGATAGCGATACTAGAGGCAAAATTCAAATTATTACTCAAGGACGAATCGTCCCAGGTAGAGAAGAAAGTAGCTTATCACAAATAGGCGTTAACAATAATGTTAACTCTAGTGAAGATTCAGTGGTTGTTAATCTAGAAAATAATGAAACTAGACGATATCAATCAGAATTAAAGTTAGAGAATGTGCCAATTAAAAGTATAGAACAAATCACTAGCGAACTGAACCAAATTCAGCAAAAAGCAGGAATGAAATCAGGAATTATCTATGTCTGGTTTAAGCCTAAAGAATACCAAATTAAAGCAGATAATTCTCAGCCAGAACCTCAAGATAGTGATACCTTAGAAATATTCATGGTAACACCTGGTGGTAAATCTACAAATCCGAAAATTCATACAGGTATTACTAGAGGAGAGGTGAAAAAGGTAGCAGCAGAATTTTATCGAGAAGTATCTCTCAAAGAAAATGTTGATGCTCCTCTAGAGTTGGAGAAACTTAGCACCACCAGTTATAAGAAATCAGGCAAACAACTTTATAAATGGTTAATTGCGCCCTTAGAAGCTCAATTACAAAAAGACGGTATTGACAATGTGCTGTTTGTCATCCAAGATGCAGGTTTGCGATCGCTTCCTTTAGCTGCACTAGTAGATGAGCAAGATAAGTTTTTGATTGAAAAATATAGTTTGGGTATCATTCCCACTTTTAGCTTGATTAATAGCAACTATGCTAATCTCAAAAACACTCAAGTCTTAGCAATGGGCGCAGAAAGTTTCGATCCGGGGCCAAATAATGAAAATCCAGTCAAAGAGTTACTTGGTGCGCCTGTAGAAGTAGAAACCATTGTGAATCAAATTTGGCGCGGACAGGGTAAAGTTGTACTTAACCAAGAATTCACCAAAGAACGGCTAAAACAAGAACGGAATAAAACACCATTTGGAATTATTCATTTAGCAACCCACGCAGTTTTTGCTCCCGGAGAAGAGTCTCTAAAAAAT
Organism: Calothrix anomala FACHB-343; assembly: GCF_014696435.1. Taxonomy (GTDB): domain Bacteria; phylum Cyanobacteriota; class Cyanobacteriia; order Cyanobacteriales; family Nostocaceae; genus Aulosira; species Aulosira anomala_A. The sequence continues at coordinate 21,621 of NZ_JACJQG010000108.1, read as the reverse complement.
TCATATATCCAAATGTATAATGACAAGCTCCAGCTTAATGAAGTTCGTAACCTACGCTGGAATAATCCACAAGTAGAATTATTAATTTTGAGTGCTTGTCAGACAGCTTTTGGCGATGAAAAATCACAGTTGGGTTTAGCTGGATCGGCGGTTCAAATTGGGGTGAATTCGGTAACTGCTAGTTTATGGCAAGTATCAGATACGGGAACTTTGGGATTAATGACAGAGTTTCACCGCCAGTTACAAACTCAAACTACTAAGGTAGAAGCACTGCGACAAGCACAGCTAGCAATGATTCAAGGTAAGGTAAAAATAGATGCTGAGGGCAAAAATTTAATTATCAGCAATAGCAATCTCACTATTCCCCTGTCAAAAATAGCTGTTAGTAGTTCGGAAGCCAAGCAATTAGTTCTGCAACATCCATTTTTTTGGGCACCATTTATTATGATTGGTAGCCCTTGGTAATTCTTGGCTTTGAAGGTAGAGGGGCAGGGAGCAGGGGGCAGGGGAGATTAATATTAACATTAAGGGCACAACAATGTATATTGTTGTGCCCTTAATGTTGATCTATTGATGTGTCTCAGGGTTGGTGTTAATTTTTCTGAGGTAATGATTCAATTACAGGTGAACCATCAGCTTTAATCCAGGCGATTTGGGCAATATTGCGATCGCTTGCGTATTGGCGGATAGCTTCTGCATCCCTTCCCCCCAAATCTATCTCTACTCGCACTATGTCGCCAGCATACCGTAGCTTTTGCGCGTAGGCAAAGGCGGCGGCATCAGCATTCGCGGTTTCTGGTACTACTAACCAATCGCTAGCTGGGGGATTTTGCGGTAATTGCTGAGTAGATTGGATAATTTGGTATAAATCTTCGATATTGAGGGCGAAGCCAATACCGGGGATGTTTTCGCCTTGGGGATGATATAGCCCTAAAAGGCGATCGTAGCGTCCGCCGCTTCCTAAAACTCTGGCTTGTCCTTCGCTATCACTGACAACTTCAAACACAATCCCCGTGTAGTAGTCGATAGTTTGAATTAAGCTGAGATCGAGAATTAAGGGAAAATCGCTGCTAGATTCTATTAGCTCCACTAAGGCTTTGAGGTTATCTACCGCTTCTTTTTGGGCTGAATCTAAATCTAAGCTTTGGACTTTTTGCAAGACTTCCCGACTATTACCCCGCAAATCCAAGATGATTCTGGCGCGATCGCGTAGTTCCTCACTTAGAGGTAAATTATCGATGGCGATACGATCCAAATGGGCGATCGCTTGACGCACTTTACCTTGTAGATTAGCTGGAAACACGCTCAAAAGCGATCGCGTAATTCCCGCTTCACCTAAAATTAAATGCCATTGCTGTAACGATAAAGCTGACAAACAATCAGCTACTAACAACAAAACTTCTGCATTCGCTAGCAATCCACCCGCACCCAGTAACTCTACCCCAGCTTGATAAAATTCTTGCTGGCGATTGTGGCGATTTTCCCATATCCGGCGGAATACATTGGCATTGTAATACAACCGTTGGGGATAAGTAGCACCCGCCATGCGCGTAACAACAGTACGCGCAATCGAAGCTGTCAGTTCTGGACGTAACCCTAATTCTTCATCTTCAGCATTTTGGAGTTGAATTACCGTTTGACGCTGAATTGCTTCTCCCGCCATTAAAGTATCCATCCGTTCCAAAGTCGAGGTGATAATCCTGTGATATCCCCAACGATGAAACACCTGTTGTAACCTATCTTCAATCCAGCGTTTTTGCGCCACATCTAAAGGTAATAAATCCCTGGCTCCTGCTGCTGGTTGATAAACCATTCATCCTCCGTATTTTTATCCCTGGCTCTGGCAAAATCTCCTTATATATGGGATTCTTCTTCAGCACTTTGCTGTTGGCGTTGAGATAGATGATGGCCCCTAACCTTTGGCTTGGGGCCAGAAATCGAGCGATCGCAAAATTTGTGCATCCCTGACTATTTTTTCTTCCCACCAAACAAGCTACCAAATAAACCACCACCAAATTTATCTGATTGTTTACCAGCATTATTGGTAGATGGAGTCCCCTTAGCACCACCAGATTGTAACCCTAAAGCCTTATCTAGTTTTGGTTTCCATTCCAAAGATGTTTTATCGTTGGGGTCTAATTTGAGTGCATTATCAAAATGAATCTTGGCCATTTTCAAGCGATTTTGCTTCAAATACACCAATGCTATCAGGCTATGGCAACGACTATTCTTTGGTTCTAGTTTTAAAGCATCTTGGAGTTCGATTTGCGCTTGGGAAAGTTGGTTTTTATCAATCAAACCTTGCGCCCGGCGGATATAAGCTTCCACCACGGAATCTTCGTTAAATATTGGTTGTGCTGTGGCTGTAGAACCTGCTGCGGGAGTTTGTGACTGGGAACCAGAGGTAGTAGTTGGCTGAACTAATGACGGCTGTGCTGCTAATAATTTGTTAGCACTGCGCATTAAGTAAACTAAATTCAACTCGCTAATTTGGGCAATTATTTGCGGTGCGTTCTGCAAGGAATCATATTGTGTTTTGGCAATATGGGCGATCGCTGCTTTATAGAGTTGATTTACATTGGATTCTGGTACATTTACTAACTCTTTAGCCAAATCTGTCTGCAGTTCCACAGTCGAAGCTTCTTGCACTAGACGTTTGCCCATTTGGGACAAAACTATCATGTATTCTGCGCGAGTTCGTTCTGTAGAAAGTTTTTCATAAGCTGGGTTCACTAATTTTGCTAAAAATTCCTCAGCTACCTGCTGTTCAGTCGTACTAGCCTGGATATTGGCATCTGGATGTAAGCGACGAGCAATAGTGAGATAGCGTTTACGAAGTTCCTTTACATCTGCATCAACAGGGACGCATAACACTGCATGATGGTCAATGAAATCATATTTAAAAAGTCCACGATCTATTCTTAAAGCCATAAAAATTTATGCACCAAAGTCAGCAACCGATCGGTAGTCGCCAGTTGAAAGCCGAGAGTCAGTAGGGGCGAGTTTTGTCAGATTGTCACAGGGAAAAAAGACAAGTAAGTTAAACCACCCATACAATAGTCAAGAGTATTAACTTTGACTATTGACCTTTGACTATTGACCTTTGACTAGTAACCGTTGACTTAGTATTCCCAATTTTTATTGCCAAGATGACAACGCAGGAATATGTAATAATTCCTGACTCATGCTGTGATGTAGATGACTATTAGTAGCGAGAATTCTACCAGACTCAATTTTTATCGGGCTACCATCGTAAGCAGTAACTTTTCCCCCAGCTTCTTGCACGAGAATAATTCCAGCTGTCATATCCCAAGGAGAAAGTCCCCTTTCCCAATAGCCATCTAAGCGCCCACAAGCAACATAAGCTAAATCCATTGCAGCTGAACCACTGCGGCGCACGCCTTGGGTAAGATGGGTGAAGTGACAAAATTCCGCATAATTATTATCAGTAGTTTCCCGGCGATCGTAGGCAAATCCGGTGACTAACAAACTTTTACCGAGTTCCGTAGTTTGGGAAACTTGGATCGGGCGACGGTTGCGTGTCGCACCCAAACCAGCAGCCGCCCGAAATAGCTCATTATGAAACGGGCAATAAATTACACCAACTTGGGGCACACCATTAATTAACAACCCGATAGAAACGGCAAAATCTGGGTATTGGTGAGCATAGTTAGTTGTACCATCTAGGGGATCGATTGCCCAGAGATATTCATTATCTTGATTGCCCAGTTTTCCAGATTCCTCAGCTAAAATCGAGTGTTGGGGAAAATGACGCCGCAAAACTGCTAAAACCACCTCTTCTGAAGCCTTATCCGCCGCCGTCACCAAATCCCCAGGCCGGCCTTTTTCAGTAATTGCGTCTTCTAACTTACCCCAGTAGCTTTGTAAAACTTCACCACCAGCCAAAGCCGCTTCAGTAGCTATATCGAGAAAGATTTGTAAATTTGTCATGGGTCAATAGTCAATGGTCAATAGTCAATGGTCATTTGTCATTTTCTTCCTTGTCCCCCTTGTCCCCCTTGTCTTCCTTGTCTTCCTTGTCCTCCTTCCCTAGCCCCTAGCCCCTAGCCCCTATCAACGAAAGGTACGGCGAAACTCAGCAGGAGTCAGGCGCATGGGCTTGTCTGGTTGCCAAATTCCTAAACCCATGATTCTCGCCCATTGTTGGGCACTTTCTAAACGCCGATCGTATTTATGATTAAGCGATCGCGGTAAAAATAATACATACCCTTGTTTGACTAATTCTTCATTCAATAACACCTTTTCTTTCCAGACATAGGCTAAAGTCCGGCCAATTTTGTCTCTGGGTTCCATGTCAAACTCCAGGGTGACAATTGTTTCCGCACCGCCGATGAGCTTTTCTAAGGCTTGCTTGGCGTTATCTCCCCAGGGACGTTGGCGGGTATCTGGCGCATCAATACCAATTAAACGCACCTGGGAAATTAAATTTGGCTGTTCCGCCATTCCTAAAACTTCCAAACTTTGCCCACTGACTACCCGCGCTACTTTTACCTGTGCTTGATTATTGGTCGGCGGTTTATTGGCTTGACAACTCACTAGAAGGAATAGGCAAGCCAAAATTACTATTTTTCGCAGAATTACGCCAAAATACGCTATCCAAGCCGTAATTTGTGTTTTTATGCCTGGATGTTTACCCTGCAAGCACCTGCTAGTCAATAGCCAAGATTGCCAAAATTGCATCTGTTCATTTTGAATTTTGAATTTTGAATTTTGAATTGTTTAATCCTCATCTAACGGTAAACCCGCTTTGACTTTCCCTTTGGCAAAAAAGCGCCCAAACTGGAGTTCATAGACTTCATCTTCGTCTTGTGTCTCTACTTCCAAATCAGAACGGGGATAACTCACACATAATAAGGCATAACCTTGGCGGCGTAACTCTGGAGACAAGCCTATTGCCTCTGGTTGGTAAATTTCTCCCGAAAGTACCCTCACAGCGCAAGTAGTGCAAGCACCATTACGGCAAGAAAAAGGCAATTCGGTTCCTTGGTGTTCAGCACTGTGCAAAATGTAGCGGTCTTCTGGCACTTGCAGGGTGTATTCCTTGCCATTATTGCGATCGCGAACTTTTATCTTGTATGTTTGGGACATCTTGATTGGGAATTTTAGCTTTGCTCAAAAATATCTTCTTAATTATCTTTGCATTTTTTGAGATTTCATCGTAGAATCATAAATCGTGGCACCTGGAGAGGTGGCCGAGTGGTTGAAGGCGCAGCACTGGAAATGCTGTTATGCGGCAACGTATACGAGGGTTCGAATCCCTCCCTCTCCGTTTTAAAATATAGACTTGTAACTACCAACATGACTGAACTGTATGGTTTTAGCTATTCGTCTGTTAACAGTTCAAGATTATCACCGCATGGCAGAGGCGGGAATCTTTCATCCAGAGGAACGAGTTGAGTTAATTGCTGGACAAATAATTCAGATGGTAGCCAAGGGAACAGCGCACGAATCAGCCATTACTCGCATAGATAGATTATTACGGAATCGTATCAACCATGAAGTTTTGCTGCGGTTTCAGTCTCCCGTGCAATTGGATGATTATTCTGAGCCAGAACCAGATGTAGCTGTGGTAGTTCCCGATGCATTAGATTATGATGACCATCATCCCAAGCCACCGGAAATATTTTTAATTATTGAAGTAGCTGATACTAGCCTGAAATATGACACAGAGGTGAAAGCGGCGATTTATGCGAAATCGGGTATTGTTGATTACTGGGTTTTAGATGTAAATAGGCGCAAGCTTCATGTTTATCGCTTACCTAGTCCGCAAGGTTATCAAAGTGAGACGATTCTCGCAGAAGATGTGCAAATTTCTCCTTTAGCGTTTCCTAATTGCCTGATTACGGTAAGGGAAATGTTAAGACCTATAACTTAACTATTGTAATTAGCGATCGCCTGAACGACACGCTATCCTTCCCCACCTCAGGTGAAGGCAGGGTGGGGAAGGATAGCGGTTAATCAATGGGGTTCAATGCCCCATTGATTGACAACTTCCGTATTAAATCGCGAACAACATCTGACTGACTTCTTTGTGTTATTTGACAAAACCGAATTAAGTGTTCATATTCTCTGCTTGATACTCGCATTGTTACTTGTTTCATAGTTGTTTAAACGCTTTCATTTTGCTATTATATTAACCTAACAAATAGGTCGATTGTTATGGTTACCAAGCGAGTTACTTTCAGGCTTTACCCATCAAAAATACAATCCGATAAAATGCATTATTGGCGACGACTTCATAAGGATTTATATAATTCTTGTGTTGAACATCGTAGAACTTCTTACAAGAAATTTGGCAAATCAGTTAGTTATTTTGGCCAACAGAACTGCTTGCCAGCATTTAAGGAAGAATGGGTAGAGTACAAAGAGCTTGGTAGTCATGCATTACAAGATACTGTTAAGCGTGTTGATTTTGCATTTAAGCGATTCTTTAAACTCAAGTCTGGATACCCCAAATTCAAATCAAGCCGTTACTACAAGGGATGGACATATCCCTGCAATTCAGGGTGGAAAGCTTGCACTGATGGTAGGAATGGTTATCTAAAAATAACCAACTTGGGGAACATCAAAATGCGTGGTCAAGCTAGGGATTGGGGTAAAACCAAGACCTGTACAATTATTTTTAAACAAGGTAAATGGTACGCCTCAATTACTGTTGATTGTGTCCCAACTCGTCCACAAACAGATACGGGTGCAATTGGTTTGGATTTTGGTACACACCATGCAATTGCCGACTCTAATGGCAATTTAATTGATAATCCTAGATTTGTTAAAACCGCTCAAAGTAAAATTGACAAGATAGCGAAAACTATCCGCCGCAAGCGTCCACCACAGAAACGAGGTAAAGCTTCACGACGATGGAAAAAAGCCAATAAAGCGATAGCTAAAATACAGTCAAAAGTAGCCAGACATAGACTTGACTGGCAGCATAAAGTGTCTACACAGATAGTTAGCTGTAATAGCCTGGTAGCCACTGAAAAGTTAAACCTCAAGGGGATGACTCGCAAATCTAAGGGTAAGAGAAAACGTCAAAAGTCAGTACTTAATCGGTCTTTGCTTGACGTTGGTATTGGTAATCTCAAGGACTTAATTAAGTACAAAGTTACCGAGGCAGGTGGTTTTTATATTGAAATTCCGACTACCAAAGTAAAACCATCTCAAACCTGCCCTAATTGTGGTCATAAAAAGAAGAAAACATTAGCTGATAGAATTCACCATTGCGAAAAGTGCGAATACCAATGTGATAGGGATGTCGCCGCAGCAATAGTTATGCTCAACTACGCAAGCGGAAAATGCGGTCTTGGGGTTTCCCCAAGTAGAGCATTTTTCCAAGACAGGGGTATGGAACGTGCCTCTACAGACGATGATGGGTCAACCTCTACTTGGTGCGGAAGTTTCAAGCAAGTTGCTCAGATGAAGCGTCAGAAACTCACCCCTCAACGCAGTAGGGGTGAGTAGTTCATTAATTCCACTACACGAAGCGTTATAAAATCAGGTGAAGTCATTAATTTTAGGTCAAAAGTTGTGTTGGCAGCCTTGCTTTATGGTCAAGAGGATTTACGCTTAGAGGAGGTCGCCGATCCGACTCCGGCGGCAGGTGAAGTAGTAATTCAAGTAGAGGCGGCGACAACTTGCGGCACAGATTTAAAAGTATGGCGGCGTGGTGGTCATGCCAGAATGCTGAAACCACCGACTTTATTCGGTCATGAGGCGGCTGGGCAAATTGTCGCTTTGGGTGCAGGTGTCACAGGTTGGCAAATAGGCGATCGCGTTGTCGCTAATAATTCCGCTCCATGCATGAATTGCTTTTTTTGTCAACGTCAAGAATATTCTTTATGCCCCAATTTGACATGGAATAATGGAACTTTTGCCCAGTATCTAAAAATTCCTGCGCCCATAGTCCAGCATAATTTATTACCTATCCCCGACGATCTGCCCGATGAATTAGCAGCCTTGACCGAACCTTTGGCTTGTGTCTTGCATGGGGTAGGACGTACCCAAATCAAACCACAAGACCGAATCGTCGTCTTAGGAGATGGGGCTATAGGGCTGATGTTTGTCGCCGCTTTAGCCAAGAAACAGACATCTGAGATTTGGCTGTGGGGTGGGAGCGATCGCAGATTAGAAATTGGGAAAAAATTAGGCGCAACCCAGACATTTAACTATCATCAAATTCCCGATATACCTGGAGTAGTCAAAGAACTTACCCAAGGGTGGGGCGCAGATATCGTAATTGAAGCCACTGGTGTACCTAGCGTTTGGGAAACTGCGATCGCATCTGCTCGTCCAGGCGCAACCGTCAACTTATTTGGTGGTTGTCCCAGAGATACCACCATTACCGTCAACACCGAACAATTACACTACAGCGAATTAACCTTAAAAGGCGTATTTCACAACACACCTGAATATGTCCGCTCCGCCCTAGCAATGATAGCTAGTCGTCAACATCCTTTAGAACTCCTAATTAGCGAACATCGCCCCCTAAAAGATTTAGCACAAGTATTTAATGACATGAAAGCACGCAAAGTCATCAAAGTAGCGCTGAAAATGTGAAGCGAGGAGCAGGTAAAGGGAGACAAGCTAAGAATTCTATAGGACTTATAATTTTGCGTAAGTCCTGTTCTATTTGCCCAATGCCCCATGCCCAATGCCCAATGCCCTTATCCGTAAAACAACCTACAAACCCAGCCATCTTTTTTAAATTTATATGAAATGATTTGACAGCAAAACGGGAAAACTATGATTACCTCGCGATATAGTTCCCGATTTTGAAAATGTTAAAAAAACCTCTGCTTACTTTATTAATTTTGCCTGTTTCTTTCTGGTCTTGGTTAGCGTTGGGAATGCTTGCTGATTCCAAAACCAACGCCTTACCAGGACAACAAACTGAAGAAGTCACCACCTGGATTCAAGCACATCCTACCCTACGCCCTAGAAGTGGAGAGCGCTTATTTATACAAAAGAGTGATACAGCAGCCCAGCGATTTACCTTTTTAGCATCGGTGTTACCGCCGGGAAAAGTAGCTTTTACTAAAGACCGCAGCGTCATTCGTAACGAACGCATTACTATGTATGATGCCGTTAACGGTATGACATTCGATCGCCTACAAGAAGCTTTACGAGTAATTTACGGAGTAGATATTTATCAAGACTTTAAACGCGGGCAAGTACTATATCAATATCCTAATCAAAGCGCTATTAACTCAGCCCGGTTGGCGAAAACTCCAATCAGGGAAGCTTTACAGGGAGAATTGCGAGTAGGCGATCGCTTTGCTTATTGGATAGAAGTAGCCCAGCCTAAAGCTGGTAAAGCTTTCACCGGTCAAATGACAGTTTTACTTAAAAGCGATTTAGACAAATTAGAAGCAGAATTACGCAATCGTTAATGAAGGCAGGACATAAGAGGCAGAAGGCAGAAGGAATTTCCATAAATCATTTATTTACTCCCAACTACTCCCAGATGGCAAAATACAGTTTTTCGCTTTTCTTCTGCCATCTGCCCTCTGCCTTTCTTCCCTAATGTGAAAGTTGCGCATTTTATCTGCGATTACCCTCCTAACCCACTGCTGGGTGGGGTATACCATTTACCAGAAAAAATACTTTCAGCCGCTAGAGAAATTCGCAGCAAATCTTCTTTTAATAATGGCGGCCAGTCAACACCAACTTTCCGCCCCCCAGCAAATAGCTGTTGAGTCTTAATACTTAACTCAAATAGCGCGTAAGCTAGGTCTCTATCGAGAGTAGAGGCTTCTTTGAGGGCTTCAAACACCACTTTCAACGCCAACAAAATCGAAGTAATTTGACCAGGAACTGGCGGTTTTCCCTGTTTCATCCGCATTAACAAGGAATCTGGGTAGTCTTCGGTTGTTAATGTTTGGTCTATCAGGATTTTGCGAGCCGTTTCGTAATTCATTTATTCAGATTACAGCAGATGATGTCTCAGTAATACTTAGTTATAAATTATCACCCTTAATTGGGATTGTGATGAATTTTAACTCAAATACTTTGATATTTATATGTTTCTTATAGCACTCATATTTAATTTTTTGGCAGAATTCATTACACCTCTATTATTTAGTCTGTTTACTCTGAAGTTATTTGATATATTTTCTTTTGCGAAAAGTAATTTATATAATCAAACAAGATGCCTATAGATATTCATGTAGATTAATTTTTATTTAAGTTTTTTATGTCAGAAATTGAAAATTTAATTTCACAGACTGAGTACGATATTTATACTGCGGTTTGTCAACAAACAAACCTGTTTTTATTTCATCTACCTGGTACTATTTTTAGTGACCATACCGCCGATGAGCCTTTCCATACACTTAATAACTTAGAACGATTCGGTGGTGAGTTTAAATATAAAGTAATAAAACACAAAGGTCTGATGGAAGATTACGAAATTAAAAATGCACGGCAGTGGACTCTAGAAAAGCGATTTTATGTTGAGAATGGATATCGCTTTATTTCTGAGCTTACACCTCAAGAAAGTCATAAACCTCGTGGAGTGTTTACACTGTCCCGTGTAGGGTTGAGTGCATCATTGGATTATGGACTCGTCCATATTGCTTACTCTGCCTGTGGGTACTATTTACTGTTTCACCAAAATGGAAGTAACTGGGAGCCAGTTGGAAATATTATGTCATATTGTGTCTAGAACACCGATTCACTAAATAAAAGACGAAACTGAAAACCCTTGTTTTAAGGTTTCTTGCAACGAAACATTCATTGCTGCAACTCATGAAACTTGGTTTTTTTGTCATGATTACGACTATTCGTAAATAAAGTCACAGGGTTTCAATGGGTGTTTTTATAAGCAAGGGCAAAGCGTTCTATTCCCTCTAAATCAGAGTGAATTTGAATATTGTAGTAACTACCGTGATTTTGCAAAAGTTCCCGCACTATTTCCGCTTGTCCTGCCATCATTTCAATCAGCCACACACCACCAGGACGTAAGTAACTAGGAGAGATTTCAATTAAATGACGAATGCAATCTAAACCATCAGCACCGCCATCTAAAGCTAAATGTGGTTCGTGGAGAATGACTTCTGGTTGTAATGTTGGTAAAGTGCTTGTCGGGATATAAGGCGGATTTGATACCATGCCACTAAACTGACCTTTTAAATGTGTTAGCGGCTGCCACCAAGAACCTTGATAAAATTGTATTCGTTCGCTCAGTCCTAAATTTTCAGCATTGGCTGTAGCGATCGCTAAAGCATCCAGACTGTAATCAACGGCGTGAATAGTAGCTTCAGGAAACACATGAGCTAATCCTAACGCGATCGCACCACTCCCAGTACCCAAATCTGCCCAATATCCTGACTGTAAAGCTGGGGTAATTTGGCTATCATTAGCTGCAGCTACAGCTAAATCAATCAAGCATTCTGTTTCTGGGCGGGGAATCAAAACTGCACTTGATACGGCAATTTTAAACTGTCGCCAAGGTGTCACCCCGGCAATATACTGTACAGGAAAGCGATCGCGTAACCGCCTTTGCCACAAAAGTTCTAAATCTGCTAAAGGTAACTCTAATTGAATCTGCGGCCAGTTCTTGAAAGATTCTAAACGCAGCGCTAACCGATCTAAGCCGGCTATCTCTTGGAGTAACCAATCAACTTCTGCAACTGGTACATCATTAGCGATCGCAGCTTGAATTGCACTCTGACGCCACTGCCAAAGTTCTAACCCAGAAATTACTTTTGGCTGTGTGTTCGTCATATTTCAAGGTCGATGAAAATTTTCAGACTTTGACATACTCACCGACCTGAAGGTGCGGTGATTCTTGACGGCTCACAGCAACTAGCTACCAAAGTAGTCTTATGGTCGCTCCCCGTCCGTTTAGGGTCGTGCCGATGCCCCGTGCCGACCATTTTTATATTTTGGGATGCGTTCTCATCTCTGTCGTGCTGAGTGTTGCAGTTTAAGCACAACACTGAGCGAACAGACAAATCAATCTTGCCCCATCGATACCCACAGCAAGAACAAGTTTGACTAGTAGGTTCCCATCTGCTAATTACTCTGAAATACCGATTAAGTTTTTCAGATTTACCCTCACAAAATACCCGAAATTCCCTCCATCCCTGCAAGCTAATTGCTCTTGCCAGCTTGCCATTTCTGACCATTCCTGACACATTCAAATCTTCTAAAACAATAGTTTGGTTCACACTAACTACTTTGGTTGATAGTTTGTGCAAGAAATCTTTACGGGCATCTGCGATTTTGTTGTGTTGTTTGGCAATTCTTATGCGGGTACGTTCACGGCGTTTAGAACCTTTCTGCTGTCTTGCTAGCTTACGCTGTAGTTTACGAATTTTTCGTTCTTTCTTGGAGTAATCGGGACTTATTGCTTTTTCTCCATTACTCATGACCGCAAAAGTTTTGATTCCCAAATCAATCCCAATGCTTTGGTTTTTAGCTGACGCTCGTACCTCGCTACCGCTGGCGCTAACAGATTGAATAGGTTCTATTTCTACGACAAAGCTGAGAAAATAACGGTTAGCACAGTCTTTGATGACTGTTACGCTACTTGGTGCAGATGGTGAGCAAGTTCGAGTCTTGGCGGCTTCCGTTGAGGAGAAACGAGCGTTCCCGTAGGGTAATTGTCTTGACCAAATAGGCTTGATATTACCAATTTTGGCTAAATATATTTCGTCTCCCTTGATTGAAAAACTGTTTAGGGTGAATCTTGCAGACTGCTTGCTTGTCTTCCTCTTAAATCTCGGAGTTCCTACTTTTTTGAGGCAGCGCGTTGCGGGGGTTCCCCCCGTTGTAGCGACTGCCGTGCCTTTTCGTTTACCCTTGAGCGAATCAAAAAAGTTTTTATAAGCAACTCCTAGATCGGCTACTGACTGCTGTAATGGAGTTACTGAAACATCAGACAACCATGAGCGTTCATCAGTCTTTTTAGCTTGCGTAATTACAAACTTTTGTAATTCGCTATTCTTGGGAAGTTTTTCGGATTGTTTGCAGATAGCCAGTGCGTCATTCCAAACTACGCGCACACAACCAAACAACTGAGCTAAAAGCTGTTGTTGTAAGTCTGTTGGGTAGAATCGGAATTGGTATCTGGCTTTCATTACTTTTGTTGAAATCTGCTATAATTGTACATCATTTTGATATACAAAACAATGGATAAAAGCGTGTTTTTTCGGTTGACGCAAGAGGAATTGACACACCTTGAGGAGTATTGCCAAGCGACCAAAAGAACAAAATCCGACGTTCTTAGAGAATTAGTTCGGAAGTTGAAGATCAATAAAAAGCCGTCCTAGAAGGACGGGGCTTCAGACCCATCGTCTTGGTGAATTTACATTTTATCTATTATTATCTTTATCAGATAAAAGTTTCACAGTCATGTATTGATGAATCTAGATGGTGTAGGTTTAAAGGACTTACGCATGAACAAATATTGACAAATATCTAATGTCTGAGGTGCCAAGTTTCAACTATCAACATCAATTCACCTCACATCCATCATGCCCTATTTCTACATTGCGTAAGTCATAGATTAACTATTTTTTCTTAGCAGGTGTAGCCGCCGGTCTAGCATTTTGCTGTTGATTTCCTCCAGATGACTGAGGTGCAAGGGAACGAATAAAATTAATCGACTCTTGGGATGGATACAACACAATTTTATTCATGCCAGGATCGTTGCTGCTGTTGAGCGCCTCAATCACGCCGTACAAATCTACTACTTGAATTTCTGTATTTGCACCTTCTTGGGGAGCAGCTTTTTTAAATTGATCTAACAAGTTAACTGCTTGCTCTTTCTCAAAAAAGAAAGGAATGTAACGTTCATTACTTTGAGGCAAGGGTATAGTCAGATAGCTATTATCTTTCTTAAACTTGGGTACAAATAAGGGAATACCATTAAATTGTTGCCCTTGTTGACCGCTTTGAGTTAACAGAGTTCTAGCTGATTCTACCTGTTGTTGGGTTGGTACTAAAGTATAAAAAACAGAGTCAGACTTCTTCTTACCCTCGAGTACGATTTTATAGTAATCGGCTAAAGACAGAGGTCTAACCTGTAAGGTACTTGCTAGCTGTGGATTTTCTTTTTTGAGGCGATTATCTAAAAATTTCTGGGCGTCTTGCTTGCTGATAAAAAATCCTACTTGAGAGATTTTCTTACCTTGGTTATCCCGAGAAATAACGATGAATTCACCTTTAGCATTAGTCAGGGTAAAGACAGGTACCTCTTGTAATTTTTTCACTACCTGATCTTGTGGTAAAGCGATCGCTTGGAGATTGCCGATTCCTGGCAACGCCCCTGATAATACACTGCCAGCGATAGCTAATGTTGCGCCCCAGCGAACCAATGATTTCATGACTACTCCTTGTTTCAACAATTCAATTACCTCAGGTAAATAGTTGGATTTTCACGGCACCAACTTTTTTTAGTTATATAGCAATCTCTTAGAAATGTGAAAAATTTGTGTTGGCTATTCCATGAATAGACAACGCTCAAAGATTGATATTCCTGAATAATTTAGGATTGCTATAATCTGGCATTCAGCCTGTAATGGTGCTATTTTTCAATTTATCTTTCTATGCCTATGCTTGCTGCACAGCAAAATAAAGTATGTGCCTCTTATATAGGGTGACACAATCACTACAAATTACTCAAATTATTTCCGCCTTAAATGTCATTTGATTTTCTTTACCTAACTATAAATGACGCCATTATATAGTGAATCGTTCCAATTGCCTGACATTTAATATTGGCTGACATTTTAGTAAATGTATAGAAATACAGTTACTAGATTACTACCTGCTAAAAAATAAATTTGTCTTATGATAGCTTACCCAATAGCTTGCGACCAGAATCGGCAAATTAAATTACTCCGCAAAAATATCTAATTGGCAGCACAGCAATTTACCAATAATGAACTTAGCTCAACTATTGTTTTTTCTTATTACACATTGCAAAAAACCGCAGCTTCACTAATGAAACTACGGTTTTTACTTAAAAACTAGAAATCGGGATGACAGGATTTGAACCTGCGGCATCCTGCTCCCAAAGCAGGCGCGCTACCAAGCTGCGCTACATCCCGGTTTATCTATCTACTTTGAGTGGCGCGATTGACTCTTAACACAAAGCTTAGGAGTTTCGCAGCTACACAGCAACTAGGTTTACCTTGATGCTTTTCACAAAGCGTTACTCTGATTATATCAGAAGTGGTGAATATTGACTAACTTTTTTTTGCGTCTGCTAAAACACAGCAATCAACTGCTCACAGATATTCAGTGTGGGAATGCTGTGTTAGCTGGACAATCAAGGTAATTGCTGGATGATAAGCTGAACCCTGATGGGAATTTTTAGGAGATTTTCGCTATTATAACTAAATTTTGCTGGGGAAACTGTTGTATTTGTCTATAAGGATTTAGTGAGGATACCAAAACATGCCTTTGATACCTTCAGGATCGGGCATAAAACCCATAGTCCGGTAGAAATCAACAACATGAGGATCGGCAAAGAGAGTGACATTGCTAATCTCTTCGCTGCGCAGTTTTTTGAGAACGTATTTCATCAGCGCTTTACCCATTCCTTTACCTTGAAAGTCAGGGTGGACGACTACATCCCAGATAGTCGCATTAAATGCGTGATCGGAAGTAGCACGCGCAAAGCCAATGAGCCGCCTTTGGTTTCCTCGAACTTGCCACATAGAGGCAACGAGAAAACTATGCTCAATAGCTTTTTTTACTTTTCTCAGAGGACGACGCGACCAACCAACAGCATCACAGAGTTCTTCGAGTTCATATAAATCTATATCTCGTTCTGTGCTGAAGACGATGCGATCGCTATTCGGGTTATTGCCCGTAAATTCCGCGCTCATCTCTTCAAAGGGAGCCGTTCTGTTAGTCGCTGCAGATTCAGAAGTACTAAACCAAGTTTTCCAAAAACCCATGCCAACGTGGTTCGGGTAGTATAACTGAATTGGCTACCACTCCTAAAAGTGGAGATTCACTTCTAACACAGCTAGTTCCATCTCATATCCCCCACAAGCAAAAATCTTAAAAAAATATTTGTTTTTGTTGGGGTTAGCAATGGTCACAGCTATTTAGGGCGTGTTTCACACCAATCATTTTCAACTTTAGCATTTTGTTGTAAAGCTAGGAGAAATTCACCAAAAGGGAAAAATAAGAGAGTCAATTGTATATCGGGATGAGAAATTGGGTATAGGGTATTAGGTATAAGAAAATTCTTCACCTGTACCCAATTTTCAGTCCCCTGGTGACACATCTCGCGAGCGAGTCTACCCCCAAAGATGGCTTCTGGTTTAAAATCTTCCACTCTAGAACTCCTAAAGCGCTTTAATCGCGCGTTTCCTCAATTTTATGAACAGTTTGTTAGCAGTGAGATTCAACTCCAAAATTTACGTTTAGCCTACCGTCTGTATAAAACCAGACGGGCTGTGATCGAGCTGAAACCGGAAGGAAGCAAAAGCGCCTTGCATTTTGCCTACCGCAATCAGTCTTTTCTCCTCAGCGATATTTTTGGCGTGCTGGCTGCTTACGGACTCACTATTCACGGTCTGAGCTTATACGGTCAGATCCGATCGCCAATGTTAGTTTTTATTAAGCTGCTGGTATCTCGTGGCAGCAAGGCTTTGACGGAGAAAACAGCAGACAACGTTTGTCGGGCAATCCGCGAAGCTTTAGGCGGGCGGTTTGAGGTAGAAGAAATGCTGGCTGTAGAATTCAACTTGGATGCTGGCTTAGAGCAAGTGCAAACAGAATTCTATGTCGATCCGGTATTTCATCTCCCAGCTTTGGTGATTGAAGCCGATAATCAGCCGGGATTATTTTACAAAGTGATGTACGCTATCTGGCAGGAGGATTTACTGGTAGTTAATGCCAACCTGCTGGTTTGGCGCGGACGCACCAGGCTAATTCTTTACTTATTAGGGCCTAACGAAAGTCTCATTCCCGAATATTTGGGACACAAAATTGCTGAAGGGGTGCGACAGAGATTACTAGGAAAATAACGGCAGCTACAAAGTTATGAAGGAAAAAAGTTTTTTAGGTTGAAAATGGGCATTGGGCATTGGGCATTGGGCATGGGAAAGACAGATTTTCCTGCTTGGTGGTGCCAAAAGCTGGTGTGAATGGCTAGCTGGAAAATAGCGTTGACTGTTGACTGTTGACTGTTCAAAGAGATTTTCATGCCCTTGTTGTGTGATCGATCGCATGAGTGTCTAGCTTGAAGCTTTTTCCTTTTAACTCCATATTTAGTCGCACCCGCCCTTAAAGGTACGATATAAAGTATGGCAACCATCGAAATCCTTGGCGTTCCCCATTCCTACGAGCTAACGGCTCCCACCTCCAGTCCCCATGCTTTAGTTTTTGTCCACGGTTGGCTAAATAGCCGTGGATACTGGCAGCCTGTGATTTCCCAACTGTCAGTAGATTTTCAGTGCCTATCTTACGATTTGCGGGGTTTTGGCGAGTCCCAGTCCCAGCCTGATAACGAGGTGAATCGGGCACAATTGTCTGTGAGTTTTGCAGCTAATTCCACTAGCGCAGTAGATTCATCGTTGGAATCTACTTATACGCCAGCAGCCTACGCCCATGATTTAGTAGTGCTATTACAGCAGTTACATATCACTAGTGCTTGGCTAATTGGTCACTCTTTAGGTGGAACAATTGCTCTGTGGGCAGCAAATCAAATGAGCGATCGCGTTAAAGGGGTAATTTGTATTAACGCTGGTGGCGGAATTTATCTTAAAGAAGCCTTTGAGCAGTTCCGGACTATGGGACAGCGATTTTTACAAGTCCGGCCGCGCTGGTTATCTCAACTACCTTTGATTGATTTACTGTTTACTAGAGCTAGCGTAGCCCGCCCTTTAGAGCGTTATTGGGCGCGTCAGCGAGTGATTGATTTTGTTGTCGCCGATCCAGAAGCAGCTTTAGGTACATTGTTAGATTCGACAACAGAAGAAGAAATCAACCGTTTACCCCAATTAGTCTCCCAACTGCAGCAGCCAGTTTATTTTTTGACTGGCAGCCACGACAAGGTAATGGAACCCAAGTATGTGCGCCATTTAGCCAGCTTTCACCCATTATTCCAATATTGTGGCGACAATGTGATTGAAATTCCTGATTGTGGGCACTTAGCAATGTTAGAGCAGCCGGAGGCTGTTGCTAGTCATATTCAGGCGATAGTTAATGGGATTGGGGCATAGGGCATAGGGCATGGGGCATGGGGCAGGGGGCAGGGGGACAAGGAAAACAAATGAAAATTGTACAGACGCGATGAATCGCGTCTCTGACTAATTCCCTTGATACAACTTCATCACCTGGGTGAGAGATAGCCGAGATTCGACGCCCAGGGTTAGAGGGGAGGTATGCCCCCGTGATAGGTGATCGGCGGCGGCACAGGCA
This sequence comes from Calothrix anomala FACHB-343, assembly GCF_014696435.1. Taxonomy (GTDB): domain Bacteria; phylum Cyanobacteriota; class Cyanobacteriia; order Cyanobacteriales; family Nostocaceae; genus Aulosira; species Aulosira anomala_A. The sequence goes on along the minus strand of NZ_JACJQG010000108.1, from coordinate 3,216 downwards.
ATCATAGCGGCGTTGTCTGTGCAAAATTTCATGGGGGGGAAGAGGACTCGTAGGTTATGTTCGGCGGCGGCGGCTTGAAGATTTTTTCTCAAACCACTGTTAGCGGCAACACCTCCACCCACCGCAATTGTATTGAGACCATAATCTAAAGCACAGGCGATCGCTCTTTTGGTAAGCGATCGCGCTACTGTTTCTTGAAAACTAGCGGCTACATCGGCTAGGGGAATCTCCGCGTTATTTTTCTCTAGCTGTTGCACTAACCGCAATACTGCTGTTTTTAACCCGCTAAAACTGCCGTCATAGCGATGGTATCCCCCACCAGGTAAAGATACTTTTCCTTCTGGCAAGGCAAAGGCTTGGGGATCGCCTGTTTGCGCTAGCTTATCGATAATCGGCCCGCCGGGATAACCTAGCTTTAACAGCCGCGCTACTTTATCAAAAGCCTCACCCGCCGCATCATCGCGGGTTTCACCGAGAGTTTCGTAAATACCACAATCCTTGACATATATCAAGCTTGTATGTCCGCCGGAAACTAGTAAGCTAAGAAAAGGGGGATCTAAACTTGGCTCGCTCAAGTAAGTTGCATAAATGTGCCCTTCGAGATGATGCACTCCCAAAAAAGGTTTTTGCTGAATTATGGCCAAAGTTTTGGCAGCAGTTAACCCTACCAACAGTGCGCCGACTAGTCCAGGGGCACAGGTGGCGGCAATAGCGTCAATTTGCGCCCAATTCATTTGGCTTTGCTCTAAAGCTTGGGCGATCGCCCAGTTGATTGTTTCTAAGTGCTGGCGAGATGCTACCTCAGGTACCACGCCGCCATATTGCTGATGAATCGGGATTTGTGAAGCTATGATACTGCTACAAACTTGACGATTGTTGACAATTGCCACAGCAGTTTCATCACAGCTAGTTTCGATTGCTAAAACGGTTGCCATTGCTATACAAGAGTAATGTTGCGATCGGTTCTGAGGTTCAGCTCTAGTTCATGAATTCTCTCAAATATTCCGAAATTTTGCTCAGTGCTGGAAGTTGGAACTCAAAAGGCAATGAGAACTAGGTTGAGAAGCTTTAACTTTTATTTACTTAAACTTTACTCGGTTCCCGCGCAAGAGTATGATGACTTGCTAGTTATCTAAATAAAGACTGTACAAGCCGCTTCGTTTTGTACAAAAAACTTTTTGTTTTGTAATAAAAGGAAACAACTCCATGCGACGATTGTTTGCTTTGATTTTAGCGATTTGTCTTTGGTTCAATTTCGCCCCCCCCGCTAAGGCGCTGGGTGCGGATCTTAAGCCATGTGCAGACACTCCCGCTTTTCAAGAGCTAGCAAAAAATGCCCGTAATACCACCGCCGATCCAGAATCTGGTAAAAAGCGGTTTGAGCGTTACTCTCAGGCTCTTTGTGGCCCTGAAGGTTACCCCCATTTGATTGTTGATGGTCGTCTTGACCGTGCAGGCGATTTCTTAATTCCTAGCATTCTTTTCCTTTACATTACCGGTTGGATTGGTTGGGTAGGTCGTACCTATCTCCAAACAATCAAGAAGGGATCTGACGCTGAACAAAAAGAAATCCAAATCGATTTGGCTTTGGCTCTACCAATCATGGCCACAGGCTTTGCTTGGCCAGCAGCAGCTGTCAAAGAATTGCTCTCTGGTGAATTAACAGCTAAGGATACAGAAATCCCCATTTCCCCGCGCTAGTTCATCAGTATCAATTAACTTGTTTAGGAGACTAAATTCATGGCAGACAAAGGCGATTCCTCATCCTACTTGGTTAAATTCATTTCCACTGCACCTGTAGCAGCCACTCTTTGGTTGACCATCACAGCTGGAATTTTAATTGAATTTAACCGCTTTTTCCCCGATTTGCTGTTCCACCCACTGCCATAGGTAGAAGCGGGTAATTTCCCCCAGGAAAAAACTGAACTTCTGTCTGATATTTGATAGCTATATTTTTCTTGAGTTAATCAAAAAAATATAGCTCAAATAGGTAGTACAAATAATTATTTGAAACTCGTAGGCTCTTACAGCTTACGGGTTTCGTGTATTTTTAAGTAAGTAAATTAATTTTTCTAAACTTCTCAGACAAAAAGCACCTTTAGCTACAATTATTATTAATAGAAAAATGCCACAATTCTAATTTAGAGGCGAACATAAAATATGGCGCAAGCAGTAGATGCATCCAAAAATCTAGCCAGCGATCCAAGAAATCGTGAGGTTGTTTTTCCCGCAGGCCGCGATCCACAAATAGGTAACCTGGAAACACCCATTAATTCTTCTCCCTTAGTTAAGTGGTTCATTAATAACTTACCTGCTTACCGTCCTGGTCTAACTCCTTTTAGACGCGGGCTAGAAGTTGGTATGGCTCATGGTTACTGGCTGTTTGGCCCCTTTGCCAAACTAGGCCCCCTGCGCAACACACCTAGTGCTAACTTAGCTGGGTTACTAGGAGCGATCGGCTTAGTTGTCATTTTGACTGCTGCTCTATCCTTATATACTCACAGCAATCCTCCCAAAGCACTTAGCAGCGTAACTGCTACCCCTCCAGATGCTTTTACCACCAACGAAGGCTGGAATAATTTCTCTAGTGCTTTCTTAATTGGTGCTATTGGTGGAGCCTTAGTTGCTTACTTTTTGACGATTAACCTAGCACTCATTCAAGGTCTAGTAGGTTAAATATCTCTTCCAATCGCCATTATCTCTAAATTGCAAGAATCAAGTTGCATATCTTGCGATTTCTGGGTGGGTTGGATAGCCAAGGTTAGCTACTGCCTGAAGTAGTGTACCCTTGTTGCTTTTTGCCCAATAATCATTGATTGCTCCGTATTTAAGCAAATAAGGACACATAGAAAAAGCGCAGCTTCTTAATATGTGTCCTTTTTTTATGAATAAAGGCAGGAGGCATAAGGGATAGTTATTCCCTTATGCGTCTAAGCTAATGCGCTTCTAAATGGCATAACTACTAATCAGGGCTGTTAAAAGTCAACAGTCAACGGTCAATGGTCAACGGTCAACAGTAAACAGTCAACAGTCCTCACAATAGATTGTGCAACTTAAAAGCAGAATAGCTTACTTATCAACGAAGGGAATAAAGATCTAAAATTCCGCCTTATAAGAAAGGCTAGCTGAAAACCCTTGAGGATGTGACTCGTAGCGTGGCGAAGAGACACATCCGTACTTTAGGCAAGGGGACGGCAGTTGCTTCAAGCCGGGGAA
>NZ_JACJQG010000107.1 GCF_014696435.1 Calothrix anomala FACHB-343 | reverse complement strand
AGAGGTTTCAATTTGGGAATGCGATCGCAATCTTAATCAGGTTTGTGTAGATTGGCGTTTTCGTACAGAAGATGCAAGAGTTAAGCTTTCAAAGATTTATCCAACCCAGCAAAATTAATGGGACAGACCACTACCTTCCTCTACCCCTGATTATTGCCTCTGCAATTGCTGATTACTGAGTTGCATTTCTGTTTCTAATTCTTGCAAAGCTTGGGCAACAATTTGTGCTTGTTCTAACTGTTGGTGCTGGGTGAATATTTCCCAAGCTTGTTGATAGTAATTCCTGGCTTTTAAGAGATTTTGCGGATTTCCCGCCTCTGGTTTTTCTGGATCGTCAGGAAGATTGAAGAGGGCGTTAGCTTTGTTAGAAATAGTATTAGCGTATTCTAAAGGCGTATCTTGAGCATTCCGCACTTTTAACGCTTCTTCATAAGCTGCGATCGCGCGTAAATTATTCTCGATAGGATGGTTACTCTGCAGGTATTGTAAGGCATTCCCCAAATTATTTTGCAACATGGCGTATTCTCTGGGGTTTTCAATTAGGGTAATTTGCTTGAGTGCTGACTCAAATGTCTGTACCGCCAAGCCTTCACATAACTGTTTTTGTTCCATCCCCACTGAGATAGAAAGATATGCGATCGCAATATTGTTGTGTAAAATTGCATATTCCTCTGGGTATTTCTCCGCCGTAAATACCCGCAAAGCCTCTTGATAAGCTTTAATACTATCGGCTATTTGTGCCAAATTGAAAGGGACTAAAGATTGCAACACCAAGCCAAAATTCATCTGGGCTTCGGCTAATTCCTCTTTAGAAGCTAACTGCTGTAAAATGGGTATTGCTTCTACATAGGCTGCTTTTGCTTCTAGCAGTAACTCTGTTCCCTCATCGGGAATTGTTCGCAAAGCGCCAGCCATACCCACCTTAGCGCGGGCTTTCATTAGGGGATAGTCATCGCTACACATTTCTGTTGCCCGTTTATAAAGTGCGATCGCACTCCATAAATCTTGCGCATTTTGCGGTTTTTTCTGCAAACCTTGTGCTAATTCAATCAGCATATCGATTTTCTCTTGTGTCGTTGCTGACTCCGATGCAATAGCTGCGATCGCGGCCTTGACTGTTGAATCTGTAATACTAGGGATCATCTGCACAAGTAAGTAATGATGGGTTGACAAATAAAATTGCAAGTATTCTCGACTCAAGCAAGCTAGGCAGTATCAGTCAGAAGATTTTCCGTTCTCTACCTACTAAATTGACTGAGGTTAGCCGCAATAGATTTCTCAGCGTAAAAGTTGCTTCTACTTTAGAGTAAGTCACGCCAGAAATTCTAGACTTATCAAGCAGATTTTAACCAAAATATACACAATTTAATTATTGATTAATATCTGGGATAGCGCTGCTATTTAAGCTACACGATCCTATTAGATTGATATTACATTGTTTACTGGATTTTTTGATGTATAAATACATTTAAATAGCCTAATTGAATCAAAAAATATATAAGTTAATAATTAATTTATGTATTTAATGCTACCAAGAAATATACAGATGATGCTAGTAAATTAATATTAGATGATTATCTGTATTTTTTGATGCAATTACCCAAATTCCTAGAACCCCGACTTCTTACAGAAGTCAGGGTTCTGAAACCCAGTTAAATAAGAATGCTATAGGTAATTACGAACTTGTACTGAGCGCAGTCGAAGTATTACGAATTATTTAGGTTTTATGCCTCATGCCCCATGCCCAATGCCCAATGCCCAATGCCCATTTATCGCAACTGTACAAAAACTTTATCTTCTTTAATTTTTAACGGATATGACTGCAGCCCAACTTCAGGAACCGTTAAACATTCACCAGTTTGTAAGTTATATTGAAAACCGTGGTTAGGGCAAGTAATAATTCCATTCTCTACTTTACCTTCATCCAACGTAGAGCCGAGATGAGAGCAAGCATTATGGTAACAGCTAATGCGATCGCCTTGGCGAGATAGAATAAATGCATGTCCCGCAACTTTAACTGCTAACACACCAGCTTCGGGAATTTGCTCAACAGTTGTAACTCTAATCCATGTAGAGCCTATTTTTGGATTAAATGGACTAGTTAAGTTAGATGTAGAACTACCAGCATTAGCGCCACTACTAACAGCAATAACTTGCGTAATCTCTGGACAATGAGATTTAATTGCCTGTTCGACTCCTTGAGATAAAGTTAAAGTAGAAGCAGGACAATTACTACAAGTTCCTGTTAGCCTCACTTCCACTGTATCCGGTAGTTTAATTGCCACTAGTTCTATATCACCATTATGGCTTTGTAAACCTGGACTTACTTCCTCAAGGGCGATTTGTAGGCGTTTTTCTAAAGGTGGTGTAGGTGGTTTGACTAATTCGTGATATAGCAAAACTGCATACACCACTTCATCATCAACAGCATGACGCAAAGCTGATATAGATTCTTCCTTAAAGCTTTTTATTAAACGTTTTAAAGCTGTTTTATGTAAGTCTTCAATTGCTCTTTTTAATCCGACAACTACACACCTTTGACTTTCATCCCACTCAGCAATAATTTCTTCAAAGCGGTTAATTTCTTGAACCAATTCTTCTAAATTAGTCATTTGTCAAGGGTCAATAGTCTATAGTCAATAGTCCAAAGTCAATAGTCCAAAGTCAATAGTCAAGAATCCATATTCCAAAGTGAAAATAAATTAGTTATTATTAATGCCATTGACCATTGACCATTGACCTTGGACAATTTACTTCATTTTGAAGTCTTTCAATAAAAATGGCATGGCTATGCCAGTGATTAAGCTAGATATAATAATTGGTAGCCAAAAAGGCATAGCAGTTTGGGCAAAGACAACTAAAATAACACAACCGATGGTAATACCAATTGTTAGTTGCTGCACAAAATGCATGGGGTCGCGGAATAATTTGCCTTTGAAAAATAATTTAGCTGATAACCACCCAAGCTCAAACATGAAACCTCCTAGAAATTGCTAAATAAATTCAATACAGCTAACCCTAAAAGTACGGCGGGAATCACACCCGCAGGGCCAAATAATCCGCCTAATGTGGCTGAAAATTTATAACCTATATCTTTTCCAGCTAATAGCATTCCTCCAATTGCACCGCCTAGCATGGCTGCAACAGTGGCTATGAGTAAGGACAACAATACGGTACTAATGTTAATTTCTCCAGATGAGAAACTGCTGAGAAAATTGCTCGTAACACCTAGCATTTTTAGTTTCCTAGACAATATTTATTATTTGTTATTTTTGTCACAATCCTGCTGAAGTTGCGAACTCCTCATGAAAAGAGATAATAACTTTTTTCATGAATATTTCAGGATTGTTATAACTGTAAACAGTACACAAGTTAATGTCTGATAACTGTTAATAATTAACTATTCATAAATAGTGATTTGTAATCTCTGCAACAATTTCGTTAAGAGATTGGGCAACTAATTGTGCTTGTTTTAACTGTTGGTTTTGGTTGAAAATTTCCCAAGCTTCTTGGTAGTAAGCACGAGACTGTAAGAGATTGTGCAAATTACCGGCTTGTGGTTGTTGGATATTATCAGGTAGTTTGCAGAGGGCGTTGGCTTTATGAGAAATTGTGTTAGCGTATTCCAGAGGCGTATCTTGGGAGTTATGAACTTTTAAAGCTTCGTCGTAAGCGGCGATCGCTCTTAAGTTATTCTCTAAAGGATGGGAAAGCATGAAATATTGCCAAGCATTGCCCAAGTTGTTCTGTAACATCGCATATTCTTGGGGATGATCGATTAGCTGAATATGCTTTAGCGCTACTTGTAATGACTGTACTGCTAACCCGTGACGTATATATTCCCGTTCTGAGGCTAGGGGTAGAGAAAAATAGGCGATCGCAATATTGTTGTATAAGATAGCGTACTCTTGGGGATAATCTTGCCAAGTAAATACCTGCAAAGCCTGTTGATAAGCTTTGACGCAGTCTATTATCCGCGCCAAATTGAAGGGTACTAGTGATTGCAACACTAACCCTAAATTCATCTGTGCTTCTGCCACCTCTATTGGCGAAGCTAACTGTTGTAAAATTGGCAATGCCTCTTCATAGCCAATTTTCGCTTGTAGCAGCAATTGCGCCCCTACATCGGGAATCCTCTGTAATGTCTTAGCCATCCCCACTTGCACTTTGGCTTTGAGTAGGGGATAGTCCTCGCCACACATTTGATATGCTCGGTAATATAGGGAAAGTGCATTCCGCAATTGTTTGGTAGTTTGGGGCTGCTTTTGCAAACCTAGCGCCGTCTCTATCAGCATCTGGATTTTTTCTGCTGTAGTTGCTGACTCCGATGCAATGGCTGCAATTGCTGCTGTCACTACTGAATCTCTTGTGCTAGGGGTCATAACTACCGTAATCTGGCCGTTGGGGAATTGAATTTTTTCAACGCCCACAAGTAATATCAATTCAAAATTCAAAATTCAAAATTGATGAATTTGAGCGAATTGATATCTTGAAAACAGGAAAACCTGTCTCATCTAGGGCTATACATACTCAGCCGATTTACGCAGATTGTGAATCTCGTCAGCGAAACTCCCTGATTTTCCCCAATCTCATCCTCGTTAAGCTAATGCGCATCTAAATTACATAACGACTAATAAGTGCTGTCAACAGTCAACCGTCAACAGTCAACCGTCAACAGTCAACCGTCAACCGTCAACAGTCAACCGTCAACCGTCAACAGTCAACCGTCTTCACAATGGATTGTGCAACTTAAAAGCAGAATAGCTTACCTCTCTCCTCACTAGAGAAAGACTCTCTTCACACCAATAGGGATGATAAATCTAGACTGGGCAATAAAAAGAGTAGCCAGAATTTTGATCGTCTGGTATCGTTGCCAGTCGTTGACTGCACAATCTGAGGATTGAATTTATCAAGCATCTAAAATATAAAACAATCTGTTGGCAAATTTCTAGAGGGAAAATGCCAATATTCATGAGAGTTTTAAATACCTTAAAACTTCGTTAATTTAATTTGTATCAACAGATAACAAATACAACGATTTGAATATTATGTTCTCAATCTTATTTTATCTATATTTCTAAATATATGTCAGCAAATAACTATTAATTATTTGTATATGAATACAACTTTTAATAGCAAGCAATTACTATGCTATATACCTACTATACTTGCCATGCCTGGAATTCACCTAAAAATTAAAGCTTAATGTTTGCTGAAAAATATAATATTAGTCTATCTATTATCCCTGTTTATTATAAAAATTATGTTATAACTATCACAATCTAATTTATTTTTTTACGCCTCCAATTGGTACTCACAATAATTTTTCCTTGAATCAGGAATATTTGAGCAAAAATAGATTAAATTAAAAATAAAGATTGAGAAACAGGTGATATCGCTACAATCCTTATCACCTGTTTCATGCATCATAACTAGTAAAAAAATACATAGCCGATGACTAATGTACTATGGCTACAGGGTGGTGCTTGTTCAGGTAATACCATTTCATTCCTGAACGCCGAAGAACCGACAGTATGCGATTTAATTGCTGATTTTGGCATCAAAGTGCTGTGGCATCCATCCTTAGGATTGGAACTGGGCGATAACTTACAACAACTACTGCGCGATTGTATTTCCGGAAAAATTCCTCTAGACATCTTGGTATTTGAAGGTACTGTTGTCAACGCCCCCAACGGCACAGGGGAATGGAACCGCTTTGCCGATCGCCCGATGAAAGATTGGTTAACAGAACTCGCCCAAGCTGCCAGTTTTATTGTAGCGGTGGGTGACTGTGCTACATGGGGTGGAATTCCTGCCATGTCACCCAACCCCAGCGATTCTCAAGGGTTGCAATTTCTCAAGCGGGAAGAGGGCGGATTTTTAGGTAAAGACTTCCGCACTAAATCCGGTTTACCTGTAATTAATATTCCTGGATGTCCCGCCCATCCCGACTGGATTAGCCAAATTTTAGTTGCGATCGCGACTGGACGGTTAGGAGACATCACCTTAGACGAACTCAATCGTCCCCAAACCTTCTTTAAAAGCTTTACCCAAATCGGTTGTACTCGGAACGTCCACTTTGCCTACAAAGCATCTACTGTTGATTTTGGTCAGCGCAAAGGCTGTCTATTCTACGACTTAGGTTGTCGCGGCCCCATGACCCATTCCTCTTGCAACCGCATCCTCTGGAATCGCGTCTCCTCCAAAACCCGCGCCGGTATGCCTTGCTTAGGTTGCACTGAACCAGAATTTCCCTTCTTTGATTTGCAGCCGGGAACCGTATTTAAAACACAAGTTTACTGTACAATGTGGTACCTTGATTGCCATACCATGTTCAACCTTGTCCTTCGCTACTAAAGCTTTCAAAATAGACGTAGTTTCAAGGCGGAAATACGTTTTTTAAATTGTAGTTTACTTATCCTATGGCATTTAGATTGTGGACAAGGTAATTCCCAAATATCTCGCTGTATATGTTCTTGTTCTACTAATAACTGAATATCGGGTGGTAACTGGGAATATTGACCAAATGACCAAGGTTCACCATTTGATAATTCATTTTCTATACCATTAAACATTATGTTTACCTTGGTTATGAATAAGTTATGATTGCAGATGTTTATGTCAATGTATCAGCAACTTTTTGCTGAGATGCTCTCGCCTCTTGATACACAGATAGTAATTTTTGCGATCGCTCTCATTCTTCCTGGGTATCTTTGTCAAAAATGCTCTCATCAAAATTGATCGTAGTTGCATAAGTTTTACATCACTGTGAGAGATGAAATTTCCGGCATTTTTGTAATTTTTTCCCAGCAGCAGAGAAAATCTGCGATGTTTACAATGGGCTGCACCTACACATTGGAATAAGGGGGACAAAGGAGATAAATGCCCAATGCCCAATGACGCCAGTTGCTACAACGCGGGAAACCCGCGCAACGCACTGGCTCCCCAATGCCCAATACCCATTACTCCAACAAATCCGGTTCTTCGCGGACAATTCTGTCATAAAGTGGTTGGAAACTAAACCAGCCACCTGCATGAGTTCCAACTTGACTATGGGTTAAAGTAGCAATTTCATGATCAATAGAAATTGGTTTACCTGCTGCTTCAGCTAAAAGTTGTGCTTGAGCCGATCGCTCAAATGTGATATACCACCAAGCAGCTTCATCTACTGTTTTTCCTACTGTCAAAAAGCCATGATTGCGCAGAATGACAGCTTTTTTCTCACCTAATGCTTCGGCAATTCTTTTACCTTCTGAAGTATCAAGCACTACACCCTTATAATCATCAAAAATAGTGTGGTCTTGATAAAAAGCACAAGCATCTTGAGTTAAGGGATCAAGTAAACGACCTAAACTTGACCAAGATTTCCCATGTAGAGAATGGGCGTGTGCAGCTGCAATGACATCAGGTCGGGCTTCATGTACTTGAGAATGAATAGCAAAAGCGGCGCGATTAACAGCCGCATCGCCTTTAACTACTTCGCCTTCTCTATCAACCAAAATTAAATCAGAAACACGGATATGACCGAAGTATGTTCCTAGAGGATTTACCCAAAAATGGTCAGTAAATTCTGGGTCACGGGCGGTAATATGACCTGCGATTCCTTCACTGAAACCAAAACGACCAAATAAGCGAAATGCAGCCGCTAGGCGTTGTTTGCGGTAGAGGCGTTCATCTTCGACTTTTTCAAAAACTGGTGGTTGGGGTCTATCAAATCTCGCCATAGTCTTCCGGTTGTTCTTTATGAATTTTCTTTGTAAGGTGCATTGGAATATCCAGAACGAAAAGACTTAACACTTTCTGCTTCTGGGTGATAGTGATGTCGCAAAATGTTACCAGTATCATTTCCCATCACATGAATGGAGATAGACGGGGTAAATACTGTTGTCGCTTTGACTGAATGAATATCTCCATCTGGCGGTAACAAACGGTAAATATCACCAGGTTTTACTTTATAAGTACCAAGGTTTTGTAACTGCGCCCGTCCTTCAACATCACCGTTATCTAGGCGACGGTAAACAGTTTCTTCTTGTCTGCCTTTATACAAACCCACCAGTCCCCAGGATAAATGATCGTGGACAGGTGTAATCGAATTAGGCGGAATTACTAAACTAAAGATGGTCAGCGAACGCTCCTGAGAACGATATAGCAACCATTGTCCAATTCCACCACCTAAACCGCTATGGTGATTTGGCTGGGCAAATTGTTCTGGTAACCAATCTTGTTTTTTTAGAAGTGCCGCAAAATGGGGTTCTAGGGTATTGAGAGTTGCTTGGCGATCGCCTGCTGTGTGTGAGAGAATTTGTTTTGCGATCGCTACAAACTCACGTAAGTCAGGACTATCAATAAACCATTCGTCTGTTTCTAAGGATTCGAGAATAGTTGTATGAGTCATAACATTCCTGTAATTTAACTTTTGGGATTAAGACTTACGCATTTTTGTCATTGGTCATTGGTCATTGGTCATTTGTCATTTGTCATTGGTCATTTGTCATTTGTCATTTGTCATTTGTCATTTGCTTCCTCATCTCCCTTGTCTCCCTTGTCCCCCTTGTCTCCGTTGTCTCCGTTGTCTCCCTTGTCCTCCTTGTCCTCCTCCCATTCCCTACCTCGTCGCCGTAGTTCCCAAAGGACATACCGAAGCGGCAATATCTACTCGTTTAGGCAGAATTTTTTGCTCTAATAACCAATCAGCTGTTTGCTGAAGCTTGGCGATATCATCAGCATCAGGAAAAACGTAAGACTCAGGGCCACGATTCTTAGTAGCTTGCTTGGCTACAGCTTCGGAAACTTTCAGTTCCTTCACCATAAAATCTGCGGCTGCGTCGGTATTCTGATTCAGCCATTCACCATCTTGGCTCAAAGCTGTCAGTGCAGATTTAATTGCTACAGGATTATCCTTCGCCGCATCACCGCGCACAACCATAACGCCGTAGGTAGGTGCAGGATGTGTAGTCGTGATTCGTCGCGCTTTATGTTCTAATTCAGCAATGGAAATATAAGGTTCCCAAACAGCCCAACCATCAACCGAACCTTGATATAGCGCTGGTGCAGCATCATTTGGTGATAGATAAACTCGCTGGACTTTATCTTTGGGGATATTTTCTTTTTCTAAAACCTTTAATAACAGGTATTCACCTGCACCCCCTTGATTAACTGCTACTTTTTTACCAATTAAATCAGCAGTTTTACGGATAGAAGAATCGCCGCGCACTAAGATAGCACTACCTAAAGAATCTGGTTTAGGGCGTTGTACAGAACCAATACAGAGCGGTTGTCCAGAAGCAATCCCAGAGATAATAGGAATATCACCGCAACCACCAATGTCTGCACGATTACCATTAAGGGCTGCTAACAGTGTGGCACATCGGTCAAAAGGGCCAGTCCATTCAACTTTAATATTTTGCGCTGTTAGCTGCTTTTCTAGGTCGCCGCGCTGACGGGAAATAGGAATAATCCCGCCTTTTTGGTATCCCAAGCGAACTACATTATTTTTTTCGGAATTTTGATTGTTACTCACAACCTGTGAGGCAGAATTGGAGTTAGCTGGCGGATTCACAGCAGTTTTTTGACTGCAACCAGTAACCATCAAACTCAGATATGCAACAGCAAGTAAAAAACTCCGGGTAGAATACGCTTGTAATGAGCGAAAGTTATGCTCTTGTAAATAATTCACCACAATTTATTCCTTCATCTCAATTGTTGAGAGTTGAAGCAGCAGATGTATTTGTTTAATTTGAGAGGCGAAACCATTAATCTACTTAAACTCGATATATATATCGTAGATTAAAATTAAGCATACCATCTTTTTGCTTGACTATATAAGCTCAAGCCGAGATTTTTTTGATTTAAGGCATTGCCATGAGCAGAAATCTTATATATAAAGGTTTTTGTGAGTTGGTATGGCCTGGGTATGCAGTATTATGGTTAGCAGATGAATCAAACTAGCGTTGCTGGTGAATCAATATTGGCGCACAACTTTCACCTGTATTTCACCTACCTTTTTTGCAGAATCAGGGTTGGCGAAATAAGTATATTTTACAAATATTAAAAAAATATGTAGTTTTTTTAATATCTATTTTTTTTTGATTCCTGCTTCAATGTGCTTGAACGAAAAATTTTATACTCTTTTAAGATGATGAGAGAAAAAACATAAACTTTCCTCTCGCACCATCTTTTAGATAGGAAAATTTTGACTAGTAAAAGGCAGATGTAAATAATGTTTTTACCAGTCAATATCTCAAGATTAGGTCTCCCAATCGATCCCAGGTTAATACTCAGTACGCATCACCTTAAAAGGGGGTCGGAAATATTGAGATTTGACGTTGGCTAACTTGAAAATAGGGGCTAGGGACTAGGGACTAGGGGCTAGGAAAGAGAGATTTTCATATTTGGTTGTGAGATTTTCTCGTGAGGGGCTAGAACGAAATTAAACCCAACTAACTAATGATTGAATTCCCTACCCTTGATGTAGCCTTTCGTACTTAATTGCATCGTGCAGTCATATCGATAAATGGAGATAGAAACGGCTGATATCCCTGGTTATACCTATACCTGAGTTGTTATCAATTAATAATTCTCCCAATAATCAAATTTGAGAAAACGCACATTTTCTTAAATTTACTCTGCAATATAAAAAGTCAAAGCTTGTCTAAGTTACATCAGACTCAATCTTGAGCTATCATCTCTCAGTTTTTCAATTATTAATAAATCTCCTCCTATGGTGAGGTGGTAATTATGACAAACTTGTCAGTTTCGCAAAGGTCAGGAAGCATTCAATTAGCTGAACTGGCTAAAGACACTATTGTGGCTTTAATCATTCAAGTGACTGGTTTAGTGCTGATATATCTCCTGCAAATATTTCTGGCACAGTGGATGGGAAGAACTGAATATGGCATTTATGAATATGTCATGTCTTGGTCGTTATTGTTAGCAGTTCCCGCAGAATTAGGTTTACCTACGACGGTTTTGCGTTTGCTTCCTGAATACCGAGTTAAGCAGGAATGGGGACGTTTACAAGGTTTAGTGCGTGGTTGTTGGGTACTTGTATTTTCCAACAGTTTACTGTTGATTATCTGCGCTACAGGGACAATTTTAGTTATTAATTATTACCACAGTTTTGTCTATGCAACTCCACTATTGTTGGGGATGGGATTAGTATTACTACAGAGTTTGGCTAGGTTCCAACAAGAAACAGGAAGGGCGATGGAGGATATTCTTTTAGCCTTTATTCCATCGCAAATTATCTGGCCTGTTTTGGTGCTGGCTGGTGGCTTTGTATTTATGCAAACCCAGGATGATTTGACTAGCGTACCAATGATTGCGATCGCGTCCGGTATGTTTACCGCGATCGTTGTCGTGCAACTATACTTATTGTGGAAGAAATTACACAGTGATTTTGTAGCAGCAACGCCAGTTTATGCTTACCGTGAGTGGTTAAATATCGCGGTGATTTTGTTAATTCAACAAGCATCGTTTGGGATTTTGAGCCAAACAGATACAGTGATGATTGGTTCATTTATCGGCCCGGAAGCAGCAGGTATTTACAACGCAGCAGTAAAAACAGCCGCATGGACAAGTTTCGTTTTACAAATTGTGAATATGGTAGCTGCACCTGTATTTACAACTTTGTACACTAAAGGGGATATTCCAGAATTACAAAAGGTGGTTTCTTGCGTAACTAATTGGATTTTCTGGCCGACTGTCGCCATGACAATTGTACTCATGACCTTTACGCAGCCAATTCTCAATTTGTTTGGTGCAGGTTTTGTTGAAGCGAGTTTGTCCTTAAAAATTCTGATTATGGGACAGATGGTAAATGCTTTATGTGGTTCCGTAGGGATTTTGATGATTATGACTGGTCATCAAAATAAATCTTTACCTGTAATTGTTGCTAGTGCCTTACTTAACATAGTCTTGAATGCGATATTAATTCCCATATTTAATATTACTGGGGCAGCGATCGCAACAAGTTTCACCATGATTGTCTGGAATATTTGGTTAGGTGCTTTGGTTGTTAAATATGTTGGCGTACGTCCTTCAGTTTTTTACACTCTGTTTGCTAAAGAAAATGAATCAATAACCTAAATGTGATGAAACAATTACTCTGTAAAGTTTTGTAGAGGAAAAGGTTTTTTCCCTTTCCCTTTTTGCTTGCACCTATGGCGGAGACTGATAAAATACTAAAAGCCGATAGACTTATAGGTTAATTATTGGCACTAGTACTAAAAAAATATATTTGATGCAGTAATTGTCTATGTCTGAAAAATATCGCTTTGAAACTTTGCAAGTCCATGCAGGACAAGAACCAGCACCAGGAACAAATGCGCGTGCTGTCCCTATTTATCAAACAACATCATACGTTTTTGACGATGCGGAGCATGGGGCGCGGTTGTTTGCGTTGCAAGAATTTGGCAACATTTACACGCGAATTATGAATCCGACAAAGGATGTATTTGAAAAGCGAATCGCGGCTTTAGACGGGAATGGCACGCTTGAAAAGCGGAAAGCCTGATCAATTAAGCAGTTTGCAATTGATGACGTAATTCATGTCTGGGTTTAGTCAATCTGGGGTAAGCTTTGGGGCGGCGTTTAGTAACTCGTGGTTCACAGCGACCAGGACGTTCGAGGACAGCTTTGTGAACAATAACTTTCAGTAAAGTGCGATAAATTCTCAGGCGTTTTTGAGAGTCAGCAGCCTCGAATTTGGGGATAAAATTAATTAAATGATGGCGAGTCCATTGCAGTGATAAGCGATTTGGCGGGGTATTATAAGTAGCTCCAGCCGACCACATTAAGCTCCGAAGTAAATTGTACGCCAGTAAATAAACATGAATTTCTTTGCGAATCATTGAAGGAGTTTTACAT
Organism: Calothrix anomala FACHB-343; assembly: GCF_014696435.1. Lineage (GTDB taxonomy): Bacteria > Cyanobacteriota > Cyanobacteriia > Cyanobacteriales > Nostocaceae > Aulosira > Aulosira anomala_A. The sequence goes on along the minus strand of NZ_JACJQG010000107.1, from coordinate 12,338 downwards.
CGTAAAATATCCATACCCAAGGTAGTTTTTATATGTCTCAAATCCAATTCAACATCCCAACGTTTACCGTAAAGACCAACAATTTCGAGAGTAGAATAAGTTGCTTTATCTAAAAGAGTAGTAATTAAGCTAACTCTTGAAGTGCGAAAACCAGGAATAACAATGTAGTAGTAAATTTCTCTGACACTTATGGCAGAAGGTAGAGCATCAAATTCATCCTTGCTCAATCCTTTTGGGCATCTTTGAGGTTTATACTAAGTAACAAGCTTGTCACAATTACCAACAATTTTGCCTTTTCGCATGGTTGTTATCCGAGATTGATGCTTACGGAATACTGCATCACAACCAAGTTTGGTAATAGCAACCATATCGGTGTAAGCGCAAAATGCTCTATCCCCTAAAAGCACATCATTTGGTTTGAGAAAACTGTACAACCTCCTTGCTAATTTAATATCATGTGTGTTCAGAACATCGATACACAAAGCAATAGCGGCTCCTGTAGCTAAACTGAATATCACCCCAATTTTGGCAATTGGAAATCCACATCCAGGTTTTTGACTACTAGGTTGAGGGTATTCTTTTTGGTTCTCTACAGTGTCAGGCATAGAGACAGTTGACCCATCTATCACCAACACATTTCGACCACACCGTAAATATTCTTCTGTAATTTTTTCTTCTAGGCTTTGTGCTGAAAACTTGAAAAGCTTTTCTAATAAGTTTTCTGGAAGTCTTGTCCTAGCTTGGCAGTAAGCACTCGTATCTGTTGAGGGAATTTCTACTTCTGACTCAGCCAAATGTGCAATTATTTTACTCACAGCATTATGGCAAGTTTTGTCAGTATCTAGAACCTGAGATAAAAATGCCCACAACGTTACTATTGGATCAAATAATCGCTTCTTATATTTAATTTTTAGCTCTGCCAAAGCTTGCTCAATTGCCGAGGGTGGTAATAATTCTTTAAAAGGTAATCCCAGACTTTGGTTAAATTTATTCTTGAGGATTTGTACTCGCAGTGTCATAGTAGTCGTAGTTAGATTTGCTTGCTCGTCTCAAACAAAGTATTTCATGAACGAGTAAGCTTTTTCTACCTACAAAAAGGAATGGCACAGCCCCCACATGCTTGTTTCATACATTCCATCAGCACAGCGATCGCACTATGGGTGAGTACAAGATCCCAAAAAGCTCTCGGAAACATTGCGATACCTGCGGCACACTTCGTGAACGCAACTCTTGCACACTGCATCAAGCACAATCTCCTAAGTCATCTTCAATTGTTCAATAGCGTTAAAAGCTGTGGTGCTTATTCTGTATAGTTTATAGCTTTTCTTAGTGCCATTCGGGTTAGTAGCCTTGTTACCCTGAGTACGGGTGAAAAGATTGCTAACCCCAAAGCGTTTGACAAGCACTATCAGAAGTTGAGAAAAGCGCAAAAGTCTTTGAGTCGCAAACAGAAAGCTTCTCGCAACCGAGACAAAGCAAGACTCAAAGTAGCTCGGATTCAAGCTAAGATTTCTGACTCCAGAAAAGACCATAGCCACAAACTGACAACCCGACTGATTCGTGAAAACCAAACGATAGTGGTTGAGGATTTGGCAGTTAAGAACATGGTGAGCCAGCGCGTTGGGCGGGTTTCCCGACTTGAAGCGACTGGCGAACCCGTAAGGGTCAAGAATCCCAAACTCGCCCGTGCCATCAGTGATGCAGCATGGGGAGAATTGGTGAGGCAACTGGAATATAAAGCTCTTTGGTACGGTCGAACCTTGGTGAAGATTGACCGATGGTTCCCTAGTTCTAAGCGCTGTGGGCATTGCGGTCACGTTGTTGAAAAGTTGCCGTTGAATATCAGGGAATGGGATTGCCCCAACTGCGGGACGCACCACGACCGGGATATCAACGCAGCCAAGAATATTTTGGCGGTGGGACACACCGTTGCAGTCTGTGGAGCGAACATAAGACCTGATAGACATAAGTCTAAAGGGCAGTTGCGAAAAACCCGTAAGGCTTCCGCCGTGAGCGTCAGCCGAACGGGAAAGAAACAGAAACCTAAGTCGTGAGTCTTAGGAATCCCCCGCTACACCGTCAGGTTAGCGGTGGGAGGATGTCAATTATTCTCACATCTCCACCATTAAATGATGTTACAAAATCTAAATATATGATGAATATTTGCTTCCCTAAATTTCTTTAATTTGCAGAATTTGCTGGTAAATAAACAACCTACAATTCAGAGGTATTATTTTTGTCAGCAAAGCTTGACATTAAATCTAGAAAATTTTCTGCCTCAAGGTAGTTAATAACAGCTTATTTTAAAACACCCCTATTTCTCTCGCCTTTTCTGGCAAAATGACCAGTAAATTCCACTAAATGCTGATGTAATATACATTGGTGTTATAGTAAATATTCACCGGAGAATAATTGCTAATAAGAAATAGTTAATTCATATTAAATGACACCTTTTTCACCAGCATAATGGGTGTTTATATTTCCTTAATCTAGTTACTGCTAAAAACAGATATACATCGGAATTCAACTATCCTAAATTAGTAGCTATGTAGCAACAAGTCTATTCCATAGCTCTTATGTACAACTATATTTTGAACCAGACTGTTTCTCCTAGCACGATCGCAATTATTGGGGGTGGCTTTAGCGGTTCTCTTGTTGCAGCCAATATTTTGCGCCATGCAACTATACCACTTTCGATTAAACTAATTGAACGTCGGACAGAAATAGGTAAAGGAGTTGCATACAGTACCCCAGTTAAAAATCATTTGCTGAATGTCCCAGCCGGGAAGATGAGCGCTTTTGCAGATAAACCCAAACATTTCTTAAAGTGGCTGCATCAAAATGGACATACTGACATTACTGCATCGACATTTGTACCCCGTCAAGTTTATGGGGAATATATCCAGGCGATTTTAAACGAGGCGGAAGCGAATGCACCAGCTTATATTAGTTTAGAGAGAATTGGCGATGAGGCGATCGCCATTGAAACCAGCAACTATCACACCAAAATCCAACTCAGTAGCGGTAAGGCTTTGCACGTACAAAAAGTTGTCCTCGCTTTGGGGAATCTTCCCGCCTCTTTACCACAACCAATTGCGGCGCTAGGAAACAATCATCCCCATGTTAAAGATGCTTGGGCTAGCGATGCAATTAGCAATCTCAATTCAGATGATTCTCTTTTGTTGGTGGGAACTGGATTGACGATGGTTGATGTAGTTGTAGCTTTAAAGCAGCAAGGTTTTCGCGGCAAAATTCATGCTATCTCCCGTCATGGATTAACACCCCAACGCCACCAAGCAACAATTCCCTATTTTACCTATCTTGATTTAGAGACTGCACCTAAAACAGCGCGGGGTTTACTGCATTTAGTACGTCAAGAAATTCACACAGCAGCAATTCACGGTTATGATTGGCGCGCAGTCATTGATGCTATTCGTCCAATTTCTCAACAACTGTGGCAAACACTACCAATCCCAGAACAAAAACGCTTCCTCCGTCATGTCAAAGCTTACTGGGAAGTTTACCGCCACCGGATTGCCCCAGAAATTGCTGATGTATTAGATAATACTGTGCAATCTGCACAACTGAATTATTACGGCGGCAGAATTCAGACTTGTCAGGAAAAAGAAAATGCAGTTGAGGTGAAAATTTGTGAACGGGGAACCCAAGCCAATATTGGGTTACAGGTGAACCGAATTATTAACTGTACAGGTGCAAATTGTAACTATAAAAATGTAAAAAATACTCTAATTGCTAATTTGCAAGCACAAGGGCTGATTCGTCCTCATGCTTTGTCTATGGGGATGGAGACTGCTGCTAACGGTGCAGTTATTGATGCTGATGGAAAAGTTTCCGAAATACTTTATACCTTGGGAACGCCCCGCAAAGGCGACCTGTGGGAGACTACAGCAGTTCCAGAAATTCGCCTGCAAGCAGCTGCTTTGGCGCAAGAGTTACTGAAATCTCTCAATCCCAGACCTTACGCTATGGCAAGAGATTGGTTCGCTGGAAATCCATTGAGCGATTTACCCAAACCTGCCATGCTATTTCGTCAACTTTATGATCGCGAATCGAGTACCTACACATACCTAATTGCCGATCCACAAACCAAAGCTGCTATTTTGGTAGATCCGGTATTGGAACAGGTAGAACGTGACTTACAAGTATTGCAAAAACTGGATTTGACTTTACTTTACTGCTTAGAGACTCATATTCACGCTGACCATATTACGGGTACGGGTCAGTTGCGACAATTTACAGGCTGTTTAAGTGTTTTACCGGATAAAGCTAAACCTGTGCCTAGCGATCGCTATATTACTGATAGTGAGATTTTACAATTAGGTTCTGTGCAAATCCAAGCGATCGCTACTCCCGGACATACCGACTCTCACATGGCTTACCTTGTTAACGGGACTCACTTGTTAACCGGAGATGCTTTATTTATCGGGGGTTGTGGTCGTACCGACTTCCAAAACGGTGATGCTGGCTTACTGTATGATGTCGTCACCCAAAAGCTATTTACCCTTCCAGATGACACCTGGGTATTTCCCGGACACGACTATCAAGGAAGAACAGTATCTACCATTGGTGAAGAAAAGCGGTGGAATCCCCGGTTTTTGGGACGTACTCGCAGCCAGTTTATTGAATTGATGAATAATTTGAAGCTTCCTTATCCACAAAAGATGTCGGAAGCTGTACCCGCTAACCAGCGAGGAGGCAAAGTTTTAGTCACCTTAGATTATCAAATTTGAGGAACTACCTTGATTTTGCCGATACGATTTCCAGGCGATTGCCACCCGGATCGCGGATATAGAAACGATTGTATCCTGGTATCGGTTGGCGATGCCTACGGCGGGCTGTGCCTACGCTAATAATTTCTACCCCATGCGCTATCAGATGTGCCTCAAACTCCTTCAAATCAGCGACTTGAAAACAGATATGTCGCCTTGATGCTTCATTATTGGCATTTTTCTCTGTACTAATGTGGAGTTGGATATTTCCCAATGCATACCATGTGTTGTCATTGCCTTTGAGTGCTTCCGGCTTGGCAATTTCAGTCAATCCCAACACTTTACCGTAAAACAGTAACATCGCATCTTCCACCTCAGTAGATGATGTCAGTTGAATATGATCGATAGTCTCAACCCAAGCTTTCACTGTTTCTAGTTGGTTAGTCATTTGTTTGCAGGAATAGGCTTTGCTGCCAGCAGCAGCGTTTTATGCATACTACAGTAATTCGACCAGGTTATTGTAGTATATTAAAGTTAATCGTAAATTTTGTCTAGCCAATTAAGATGACAAATCAAGAAATTCGCACTCGTCAGGTGAAAGTTCAATTATTTGTCATGATTCCTAGTGGTAAGGTTGCGTCTTCTAAATCAGCCCCTAGTAAGTTCGCTCCTTGAATATTTGCAGTTAGGAGATTGGTTTTTTGTAAATCAGCTTTTTGTAAATTTGCGCCTTGTAGATTGACTCCTTGTAAGTTTGCGCCCTCTAAATCTGCATCAAATAAATTAGCACCTTGTAAGTTTGCTCCTGCTATATTGGCTTTGCTTAAATCTACTCCTTGTAAATTAGCAGTTTGGAGATTTGTTCCTTGTAAATTTGCTTTTTCTAATTCTGCATCTTGGAGATTTGCACCTGCTAAATTAGCTGCTTGCAGGTTGGCTCTTTCTAGTTGTGCGCCAATCAAATTACATCCTACACATTCATTAGTTGTTAATAGACGCCTCACATTTTCAGCTACAGGATCTACAGGCCAAATTGTAGGAGAAGTCACTGGTGCTGGTGTAACTACTGGTGCTGCTACAGGTTCGCTAGTCACAGCAGGTGTAGATTGTGTTTCTATCGGTTGTGTTTCTGTTTGCGCTAAAGCGTTAGGTTGATCGAATAAAGAAAATACTGTAACTACTACTAGAAATAAAGCGGTAAAAATCCAAGAGCCAAGTTTTTTGAGATTTACGTTCATCATCATTTCCCCCTGATGGAAATTTTGGTTTAATCAACAGTAATAGGTTGTGATAAAAGTGCAAATTTAGTGAAACAGTGTTGCCATGCTGGGTAATAGTTGAAAAGTTCCACTTTTACTCATAATAGATATACCCAACCAAATTAAGATAAATGGAAAGATTTTGCGCCCGTAGCGAGCGAGAATAGGAGCCATGAGCGGATTACGAGTCAAGTTGTAAGACAGCAAGCACCACAGCCCAACTGTTAAATAACAGATAGACACAATGACGCCTAAACTGGGAAGATTTGTACTAGCAAATAGCGGTACATAGATGCCAATATTATTACCACCATTGGCAATAGTTACCGCAGATACACGGTATGTTTGGGGATCGCGGATCGTTGCTAATAATGATTTTTTCCGTCGCTGAGGTTTAACTGGATGACGGAAGTTTAATGATACATCTTGTACAGTTTCTCCATTATCCTCACGATTCATGAGATTACTAATACCTATAGTAATCGGGAGAATACCTAACAATCCTACCCAAGCTTCTGGCAAAACTAAACCACCGAAGAAACCCGGAAGACTAGCAGCAACTAATACAGTAAAGCCAATAAATTCACCGATAATAATGTGCTTAGGACGAAAGACATGATTAACTTTGCCAAAAAAAGCAGTTAAGTATATATTGTCATCAAAGGTAGTTGCAAGAGCAGTAGATATCCCAATAATTGATGTCCCAATCAGCCAATCCATAGTTGTTGCCCGTAAGAATTCAATGATGTGTTCGCTATTTCTGCTCTGCTGATAAAAGAAGTAAGCATAGTTCAGCAGATGCTTAAATCAAATTTTTTGCTTTTTGATGGCGAGTGTAATCTCGTCTTTGACGTTTGTTAGTAAGCTTTACTATCTATGGTGTTAATACTACGGGTGACTGCTCAATCAAAGCAAATATTATTTTTTTTCTAAACGATAAACAGAATTTATTAATGTTGGGCATTGGGCATGGGGCATTGGGCATTGGGCATTAGTAAGATTATTTCTGCTGAGTTATTATCTGGCTTAACCTGCATTTATAGTTTTTGGAAATGCGGCCTAATACCATTTCACAAAAAATATGATGTGGATGTAGGTTGGGTTGAGGAACGAAACCCAACACCCCAAAGACATGTAATTGTTGGGTTTCACTCCGTTCAACCCAACCTACGCATCTGTCTCATTTTTTTCTGGAATTGGTATAACAAACTGATTAAGCTAATGGGTATCTAAATTGCATAACTACTAATCAGAGCTATTAACTGTTGTACGGGCGCGTGTAGGGGCGGGTTCACTAATATCCCCGTCTGTCAAAGACTATCTAAATAAACCCGCCCTTACGATTAAGTGTCAACTGTCAACAGCCCTCACGATAGATTGCGCAACTTAAAAGCAGAATAGCTTAAGCATAATTTTTATTTATTCTTTTAACAAGAAAGAATATTTGCTTTAATTATGGACTTAGTTTTATCTTGTAAATATAAGGTATTCAACACCAGGCTAAAACATTTATAGCTTGATTTTTCATCAAATATGCCTATGAATTATGTTTCTCATGCTGGATGAAAATATTCTTGTCATCCTCACTATTATCTAGTTTGTACCTGAATTAAATGCCCTATATGTGCATGTGATTATGGGTGTTTTTACTAGAGGAATATTTTTTTAATAATTCGGATATCTCTCTTGTAAAAATATCAATAATTAAGCCAGAATATATTTGCCATGTCCGAAAATTAGGCTGGGGAAGATGAAGTCTTCAGTAAGATGATAAATCCTTGGATATATTATCTAGAGGCTGTTTCATCATCTACTTGCGTAGGCATATCAACAAAAGTGGCGTCAGCTTATAGTCATCAATTGGCTATAAATTGAAGTCGGTTTTGTCATTGAATTGCCAATTTTAAAGCCTAATTTTAAATATCCATCCCGTCCGTAACTGCCATGAAGAATATTTTTAGATTATCTAAAGCTGTTTTGGCTTTCAGTTTTGGATTGTGTTTGCTGCCTATTTCCAAAACCTACGCCAATACTAACCCTGATTTTCAAGTAGCTTTGTCTGCCAGAACTACTTATAATCAAACTTACGTTTCAACAGCAACGTATTATTTCACCATTGCAGTACCCGCTTCTGCTACAAAACCGTTACAACAGGTGACATTAACCCAGATTCAAGGGGGCGAAAATATTGAGTTTGATGCTCAAAAGAGTAGCGCCTTTGTGGGAACAAGCGAACGCGCCGGACAAAACCTCCAATTTGCGATCGCAAATAACCCCAGTCAAGACGATTCTGTCACACTCCAGTTCGCGCAGCCTTTACCACCAGGGCAGACTGTAACTATCGCCCTCAAGCCTTACCGCAATCCTGCTTATGAAGGCTTTTATTTGTTCCATGTCAAAGCTGCTCCCGCAGATCAAAGTACAGAGGGACAATCTCTAGGCGTAGCACGGTTACAATTTTACCAAAATGACTTTTAGTTAGATAACTGAGAGCATCCCAATTTTGACGCAATACCTTTCTAGGGTATTGCTATAGGAACAAAGCCTGCAAAGGCAGGCTTCGTATTTCTAGCCCCACCCTTCCAGGGTGAGGGCGTTTTTGTATGTACTTTTTTATAACTGAAAATTTGCTCTTCAATGCAAGTTTAATAGCCAGCTTCTTTATCAACGATATTCCGCAGAGGTTGACCGTTGTAATAGCGTGTAAAATTATCGAGAAAAAGTGCGATCGCTCTTTCTTTGGTTCTGGGAGAATGTCCAGAAAAATGCGGTGTGAGAAAAAGATTTGGTTGTGTCCATAAAGGGCTTTCTGGTGGTAGCGGTTCTGTAAACACGGTATCTAAAGCCGCACCAGCAATTTGACCAGTTTGTAAAGCATTAATTAATGCAGGTTCATCAACAATTGCACCACGAGCAATATTAATTAAATAAGCATCGGGACGCATTAAGCTAAACACTTCTGCATCTATTAAACCCTTAGTTTCTTTTGTTAATGGCGTGGCAATCACTACATAATGTGCTTCGCTTAATAGTGGTTTCCATTCATTTGCACCGACAACCTTATCAAAGTTTGCTAATGGTTGAGGATGGCGACGACTACCATAAATATTGAAACCAAAACCTTGAGCGCGTTTAGCAATTTCTTGCCCAATTCCTCCTGCACCAATAATTAATAAGGTTTTATCTAGCAATTCTTCATTTTTTAAGCCACGTTGCCAACTCTTTTGTATTTGTTGTTCGCGTAATTTAGGAAAATTCTTGGCGTAAGACAAAATATAAGCCAGCACAAATTCTGCCATCGGAATTGCATGAAGTCCTGCACCGTTGGTTAACAGAATTTCTCGCGCTAAATATTCTGGTGTCAAAATATTATTTACACCTGCATTTGTTGCTTGATGCCAACGTAATTTAGGCGCTGCGGCTAAAACTTTTTGTAAAGTCGTTGGTTTTATATAATAAAGCCAACTAAAATATACTTCTGCATCTGTGGCATCGCCATCAATATTCCCATCCACATCAGCCCGGACATATTCTACATCTTTAGGTAGATGCGGTTTAATTTCATCAGCTACTTCTATAGGTAGAATTAATTTCATGATAGCTTACTCCCTTTATTTCTATGTTAGTTTTTTTATTATTAATCGCAATTAAATTATGAAAATAATTAGCTATACAGCCAACCTAAATTGTTTGTGAATATCTTCTCTGTGTTCTTACTTCGTGTACTTAGTGTACTTCGCGGTTCGTCATCATAATTTTTCGTTCATCACCTATCTGGGATTGCTATATAAAGTGTCACTGCTTAATGAATAATGGTTTTGGCTATTTAGCGTAAATATTCATGATATTAAAATCAACTTCACTATTTCTAGAAGAAATAGAAGAATTTTTGAATAGCTTATTTCATGTTGAGCAATTCCCTGAAAGTGAAAGAGGCGGTATATATCTACAATCATCAAATTCTATAGAACGTTTAGGGTTAGCACTAGAACCAGGAACACATTTAGATGAATGGATAATTGAAAAAAAATTAGACGCATTATTCTTACATCGTCCCTGGAAATTAGAAATAGATAAATTACCTCCAAGATTAGGCATCATTTCTTATCATCTACCATTTGATGAATGCTTGACAGTTGGTTTTAATATCCAATTAGCGCCAGCTTTACAAATGTCTAATATAGAAATATTGGGTATAAAAGAAAATAGAGCCATTGGCATGATTGGAGATATTCAAACTCAATCTTTTTTCAAATTATGCGATTGTATAACGCAAATTTTTGGCAAATACGAACAATTATTACCAGCAGCTAATCGGGATATAAAACGCATTGCTGTTGTTGGTGCAATGACAGATTCATTAGTACGTGAAGCAGCAAAGCGTGGTGCTGATATTTATATCACAGGACAAATTCGCCAACCTGCACAAAAAGCAATTCAAGAAACTAAAATAGGAGCGATCGCAGTTGGTCATCGTCGCAGTGAAATCTGGGGTTTACGTTCCCTAGCTGGGATACTACAAGAACGCTGGCCTAACTTGCAAGTCTTTATAGGTGATGAGTCGTGAATTTCTCTATGATTTTGCTTAATCAGAAATCACCCATGCCCAATGCCCCATGCCCCATGCCCAAAAAAACCTATTTTTTCACAATCCAATCATCTAATTTAAAATCAGACTGGGCTAATTTTTGCGAAACTAAAAATTTCTTTGTCCCTTCTAAAAGTTGTACACCTTGTTCTGGTAAAGGTTCTATTGGGAATTGGGTAATCGGAAAAGAAGCCTTCACCACATCTAGAGGGTATCCCGATACATCAGCATGAAATTTATAGTAAGCTTCTGGATTTGCTTGAATATCTTGTACAGATGCTTGTTTAATTTGATTCCATTTTTGCGGTAAATCGGGATGTTTAGCCAAAAATTCTTCTGTGGCTACCGTAACGCTAGTTCCCCGTAAGTCTGGGTGTTGAATTGCTTCATCAATTACAGGATAACCTTTTGATTTTAACAACGGCCCGGTTCCTGTTGATGCTGCTATAGCCGCCACATCTCCCCGTTCTAGTGCAGCTTGGGCTTCGCTTGGTAGCATGTGAATAACTTTGACGCGATCGCTAATTCCATTCTTTTGCAATAATCCAATTAAATAGCGATGCATATAAGAACCTTTAGAAGTCGCTACCTTCTGTCCTTTCAGTTCCGCAACAGAACTAGGGCCACCTTTTTTCGCCAATAACCAAGCATTGGTTCCTACTTGTTCTTGACCTATTAAGCGTGTGGGTAGTCCTTTAGCTTTGCCCACCAATGCGGGAGTATCCCCATAAATTCCTACATCCACTTCCCCAGCAACTAAAGCTTCATTCAAATTCGGCCCGTTGGGAAAATTCAGCGTCTTGATTTCTGTAATGCCCAATTTTTGCAACTCTGGTAAAAGTTTACCTTGATGCATTGCCCAACCAGTCGGCCCGGTGGGTGTTTTCACTTTACCATTACTTATAAAACCTAACCTCAAGGTAGAAGTTTTAACTTCCGCCTTAGTTGTAGTTGCGGGATTGGGTACAGCTTGGGAAACAGTTTGATTGGAACTGCAAGCCGTATTTAGAAATAACAAACTAGATATAGCTATAGTTGATAGTTTCAGCATGAAAAACGAACCACAGAGACACAGAGAACGCAGAGGAAAAAGACAATTACAGCAGATTGCCAGTTGGTGAAGTACAGATTATCGTTGATTGTAGGGGCACTGGCACTGCCATGCCCCGAAGCGCGTACTTTGGACTCATCTTAATAGATTGTGTTATTTCATCAGCTTCAGAACTTGGTGTGTAGAATCTTCTTGCGCAGAAGAAGTGCGCTCTCGTCCCCAACCAACATTTCTTCTGTAACTTCCTAAAAGTTCAGCCTCTTTCAGCAATCTTTCATCTACCGCATCTAGAGGATCGACTTGTGGGGCTACATATAAAGCATCCACCGGACAGTACAATTCACACATAAAACAAGTTTGACAATCACTCTGTCTAGCAATCGTCGGTGGTGCATCTGGTACTTTATCAAACACATTTGTCGGGCAAACATTCACGCAAATATTACATTGAATACAGCGCGATGCACTAACTAACTCAATCATACAATTTTAGATTTTGGATTTTGGATTTTGGATTTTAGATTGAGGAACGAGGCGCATTAGGGCGTGTTTCAAACTACTTGTTTAGCCTTCTAAATTTCTCGATCCCCCTAAATCCCCCTTAGAGGATGTTTGAAAAGTCGGACAGATTGTAAAAAAGCTCTCTCGGTATACGCTGTGAATAGATAGTAGACAGCACCGAGAGAGCAACATGAGTAAAGCATATCCCA
>NZ_JACJQG010000106.1 GCF_014696435.1 Calothrix anomala FACHB-343 | reverse complement strand
AAACGCCCTCACCCTATAAGGGTGGGGCTAGAAATACGAAGCCTGCCTTCGCAGGCTATCAAACTTTTAGCCTGCGAAGGCAGGCTTTGTTGGTATAGCAATACCCTTCTAGGGTATTGCGTCAAAATTGGGATGCTCCCCCGTCAACCGTCAACAGTCAACAGTCAACAATCCTCACAATAGATTGTGCAACTTAATAGCAAAATAGCTGAGTATGTCGGTGCGTTGCGCTGCGCGACAACACACCCTACTGTGCTGACTAGAAATTATGCATTCAAATGCTGGAGAATTAAAGAGCAAACATCAGTTGCATAAATGAATTCTTCATTCATTAAATGAGTTTGCTGGCTAATAAAAATTGGCCCCTCGCTTGGGGAATTTGTCACACAACCGTGAGAACCACGCACTAAGGAAGCATCGAGAGGAATTACATCCATTAGGTAGCGAAAACCTAATTTTTTCTGCAATAGCTTAGAAGCAATTTTTAATTTGGGAAATTTCAGTTGCGGATCGAGAAAAAGCTCTACCGGATCGTAACCTGGTTTGCGGTGAATATCTACAGTTCTGGCGAAATCTGGCGCTTTCGCATCATCCAACCAGTAGTAATAGGTAAACCAAGCATCCGATCGCGCGATCGCCACTAACTCACCAGATCGGGGATGATTAAGATGATAGGCTTGTTTTCCCTCTTCATCCAATACTTGCGCTACCCCTTCGGTTTTCTCCAGCAAATCGCGCACTTTCGGAATATACGCCGGATCGTTAACATATACATGGGCTATTTGATGATCCGCAACTGCAAATGCAATACTCGCACCAGCATCGAGTAATTCTCGTCCTAACTCTTCCCTCACAGCAATTAAACCATTATCTCTGAGTACGCGGTTCAAATCTACCGCTTGAGACACTGGGGTAATCCCATATTCTGAAAGAATAATTACTTGCGTATTTCTGGCTTGATAATAATTAATTAAATCGCCACAAACAGCATCAATTTCTTGTACATCTTTTTGGATTTGCTGTTTATCTTGCCCATATTTTTGTAAACAGTAATCTAAATGGGGTAAATAAATTAATGTTAAGGTAGGTTTGTAGCGTTCCTCAATCCATTTTGCAGAATTTGCAATCCATTCGCTAGAAACAATTGAGGTATTTGGCCCCCAAAAATTAAATAGAGGAAATTGTCCTAAATCTGATTGAATTGAATCGCGAATATTGGCAGGATATGTATAGATATCTGGTAGCTTTCTGCCATCTGCGGGATACATTGGGCGCGGTGTAATGGCATAGTCTACAGAAGAGTACATATTGTACCACCAAAAAAGGTTAGCACAAGTAAAATCAGGGTCAATAGATTTAGCAATTTCCCATATTTTTGGAGACTGTACTAATTTATTTGACTGTCGCCAAAATTTAATTTCACAATCATCGCGAAAGTACCAGCCATTAGCCACAATTCCATGTTCATTTGGCAATTTACCTGTTAAATAAGTAGCCTGTACAGAACAAGTTACCGCAGGTAATATGGGTTTAATTGGTAATATTTGACCTTTGGCAGCCCAAGCAGATAAAAATGGTGTATTTTCTCCGATTAAATTGGGTGATAAACCGACGACATTGATAACAACTGTTTTTTGCATTTATTTAATAGTCTGTGAATATTATTAATAGATTTATAATTTTCTATCTCGTTTCCAGCCTCCGGCTGGAAATGCAGATTCGTGGGCTGCCGCCTCGTCTGCTGATAAATTGAGGCAGAGCCTCATAAATCTACGCTCCCACGCAGAGCATGGGAGCTAGATGGAATCTGGGTTTCACGTTAAGTTGACACCAATGAGCAATGCCATACCCCTACAGATTTAATCCTAGAAATTGCTTAATACCCACTCATATTCACGCTGAATAGAAGTTAGGATATCTATTTTCATTTCTGGTGGTAATACATCCCAAGTATAAGTTTCAATTTCTAGATGATGACAAGCATGATTTTGTTGCAGTAAATGCAAAATCGTCACGATATCATCTTGGGTAGACTGTAAAATTTCATAATCGCGGATGAAAATGGGGACATGAAAGTGAGTCCGCCATTCTTCAGCTTGAGATTGTACTAATTGCGGTAATGCTTTGATTAAATCAGGATAATGATATAGTGTTCCGTCATGGCGACTTTCTATTACTTGATGGAGATAGGTAGATTCAGCAAAAGGTTGTAAGCGTTCAACTATTACACTGCGTTGTTGAATATCAGAGGGAATTTTTACCTGAATTGCGGCACTAATTTGAATTTTACCGATTTTAATACCGGCTGCTTTTAAGCTTGTAAATACAGATTCGGGCTGCTCATATTCTACGGAAAAATGGCAAGTGTCATAACAAATCCGTACATGGTCAAGTAATTTAGTTTCGGCTAAACTATGTGAAATATTTAATTTTTCTGCTAAATAATTACCAGCAATGGGTAATAACCAATTTTGATAAAATTCTATGACTTCTGAGGTATTCTCTATTAACCCATCAGGTTCAGGTTCTAAATCAATATGTAATAACTTACCTGTGGCTTGCTGAATACCTATCATTTCCGCAACAACGGCGGCGATATTTAAACAACTAGTCTTAAAAACTATATCTTGCTTTTCTTCTGCTTCTAACCACCAAGGTTTATATGATAAAGGTAATGTCGAAATTCCCCCATCTAAACCTTCAGGTAATAATGCTGCTAAAATTTTGGTTAAGTTTAAAGTATATTCTAGCCGTTCTTGATTTGACCAATCTGGCGCATAAACTTGGTCTTTGACTACTTGTCGATGAAATCCCCCATAAGGAAAGCCATTTAAGGTGAAAACATATAAATCTTGTTGCTTTAGCCAAGTTTGAAATTGAGCTAAATTATTATCAGTTAAAAGTTCTTTTGCGGCTGTATCTGCTAGTCTTAAACCAATTCCAAAAGCTGCTTGAGGTGATAGCCTTTGTTTGAGTTCGGGAATATATTTTTGTATATTTGTGAAGACTTCTGACCAACTTTCGCCAGGATGGATATTTGTGCAATATGTGAGGTGAAAGTTATGATTTGGAATTTTCATGTGATTTGATAATTTATTTTGTAGGGTGTGTTATGCCGGAGGCTAACGCACCGTGAATTGTTGATTTTTCCGGTGCGTTGCGCTGCGCGACAACACACCCTACAGATTTAGGTAACAGCAAATATTTTGGCGAATGATAGGGAAATGGGGAGCAAAATTAGGACTAATAAACCGTAGGGTAATCCTGCAAAACCTGCGGCGATTGTTGCATCTAAAATAATTAGAGATAACACGCCGACTTTTACCGCCTTTCTGATTTTTTCTGGTTCTGGTTCGCGGGCGGCTTGAATAAAATTAGGCAATACTCGCACAGTTAATAAAGCCGCGAATGGTAATGCAAAAATTACTGTATATTCTGTGAATAATCCTAAACTTAAAACTGCTGTTAATACTATGGCAATTAAAATTACTGCTATGACTCCAGTAATCTTTTTACCACCGTGAACTTCTCCTTGGCTAATTGCGGTGATAGCGGCAATATAAAGTATAGGAATTATTGCTAAATACCAACGTTCTAAAATAATTGCAGGTACAGCACTGACACCTAATAATAAATTGCTTCCACGACATAAGCCCATATTTAAAGGGCCGAAAAAAGGATGATGTTTGGCGAGGGAATCATATAATAATGCTGCACAGGTGATGAAGATAGCGATCGCTAAACTCAACCCAGATACTTGAGACGCTGCAAAAAGTGCGATCGCAAATAATATCATCCCCAATACAGCCGCATTCTCGCGAGACACCCTACCGCTAGGAATCGCCCTCGATGGGCGTTCTTGTTTATCTAATTCCGCATCAAATACATCGTTAAAAACGATACCACCACCATATAAACCTGTGGTAGCCAATAATAACCAGCCTAGAGTTACTAAATTAGGATTATTTGCGGAATTATTGATTAATTCCGCAGAAATTACGCCTAAACCAGAAGCCGCAAAACCAACTAAAATATCAGCCCAAGCTGTAACAATATTTGCTGGGCGCATCAACTCTAAATACCCGCGCCAACTTTGAAAATTTAAACTTGTGATGTTTGTCATTTGTCAGAGACGCGATTAATCGCGTCTGTACAATTGTTATTTGTCATTTGTCGCCCTTCCCTTCACTCCCTGCTACTCAATCAGCACATAGTCTGCTACTGACTTAATCCCTGGTTCTTGTCCGCGTAATACTGAGTTACCATTGAACATCTGAGTCTGATCTGCGGATGGAGAATTTAGCCAATCTGATGCTTGCATTTGTCCTGTTTGGCTATAGGCTGTGAGGGCGTTTTCGTAGCAGACTGCTTGTACGTGTTCTTCCGGTATGCCCCTGTCTAACATTAAACGCGCAGTTTTCGGGACTGCTAAGGGATCGCTGACACCCCAGTCGGCGCTACTATCGACAATGATGCGGTTACTTCCATATTGACGAACAATTTCTACCATCCGGGCGTTACCCATCTTGGTTTTGGGGTAAATTGTAAAAGCAGCCCAAAAGCCTCGGTTTAATACTTCTGCAACGGTTTCTTCGTTGTTGTGATCGATAATTACTTGCGCAGGATCTAGCCCATATTCAAGACAACGATCCATACTGCGGCTAGCACCTTCTTTTTTATTACGATGTGGGGTATGAATCAATACCAGCATATCCAGTTCTTTCGCGAGGGCTAATTGCTGACAAAAGTATTTATCCTCGGCTTCTGTCATGTCGTCATAGCCTATTTCCCCAATGGCGACAACTCCCTCTTTACAAGCGTAAAGCGGTATCAATTCCATCACCTCTGCGGCTAAGGCTTCGTTATTCGCTTCTTTGGGGTTGAGTCCAATGGTGCAATAATGTTGAATGCCGAATTGACTAGCGCGAAAGCGTTCCCAACCTACCAAGCTGCTAAAGTAATCTTTGAATGAACCAGCTGTTGTGCGTGGTTGTCCTAACCAGAAAGATGGTTCAATAACTGCGACAATTCCATATTCCCGCATGATTAGGTAATCATAAGTTGTACGGGAACACATGTGAATATGAGGATCGATAAACATCATAAATAATTCAAAATTCAAAATTCAAAATTCAAAATGAAGACTGCAATATCAATAACTTTGTTGAATGATAAAGCTTGGTAGTTATTTGCAAACTGGGAGGCGATTGCGGTTAAAATTACTCCAAGTTAATTCGCCTTTTTGAATGGCTGACAGTAATTGTGGATAGAGAGAGAGTAACTCTTGCGCTGCTGGTAAAGAGGATTCAGCACAAGCTAATGCTGCTGCTTGTTTTTCTATCATGTCGCCATCTGCAAAAACTTTGGCTAAATCTGCAATAATTTCACTATCAGCAAATTTTCCCACTGGTCGCCATAATTCCGGCGATACTGGGCGTTTAGCCGCCCAACGTTCATGGGCATAGTTTACCAACATCCTTGCTAATTCGGGATTGGCGCGGCGATCTAAACCATATATTAAATGCATTGGGCTACCGACGAATAAAGCCTTCAGCACCATTTGATTCCAAGCAATGTTATCTAAATAATCTGCTGGATAGGGGTTGTGTAAAGCGATCGCATTAAACACATTAACCATGTTACTACGAATACCTTCCGCCGCCCGTTGGCTGTGTAATTCTGGATGGGGTAATAAAGGTAAACTTTGATACAAAGCTACCAATTCTCTCATATCCGCACTACTGAAAACTTTATCAAGCGATCGCACATAATTCTCAGAGCGATCGTGGGGTAAAGCTAGTAGCAAAAATGTCCGTCCAGCTTGATCTACAGTCCAATCGCCAGGAAACCAGCCAGGAACTAAATCTTCGGCTTTGCTTAAATCTTGGGATGTTAACTGTAAATTCTCTTTACCTAAATAACGGGGTACAGCACTAAAGGCGGTAAAAAATATTCTCTCAGGTGCGCCTTCCGCAATCTCTGTCTGCTTTTGTTCTAGCCAAGCCAGTGCTGTTGAAGAAACAGACTGTGATAGCCAATAATATATCAATTTTTTTACATTACTCATGAATTAATACAAATAATTACTTAAATTTTTGGTGTAACAAACTCTGTGTAGCAAACTTAAGGTAAAGGTTTGCTCAAGCCTTGGTTAAAATTAGGTTAAAAATAAGAAAAATATTAACTCTTTAAAAAAGGTGCTTAGTGTATGAAATTTTCTTGTTTAAAACTTTATTGAATCTCCAATAATTTCAGAAATTTCAATAAGATAATATGAAGATGTAGTAATTAACCGGGCAATTATAGATTGACTTTATATAGAATACGGTTACCCCTAATTTCAGTATTGGTATTTACCAACCAATCACAACTAAATTTAGAACCGCAATTAAAGTAATAAACAATATGATTTTGACTGCATCTACTAGCACGATGGGGCTAACTTTGTGCATTGAAAATCTGGATTATTAACGTGTTTTAGCGGTTATATTGATTAACAAGTCATCTGATAGCGAATTTGCAATTATTTATAAACATAAAAATTAATTGCACAAAACAATTTCTCCAGAGAGCAAACAATAAATATGTTAATTACAGATAATAGCCTAGTTAGCCTGAAGCCAATTCAGCAATCTGTTCAAGTTACCTTTAATTATGATGTTCATTTTACTCATGGATTGTTTGAATTAGACAATCCTTTACTCGCAGAAGTGATTGCTGGAAATGGTGAGATAACGCCGAAGAAAGTTCTCGCGGTAGTAGATGCAGGTTTGTTAAAAGACCATCAGGGTTTAGTCAAAAAAATATCTAATTATGCCCGCTTTTACGAAGATATTATTAATTTAATAGAGCAACCTATTATTATTCCTGGTGGCGAATTAGTTAAAAACAATCCAAAATTTGTTGAACAAATTCATCAGTTAATTGATGCTGGTGGAATATGTCGTCACTCTTACGTGTTAGCTATTGGTGGCGGCGCATTTTTAGACATGGTAGGATATGCCGCAGCTACCGCCCATAGAGGAATTCGGCTGCTAAGAGTACCGACTACAGTATTAGCGCAAAATGATTCTGGTGTAGGAGTAAAAAACGGCATTAACGCCTTTGGTAAGAAGAATTTCATCGGTACTTTTGCCCCTCCTTACGCAGTATTGAATGACTTAGATTTTCTTACCAGCCTTGACGATCGCGATTGGCGATCGGGAATTGCCGAGGCGGTAAAAGTAGCATTAATTAAAGATGCCGATTTCTTTCATTTTATAAGAATTTATGCTGAAGAATTAGCATCTCGTGATATGAAATTTATGGAAAATGTAATCTATCGTTGCGCCCAATTACATTTAGAACATATTGCTAACAGTGGCGATCCTTTTGAAAAAGGTTCATCCCGTCCCCTAGATTTTGGACATTGGGCGGCGCATAAATTAGAACAAATTACAGATTACAAATTACGTCACGGTGAAGCGGTAGCAATTGGTATCGCTTTAGATAGTACCTATGCTTATTTAATTGGGTTACTGTCACAATCGGAATGGCAAAATATTCTCGTGACGCTCAAACAATTAGGATTTACTTTGTACCTACCTGCGCTTACAGAGAAATTAGAGCAACCAAATCATCCCCATAATTTATTTACGGGTTTGACAGAGTTCCGCGAACATTTAGGTGGAAAGTTAACTATTACTTTGTTGCAAGGAATCGGACAAGGAATAGAAGTCAATCAGGTAGATTTATCTATTTACAAACAAGCTGTTTATATGTTGAGGGATTGGCTATAGAATCCCTGACGGTTGACTGTTGACGGTTGACTGTTGACGGTTGACTGTTGACGGTTGACTGTTGACGGTTGACTGTTGACGGTTGACTGTTGACGGTTGACTGTTGACTGTTGACTGTTGACTATTGACAGTTAACAGTCAACCACTAAATTTACTGTTTACTTACAACTACCATCAACACAAAATGAGGATTGATAGGTACTAGAACGCTTGCCAAAGATAGTATAGCGATTGTCACGGATTTGTGCGTAAAAGCGATCGCCTACCCATTTCACCCCAGGTAAAGCGCGATAAGCATCAACAAATATACTTCCCAACGGTAATAACCTACCAATTTCTTCTGCGGCGTCACTACCCTGCCAGCGCTTGTCAGGTGTATCCGCATCAATTAAAATCATTCCTTGTTCGCATTCTTGGGGCGTAATCCCAAATTTAGCGAGTGTTAGCTCATCTTGCATCGGACTGTAGCGAAATAGCTTGCCTTGATCCAAGCTCTCTAACAATTGCACTAGTGTAACGCAGAGATTGCAGTTACCATCGTAAATCACGTAGTAATTCATCAGCTTAAATTCTACCCTCAGACGTAGACATGATTTTCTTTCAAAGCTGGGTGCTTGGGGATTTACATTTAGCTTAACGTTTTTCGCAGTTGGGGAATTGCGATCGCTTCAACATTCATCCGGTAATCATCGCCACTTTCCCATCTAAATAACTTCTCACAGTCACTCTCTTGGCTAGAGAAATCGCGGCTATTATCCCATCTCTCAGATAGAATACTGAGTAATCAAGAGATATCGGGGAGAGAAATAACTCAAAATTCCGCTCCTAAGTCAATACAGGAACCCCCAAAAACCAGTTACAATTGAAATTCTGTAAAATTTCCAGACATCAGTTATTCCAAGATTCTGGGAAGTTAACTTAGTATGTTCAGGGGACTAAAACTGTCAGGAACCTCAGCCTAAAGGCATGAGGCTTGTAAGAGAAATCTAGCAATCCATCCTGACCAGACCACCCTTCACAATAGTTGGGTAAACGTTATTTGAGTCACGACACCTTGGGATGCGTAGCTAGTCCCCCGCTCTGTCGCTTGTGACTAAACAGTTCTAAGGTCACTGGAACAGTGTTGCAAGCCTAAAAAGCTCTTGTAACAGGTCGAAGCTAACATTACCCCGCAAGGGAGGCGCAAAAAAGCGCAAAACGCTATGTGTACAGGGTTGTCAAACTTGAGACAGTAACTGTCCTGTCGAAAGTGCATTACAAAAGTACACCAAGTCGAGCAACCCTAAGGCAGTAGCGCTAAAACTGTAAAGCCGTCCTAAAAAGACGGGGTTTCTACCCATTTTTCTGATGATTAAGCTCGGCTCACTAGTAAAGTCCTCAAATAATTCTTTGGGGATTGGAAAGGTTATTGACAACAGCCATAGCGAAATTTTGGTTGAGTATTTCTGCTCACCGGGACAACGCTTGCAAAAGGCTTTACCTCTAAATTCGCTGTCATACGCTAAATTACAACAGCAAACTCGCTGCTATATCAAATTAAAAAACCAAGAAAAATGGATCATTGGCAGAATTTTCGCTTGGGATGAAGACAGCGAAAAATATCAAATTGACTTGCCAGATAAAAAAACTGTCATTATTAATGAACAAGATATTTATGTTCGTTGTAATCTCGCAGTTAAAGATTCTATTGAAACTTTAGCAATTAAAGGTCAGGAAACGCCTTATTTGTATGACAGAAGATTTGCTT
This sequence comes from Calothrix anomala FACHB-343, assembly GCF_014696435.1. Taxonomy (GTDB): domain Bacteria; phylum Cyanobacteriota; class Cyanobacteriia; order Cyanobacteriales; family Nostocaceae; genus Aulosira; species Aulosira anomala_A. Next base: position 15,762 of record NZ_JACJQG010000106.1, on the reverse strand, counting down.
TACTCAAATCTTTAGTTCAGCAGCGTGCTGTGAGTCGTGGAATGACAGGATTGATTTCTGCCAATATTAATCTTTATCCCCATCAAGTTGAAGTTGTTCGCCGCGTCTTAGAAGATGCTAACCAACGCTATTTATTAGCAGATGAAGGCGGACTAGGAAAAACTATAGAAGCTGGTATAATTCTCCGTCAATATCTCTTGGATGAACCGAAAAAAGGTGCAGTAGTTGTTGTTCCTCCACATTTACTACCACAATGGCGGCAGGAATTAGAACAGAAATTTTACATTTCCCATTTTCCTAAACGAGTTGCTGTATTGTCCTTTGATGATGTTCATAAAATTAACCCAAAAGCCAGTGTAGGCTTGCTGATTATCGATGAAGCACAGCAAGTTGCAGCAATGGCTACTTCTTTAGAAACAGCAGTACGCCAGCGTTTTGAAGCTTACAAAAATTTAGCTCATAGAAGCGAACGGTTAATTTTATTGTCTACCAATCCAGATATCAGCAATGAAAAAGAATTGCCGATTCTGCTGTATTTACTAGAGCCAGAAACCTATAAACTTAATGATTTAGCTGGGTTTCGGGAAAAAATAAAAAAACATCAAATTCTGGGTAAAATTATCTTCTCTCTCAAAAAAGAAGCTGATGCTTTAAACGTGAAAACAAATTTAGAGCAACTGCAAAATTTATTACCTGAAGATAAATATTTACTAAGTTTGATTAAGGATTGGCAAAAATCTCAACAAGAGACAATTATCCAGACAATTTGTCAGCATGTTAGCGATACCTATAGTCTGAGTCGCCAAATTCTCTGTAACCGTCGTGCTAATGTTCCAGATGCCATCTTTAATCGCCAGATTACACCCAAAGAAGAATATGATTTAGATGAGCGTTCCTATGACATTCATGAAATCATAGAAAAATGGCGGACTGCCGCACCGCATCAACCAGAATATCAACGTATTTTTCTGTTATTGTTTTTAGCTGCTGGTACTTGGTTAGGTATTTTAGAACAGGTAATTGCAGCGCGTTTAAGTGGAATTCGCAATCCGGAGCTAATTAAAGAATTTGGCAATGATGATGGCAATATATTGACGCAAACGGCTAAATTTCCGGGAGAAAACGAGCTTTTGATGTCATTGCGCCAAATTATCAGCCAACCTTCAGAAGATGGCGATCGCATTGAACTACTTAAGATTATCATCCTCTATCGCCTATCGGAAATTCTGGGATTGCAATCATACCGCAGCAATATCAAGCAACTCGGCGAAAGAGTTAAACAGCGCATTCAAAGACCGATTCCTGGGGATTATTTACCCAAAATCGTCATATTTACTGGCTTTAAACAAAGCTGTACCGAAATTGTCAGGACTTTATCGCAAATTTTTGGTACAGCTAGCGTGACTAGTCAACAATCAGAACAAAACCCCGCACAAGCTGAGAAAAATTTAGCCCAGTTTCAAACTAATTCTAGTTGTTTTATCTTAGTTTGTGATTCTACGGCTGAAATAGGTCATAACTTCCAATTTATCGATTGGATGATTAATTTTGACCTTCCCTGGTTACCCAAGCAACTAGAACAAAGAATTAGCAGAATTGATAGAATTGGGCGTTCTTCAGAGATTAATTTTACTGTTTTAGTTGGGGTTGATTTAGAAGAAAGTTTGCATAGTGCTTGGTATAATCTGCTCAAAAATGGACTGGCAATTTTTAATCAATCAATTACCAGTTTCCAACCTTATATTACTCAGAAGTTACCAGAGCTAGAAACTACTCTATTTCATGGCGGTGCTAGTGGATTATTACAAACTACAGAAAGTATTCAACAAGAAATCTCACAAGTTGAAATAAATATCAGCGCCGAAAATGCTTTAGCGGAAATTAACCTGTCAGAAAGCGAAAATAGCTATTTTGCAGCCTTAGACGATTATGACAGTCAACATCTGGAAATTAAACGCGCCCTTGAAGGTTGGATTGACCAAGCATTACACTTTAAATCAATCTATAGTCCAGAATTACCAGATGTAAAATCCTATCAACCCATCAAGCAAACTCTAGTTAGTGCTGATGAATTTCAAAATTACTTTGCTAATAGTAATATTGATAAATTAGGCACTTATAACCGCCGGGTAGCTAACCAAAACTCTCAATTGAAGCTGTTTAGAGTTGGTGAAGGATTAGTCGATGCAATTTGTAACTATCTCAAGTGGGATGATAGAGGACACGCCTTTGCAATTTGGCGTCAAGACACATCATGGAATGCTAGTCAACAAAAGGAATGGTTTGGTTTCCGTTGTAATTATTTAGTTGAAGCTAATCTCAAAGCAGTCAAGCAGATTTTAGCCGAACATCAACAAGATAATTCTCAATTCAATTCCTGGAAGCGCTGGATTGAGGGTTTCTTTCCTCCCATAATTGAAAGTATCTTTATTGATGCTGGTTCGGAATTATTATCCACTGTTACAGATGAATCACTCTTAACTATTCTCCAACGTCCTTATAGTAAGGATAAAACTAATAAGTTAGGGCAAGATTATAATTTGGCTAAGGAACGTATTGAGGTACTGGATAATTTTATTCCGGCTGATAATTGGCAGAATATTTGCTATCAAGTCCGCGATACTGCGAGACAATTACTCAGCGAACGTCCAGATTTTCAGGAATTATGCACAACTGCGGCTACCATTGCTGAAGAAAAATTAGCCCAAAGAGTAGAACAATTACGTTTGCAGTTGAATCAACAACCAGGAAATTCGACTTTAACTGACGAGTTGAAGATAGTAACTGCTATCAGTACAGCCATTATTGATGGAATTCGCCAGCCAGAAATGCAACTTGATTCTGCTGGTTTCATTGTTGTTTCTGGACAAGCTTTCTCTGGTTAATTCTCCAGAAAAATACTGCGATCGCGCAAATTAACAAAAATTAAATTAATTATTAATTAATTTACGCGATCGCTCAATCAATCGGGAGCATCCCAATTTTGACGCAATACCCTCAAGGGTATTGCTATTATACCAACAAAGCCTGCCTTCGCAGGCTATCAAACTTTTAGCCTGCCTTCGCAGGCTTCGTATTTCTAGCCCCACCCTTATACCAATTCACGAAATTACTGATACAAATCACTTCCTCTGCCCCTCTGCTTCCTCTGCCCCTCTGCTTGCCTATGTGTATCATTTTTAAAGTGAAGCGGTATTATAGGGTGAGGGCGTTTTTGCACATTTGGGATGCTCCCAATCAATCTAGCCTTGATGGCTACTTTGTCCTGTACGCAACTCTAATAAATCTGGTTTAGCTAAGAAACCAAAGTAAGTTGCGATCGCAGCTGTAAATCCGTGAAGCCAAATATCATTTCCGAAAATAGGAATTAACCCTAAAGTTGACTGGGTAGGAGGGAAAAGTCCCATCAAAGTTAACAATCCATAGAATAGCGCTAATACTCCACTATAGAGACGAGCGCTACCCAAGGAAGCAGATGCAAATATTCCCAACAATCCCACAACTAAATGAACAATATTGTGTAAGACGTTGATGGGGAATAATCCCAGCAAATCGCCGTATCCACTCGTGAATGATAATCCAGCTGTATCAGGTGTAGTTGCAGGCGCATTGACAACACCCGGAATAAATCCCATGACACCAATCAGAACAAAGATAATACCTGTAATTAAAGCAAAGTACTGTCCTGGCTTCATAATTGAACTCCTGATTATGAGAAATAGAGGAAAATTTTTTCGATATAACCTTGACCTAACTATTAATTAGGAATGCAAAGAAACTGCAAAGACTTTCTTGATACAACTGTAGAGTTGTTAATCTTTGCAGTATTCCCCCTTTGGTTCTATTAAATTTATTTTTTACAAATAATTGCTAAAGTAAATTTTATTTGTAAGGTGCGTTATAGCCAGGCTTAACGCACTATAAAATGCGGTGAAATTTAATTTTTAGCAACCTTTTCTAGATGAGTTTGCTATCAATTGGTAAGGAAAAATCGCGCGACCATTCATTCCAAGAACCAAAATAATTTCTGGCTTGAATTCCGGCTAATTCTAAAGCAATTAAAGTATTCGCCGCCCTTGAACCTTTGAAACAATAAATGTAAACTGTAGAATGGCTAGTAATCCCTACAGATTGACAAATTTCTAAGATTTCTGCTTTTGAGCGAAACGTGGCGATATCAGCAGATGAACTCATTAACCGATGCCATTCTAACCACACAGCGTTGGGAATTCTACCTTTACGAGGACAAAAATCAGCACCATAGGGAGAAGAACTTAACCCCAACCATTCATCGCGATCGCGTACATCTAATTTAATAATTTCTGGATTGTCAATTGCTGCTAACATCTCTGTAGTAGTCACCATCATTTCCGCGTTGGGAGACAATTGAAATCTACTACTTTGGCGTAATGGTACTGCATTGGTAGTGGGTAATCCTGCTTGCAACCAAGCTTGATATCCCCCGTGTAAGATAGAGACATCAGCGCAACCTAAATATTTTAATAAAAAAGCTGCGCGACAAGATTGACCGTAACCTCGGTTAAAACTGTCTTCATAGACAATTAACGACTCTACACCAGAAATTCCTACCTGAGTGAGAATTTCTGTAAAATGCGCTTGCAATTTCTGTAATCCTGTAGGGGAAGAGTTTTCTAATAAATAGGTGAAAAAATCGCGAATATTGAGCGCTTGGGGAATATGAGAAATTGCATAATCTTCTGGGCTGCGCGTATCGATAATGACAGTTTGTAATGGCTTTGCTGCTAATACAGACGTGAGTTCTTGAGGCGAAATGAGGAGTTTTGTATTCACGCTTTTCTGCTTCTATTGCCTTACCATGAAGCATTATCGCGTTCCTACTCTTCTACATTGAGGAATGGAAATTACAAAACGATGAATTGCAAATGTTACTAGTCAACAGTCAACAGTCAACAGTCAACAGTCAACAGTCATTTGTTAGAGACGCGATTAATCGCGTCTGTACAATAGTCAACCTACCAAGGATTTCCCACCATTGTAAATCCTGCCCAATAATAAGGATGGGATAGTAATTCATTAGCGCGATCGCTTGTTTCTCCAGGTAAAGGTAAACTTTGTACGGGTTCTAAACCGAAAATTTGACCATTCTTAATATAAACTTTCCCTGTTGCCATCGCTACTTGGGCTTTTCTTAAAGCTTCTGCACGAATTGGCGAAGTTTTCAAGTCTTCGTAAAATTTCGTCATTAATGCAGCTGTACCGACATCATTTACCGCCCAAAGGCTAGCGACACTAGTTTTCACCCCAGCTAATACGGCTAATCCAGCAAAGCCGATTTCTGCTTCTTCGTTTCCTAAAGCAGTTCGACAAGCACTTAGCACGATCATTTCTACTTGGGGTTCATTTAAGCGTAACTCCCGGATTTGGTTTAAACGTAATTTGTCTTCCCACAACTGAATATAAGAGTTACTTAAGGCACCAGCACTAAAATCAGCGTGGGTTGCCATGTGAATAATCCCAAATGGCTGTTGGCGGCGGATGGCTTTGAGATTTTCTAAAGTCGCTTGTTTGTCTAACAGTAATTTTCCTTGCCAAAGTTTTGACACTAATGTGCTTAATTCTACGGGAACTGCTGGTAATGGTTCTTGTCCTTGGGTACTTTGTGATACTCCCAAGGCTAAAACTTGAGATTTCTTAATATCTGTATACAGAGTATTAGTTAAACTCAGGCTAGGCATTAAACCGATACTATATTTTTCTACCAGAAACCCTTTACCATCGTGTAGCGCCGCCATTGGGGTAGAACGTAAGCCAATATCGGGTAAAAACACCAAATTATTAATGTTTTGCGCCTGTAATTCTGCGTCTAGGGGAGCAATTAGCCAGCGATAAAGCTGCTGTGCTGAAGCTAGATAAGTGTTGCGACGACGATTTTGCGGACTCGTAATTTGTTCGCGAAATTCCTTTGCTGCTGCTAAAACTTTAGTTTTTGTCGCATCAGAAATGCGCCGACGGATTGGTTCGCCTTTTCCTGTGACTATTACTAATTCTAGTTGTTGATTATCTTGTTCGGCTGATGTATCTAGCTGTTTTGTCGATTTAGCTGTTCCTGACAACCCATCAGGCGTAATTTCTACAGGAACAAAACTAATATAGATAAACGCAGGTTTGACACCAGTAGCTTTTTCAATTTTGACTGCAATTTCCCTTACTTCATCTGGAGATTTCAGCCGGGGACTAGATACGCCTAGATAATTCGCTATTCTAGCTGTAAATTCACCCTCTGGGATGGGATTTTTATCAAGAACAGGAATCTCGCTTTTTGGCGGATTGGGAATCGGGTTAGGTGGGGTGTTTTCATTACATTGGAAAGTGCAAGGAGGAACATCCGGTTTAGGTTCGGGTTCGGGTTCGGGTTTGGGTTTGGGTTCTGGTTCGGGTTCGGGTTCGGGTTCGGGTTCGGGTTCTGGCGGTGGTGCGGTAACGTTAATTTGGATCTGTGTTGGTGTGGAATTGGAAACGCGATCGCTCGCACTAATGGTAAAAGCATTGAGGGAACCATTAGTATCTGTAGGGGGTGTATACTCTAAAGTATCGCCAGTTTTAATTTCAGTCACTCCCGAAACCTGAGTACCATTCACCTTTAAACTGCCTGTATTGACAACATTAATTTGAATCGTCGTGTTGTCATTGTTAGCATCTGATGCTTGTGGTGCTAAATCTGCAAAGGTAAATGTAACAGGCTTATTAGTTTGGGTATCAGGTAATGTTGTATTAGCTGTAATTGTTGGCGGACTATTTACAGAATTAATTGTAATTCCGGTGGGTGTTGTTGTATCCAGTCCGCCATTGGGTAACACAGGCGAACTTAAGCTACCCGCAGAAATTCTCGTAGTTCCCCCGATATTTAGCGCGCCTGTTGTACCGTTAACAGTTGAATTTCCTACGATAAAGTCTACATTATCGGGGCCGCCATCATGGCGAATTGCGATCGTACCCCCCTCGCTAGTACTTCCACCTTCTCCGAAATCGATAATTTCACCTGTGAATATGGTATCGCCTGTACTATCTTCCGATAATGTTCCCGTACCTTGAATGATGCCATTAGTCAGCACTTGCACGTTACCACCTTGAAGATTATTATCATTGGCTGATGTAATGACTTGTGAAGAGATGGTACTAAATGCGATCGCACTGCCAAAAGCATTGGTAGTCTCTAAGGTGACATTACCTGCTTGCAAAGTTGCATTACCATTAACATTAAAACCTCTAGCTGAGGTATTAATATTATTAGTAGTAATATTAACTGCAGCATTTAAGTTAACTGTGCCGGATGTTCCTGTAAAATTTCCACTACCTTGAGTTTTGAATATAGATGAATCGATATTTTCTGTAGTAATACTGCCTGTATCTGTCTTAATTTCGACATTGCCACCAATAGCTGAGTTATAACTCTGGCTCACAGAGGAATCAATGTTACCTGTAATAATATTACCGAGAGAACTTAAATTAATCGTTCCTGCTTGAGCCGTACTGACATCTGAGAAAGTACTTGCAATTGTACTGCTGTTGAGATTTCCTAAGTTCAGCGCGCCATTAGTGCTGGTAACGGCGATATTCCCAGCTGTCAAATTTTCAATTCCCTCAGAAAACTCCTCGCTAGTACTAAAACTGGCTGCGGTATTAATGTCGTTGGTGGTGATATTATTTGCAGCGTTTAAGGTAACCGCACCAGATCTAGCAGTAGGATTGCTACTATTATCCATGATTACAGAAGAGTCAATTGCTCCTGTAGTAATGCTACCTTCGGGAGCATCTAAAGTTATTGAACCACCACCGACAGCAAAGCGGAAAACACTGTTGCCAGTGCTGCTGGTGTTAATATCTCCTGATGTAATTGAACCAGTTAAACTAGTAATAGTCACACCTGTATCTTGCAGTTCCGGCCCAGCTTCACCTAGCTGAATTCGACTGTTGCCAGTAGCAATAATATCACCTGTAGTAATGTCATCAACGGCGGATAATTCGATCTCGCCTTTAGGACTAGAACTACTATTACTGGTGTTGAGAGTTCCTAAGGCGATCGCGCCACCTCTGTTAGTAACATTTATATTACCACTACCATAACCACCGCCAGAGGCAATAATATCACCGCCAATAATATTATTACCCGTTGCCAATAAACTGACATTACCGCTTTGCTCGAAATTAGAAGATGTATTGATATTACCTAGAGTTAAAGCAGCTCCTGTAATCGAGATGTTTCTGCCATTAGTATTGATGGTTTGGGTGCTATCCATTGTAAAAGAACCCGCACCATTATTATCTGCATCAGCTGTAAAGGTAATGTCTGTACCACTGCTAATAAAATTTAGCGATACCCCATCAGCAACAGTAATGTTATTAGTCGCTTCTAAGGTAACCGCTGCAGTTTGATTTTCTAAGGCTGTTTTAGAAATTGTAAATGTCGCTGGAGTAGCATCTTGGAGAATTGTTGGTAAAGAACTATCCTGCGGTTGTGGTGCAGAATCGACAATATTAATATCTGTAGGATCTAATAGCAAATTACCAAGGCTACCTTTCACCGCACTCAAGTCAACATTACCTTGGAAAAGTAGGTTATTTTTACCAGATACTTCTACAAAACCGCCATTTCCAAAATTTGCACCACCAGTAGCTGCGATTTTCCCAAAGAATTGGGTGGTATCGTTACCCCAGACAATTACTCGTCCGCCATTACCATTTAAATTACTATTAGCTGCAATTTGCGATCGCGCATCAACATAAGTTTGATTAGCATTGGGAACTGTTCCTTCTCCTCGATAATCCCCGCCAATCAGCACATTACCGCCACCATTATTACCAGAGGCGTTAATATCAGCACCAACTAACCCGACTTTTGTGCCGAAAATATTAACTGTACCGCCTGTAGTTCCAGATACATCTACTTTGCCACTGACAATAGTTGTACCAGGATTGGTAGGAACATTGACGTTAGTACCAGGAAGTTTTACGGAACCATCAGCGTTAGCAATTATCCCTGTGTTCCCAACAGTGAGTAATTCCGGTAAAGCAGCGATGGGGATATTCCAGTTGGTTGGTTGATTGCTATTCCCTGCTAAACTTTCAACTTCTAAACTTAATAAATTACCGGGTTGGCTCAGACGTATCCAACTTTGTCCGGGTACAGAGGTAACGGAGATTTTCCCCGATGAAGCTGACAATTCCCCATTATTAATTACTGTACCACCTAACAGATTTAAACTTTGTCCCGTACCTACTGCCAAATTCCCCGCATTGAAAATTGCGCCTGGCTGGTTCATGGTAAAGGCAAAGCCTGTAGGATTCCCCACTAAAACTGAGTAATTATTAGTTCCTGTGGCGTTAAACCAGTTGTTACCAAAGCTAATGCCATTGGCGGTTGTCGCGGTGAAAGCACCGGGAACATTTAAGCTAGCATTAGCACCAAAGACAAAACCGGCGGGATTCATCAAAAATAAGTTAGGGTTACCACCGGTTACTTGAATTAAACCATTAATAATCGAAGGATTACCGCCAGTTATCCGACCGAGAATATTTTGCAGATTGGGATTGGCTTGAAAGTTAGCAATTTGTTCTGGTGTCAAGCCAAATTGTTGAAAACTGTGGAACAGATTCGCGCCATCACTAGATGTTGTTCCCCCATGAATATCTAATATATTTCCGTTGGGTGTAACGATAGTACCCGTACCATCAACTGCGGGGACAATTTGCCCTTGCGCTAACCCCGCATTCATAGCTAGCGCTAGGGGAAATATAGCTTTAATTATAGAATTGCCGAATTTACTGATAAAATTCCGGAAGGAAGGTTTGTGCTTTAAAACGAAACGACCTGCAAGTAGATCCAAATCTATTTGATATTTCTTGGCTATTCCCCGACGTTGTATAGCTCGATTAATAGCTTGTTGAGAACAGAGAAGAACTTCTAACCTGTGTATTTGCGAGATATTACCAGCATGTTGACGGTAATAATATAGTGGCTTCTCGATCCGCCCTACCTGCCCTACCTCTGACAGCCGCAAACATAAGTCGTAATCTTCAGCGTAATCTGGCGAACCGTGAAATCCCTGCACTAAATCGTATGTTTGCCGGCGAATCAAGCGAAATTGAAAACTCATGAAATCTACAAGCATTCGCTCTTGGGAGTAGGGAATGCGACAGCGATCGCCATATCGCATAACTTGAGAATTTTCATCAATATCGAGATAATCAGTATAGACAAATCCCATCTTTGGGTGACGGTGGAGCAAAGTCACCGTTTCAGCTAAAGCTGTAGGTGCGAGTATATCATCGCTATCTACCCAACCAAAATATTTTCCCTTAGTTTGGGCGATCGCACTTTGGCGCGCTAACACAATTCCCTGATGCGCTGCTGCTACTACCCGCACTCGTCTATCTCGTTGTGCATATTGTAGAGCGATCGCTACCGAATTATCTGTAGAACCATCATCCCAAACTATTAATTCAAAATCTTGCCATGTCTGTTGCAAAACGCTATTGATTGCGTCTTGTAGATAACGCTCCCGATTGTAACTAGTAATGACAATAGAAATCGGCGCTGACATGGAAAGGCTCCAGATATTGTTAACCTGTTACCAGGATATAATGCTAGTGGTTATTACTGAGAATTCTTTGCGCAAAATTGTACTTAAATATATCAATTCTTTGTAATCCGGTCGCGAAAATATGATATTCAAATAATACTGGGGCGTTATGGCATAATCCGGAGTCCAAACAGGCCAGTTAGTTACATCAAACATCCCTAGATACGGACATGAGAAAAGGTAGAAAAACTGGTCTTACGCCTACAATCCGCATTCAACAAAGATTAATGAGTTTATTTCCCCGTCTGAGTTGGCATTCCAGCTTGCTGATTCTGCATTTATTATCAACGATGGGGATTACTGGGTTAAAAGCGACAGCTAGTGAGATTTCTAGTCAACAGTCAATAGTCAACAGTCAACAGTCAATAGTCAATAGTCAACAGTCAATAGCCACTAATCCCAACTCAATAGCCACTAATCTCAACTCAATAGCCACTAATCTCAACTCAATAGCCACTAATCTCAACTCAATAGCCACTAATCTCAACTCAATAGCCACTAATCCCAACTCAATAGCCACTAATCCCAACTCAATAGCCACTAGTCAACAGTCAACAGTCAACAGTCAACCGTCAACCGTCAACCGTCAACCGTCAACCGTCAACAGTCAACCGTCAACCGTCAACCGTCAACAGTCAACCGTCAACCGTCAACAGTCAACCATCAACAGTATTCTCAAACCAATCCAACAGCACCAGTTATTCCTGAGCGCATTAATGCACGCACAATTAAAGTTATAGGTAGCACAGTATTTACAGAACAACAGTTAAATCAAGTTGTCCAGCCATTTGCAGGGCGAGAATTAACCATCGAAGAGTTACGCCAAGCTGCTGATGCGATTACCCAGCTTTACCTAAATAATAACTATATTAATTCCAGAGCAATCCCCGAAACCATCCAGCCAGGAAATACAGATGGTGTAGTTGTCATTCGCGTCATCGAAGGACGAGTTGCAGACATAGATATCCAAGGAAACAAGCGGTTAAATTCTGGTTATATTCGCGATCGCATTCGCTTAGGTGCAGGCATTCCCTTAAATACAATTAAACTCGAAGAACAACTGCGCCTACTGCGACTCGATCCGCTTTTTACTAATGTCGAAGCCAGTTTACGTCCTACAGGTAAAGTCGGTGAAAGTATTCTCATTGTCAGAGTAGAAGAAGCAAATCCCATCATTAGCAACCTCAGCATCGATAACTATTCACCACCTAGCATTGGTTCAGAAAGATTTGGCATTGAACTAGGACATCGTAATCTTACAGGTAATGGTGACGAATTAGCCGGAACGTGGTATCATACTCTCACAGGTGGTTCTGACGTTTTTGACTTTAGATACCAAATTCCCGTCAACGCCATGAACGGGAAAATTAGTTTGCGATATGCCACCAATAGCAACGAAATTACCCAGCCACCCTTCGATAACCTGGGAATTAAAGCTGATTTGGATGTGTATGAAATCAATTTCCGTCAGCCGATAATGCGATCGCCCAGAGAAGAATTTGCTTTATCCTTCGGCTTTACCCATCAAAACGGGCAAACCTTTCTTTTCGACAGACTACCCACCCCCTTTGGTATCGGCCCCGATATTAATGGCGTCAGCCGTACCAGCGTGTTTAAATTTAGCCAAGATTATGTCAACCGCGATCCTCAAGGAGCTTGGTATTTACAATCGCAATTTAGTTTAGGCACAGGTTTACTCGATGCGACAATCAACGCCAATCCCACACCAGACGCAAGGTTTTTCAGTTGGCTGGGTTTAGTACAGCGCGTACAGCAACTAAATCAAGATCATTTATTAGTCATTCAAGGAGAAATACAACTCACACCAGATAGTCTCTTACCTTCCCAGCAATTCGTCATTGGCGGTGGACGTTCTGTGCGCGGATATCGGCAAAATGCTCGCTCTGGAGATAATGGCTTTCGCTTCGCAATTGAAGATAGAATTACAGTAGAACGCAATCAAGCCGGTTTATCTACCATTGAGTTAGCTCCATTTCTCGACTTAGGCGCAGTCTGGAATCAAGCAGATAACCCCAATAAATTACCCAATCAAACCTTCCTCGCTAGCGCAGGTTTAGGATTGTTGTGGAATCAAGCCTTGGGGATAGATAAACTGACAATGCGCTTAGATTATGGCATACCCTTCGTCAACTTGAGCGATCGCGGTAATAACGCACAAGACGATGGTTTTTACTTTAGCATTCGCTATCAACCTTAACATTATTCCATCTTGTCCATTGTGGACAATTCTTATTAGTTACAATCGCCAAAATTCTGGGTACGCTAAAACCATGTAGAGCCAGAAAATTATTAATAAATATTTGTTTTTTAGTAAAATGGACAATAATGTGTCAAACCTCAGCCAGTCTCAACTAAATCCCCTATCCCCGGTAGAAGTATCTACCAAAGCTAAAGAAATCAGTTTATATATTAAACAAGCCTACAGCCATTTTGCCGCCGGAGATATCGAAAGTGCGATCGCAGATTTTAACACAGCCATCTGCATCCATCCCCACAGCGCCGAATTATATACAGCACGCGCCAATTTTCGCAAAAAGAAATTAGGCGATCGTCAAGGCGCATTAGAAGATTATACTCAAGCCATATATATTAATCCTGAAAACGCTTTCTTTTATTTTTGGCGCAGTCAAATACACCAAGAATTAGGTAATCAACAAAAAGCAGTTGAAGATTACAACATCGCCATGAGCCTTGCACCAGAAGGCACAATGTATCATTTAATTTAACACCAAATTCTCAAAATAAACCCGTAGGGGTGGGGAAACCCCACCCTTTGTCATTAGTCATTAGTCATTTGTCATTAGTCATTAGTCATTTGTCAGAGACGCAATTAATCACGTATGTACACTTGTTATTAGTTATTCGTCATTTGTCAGGGTTGCAAGTGTCTTTAAGTTTCTTGATATAATGTGGCTGATTCTAAACATTTCTCTTCCCTAGCCCCTAACCCCTAACCCCTATTCTCAGCGAGCAGTTTTATTAACAGAATAGCTGCGTCCTCTAAAACTCAACTTATAAGTTACAGGTTGTATCTTCTCCTCATCTGATTGAACTTTCGGATCGATACAAACAGTATAATTACCTCCTCTAAAACACAACTTATGAGTTACAGGTTGTATTTTTTCTTCATCTAAATTGACAGCAGAATTCACACGATAGGAAGCACCACGATAAATCAACTGATGACAATCTTCTTCAGAAGTAATTACTTCTGGTTGTGGAGATTCCGTTTCCAAACTTACAACTTTGCTATTGTAATATTCGTAGCTGGTACTAATTAAAACAGCAATTAATAGTAAAAGTAATACCTGCCAAGGAGCAAAAATTAAGCCCAAAATTAAACTAATAGCCGCAAACACAGCTAATAGATGTGATACCTCATTATTACTTTTTTTAAAAAGAAAATAGCTAGTGATTAAACAAGCACACAGGAGAATGAAAAAACACAAAGCCATTTGTCCTCACTTCTAAAATCAAAGCAAAGGTTAGAGCGCGTAGATTTTTATAATTGTTGTTTATTTTACATCCGATCAACTTTTTGAGTCACCGTGCTAAGTCAGCAAAACAATATCTTAGAAAATACCCACAACTTACGTAGAAACCAACCCCCAGCCGAGAAAACCTAAATCTACTTCCTCTCTACCCTCTCAGCGTCTGGGCGGTACAAAATAATTTATTTAACCACAGAGACGCAGAGGACACAGAGTTAACAATTCAAAATTCAAAATTCAAAATTCAAAATTAAAGACATTTTCAGTCGGGGTTTAAATCCTCGACTGAAAATGATACTACGTATAGACGCAGGGGTCTTAAACCCTTTTATTTACGATAATTAAAAGTTTGTAGTGTACTCCTTTGGGGAAGCAAGCTAGCAAGAGCGTCTCGTTCGCCGTAGGCGTCTCGTAGAGAAGAGAGGACTTCAGCGCTTACTACGAAATAAATTGACAATTTTTTATATCGCTTAATGTACTCTGGTTTTTTCACGCCGACTTACTTAAATCCTTATTCTCAAGTAGGGTGTGTTGTCGCGCAGCGCAACGCACCATCGAATATATTTTTGTTACATCTTCATCAATTAATCAACTAGCTCTATACCTACAATTACAAATTACAAATTATTACCTAACATTCTCCGAATATCCTTCAACAGTAAAAATAAATGTAAAGGATCGGTAGGACTCGGCTCAAAATTAAAATGTTCATACCATCTCAACGCTTCATCATCTTGAGCATGAACTAGCACAGCCCGAATACCTAAGATATCTGCTGCTGCATTGACACGTTTAAGGCAATCTTTTAATAAACCGCTTCCTATTCTCCGCCCTTGAAAATCTTTACTCACCGCCAACCGAGCTAACAGTGCTACAGGTATGGGATATTTTGGCAATCCCTTGGTAATTCGAGGTGGCGCATCTTGATGAACAACAGAAGCTACAGTTAAAGTATAGTAACCAATTACAGTATTATCCAAACAGGCTACATAAGTTTTTGAACTATCAGATTGTTGATTTTGCAATGCATAATTAATTAAAAAATTATTTAAAGCTGGCTTTCCACAATCAAAGTCTTGAACATTATGGGAAGCTGATAATTTATCAATATATAAGTTGTTTAATGGTGAGAAATTACTCAAATACGCTTGGCTCCGTTAATAAACGACGTAAACGTGGTTTTTCTGTAGATGCAGAGTCGAGAGCAGTTTGAAAAGCTTCCCACTGCGCATCATCCAAAACAAAAAGCTTACGATTTGTTAAAGCTTCTTGAGCAGCAATTAAACCGTGTTCTAACAAAAACTCGCTCACATTTTTATGATTTGCAGCAGCAGCTTGCTGCAACAATTTTTTGACACTAGCACTAGTACGGATATCAATCCGTTCAGTTCTAGGCTCAAATAAGTTACTCATAATTTATTTAACTTTAGACCTTACTTTTAACTCTTAGGTTAACATACACACATTGTACTGACAAGAAGACAAATATGAAATATAAACATTAAAAAAGCGCCCCCCAATCGGGAGAGCGCTTTTCAATTCACAGAGAAGCTATTGTTATCTTCAGACAATTAGCCGTTGATAGCAGGAGCAGTTAGAGCAACAGGAGCAACTTCACCAGCAGCCAA